>NZ_CP070619.1:8075645-8730774 GCF_017068395.1 Rhodococcus pseudokoreensis | reverse complement strand
ACCGAGTGCAGCAGCGTCTTCACCCAAGGCCAGAGGCCTTCGGCGTCTGCGACATCAAGTTCGTCGAAGCAACGAGGCTGCCGACACCCTGGAGCGACACATCCAGTCCACACGGATGCCCTTCTCGTCTACAGACACAAATCCGAGACCCATTCGCTGCCGGCCTGACCGACGCCGCAGCAGACGGCACCGCCCGGCCATCGGCGCACCCTGCACGCTTTCAATACTGCGCGGCCACACCAGCACTTGGACATGTCCACCCAGTCGGCCTGATCCATTTCCGGACGAGCGCAGACACCTGAGCTGGCTCATTTCGTCAGTGCGCGTGTTCCGGACCTGAGATCCGGTCGAGCAAGGCACGCAGGTCGGCCTCGACCTGCAGTGAAAACGCGCCGACTTCCGAATAGGCTGTTCACTGCTGGAGGGTATTGAACAACTTCGTGAGCAGTTCGGACAGCTGGGATTGATCTTCCTCGGACAAACCTGAGACCAGATCAAGCTCGACCTGATGTTGTAACCCGGCTGCCTCCTCGACAGCTTCTTTACCGGCCTCCGTGAGGTCGATCGTGAGTCGGCTTCGATTCTTGGGCTGGACCGTACGCGTCACATATCCATCGCGCTCGAGGCGGTCGACTCCCCCAGTGATTGTGGGACGGGTCAACTGTAGACTGTCTGCCAATTGGGAGGGTTCCTGGGTCCGAGCACGTAGAGCTGGGACATGATCCGAAACGCTCCCCACGTCCACCCCAGAGGTCGGTGGACCTCGTATTCCATGCGCTTTTCGTTCAGACGGGCGAGGCGGCCGATATGCCATACGATCGCGGCGGCGGTGTAGTCGACCTGGGTCGTCGGGCGCCCCAGCAACCGAAGGGAGGCCTCTTGCCACCGTCGACCCTCGAGCTGCATGGGCCTGAGTGTACGAGACCCGACACGTGATGTGGCTTTCGCCCCGTCCGGCTCCCGCGGACAACCCTCCGTCGGGACAATGTCCAACTCCTGCGTCACCGTTGATGCCCCCATCATCTCGTCCCGTTGTCCCTGCATCGTGCACACCCCGTCACCATCCTCGCCGCACGCTACGGTCAGAAAATGGTGGTGTAGTCAGAGCCATGGTGGCCGACCGTTGCCACGGAGCCGCACAGGCCCAGATCGACGGCCGCCGTCGAGACCACCGATGTCCTCTCACCAGATGGGCGGCATCCGCCGGAAGGCCGGACACGTCTGTGCTGCGGTGGTCATTCACGACGATGCCAGATAGCTGGGACGGCACAGATAGGCGACTACCACCACCGGCAGCGCGACTCCGACAAGTGCTGCTGTCACTCCGATCGTGTCGGTGATCCACCCGCTCAGTCCTGCTGCGAACGGACGGGCTCCGACGAAGCCGACGAACCACAGGGCCATGATCGGCCCCGAAGCTCGTCGGGTGATCTGTTCTGGATCTGCGTAGTAATGCTGGTGAACGCCAGGGTCATCCCGATACCGGACACACCGAATGCGATCAACGTGAGAGGGGCGTTGTCCGTTCCTCCCGCGAGCACGAGACCACCTGCGATCAGCAGCAATCCGCCACTGCCCAGACACTCGATCCCCACGGCGCGGTGCAGCGGACCGAACAGCAAGAAGCCGACGCCGGCACCGATACCGAAGCAGGACGCCATCCATCCGGCCAGAGCCGCTTCGGCGCCGAGTTGCTCCGCCAATGCCGGCGCCAAAGTGACGGCTGGGTCTACGCCGACTCCAACCGCCGCGATCCCGAGCAGAAGCACGAGCAGCACCCGGTGAGAGTGCCACGGCGGCACCCATGGCAGGCCCACCGGCCCTGCCTACCGTGATGGGGACCGTGTTCAGCGACATTGCCGCGGTCATTTCCCCCGGTCTGATCATTGCGGGCACGATCGATTGCATCGCAGGGCCGCCGATCGCGAAGCCCAGTCCGACGACGACGGAGGACAGCATCACCGGAGTGAGACCTGACAGTCCGTCCACTCCCCCCGGACAGCCAGAGCCACAACGCCAGGCCACCCGCGCCGACCCCGGTCAACAACGAACCCGCCACGATCTGGGTGGCGGCCTTGCCACGGTCGGCCAACTGCCCGCTGAACGGCGCGAAGAGCAGTTGCGGGGCGGAGTGGGCCACCGTCACCATGCCCACGGCCCAGGCCGAACCGCTCAGATCGAATGTCAGGATCGCGGCGACCACCACGAAGGTCCACGTGCCGCACGACGAGAGCAGTTTGCCCCAGAAGAACGGCCCGAAGACCGGATCGACGGTTAGCCGGAAGGCCCCTCGACTGCGATTCTGCGGGTCGTCGGTCGAGGGATCCACGGGTGCTCGGCTCAACTACTGGCCCGAATCATTCTCTGCCGAGCCGATGTTCGATGCGAGGCCGCCGTACAGATCACGCAGTTCACGCTTGAGTACCTTGCCACTCGGGTTCTTCGGCAGCGCGTCGCTGACGACAACATATTTCGGCTGTTTGTAGCCGGCGAGCCGGCCACGGGTGTGGTCCTTGATCTGCTCAGAGGTCACTGCCGCTCCAGGTTTGGGGACGACGACTGCGGTGACGGCCTCAACCCAGTACGGATGGCTGATGCCGAAAACCGCGACCTCGGCGACATCGTCGTGTTCGTAGATCGCTTCCTCGACCTCACGGCTGGCGACGTTCTCTCCGCCGGTCTTGATCATGTCCTTCTTGCGGTCCACGACCGACAGGTAGCCGCCTTCGGTCATGATGCCGAGATCGCCGGAGTGGAACCAGCCGTCACGGAACGCCTCGGCGGTTTTCTCCTCGTCGTTGTAGTAGCCGAGTGCGGCCTGCGGGCTTCGGTGCACGATCTCGCCGATCTCGCCGACCGGCACGGGGTTTCCGTCGTCGTCGACCAACCGGGTCTCGACGTTCAGGGCGGCACGGCCCGCCGACCCGGCTCGTTCGACTTGTTCATGTGGGCGCAATATCGTTGCCAGAGGTGCCATCTCGGTCTGGCCGTAGAAGTTCCACAGCTGCACCTGCGGCAGGCGTTGCTGCAACTCCCGGAGGATCTCCACCGGCATGGGCGACGCACCGTAGTAGCCCTTGCGCAGACTCGACAGGTCCGTGCTGTCGAACGAAGGATGGCGCAGCAACGAGATCCACACGTCGGCGGGCAGAACAGTTTGGTCACGTTCTCCCGGGCGATGGTCTCGAGCAGCACCGCGGGGTCCGGGGCCGGCAGGATGATGCTGGTTGCGCCGAGGTAGACATCGACGGAGAAGAAGCAATCCAGCTGCGCGCAATGGAACATCGGCAGCGCATGCACCTCGACATCGTCCACGCTCATTCCACCGTCGATCGCGCAGGAGGTGTACTGGGCTATCAAAGAACGACTGGACAGCATCACGCCCTTGGGGCGCGATTCGGTGCCCGAGGTGTACATCAGGCGGACCGGATCGTCGTCGGCGACCAGGACGTTCGGTGCCGAGTCGTGACCGGAACGCCACCAGTCGTCGACGTCCTCCCACCCGGCGTCGGGTGCTGCCCCTGAGGTCGAGATCCATCCCCGCACACCGTCGATGCGCGCGGTGGCCAGTGCCTTGCCTGCTGTGGGGGCGAGCGTGTCCTCCACGAGGATCCCACGCGCATCGGCGTGTTGCAGGATGTAGGCGATCTCGTCCGGGCCGAGCATGAAGTTCACCGGCACCAGGACCACGCCCAGCTTCGCGGTGGCGAAGACGGTCAGAGCGTACTGCCAGCAGTTGTGACTCAGCAGTGCCAGCCGGTCGCCCTTGGTCAGGCCACGGGCGGTCAGCGCATGGGCCATCCGGTTGGCCGCGGCGTCGAATTCGGCGTAGGTCACCCGCAGGTCTCCGGCGACGACCGCGAGCTTGTCCGGATACCGTAAGGCGGTACGGTGCAGCAGGTCTCCGATGGAGTGCTGCCGGGCATCTGCGACGGCAGCGGTGGTCTCCGGTGTGAACGTCGTGTCCATGTGTCTTCTGTCTCCGGTGAAGTGTCGGGGAGTGGAGAGGAGCGAGCGCGGTCAGAGGTGCAGCACAGTCCTCATCACGCGGGAGAGCTCGGCTGCTGCATCCGTCGGACGGTCGACGCTCCTCCAGGTAACATGCCGGTCGGGACGGACCAGCACCGCGCCGGCGTGCCCGACCTCGCGGGCGTCGCTCCATTCCCAGTAGGGGTCGAGGATGTCACCGCCGATCCGATGGGCGACGACCTGCACCCCGAGTTCGGCCGAGACCTTCTCGGCAGCTTCGAACCAGTGCTCGGCGTCCAGACCGACCAGCAGGGCGAATTCCAACCCGTCGACGAGGTCGAGCGTGGAGATCTGCTCCCCATTCCGGATCAGCCGCGCGTGGGGCACACGCGCCCCGGGCCTGGTGGTGGTCTGGAAGTCCAGGACGGGATCACCCTCGAACGGAGGGTAGGGCGTCTCGTCGTGCACGAGGGCACCCTCGTCGTAGTGGTATCCGACTTCCAGACCCAATGCGTTGAAACGGTTCTCGTTCTTGTCGAGGGCAGCGCGCAAAGCCGCGCGCCGTTCATCTCCCAGCGGACCCGGATCCTCGAGGGACGCCAGCGCTTCCCATCCCTCTTCCTCGGAAAGCCCTTCGTGGAGTCCGACAGCTTCCTGGATCGCCGTTGCCTGGTGCAGGCTCTTGATGGCTCGGTCGACGCCCGTCGCGCCGATGGGCTGGCGCTCACTGTTGTAGGTGTCCAGCAGCTCGGCACCGGCCTCATCGCGGAGGACGAGTGCAAGCTTCCAGGCCAGGTTGTAGGCGTCGGCCACCGACATGTTCAGGCCGAGGCCGTTCGTCGGGGGATGGCGGTGCACGGCGTCACCCATGCAGAACACGCCGTCGCGGGCGTACTCGGGGGCGACCTGCGCGTTGACCTTCCACCCCGAGATGCCGAGGATCTCGATGTCGTCGACGGGCTCGCCGACGGCCCGTTCAATGTGACCGATCGCCTGCTCTTCGGTCATCTCGGACAGATCCTCGACCTCGGGGTCGTAGAACCTGTTGAGCACGAACTCGTCGAAGGGGTTCATGCAGATGAACGTGCCGAGCGCAAGCGGCGGTTGCGGGCCGGGGTGCATATTCCAGGTGAGCACGCCGGGTCGGTGTGCCAGATAGCGGCTGAGGTCGGCCTTGAACCAGATGTTCGCGGCGTGGAACAGCCCCGAGGGTCCCTCGATGTCGAGCCCGGCGAAGCCGAGCACTTTGGTGCGGGCACCGTCCGCACCGATGACGTAGCGGGAGCGGACCGTCAATGTCGTGCCGTCCTCGCGGTTGAGGATCGTACTGACCCAGTGGTCCCCCTCGCGCTCCATCGAGAGGAGTTCACGCTGGAACTGCACGTCGGAGCCGGCATCACGCAGTGCCTCGACCAGGACCGGTTCGAACCGGGTCTGGGGGCAGTTGATCGAGGGGCAGGGGCTCGCCGCGAGGTAGTCGGCCTTGCGGTGCGGGGAGGTGCCCCATGCTTCCTTGCGGGCGATCTCGGGCTGGTTCAGCGTGGTGTACCAGACGTGGTGTCGCAGGCGCTCGTGGGGTGAGGACACTGCCTCGATTTCTTCCTGGACACCCAGGTGTCGCATGATCTCGACGGTGCGGGGGTTGACGATGTGGGCACGCGGCGAGTGTGCGGTTCCCGGGTACTTTTCGACCAGTACGTGCTCGATTCCGAACTTCGCAAGCGCCAGGGCGGCGGTCAACCCGGCGGGTCCGGCACCGACGATGAGCACCGGGGTTTCAGCATCAGCCATGGGAGGTGTCCTTCTCGTGCATCCGTGGGTGAATGAGTGTCATTCGTTCGGGCTTCGCGTGTGTCGACGGCGTTGCAGGCGAACAGTGACATCCAGGGGTTTCGGTTGGTGGGGTAGTTTTCGACGCGGATCAGCGGGCCGCGAGGCGCGATCCGCGCGGTGGGACCGGCACGACCTCCGGACCGGTGACGACGGTGGTCTCGATGCGGCCGAGGCGTTCGACCTCCAGGACTACGGTGTCGCCCGGAGTGAGCCAGCGAGACGAGGTGGTGTCGAGGCCGAGGTGTTCGAACAGACAGCAGGTGGGCAGGGTGCCGCCGCCGATGACGTCGCCCGGAACCACACGGGTACCTCGGGAGGCGTACGCGATCACATCGGCGAAGGACCAGTAGGTGTCGGCCCAGTTGCCTTCGCCGATAACGCTTCCGTTGACGCTGACGCGGGCGGTGAGGTCATATCCGAGATTGCGGCGCCGATCGGCCAGCTCGTCGGGGGTGACCAGGTACGGTCCGGTGCTGGTGACGGTGTCCTTGCCCTTGACCGGTCCCAGGGATCCGGTCATCTCGTGCATCTGCACGTCACGTGCACTCCAGTCGCACAGCACCATGTAGCCGGCGATGCGGTCTTCCGCCTGTTCGGGTGTCAGGTTCGCGCCGGTCCTACCGACCACCGCTGCGATCTCGAGTTCGAAGTCGAACATCGAGGATCCCGGAGCGATCGGGACCTCGTCGTTGGGTCCTACGATCGCCTGAGGGTTGGAGAAGTAGAAGGTGGGCTGTTCGTACCACACCTCGGGTACGGGTCGGTCGAGCCACTTGTTGCAGTTGACGACATGACCTTCGAATGTCATGCAGTCACGGAAGGACGGAGGCGCCGCGATCGGGGCCTGCATTCGCGCCTCGGTCAGCGGAATGGTCTCGTTGTGCGCCTGGAGGATTCGCTCACCGGCGATGACGAGGTCCGAGGTTTGCACCAGCTCGAGCAGGGTTGCAGACGCGGGGTCACCGACGATCTGATCGTCCTGCACCACTCCGACGGCGGTCGAACCGGTCGAGGGCGAAATGTAGGTCACGAATTTCACGGTGTGCCTCCTGTCCTTCCGTATGGGGTCACGCGCGGGTGATGTGGGTGACCTTGTTCGTGAGCGTGCCCAGGCCCTCGATCTCGATGTCGATGGTCGGCGTCATGCGGCTCATGTCGATCTCGTGGTGTCCGCGGGGGAACTTCTCGTTGCCCTTCGCGGCCGTGCCGGTGAGGATGATGTCGCCCGGCTCGAGGGTGAAGTAGCGGCTGGCCCAGGAGATGAGCTTGGCGACTGTGAAGCTGTAGGCGGAGGTGGAGTCCTCGGCGAACACCTCGCCGTCCGCGTAGCCGCGGACCGCGAGCGCGTCGGGGTTGCTGATCTCGTCGGCGGTGGTGAGCCACGGTCCCATCGGGCCGAAGGTGTCGGTTCCCTTGGAACGCGTGTGGTAGGTGAGGTACACGGCCAGATCGTCGGGGCCGTTGACCCGGCGCCATGCGAAGTACTCCGAGTAGCCGGGGGAGTCGGCCTGCTGCCGGCTTACGTCGACGGCGATGGAGTCGCCCCGCTTGAGACCCTGCGAGGTGATGTCGTTGACGATCGTGTAGCCGGCGACATGGTCGAGGGCCTCGTCCTCGGAGATGTTCTTGGCTTTGCGCCCGATGATCACGCCGACTTCGAGTTCAGGGAAGGTGAAACCGTAGTCGTCGGGGATGATCTCGATGTTGTCACCGTGGCCGACCATCGCGCTCGGCGGCTTGAGAAAGAACATCGGAGCCGCGGCCTCGACGTGGGCACCGCGGGTGAGCAGCGAGTTGTTCATCGCGGCGCAGAGAATCTTGCCGGTGTCGGGGACCGGCGGCAGCCAGGTCAGCTCGTCGAGGCTCACCGACGGCGCGTCGGCGATCCCCTGGTAGGCCTGCCGGACCTTCGCCCATTCGTCGGCGCCTGCCTTCAACAGCGTCTTGACGGTGGCGGGGGCATCACCGAGGCCGGCCTTGGCGTACAGATCGGCGAGCGTGACCACGCGGTCCTGGTCCGGAACCGCGACCACGACGTGATCGGTGCCCGCGATGGCGACAGAAGCGAGTCTCATATTGCTGTCCTTCGATAGTTGTGTGCGGATATTCGTGCAGTGATGGTCAGATGGAGTCGACGGCGCGAACGTCTACTCGACATCCGAACCCAAGGCCGTGGCGGCGCCGGTCAGCGGTCGATGACCCCACGACCAGTAGGGGCGGTCGTGCCGTCGTTGCGGCCACGTTCGCTCGTCGATTCGAGTTGTCCCCCATGCCACTTCGACCTCGAAGGCGTCACCCATGGGCTGGTAGAACGAGATCACGCCGTCGCCGGGGTGGCGCCCGAGATCACGAGAGATCGGAAATCCTTCGTCGAGAAGCCGGTCTCGGATGGCGCCCAGAGCATCGAGGTGGTCGACTTCGACTGCGAAGTGCAGCACGCGTGGACGCGCCGACGTCACCTCCGCGAACGCCAGGCTGTGATGTCGCGGATTGCAGCGCACCATCGCGACCCGGTTGCCGCCGATGTTCATGGTCTCGGTGACGACCATGCCCAGAACCTCGGTGTAGAAGGCCATCGTGCGGCGGAAGTCGGTCACGCCGAGCACGAGGTGTCCGATCCCCATATCTCCAATGGAGAAGTCCACGCCGTGGGGAGAGAGGAATCGGTTCCGAACACGGCTCATACGGCCCCAGTACAACTCGGCGACGAATCCGTCGGGATCAACGAATGTCACCAGGTCCACCACGCCACGCTCGGCGGCCAGGTCGGGTCGGTCCTTCGGTTGTGCACCCGCAGCTTCCAACCTGCTGCAGATACCTTTCAATGCCGCTTCGTTCTCGACTTCCCATCCCGCGAATGCAAACGAGTCCTGGGTGGACGAGCGCACCAGAATGCGTGCGCCGGCTTCGGTGTCGAGCCGCAGGCCCAACGAGTCACCGGTGTCGTCGACGACCACAGCGCCGATCAGGTTGCCCCAACGCCGCCACAGGTCGATGTCGGTCGTGTCGACACCGATGTGGCCGAGGGCTGTCACCGCCGCCATGTGTACTTCCTCCATTTCTGCCCTGGATCGGGCTTGGGCTGGTGCCTCGGGTTCGGCCGGTGTTGGGGCGCTTGCACCGCATGCACCGGGAAAGCGATCGGGACTCCACCTGTTACATGGACGTCCATGAGTTAGGCACCTAACTGCTGATGTGAACGAAACCACATTGCCGACCCGGAGTCAAGGGGCGCAGTAGAACTCGAAGCGGACGCGGGAAATTCGATCGGCTTCTTGCCCTATCGGTAGCTATGTGATAGACATCACCGGCGTGGTGTTAGGTACCTAATTCCACCGCGGATCGGGCCCCGGCGGCCGCGGGCCTCGCAGGCCGATACACCGGCACTCCCCCAACCATGCGGCCGCACACCACCCCTCCATCAGCATTTTCGGCTGGGCCGAATGCCGCCTTTCAAGGAGATCGGATGTCAGACCACAACACCGCCATGTCCAGGCGGGTCGCACTCTCAGGCTTCCTGGGAACGACGATCGAGTACTTCGACTTCTACGTCTACGGGACTGTTGCCGCCCTGGTCTTCAACCAGGTCTTCTTCAACAACCTCGATCCCCTCGTCGGCACCATCGCAGCCTTTGCCACACTTGCGGCCGGCTACCTGTCCCGTCTGCTCGGCGCGATCATCTTCGGGCACTACGGCGACCGTTTGGGCCGCAAATCCGCCCTGCTGATCACCATGATCGTGATGGGTCTGGCCAGCGGCCTCATCGGTCTGCTGCCCACACAGGCACAGATCGGCGCCGCCGCACCACTTCTGCTGCTGACGTTGCGGTTGGTGCAAGGATTCGCACTCGGCGGCGAGTTCGGCGGAGCCGTCTTGATGACAGCGGAGCATTCCGCGGACAACAAGCGCGGACGGACCACCAGCCTCACCGTGATGGGTAACCCTGCGGGTTCGGCCCTGGGCATGCTGTCCGTTCTCACCCTCACCGGCGTGCTCACCACCGAACAGTTCCAGGCGTGGGGATGGCGAATCCCGTTCCTCCTGAGCTTCGGTCTGCTGATCATCGGCTACTTCGTCCGTCACAAGGTCGTCGAAAGCCCGGTCTTCGAGAAGCAGGTCTCCACCGCCGAACCCACCCGAGTACCGGTACTCGAACTCTTCCGGACCCAGCCTCGCAACCTCGTACTCGGCACGCTGATCCTGATCGGCGGAGTAGCCGGGACCGGCATCTTCGGCGTCTACATCCTTGCCTACGCCACAGGCCTGGGCCACGAGCGCTCTACCGTGCTGACCGCTGTACTGCTGGGCACGATCGGGTCAGCGCTCCTCACCCCTGTCATCTCGTCGTTCTCCGATCGAGTCGGCCGTCGACCCATCCTGCTCGTCGGGACCGCCCTGACCGCCGCGGTGTCCTTCCCGCTGTTCTGGGTCATCGACCAACTCAACAGTGCGCTGCTCATCGTGTCGTTGACCTTGTACATCACCTTCGTGATGACCTGCATCACCGCAGTGGCTCCGGTCCTGCTCAGCGAGCTGTTCCCCACCCATCTCCGCTACACCGGCGTCTCCATGACCTACCAGCTCGGAGCGCTGCTCGGAGCAGGCCTGATGCCCCTCGCGGCATCCACCTTGGTCGCCAACTCCGGAGGCAACGGATACCCCGTAGCCGCATTGATCGTCGGTGTCAGCGTGATCAGCTTGATCGCAGTATTCCTCACCCCCGAGACATCAGGGTCCTCCCTGACCGAGACCGACACGCAGTCCGCGCCCTCCGACAGCGCCCGGACAGCCTCCCGCATCGCGTGACCTCGACCCGGACGGCGATTCACCGTCGCCGCCCGGTCCGTCTCGTCGGGTCCGCCCGACGGCGCGCACCGGTCCCGAGACACGCAGCGAACGAGTCCGCCCGGCCCGAAACCACAGCGCAATCCCTCCGAGCGCCCCGAGACCGAACCACTCCCCTCCCCGGATCCTTTCGAGACCGAACGAACCAGGACAGCCCACCCATGGCCCCCGAAGACGAACTGATCGAGTTCATCCACGACACTCACCTCCGGGATCTGTCCCTCGACGCGCGCCACACCGTCACCACGATGATCGGTGCCAATATCGGCACCACCGCAGCCGGCGCTGCCGAGGACGGCTGCACCCAGCTACGCCACTTCCTCCTCGCTCGCGGCGGCCGGGAAGAAGCGACCGTCCTTGTGTACGGCGATCGCCTTCCTGCGACCGCAGCCGCCCAACTCAACGCCACCATGGCCCGGGCCCTGGACTACGAAGACGCGATGGTCCCGGGACTCCACCTCGGTGCCGCACTGATCCCCACCGCCCTTGCCTGCGCCGAACTTCGCGGCGGCGTGGACGGGACCGAGTTCCTGACAGCGGTGGCGATCGGCGCCGAGGTCGGAGCGCGGATCAATCTCCCCGATCGGCTCTACAACGGATTCGACCCGACAGGAATCGCCGGCCCCATCGCCGCCGCCGCGACGGCCTCCCGGCTCCTCGGGTTGTCACCCGAGCGTATTAGTCAGGCACTCGGGCTGGCTTTCAACAGGACCGCCGGAAGTTTTCAGAGCAATATCGACGGGTCGCTCGCCGTGCGCCTGATTCAGGGCTGGGTCGCCGAGAGCGGGGTTCTGTGCGCCCAACTGGCTCAGGCCGACTTGACCGGACCGACAGGATTCCTCGACGGACTGTACGGATATGCGCATCTCTACGCCCGCAACGAAATCGCAGGCGCCCAGATGACAGCCGACCTGGGAAACCGTTGGGAACTCACCAATACCGGCTTCAAGAAATATCCCAGCTGCGGGCTCACCCAGGGCACTACCGAGTTGGCTCTGCGCGCCTACGCGGACGGTGTCCGCCCGAACATGATCGAGAACATCGAGGTAACCATGACACCATATGGTCACCGCCTCGTCGGCCACCCCTTCAACCCCGGCGAAAACCCGCGTGTTGCAGCACAGTTCAGCGCATCCTACTGTGCTGCAGGAGCGCTTCTCCACGGTGCGGCGCGATTG
Source organism: Rhodococcus pseudokoreensis (assembly GCF_017068395.1). Lineage (NCBI taxonomy): Bacteria > Bacillati > Actinomycetota > Actinomycetes > Mycobacteriales > Nocardiaceae > Rhodococcus > Rhodococcus pseudokoreensis. Next base: position 8,718,948 of record NZ_CP070619.1, on the reverse strand, counting down.
GAGCACTTCAGGCCTGATACGATTCTCGGTGCCGACGTACAGGAGCTGGCGAGCAGGACTATCGTCCGCGCCGATCCGAGTCTGGATGAATGTGGCCCCGGTGCAACACGACTGACAGTTCACGCCACGAACGGCGACGTTCTCGGCTATGGTATCGACGCGCCGCCCGGATTCCCCGGAAATCCTCTGAGCCCGGACGATCACGAGAATCGCCTACGCGACTGCCTGTCGGCAGCACACGGCCCGACGATCTCATCACGCACCGAACGGCTCGTCGAATCACTCAACCGACTGGACCAACTCGACAACGTCTCCACGCTGATCGAGCTCCTGACAGCCTGACCGAAAGGACCTGAACAACCATGACTCGTCGCTCCGTAGAAGTCCCCGGACTGCACCACGGCGGCCTGCCGATCCCCCAGGCCTGCGTGGTCGGAAACCTCCTCGTATCCGGAGGTATCGTCGCCCTCGACCCGGAGAAGAACGACGTACCGACCGACACCGAGGCCCAGGTCGAACTCGTCTTCGCCAATCTCCGCCGCACCGTAGAGGCGGCGGGTGGTCGAGTCGAGGACGTCGTGAAGTGCACCGTTTTCGTGCGAGACAAGTCCATCCGTCCCATCATCGACAAACACTGGGTCGAGATGTTCCCGGACGAGACCAGCCGTCCGGCCCGACATACGCTCCGCATCGACCTTCCTGAACCCCAGCAGATCCAACTGGAGATCATGGCGGTTCTCGGAGAAGGCTGATCTACCCGAATATTCCTTTGGCACATTGATTCCGGAAGGACTTCCCGCGATGGTTGCATCCTCGGCCGGCGTGCGCGCCGAACTCGGCCCGGGGCCGGATCCATCACTGCATGCGCCTGAACGGGATGGCCGAACGCGCCATCGCCCTGATGACCGACCGCGCCCGCACTCAGGCCGCGTTCGGCCGGCCTCTCGCCGACGAGGGCGTCGCACAGGCCACCATCGCCGATGCACGGATCAAGGTCGATGCGGCACGGCTGATGGTGCTGCGCGCCGCCTGGCGGATGGACGTCGCCGGCCCCAAGGAAGCTCGTCACGACATCGCCGCCACGAAGGTCGTGGTCCCGCAGACGGTCGAGTGGATCATCGACGAAGCCATCCAGATCTTCGGTGGTGCCGGTCTGTCCCAGGACATCCCGCTGGGCATGTTCTACTCCCAAGCACGTTTTCTGCAGATCGCCGACGGCCCCGACCAGGTCCACCGCCGCTCACTTGCGCGCACCGAGCTCTCCGCCACCCCGGCGCTCCGCGAAGTCCGTGGATAGCTTCCGCGGTATGCCGAATGCAACCTGATCGACCAGCAACCCCGGCTCGTTCGTGAGCCCTCCCCGAGGAAAGAACCCGCATGCCCGTTCTGCATAACTCTCCCACCGCATCCCTGTCCGACCTGTTGTTCGACGGCATGACCCTCGCCGTCGGTGGGTTCGGTCTCAGTGGTGTGCCTGTCGACCTCATCGATGCCGTGTGCGCCTCCGGTGTGAAGAACCTGACCGTGGTGTCCAACAACATGGGCATCGACGGCAAGGGCCTCGGTCTCCTCCTCGAAAAAGGACAAGTGAGTAAGGTCATCGCGTCCTATGTAGGTGAGAACTCCTTATTCTCCGAGCAATATCTCTCCGGCGCACTGGAAGTCGAGTTCAATCCGCAAGGAACTCTGGCCGAACGACTGCGCGCCGGCGGTGCGGGTATCCCGGCCTTCTACACGGCGACCGGTGTCGGAACCGACCTCGCCGAAGGTAAGCCGCACGCTGAGTTCGACGGCCGCACCTACGTTCTCGAACGCGGCATCGTCGCCGACGTGTCACTGGTCCGTGCGCACATCGCCGACACCGACGGCAATCTCGACTACCGCTATACCGCACGCAACTTCAATCCTGTCGTCGCGGCGGCCGGCCGGGTTACGGTCGCCGAAGCCGAGACGATCGTCGAACTCGGCGACCTCGCTCCCGATAGGGTGACCACCCCCGGTGTGTACGTCCAACGGGTCGTACGCGCCGCCGAGCGCGTCAAGGACATCGAACAGCGCACCGTGCAGCCCCAGCCGGCCGCCGCATCCGCGTGATCGCACTTCCTGCAGAAAGGAGCGGCATCATGCCGTGGACCCGAGACGAGATGGCCGCGCTGGCAGCCTCCGAACTCAATGACGGCGCCTACGTCAACCTGGGGATCGGGATCCCCACCTTGGTGGCCAACAATCTCCCCGAGGGACGCCGAGTGATCCTGCAGAGTGAGAACGGCCTGCTCGGCATGGGACCGTTCCCGTACGAGGGTGAGGAAGACGCCGATCTCATCAATGCCGGAAAGCAAACCGTGACGATCACGCCGGGTGGCAGCATCTTCGACTCGGCAGAGTCCTTCGGCATGATCCGCGGCGGTCACGTCGCGGTCGCCATCCTCGGCGCGATGCAGGTCTCCGCGTCCGGGGACCTCGCGAATTGGAGCATCCCCGGCAAGCTCGTCAAAGGCATGGGCAGTGCCATGGATCTCGTGGCCGGCACCCCACGAGTCATCGCCCTGACCGAGCACGTCGCCAAGGATTCCAGCCCCAAGATCGTCGAGACGTGCACGTTGCCGTTGACCGGCGTGGGCGTGGTCGATCGCATCATCAGCGACCGCTGCGTATTCGACATCGAGAACGGCGGCTTGGTGCTTCGCCGGATCGCTCCCGGCGCCACCGTCGACGAACTTCGCGAGCTCACCGGCGCGTGCTTCAGCATGGACCTCGACGAGGAGCGGGCCGCATGAGCCTGCACAACCGTTTCGGCACCGATGTGCTCATCACCGGCTGGGGGCATTCGCAGTTCGGCAAGCTCAACGACGAGACCGTGGAATCACTCATCGTCTCCGTCGCGCGGGAAGCGCTCGACAGTGCAGGTATCGAGCCCCGTCAGGTCGATGAGGTCTATCTCGGTCAATTCAATTCCGGGATGCACCCGTTGGGTTTCGCGTCCTCGCTTGCACTGCAGCTGTCCGACGATCTCGCGGGTGTTCCGGCCACGCGGGTCGAGAACGCCTGTGGATCCGGCAGCGCCGCTGTGCACCAGGGAATCCGGGCGCTGCTGGCGGGAACCGCCCGCACGGTGCTGGTGATCGGTGCGGAGAAGATGACCCATGCCGGCTCCGACGTCGTAGGGGCAGCGCTTCTCGGCGCCGACTACGAATCGGCCGGCAAGGAATCGACGACGGGTTTCGCCGGGCTGTTCGCCCGCGTCGCAGACGCGTATGCGGATCGATACGGCCCGGTCGGCGACACGCTCGCCCATATCGCTGCGAAGAATCACCGCAACGGTGTGCTCAATCCGTACGCGCAGCTGCGCAAGGATCTCGGATTCGACTTCTGCGCAACAGTGTCGGACCGGAATCCGATCGTCGCAGGACAGCTCCGCCGTACCGACTGCTCCCCCATTTCCGATGGTGCGGCAGCCCTCGTACTGACCACGGCGCCGACGACGTCCGCGCATACACGGGTCCGCATCACCGGATTCGGTCAGGCCAACGACTTCCTGCCCGCTTCCAAACGTGATCCCATCGAATTCGCCGGTAGCGTCACAGCCTGGCAACGCGCACTCGACATGGCCGGCGCCGGACTCGACGACCTCGACTTCGCCGAAGTCCACGATTGCTTCACCGTCGCCGAACTGGTCATGTACGAAGTCATGGGCCTGACCGAACGCGGCAAAGGCCGGCAGGTACTCGACGACGGAACAGTGCTCCCGGGTGGCCGATTGCCGGTCAACCTGTCGGGCGGGCTGAAGTCCAAAGGGCATCCTGTCGGCGCCACCGGGGTCTCCCAGCACGTTCTCGCCGCCATGCAACTGAGCGGCACGGCAGGACACATGCAGCTGAACTCACCGCGGCGCGGCGTGGTGCACAACATGGGCGGACTGGCGATCGCGAACTACGTCAGTGTCCTGGAATCACTCTGACTACCGTCACGAGCAATGGATCCGACCGACTTCGCAGCCCACCCACGGCCGGGCAACGAGAAGCTCTCGCACATCGAATGGCAGACGGCGAAACCACTCCGATCCGTGTGCTCGACGGGTACCACTCGATGTGACTACCCCCAAGTCAGTTCCACCAATCTGCCTGCAACCCGGAACAGTACGGCATAGGTGAACACCTCCCCGCCGCGATTGTCGGCACCCGCACACCGGATATCAGGTCATCCCCCTGAAAGAGCGGGGCCCCGTCAACCCCTGTCCGACCTGCTGTTCTGCTCGTATCCGGCCTCCGTGCGGGCAACGCTGGGTGAGGGCCCCTTCGGTCAGGACGGAGCGCCCGCAGCCCCAGTGAGGACGAACGGTCTTGACCGTGGCCCGGCCCGGCGCAGACTGGTCACGGCCCCCCGAAAACGAAGAATTCAGTTGTGGGAGTACACGGTCTCCAATGTGATGCGGGTGGTTTGGGACAGCCCGGGTTTCCTCGGCTGTCGGTCATCCCTTCGCCCGGCGGTGCGGGCATGGAGCGGTGCGCTGGCAATACGCGGGGTCATTCAGATCGGCGACCACGCCGTTGACACGGGGGTCAGACCTGATTGCGGCCGCGCGCGTGTTGCCTCCGGGGTGCTCACGCCGCCGCCGTGTGGTGGGCCAGCGCGCGGATCTGTCCGTCACGCAGCCCGTAGTAGACGAGGGTGAGCAGTTTGCGGGCCGCGGCGACCTTGGCGATATTCCTGCCACGGCGGGCCTCGATGCGTTTGCGGTCGACCGAGATCTTCGTGCCGGCCGGTTGCCGCTGGATGGCCTCCACCGCCGCCCAGCGCAGCAGTTTGGAGCCCTGCTTGGTGATGTGCCCGCGGCGCACGACGGTGTCGGACTCGCGGTGCTTGGGCGTCAGGCCCGCCCACGAACACAGGTGACTGGGGGCGGTGAACCGGTGCACGTCACCGATCTCCGCGACGAACACCGCCGCCAGGGTGGGGCCGACCCGGGCAGCTCCTGAATCGCCCGATAACCAGGATGGCCACGCAACTCGGCGGCGATCCGGTCGAAGAATCGTCCCTCGTGCGCGTCGAGGACGTCGATCAGCTCGAGCAGCGACATCACCCGCTGCGCGTACGCGACACCGAGCGGCACCTGCGTCAGACGCTCACGCCCCTCGACGCCGAACAGGTCCGACACCGGGATCAACACCCCGGCCTTGGCGAGCACCGAGTGCACCTGGGCCTTCAGTCCCGACCGCAACGCGACGAGCTTGGCTCTGTAGCGCACCAGTTCCCGCAGTTCCCGTGTCGCCGGCGGGGCAATCCACGCTTCGGGCAACCGGTTCATCCGCAACAGATCCCGGGCGTCGCGTACATCGTTCTTCACCCGCCGGTACCGGAATCCCCTGACACCCAATAGATGCGCAAGGTGCACCGTGGCACCGGCCGCCTGCAGCGTGTCGGCCGCCGAGTACCAGCCATAGGTTGCCTCGAGCACCACCTCCGGATGCTCTCCGGCCTTCTCGAGCTGCAGGGCCAGTGAAGCGGGGTCGTTGACGATTCGCGCCACCGCGAGTTGCTCACCGGAATCGGTTTGCCGGACGATCACCGAGCGTTTCCGGTGCAGATCGATCCCGACGAACTGTTTTCCGTCATACTCACTCATAGGGGCCTCCTCCGACGCGTGTGGATATGACACCCCCAGCATTCGCCGGGAATTACGAGGAGCGGGAGGCCCGCCCCTTTCATCGCATCAGACCGGTCCCATGCTCATGGCAGGCGACAGGCACTCGAGCACCTACTGCGGCGTTTCTCCCACCCACGCCGGCACACTCGACAAACGCAATCCCTGGCTGCCGCCGGGTTCGTACTTCCCGATTGACTGCCGCAGAGCGGCCCCGACGTCGACCTCGGCGGTCGCCGCGTGCGACCGACTCACGATCGCAGACCTCGTGTGCGGCGAAGCGAGTCGCTGCCGGGACGCCCACCCGCCTCGATCGGCGCCTTCAGCCCCACCCTGCAGAGATGAAGAATAGTTCTGTTTCTCGCCAAATAACTTGGTGTGCTTGCACTTCCGATCGATCTCACACCTGCGTCGTCGATGCCGGAGCTGATACCTCCCCCACATCGCCGAATGCGGCCTTTCGATATCGGCGACCACCTCCACCACAGCCTCGGGCGCCGCGGTTTCCACTCCCACCTCGGCCCACGCTAAGGAGACAACACTCGAAGCATCATCCGCCGACACCTGCATCGATCGAATCACATGCTAGCTACGCTAGCTAGCGTAGCTACTTTTTCTACCTCCGCTACCAGTTCCGGGTACTTCACCGAAGACATTCCGTCGCAGCGATATTCACCCGCTGCGGGACAACCCAGGCAGCCTTTCGTCACCGTGATGAAAAATCACGACCGAGGTAGCGGCTTTGCGCCGGCGCCAGCCATCAGTCGATGTCGACTATGGGGGCGTCCCAGTGACCCCGTACTCCTTGATGTACTCCTCACCGTCAGCAATGACGCCCACCGCAACCCCGGGGACCGCGTAGTCCCCCATCGTCTTGTCGATCTTGGCGTCGAGGTCGCTGAACGCTTCCTTCGCGTTCGCCGCGACGCTCGTCGCTGTGGTGGTCGACTCCTTCGACGAACATGCCGGCGATACGAGCACCGCCAACCCGGCGACCGCCCCGCCAAGCACCGCCCGGCGCGACAACTCAGGGCCACCGACGGCGAACACTTTCGGTGGTCATCAGCGTGGCGGGAGAATGTCGTATGCCGGCAGTGGCGTCGTGTCCGTGCAGGATGTGTCCGGCTTCTCCGGATTGTCGAAAAACGACGCGATGATCTCGGCTCCGCACGGTGGCTCCGCATACACACCGTGTGCAGCTCCGGGCACTACCGCGACGATGGATTGTGAGAGATCCTTCGCGATGTAGTCGCCCCACACCGCTCCGGTCTGCCCGTCGTAGGTACCCGACAGCACAAGCGAAGGGATGTCACTGACGGTGATGTCCCGGATCGAGTCAGGGGCCTTCGGCACGTCCCACACCTTGCAGGCGTCGCGCAGGAACGGCAGCTGTGGCGCTTGGGCCCGAACGGACTCCGGGAGTTCAGGGAATTCCTTTTCCGCCTGTTGCATGGTCTGCTCGACGGTCTCGAACGGGATCCATTCACGGCACCAAATGCTCAGGGTGAGGCCCCAATGGAGGACGCCCCTGTCCGGATGCCCCCACACCTCGGCCCACCGCGAGGCAATGGGCTGCGCGTTCCCGTGTGCGAGCTCATCGACGGTTGACGGGAACTCTGTCGGTAGATGGGTAGCCACGGGGACAAACCAGTTCAGCAGCATTCCGCCGTCGACGACAACCTTCGTCTCTCCTACACCCTCGACGTTGACCGTGGTGGTGATGGGCTTCGCTTCAAGCTCGTTGACCAGCCGGATGAACGTTGCCCCCAGGTCGGGATAGCGCTCGTTGCATGCTGGCTGGTCCTCGCACGCCTTGACCATGTTGTCGAATGCTTGACGAGCACTGGCCCAGGTCCACCCCAGGGCACCAGCCGATGGAGGCGTCACTCCGTCGAACACGATCGACTCGATAGCGTCGGCGTCGTGCCGCATGTAGATCAGCGCAAGGTCGGTACCGTACGAGTGGGAGAACACATTCCACTTCTCGAGGCCGAGTGCCTTGCGTAAATCGATCAGGTCATAGGTGCTCTCGGTCGAATTGAATGCCGAGAGGTCAACGGTGGGAGCCAGGCGGTCGTGGCAGTCCTGCACCGCGTCTACGTACGCATCCCGTGTGGACTCGGCGTTCCACGCCATGCCGATTCTGTGGGCGAAGAACTCGAAAATCTCCGGGCAGGGCAACGGCGAGCTGGACGTGATGTTGCCGCGCTGTCCCATCAGGATCAGATCGCGATCACGGTTCAGCGGCACGTCCGGGTTGACCGGGGGATCGGTGACCGCATCCTGACCGGGCCCGCCCATGAGGAAGACGATCGGAGCCTTGGCCGGCGGCTGCGTTTCCGACGGAACGATCGCCACTGCCAAGCGCAAGGATCCGCTGTCTTCTCTGGTGCGGTTCACCGGTACCACCAATTCCCCGCAGCGAGCATTCTCCAGCAGTGGGACCGGATTTGGCGTCTTCGCGCACGGACCCTCGACAAACTCCGCCGGCGGACGAGCCACAGTCGTCGGTGGCGAGCCGGGCGGCTCGGAATTGCTGCTACACGCTGAGGTGACGAGAATCGAGACAAACGCAATCGCCGTTATTTGGTTCACACACCGCATGTCAACCACCCTGAATGGCGACCGCCCGAACCTTGTGTTCGAGCTCGGCCCGAGTATCTACTCGGATAAATCCTGGCACACCCATAGCAGTGGGAGCGCCGTTACCGGCGAAGCGGCCACACAGGCCGCTGAAATCGTCCTCGATACCTCGGTGAGGACCGCCGTCGCCTTGGTGAGGGCCTCGAGTTTGCTGTCGGCGTCGGTGTCGCCGTTGTCGAACGCGCGGACCATGTACGGAAGGATGTAGACCTCCGCCCGGTCCCCGTGCGGCCGCGGTCATGGCCTCGGCGACCGGTGCGAGGATCCCGACGGGATGACGGGGACGGCGGTCTCATCGGTTTCCCCGGTCCCCGGGATCAACAGGCTGAACGTCGGCGGACAGCCGGTCACCGCGACACCACCACCAGCGACGGTTGCGCACGCACCGAGAGCCACCACGCTGCGGGCTCCCCAACATCTAGATCTAGCAGCGGCGGCGGCGGACTCGTATTCGCAGACCCCGCGGTCCGATATCCATTGGCTCACCCACTGCATCGACCAATCGGAAAGCTCTGCCTGTCATTCCTTTCAACGATGCGCCCCCGCGGGCGTGCTCTCGGCGTCACGAATGCGCCTGAGAACATGTGGAACTGAGCGTACCGACTGCCTGGGCGGGCTACTTGATGCGTGATCCGCGGACGCGGTCGGCGTTGCGCGGCGGGAAGGGGGTCCGCCATCGTTGTCTTCGCGTTCGAGAACGGCAAGGTAGCGGGCGAGGGCTTCGTCGACGAGGTCGGACCAACTGTCGGGGGCGCCGGCGATGTGGCCGATCGCGGCGACAGCATTCTTGCCGTCTTCGACCTTGGCGCGGCTGCCCATGCCCAACCGAGACATGGTCCACTTCTCGGGGAGCATCGACCTGGCCGATACCCGGTTCGGAGCCACCAAGTGGTTCCCGGAGGGAATGAGCCCGCACCTGTGGTGGCCCGACGACCACACCTGGTGCGAGGCGACCGACATCGACCTCACGACCACCTACCTGAAAACCTCCATGGAATGCGCCGACGCCGCGCTCGAAGCGCTCCCCGCGACCCCGGATCAGAAGGTCACCTGCACCAGCGACACAGCCGTAAGCCCGGGCCACGTCGAAACTCAGGGACGAGGTCAACACACAGACCCGGCTCGACCGATGCCGATCACGACCGATGCCGACATCGGCCCCGATGCTCAGAAGCACATACGAACGAGCGGCGAGGCACGATCGGAAGTATCCGAGTGTGAATAATATTCACGCGGCCGGATGTGCGGCGCCGGGCCGGTAAGGCCAATTCCGCGCCGACGCCGGAGTGGCCCGGAAACCGGCCATTTCCGAATGAACGTTCGGTTCCGGGTGGTCCCCCACCGCCCGGCTGAGACTCTCCCTTTCGTCACTGTGGCGAATTAGGGTGTCACGCTCTGCCCCGGATCGCCGCCCGGCGGTGACCATTGGCCCTAACCTCGCGCCGACGGACGGCGAACACTGGGATACAGGCACCGGCGTTCCGCGCCGGCCGGGGCGGAACGCGATTCACCGAGGAGGCGATCGTGAACAGCACAATTCCCGACGAGAACGTTGTTCGCATTGCCGTGGACCTTGCCTGCCGGGCGCCGTCGGTGCACAACAGCCAGCCGTGGCAGTGGACATACGCCGACGGTCAACTCGACCTCTACACCGAACGCGGCCGCGTGCTGGCGTCGACCGACCCGTCGGGCCGGCAGTTGGTCGTCAGTTGCGGTGCGGCGCTGAATCACCTTCAGACGGCACTGATCGCTCTCAAATGGGCCGCGGACGTCCAGCGTGTCCCGGAGGGGCCACGCTCGGGTCACCTGGCAACGATTCGGTTCCGGCACGACGCCCGGCCGCAGTCACACGACTTCGATCTGCTCGCGGCGATCCGGCACCGGCACTCCGACCGCAGGCCCTTCGGTCCGGTCAGCGCCAAGACTCCGCTGCCCGCCGCGTTGGACGACGTGGTGCGCCGCCAGGACGTCCACCTGACCGTGCTGAGGCAGGAGGCGCGCCCGGCGCTCGCGAGGGCAACCGAAACAACCGCGGCCGCACGGAAATACGACTCCGCCTATCAGGCCGAGCTGCACTGGTGGGCCGGTCATTCGACCGCGCAGGGCGGAATACCCCCCGAGGCGCTCGCCACCGCGGACAACCGGGACCGTGTCGACATCGGACGCCACTTCCCGGCCGGCCGGGACGCCGGCGCGACCACGGAGACGGACCACTCGACAGTACTGGTGCTGAGCACCGCCACCGACGGTCGCGGTGAGTGGCTCCGCGCCGGTGAGGCCCTGTCCGCGGTGCTGCTGGAGGCCACCGTCGGCGGTTTGTCGACGTGTCCGCTGACCCACATGACCGAACTCCGTCAGGGCCGGGAGATCATCCGCGAACTGCTCCCCGACCGCGGGTTCCCGCAGGCGCTGATCAGGGTGGGCACCACCGAGAAGAAGTCGGCGCCGCGGCAGACGCCGAGACGGCCGGTCGAATCGGTCTTGTCGGTCGGCCGGCGTCGTGTCCCCCGCTGACGGGTGCGCGGCGGTGAGGGCAGTTATCCCGTGAGATGCACGCGGCTGTGCGTGGCCGTTTCCACGTCGGCCGCGGTGGCCTCGATCAGTTGGTGTGCGAGGTCGGACAACGCGCGTGCGGTGGCCAATTCCTCTCCGATCTCGGGAATTTCGGTGTCGTCCGGGTTTCGGCGGGCGAGTCCGGACCCGACGAACGTGCGAGTGTCGCGGGTGCGGAGCCGGGCCTGCGCGCGGGTTCTGGAGCCGCCTTCGTCCGAGTCGTGTTCGTCGATGACGATCTCCACCAACCATGTCGTCTCGTTCATGTCCGGTGGCCTCCGTTCGGTGTGAGTGCGGGACCGAGGTGGTCCTATACCCAGTGTTCTACGGCGCCGGAGGTCAAGGAACCGTGAGAATCACGGGACGACATAGGAAAGGGCAGGGAGTCGTCCACTCCGTGCCCCTTTCAACGTATAGCGCACCGGGGGCCTTGCGGCAAGACCCGGGTCGTGCCGCAGAATCTTCCGTCGAAGCCAGAACCTGCGGAAAACGCGGAGCAGCCGGCCGAAATGCAAGCGTGTCTGAATGGGGGTTTCAATGATCGACGTGATCGTTGCCGGCGGCGGACCGACCGGCTTGATGCTGGCCGCCGAGTTGCGGCTGCACGGAGTGGACGTCCTCGTGCTGGACAAGGAACCGGAGCCGACGAAAGTGGTCCGCTCGCTCGGCCTGCACGTGCGCAGCATCGAACTGATGGATCAGCGCGGCCTGCTGGACCGCTTCCTCGCGGAGGGCACACGGTACGAGGTCGGCGGCTTCTTCGCCGGCATCGACAAACCGTGGCCCGATCGGATGAACACCGCGCACGGGTACGTCCTCGGCATCCCGCAGACCGTCACCGAGCGCCTGCTGGCCGAGCACGCCACCGAACTCGGTGTCGAGATCCGGCGCGGCTGCGAACTGGTCGGGCTGAGTCAGGACGAGGACGGGGTGAGCGTCGAGCTGGCCGAGTCCCGCAGCACCCGGCTGCGCGCCCGGTATCTCGTCGGCTGCGACGGCGGCCGCAGCACGGTCCGCAAGCTGCTCGGCGTCGGTTTCCCCGGCGAGCCGTCGAGGGCCGAAACGCTGCTGGCCGAGGTGGAGTTGACGACGCCGCCGGCGGAACTGGCCGCCGTGGTGGCCGAGGTCCGCAAGACGCAGAAGCGGTTCGGCGCCATGTCCCTCGGAGGCGGGGTGTACCGCCTCGTCGCGCCCGCCGACGCCGTCACCGAGGATCGCGCAGTCCCGCCGACCCTGGACGAGCTCAAGCGACAGGTGCGGGCTCTCGCCGGCACCGACTTCGGAGCGCACTCCGCGCGCTGGTTGTCCCGCTTCGGCGACGCCACCCGGCTGGCGGAGCGCTACCGGACCGTCCGTGCGCTACTGGCCGGCGATGCGGCGCACATCCACCCGCCGACCGGCGGTCAGGGCCTCAACCTCGGCCTCCAGGACGCGTTCAACCTCGGCTGGAAGCTGGCCGCGGAGATCGGCGGCTGGGCCCCGGACGGGCTGCTGGACAGCTATGAGACCGAACGGCGCCCGGTGGCCGCCGACGTGCTGGACAACACCCGCGCGCAGATGGAGTTGATGTCCACCGAGCCGGGTCCACAGGCGGTGCGCAGGCTGCTGTCGGAACTGATGGACTTCGAGGAGGTCAACCGGTATCTGATCGAGAAGATCACCGCGGTCGGCGTCCGCTACGACTTCGGCGCGGGGCACGAACTGCTCGGCAAGCGTCTGCGGGACGTCGCGCTGAAGCGCGGTCGCCTGTACGGGCTGATGCACGGCGGACGCGGACTGCTGCTCGACCAGACGGGCCGGCTGTCGGTGGCGGGCTGGGCGGATCGGATCGACCACGTCGTCGACGTCAGCGAGGAACTGGACGTGCCCGCGGCCTTGCTGCGCCCGGACGGCCACGTTGCGTGGGTCGGTGACGATCAGCGGGATCTGCTCGATGCTCTGCCGACGTGGTTCGGTGCCGCCGACGGCTGAGGACGGACGAGTGACCTTCGGCCCTGTCATTGTGCTCGCCGTTATCGCACCGTTGTACGAGGGCCGGCGCACGACATCGGAGCCGGTGAAGGAACGAGGACATCATGTTCGAACACTCCACCGCATCGCCGCGCGAGGATCGTCATCGGTGGGAGGACGAGCCCGGCGAATTCCTGTACGTGCATCCCGCGGGGTTCGCGCTCGCGGTGGTGGCGGGAGCGGTGACCGCGGGACTGGTGGTCCTGCTCGGCGCGTGGCTCGCAACTCCCCTCGTCGGAGTCGGCGCCGCGGCGACGCTCGTCGCCACGGTGGGGTTGGCGGCGGCGATGTTGATGCCGCACCGGCCGCGCCGGCGCGGATCCGGGCCGTTTCGTCCGGCCGCGCGCTGACCGGACCGACGCTCACCGGCGTAATCTGAATTCTCCGATGGTGACGCGGCCAGGCCTGGAGGGTGCCCATGATCAGGGTTTTCCTGGTGGACGACCACGAGGTCGTCCGACGAGGGATCGCGGATCTCCTCACCTCCGATCCCGAACTGACGGTGATCGGTGAGGCCGCGTCCTATGCGCAGGCGATGGCGCGGGTGCCTGCCCTGAAACCGGATGTCGCCGTCCTGGACGTGCGTTTGCCCGACGGCAACGGAATCGAGCTGTGCCGGGAGCTGCACTCGCTGATGCCGGAGTTGCATTGCCTCATCCTGACGTCGTTCACGGACGAGCAGGCCATGCTCGACGCGATTCTGGCCGGGGCCAGCGGATACGTCGTGAAGGACATCCGGGGCATGGAGCTTGCTCAGGCGGTCCACGATGTGGGGGCGGGCAAATCGCTGCTCGACAGTCGTGCCGCCGGCGTCCTGATGGACAAGGTTCGCGCGGACGCGGATGGGAAGGACGGAATCTTCGCGCACCTGACCAATCAGGAGCGGACCTTGCTCGCCCTGCTCGGTGAAGGGCTCACCAACCGGCAGATTGCCGCACGCATGTTCCTCGCGGAGAAGACCGTCAAGAACTACGTGTCCCGGCTGCTGACCAAACTGGGTGTGGAGCGCAGGACGCAGGCGGCGGTGCTGGCCACGAAGTTACCGTCGAAACCGTCCGGCACCTGACGGGATCTATGGTTGTTCCGGCTCGCGGTGGGGTCACCGGGTGGGACAATGCGTCGTGTGACCCGTCAACCGGACGAGCGCGACCGAGGGCCCCTGCTCGGTAGCCTGTCCGAACTGAGGCTGCGTGAGCTCCTGACCGAGGTGCAGGACCGCATCGCGCAGATCGTCGATGTGCGCGATCACGTCGACGGCCTCCTCGAGGCGATGCTGGCCGTCACGTCGGGACTCGACCTCGACAACACGCTCCGCACCATCGTGCACGCGGCGATCGACCTCGTCGACGCCCGGTACGGTGCGCTCGGGGTGCTCGCCCCGACCGAGGGGCTGAGCGAGTTCGTCTACGAAGGCATCGACGAGGAGACGCGGGAGCGGATCGGCGACCTGCCTCGTGGTCGCGGCGTCCTCGGTTTCCTCATCACGGATCCGAAGCCGGTCCGGCTGGTGGACCTGTCCCGGCACCCCGTGTCGGTGGGATTCCCTCCCGACCATCCGCCGATGAAAACCTTTCTGGGAGTTCCTATTCAGGTCCGGAACGAGGTGTTCGGGAATCTGTATCTCACCGAGAAGGCCAACGGTGCGCAGTTCACCGAGGACGACGAAGTGCTTCTCCGCGCGCTCGCGGCCGCCGCCGGTATCGCGATCGAGAACGCCCGCCTGTACGAGGAGTCCCGGACGCGGCAGGCGTGGCTGGAGGCGACACGGGAGATAGCGACCGAGTTGCTCGCCGGCAGCGAGACCGCGGAGGTGCTGCAGGTGATCGCCGACGACGCGCTTTCCCTGACCGCCGCCGACAGCGCCTTTCTCGCGGTGCCCGACGATCCGGACATCCCGTCGGACGAGGTCACCGAGCTCGTGGTCACGGCGTCGGCGGGGACGGTGTCGGATCGCATCATCGGCCGGGCGATCCCGGTCGAGAGGTCGACGTCCGGTGAGGCATTCCGGGAGAGGACCCCGCTCCGGGTCTCCGCGCTGGCATTCGATCCCGGGTTCGAGACCGGAGCCCGGTTCGGTCCGGCGCTGGCGCTCCCCCTGCGCGCCGCGCAATCGGTGTCCGGCGTGCTGGTGACGCTCCGTCATGTCGATGCGGCGCCGTTCACGGACGATCAGCTGGCATTGATGTCAGGTTTCGCGGATCAGGCGGCCGTCGCACTGCAACTGGCCAACAGCCAACGCCGGATGCGTGAGCTCGACGTCCTGTCCGATCGCGACCGGATCGCGCGTGATCTGCACGACCACGTCATCCAGCGGCTGTTCGCGGTCGGCCTGTCGTTGCAGAGCACCCTGCAGCGGGCGAAGGCTCCTGTCGTCAAGGACCGGCTCGAACAGTCGATCGACGACCTGCACGACATCGTGCGCGACATTCGCACCGCCATCTTCGACCTGCACGGCGGTTCGGGCGGGATGACTCAGTTCCGGCGGCGGCTGCACGAGATCGTCGCCGAGACGACCGCGGATTCCGGGTTGCGCACGACCGTGCACATGTCCGGTCCGCTGTCCGTCATCGACGCTTCGCTCGCCGAGCATGCCGAGGCGGTTCTGCGTGAGGCGTTGAGCAACGCGGTCCGGCACGCGGGAGCCGACACGGTGACGGTCAGTATCTCCGTGTACGACGATCTCGCGATCGAGGTAGCGGACGACGGCAAGGGGTTCGAGGAGACCGTCGTCACCAGCGGGTTGGACAATCTGGCCTCCCGGGCACGGGAAGTGAACGGGCACTGCGTCATCGACTCGACACTGGGCGGTGGAACGACGCTCCGGTGGTCCGCTCCCCTTCCGTGAGTCGGGGTGCGCGTCAACTGAGCGCTGCCCGCACCACCAGGTTGAAGGTCGGCCGCGGATCGGTGGTGTCTCCGCGGGCGATGCGATGCAGGATCAGCCCCTCCGCGCAGGCCATGAGTGCGGTGGCGGCGGTCTGCGGGTCCCGCGCCCCCAGGTGGGCGAATGCCGAGACGACCGACGCCTCCATGGCGGTGCGTCCGCGTGCCAGCGCTTCCCGGAGAACGGGGTCGCGGCCGGCCTCGAGGAACAGGACCAGTCGTGCCGCGGTGACGGTGCGGTTGGCGACGGTCGTGTAGTCGATCAGACCGCAGACCGCGTCGACGAGGTCTTCTGCGGATGCCGGTGCCAGCATGGTGACTTCGGACATTTCACGTTCCGCGATCGCGTCGACGGTCCCGGTGAGAAGCGCGGCCCGGGTGCGGAAGTAGTTGGACGTCGACCCTTTCGGGAGGCCGGCGCGGTCGTCGATCCGCGCGTGGGTGAGCGATCGCAGACCCTCGGTTCCGAGCAGGTCGATCGCGGCGTCGAGCGCTTTCGTTCTCGTGGTCGTCACCCGGCTACTATAAACATAGTGACTTCCTACTATGATCGTAGTAGCGTGAGGTCATGAGGCACGAGACCCGCGACAACGGCAGAGTGTCCGGACCGAACGGTGTGCCGGACAACACCTTTCCCCGATTGGACGGGGTTCGGCACCGTTACGTCCGGCTCCCCGGCCTGCGGATGCACGTGGCCGAGGCCGGTCACGGCGAACCGGTGGTGCTGCTCCACGGCTTCCCCCAGCACTGGTGGGAGTGGCGCGGGGTCGTCCCGGGACTGGCCGCGCACTACCGGGTGATCTGCCCGGATCTGCGCGGTGCCGGCTGGACCGACGCTCCGCCCACGGGATACACCCGCCCGCAGTTGATCGCCGACATCGAGGCGCTGCTGGACGCGCTCGAACTCCACCGGGTCTGCCTCATCGCGCACGACTGGGGCGCACTGCTCGGGTACGAGCTGTGCCTGAACGCACCCCACCGGGTCCGGAAGCAGATCAGCCTCGGTGTCCCACACCCCTTCATCCGTTTCGACCCACGGTTGCTGACGACGATCGCACGGCACGGCTGGTTCCAACCCGTCATCGCCGCGCCGTTCCTCGGTCCACAATTGCTGAGCCGCGGACGTCAACGCCTGACATACCACTTGCTGCGGGGTTTCACGACGGACCGGAACACGTGGTCGGACCGCGACGTCGAACTGTTCGCCGGACGGTTGCGCGAACCGGCGCGCGCCCACGCGGCGTCCGCTCTGTACCGCTGCTTCATCGTGCGTCAGGCGGCGCGGATCATGGCGGGCACATACCGGCACACCCGGCTCGTCACTCCCACCCGGGTGCTCGTCGGCGCCGAGGACCCCATCGTGCGCCCGGAATTCCTCGGCGGCTTCGAGGGTCACACCGACGACTTGGGTATCGAGTTCGTCGACGGTGCCTCGCATTTCCTCGTCGACGAGCGGCCGGATGTGGTGCTCGAACGCGCGCTCGCATTCTTCGCCTCGACCTGAGCGGACCGCGAATCATAGAGTCACCCAGTCAGGCAGTGCGACCATTCCCGCAGGCCGGTGTCACGACGCGGCGACGGACACCTGACGGGCAGGGTCGTTGGTCTCCGTGCGTACGTCCTCGCCGAGAGCGAAACCCACGCCCCTCACGGTGTGGACGACATACGGCGATCCGACGGCCACCAGCTTCCGCCGGAGGGAGCAGATGTAGGCGTTGAGGACGTTCGTCTTCGATTCGACGGTCACACCCCACACCATCAGCATGAGGTCGCGGCGGGTGACAACCCTGCCGATGTTCTGCGCGAGCACGGTGAAGAGGATGAATTCCGTCCTGGTCAGCGTGGTACGCAATCCGTCGTAGTCGGTGTCGTGCTGTTCCTCGCACAGGCAGAGGTCCTGGCTGTCGGCGGGCACCGGCGCGGGCACCTCGGGTTTCACACGCCGGAGGATCGCGCGGAGCCGGGCGACGAGTTCGTCCGCACCGACCGGGATCTCGAGCACGTCGTCGGCGCCGGCCTCGAGGAGATCGCTGCGACGGTTCCCGGAGCGGAAGGTGCCGATCACCACGATGGCGAGCGCGAATCGCATCGCCTTCAACCCCCGAACCGTGGTGTCGGCGTCGAGATGCGGTGATCGTGCGTCGACGATCACCACGTCGGGGGGTTCGATCCGCGAGCGCACCGGCTCCGCGTAGGTTCGCGTGACGAAGAATCCGCCGTCTCGGAGGCGTTCGACGAGGGAGCTTTCCACGTCGGCGTCGATGAGCAGGACACGCGGCCGGGCGACTGCCGGGCTCGACACAGAGTTCATGCGGATTCCTCCTGTTTTCGAGCCTCACGTCGGTGTGCCGATAGATCAACCCGGCGCCGAAGATCAAGTTCCCACGCCGCAGTTGATGACGATATCGAGCGGAACTCCCCTATCGTTACGGTGAGACCGCTGCATCACCCGATCGGGAGGTCGCTGTATGCCGGAAATGCGACACATCGCACTGCACGGGGACGACGTGGCCTACCGGCTGAGCGGTGAGGGCGAGACGCTGCTGCTCGTACACGGGATGGCCGGAAGTTCGGCGACGTGGCGTGCGGTTCTCCCCCAGTTGGCGCAGCGCTACCGGGTGCTGGCACCGGATCTGCCCGGTCACGGTGATTCCGCCAAACCGCGCGGCGATTATTCGCTCGGCGCGTTCGCCGCGTGGCTGCGCGACCTGTTGCACGAGTTGGAGATCGAACGGGTGACCGTCGTCGGGCAGTCGCTCGGCGGCGGGGTGGCGATGCAGTTCAGCTATCAGCATCCCGAACTGTGCGAGCGCCTGGTCCTCATCGGCAGCGGCGGACTGGGACCGGACGTGAACTGGACTCTGCGGTTGCTGGCGGCGCCCGGGTCCGAGTTCCTGCTTCCCCTGATGGCGCCTGCCGCGATTCGCGACGCCGGCAACAAGGTTCGCAGCTGGCTGGCGGCGATCGGGGTTCAGTCGGTTCGCGGCGACGAGATGTGGCACGCCTATTCGTCGCTGTCCGATCCGGACACCCGGCAGGCGTTCCTGCGGACGCTCCGAGCGGTCGTCGACCATCGGGGACAGGCGGTGAGCGCGCTGAGCCGGCTGTATCTGAACGCGGGTCTCCCCACCCAGCTGATCTGGGGCGATTCGGACGGCATCATCCCGGTCTCGCACGGTTACGCGGCGCACGAGGCGATGCCCGGGAGCCGGCTCGCCGTCCTCGCCGGTATCGGCCACTACCCGCACCTCGAGGATCCGGCCGCGGTGGTCGGCATCATCGACGACTTCGTGTCCACCACGCCCGCACGCATGTGAACCTGTCCGCCCACAGGAAGGTCGGGAATCATGGCTCCCACTTCGATCGACGCCACCGACGACGTCGTCACCCTGGTCAACGTGTTCACTGTGACACCGGAGACTCAGCAGCGGCTGGTGGAACTGCTCGGCCGGGCCACCGAGGAGGTGATGCGGCATCGCCCAGGTTTCGTGTCCGCCAATATTCACGCAGGTCTGGACGGCACCCGGGTCGCGAACTACGCGCAGTGGCGCAGCGTCGAGGACTTCCGGGCGGCACTGGAGGATCCGGTGGTGCGCGAGCACATAGACGAGATCACGACGTTCGCGACGGCCGACCCTCAGCTGTACCGGGTGGTGTCGACGCATCACGCCTGACGCGGGTCCCGTCTACGGTGACTCGGATCGGGCGGCGCGCAGGCGTCGTCCGGTGACGAGGATGTAGATGCTGACCAGCAGCACCCAGGCGGGGAACGCCAGCGTCGTCCACAGGCTGAAGCTGACGACCAGCAGCAGGGCCAGGGCGAGCAGGTACGTGGTCACGACGAGGAATCGCGGCATCAGTCCGGTCCGGAGCCAGATCGTTCCCAGCGAGATCATGAACACCGCCGCCATGCGCAGCGCGTAGACGTGATTGATCTGCAGCATGATCTCGCGGCCGAAGTAGACGATCTCGTCCGCGGAGCTGCCCGAGTGCCGGGCGATCGCGAGGACGCCGCCCGCCACGCCCATCGACACGAAGCCCATCGCGAGGAACAGCAGGCCACTGCCCAGGAATACCGTCGCGAAGAAACGGTCCTCGAGGTCGCCGAGACGGTCGCGGATGACGCCGATGAACCAGAGGAACGCGATGCCCGCAAAGGGGGCGAGCACGAGGGCCGTCTTGATGCGCGTCTCACCGCTTCCCACCCAGGGTGTTTCGTCGAACGGGTCGGCGGGCAGCGCTGTGTGCAGGAGGACGAGACTGGCGGAGAAGAACGCGGCGAACACGATTCCCGCGACGGCCGCCGAGCGTGGCGTTCTCAGCCGACGGATCTGTTTCTCGCGCTGCATCTCGGCCATGGGTCAATACTCGCTCGAGCGGTGACCGGGAATCACCGATTCGCGTCAACCGACCCCTTGCCCAAACGAAGAAACCGACCGCAGCGTCTGCTACGCCCGATTCGGCGGCCCGAACTGGCCTTTCCCCGGGCGCGAGTGCAGACCGGGCATGTCGGCCTCCCGCTGGGCGGAACGCCGCATGGCGTGCCGCATCCCCGAGAACTGTGATGTCAATTACACATTCGCGAGACTTCGACCACCGAATGTGACCACCCACCCCTACCGCCCGGCTAGGGCGCGCCGCACTGCCGCGGCGCCGCCACGAATTCCCGGGCAGGTATTCGAAAGGACCCGATGATGGTCACCCATGCGCCAGACGGCGGATCGGCTCGGACGCGACAGCAGGACGTCGCCGACGAGCGATGGACTCCCAGACTGATCTTCTCGCTCGCCTCGATCGTGTTGCTGCTGGAGATGCTCGCGGTCAGCTACATGATGATCTCGATCGCGTTGCCGCAGATCGTCACCCACTACCGGACGACGCAGGGTGCGTGGTTGCTCACGTCGTTCCTGCTGGTGGGGGCAGTCACCTGTCCGCTGATCGGCAAGCTCGCTGACACCCACGGCAAGCGCAAGCTGCTGCTGACGGCCGTCGGCCTGTCTGCGGTCGGGTCGCTGATCTCGGCGATCGCACCGACGTACGCGGTGCTGATCGCCGGCCGCTCCCTGACCGGGCTACTCGTGCCGTGCCTGTTCCTGAGCTATTCGCTGATCCGCGACGTCTTCCCCGCCCGGACGGTGGCGCTGGCGGTCAGCATCGCCACGAGCGGCATGGGGCTCATCGCGATCCCCGCACCGTTCTTCACCGGCTGGCTGATCGACAATTTCGGCTTCCGGAGCATTTTCTGGTTCTTCCTGGCCGGTCTCGTGGTCCTCAGCGTCCTGATCCGGGTGACGACCGACGAATCGACCGTCCGCCTGCGTTCGCGCATCGACCTGATCGGCGCCGCGCTCCTCGGCGCGGGACTCGCCGGAATCCTCGTCGGCGTGAGCTTCGGGCCGTCGTGGGGCTGGACGTCGGGGTCGACCGTCGGGTTCATCGCCGGCGGTGTCGCCCTGTTGGTGGCGTGGATCGTGTCCGCGCTCCTGCTTCCTGACCCGCTGATCGATGTCCGGTTCTTCGGTAAGCGGCCCGTGTTCCTGACGGCACTCGGCGCCGGATTCTGCTACGGCACGTCGTCAGTGTTCACGATCATGCTCCCGATGATGTGCATGACCCCGGCGATCCTGGGACTCGGCTACGGATTCGGCATCAGCGCAGAGGGATTCGCAATCTTCCAGGCGCCGCTGGGTGGTGCGGTGGTGATCGGCGGACTGATCGTCGGGACCCTGGTACCGCGGAACGTGCGGCCGCGGATCCTGATGGTCGTGGGCATGCTCGTGATGGCGGCGGCTTGCCTGCTCACGGCGACGATCCACGACGACAAGGCGCTGCTGATCGGTTTCGCCGCCCTGCTGGGGCTGGGAATGGGCATGGGGTACGCCTCCATCCCGAACCTCCTCATCGCCGCGGTGCCCCCGCAATTGCAGGCGACGACGGCGAGCATGGTGGCGGTGTTCCAGAGCATTCTGCCCGCCATCCTTCCGGTCATCGCCTTCACCGTGTTGAACTCGCACATCGCGACCGTTGTGCAGGGCGCCGTCTTCTACACGGACACCGGCATCACCATCGCGTTCGTGATCGGCGCGATCTCGGCGCTGCTGGGCGCGGTGGTGGCCGTCGCGCTGCCCCGCAGGATTTCGCAGTTGAGCGCACCCCGTGCCGAGTCCACGTCGGCGACCGACGTGGTTCTCGCCCACTGAGCGGCTGGTCATGACGTCGTCGCCGCGTCCCTACACGGGGCGCGGCGACGACCACCGGGCGGCCCGCTACGTCGAAACCGCTCCCGGCCGTCGGCCGAGTGGGAGGCTGAAGTGGGAAACAGTTCTCTGGTTCGACTCGGACGACAGGAGACCACCATGCGACTGACCACACTCGGCGACCTTCCCGGACGCATCGCGACCGGGGGCTTCATCCTCCATACGGGATTGCAGAAATGGTCGGCGGACGAGCAGACCGCCCAGGGCGTTCACGGTATGGCGGCGGGCGCGTTCCCGTTCCTGAATTCGATTCCGCCGGAACGATTCATAAAGCTGCTGTCGATCGCCGAGATAGGCACGGGCGCAGCGTTACTCGCACCGTTCGTGCCCACCGTTGTGGCGGGGGCCGCGCTCACCGGGTTCTCCGGCGGTCTCGTGGCCATGTACGCGAGGACCCCCGCTTTGCGGAACCCCGGCAGCATCTGGCCGAACGAGAACGGCACCGCCGTCGCGAAGGACACGTGGATGCTCGGGATGGGGCTCGGTTACGTGCTCACCGGGTGGTCGCGGCTCCGCAACCGCTGACCGTCCGGCGGTGACGTCGACGCTCGCGTCACTGTTCGGGGACGGCGCAGAAGTCGCTGTCGGAGAAGCCCGACGGCCGCACGCCGAGCGCCTGGTTGAGGCGTCCGCGGTGGTTCTCCCAGGCGATGGCCGCGGCGAGTTCGGTCAGCTGGGCCTCGGAGAAGGCGGCGAGGAGCGAACGCCGCAGTTCGTCGCCGATGTGGGCGGGGGTGCGTGTCATCGCGTCGGCGAACTCGAGGACCAGTTTCTCGGTGTCGTCGAACGCGGAACTCTCGCGGAATGCCGGCAGTGCGCGCAACTGGGCGTCGCTCACTCCGAGCGCACGACTGAACGCCGAGCCGATGTCGAGGCAGTACTCGCAGTTGGTCAGCGCGGCCGCCTTGATCTCGGCGAGCGCCTTCAACCGAGGGTCGACCCGGGCGCTCGCCGCCAGCGCGACCTCGTGGAATCCGACGGCCGCGAGCAGTTGCGGTCTGCGTCGCATCCAGCGGAACAGGTCTGCCCGGTTACGGCGGGCGGTGGGAAAGACGCGGCGAAACGAGTCCATCTGACCGAGGACGCTCATGCTGTCGGTCTACACCCGCGGCCGGGTCGAGACAACCCCTGGACCATTCGGCAATCGTCGTGTCCCGGCGGCGGGAGTGTTCTACGTTCGGAACTGAGGCCGACCCCGCCGCACCCCGAGGAGTCACCATGAAGGCAGTCGTCTGCACCGAGACTCGCCTGGAGTTGGGTGACGTCCCGGCTCCCGTCCCGGCCAGGGGTCAGGTGTTGATCGACGTGTCCCGGTGCGGGATCTGCGGCTCGGACCTGCACGCCCGCGTGCACGCCGACCAGATGGCGGAACTGGCGGCCGCGACCGGCTACCGCGACTTCATGCGTTCCCGCCAGCGGGTCGTGCTGGGTCACGAGTTCAGCGGCAGCGTCGCCGGCTACGGGCCCGGCTGCCGGAAGCGGTGGCCGGTGGGTACCGCGGTGGTGGCGTTGCCGATCATCCGCACCGGAGCCGGGATTCACCTGACCGGCCTGTCGGCGTCGGCACCCGGCGGCTACGCCGAACAGGTGGTGGTGCAGGAGTCGATGACGCTGCCGGTTCCGAACGGCCTGACGGCGGAGAAGGCGGCCCTGACCGAGCCGATGGCGGTGGCGTGGCACGCGGTGCGCAAGGGGGACGTCGGCAAGCGCCGGAACGCGATCGTCATCGGGTGCGGCCCGATCGGTCTGGCGGTGATCACCATGCTGAAGGCGACCGGTGTCCGGACCGTGGTGGCCGCCGACTTCTCCACCCGCCGCCGCGAACTCGCCCGGCAGTGCGGTTCCGACTTTGTCGTCGACCCGGCCGCGGCCTCGCCCTGGACGTCGTATCCGCGACGTCGGGAGACGACGTCGATCACGGACGTCCTCGGTCTCGGACTGGACACCATGGAGAAACTGCGCCGAATCCCGAGGCTGCCGTGGTGGCACGCGTTCGCCCTCGCCGACGCGGTGGGTGCGACACCGTCCGGGCCGGTCGTCTTCGAATGCGTCGGCATGCCCGGCGTCATCGACGGCATTCTGGCCGGGGCCCCGCTGCGGTCCCGCGTCGTCGTGGTCGGGGTGTGCATGGAGAACGACACGTTCCGGCCGGCGCTCGCGGTCAACAAGGAGATCGAACTGCGCTTCGCCGTCGCTTACGACCCCCGCGAATTCCGCGACACCCTGCACATGCTCGCCGACGGAAAGGTCGATCCGACACCGCTGATCACCGGCACGGTCGGCCTGCCCGGGGTCGAATCCGCGTTCGCCGCGCTCGGTAACCCCGAGGTGCACGCGAAGATCCTGATCGACCCCGAGATCAGCACCGCTTCCCTGTGATTCGCCGCCGCCCATGAATGCCCACCATCCCCGCCTCCGATGGGTCGCCCCGGCGCTTCTCCTCGCGCTGATCTACGCTGCGTCGCTCACGGTGTACGGGTTGAGCAGCCGGACCGCGGAGGACGAGGGACCGTTCGAGGGCAGCACCGACGAGGTCGTGGTTCTGGTGACGGCGAAGTCGTTGCAGCCGACGACCGACCGGGTGCAGGCCGAGGTGACGATCGCCGTCGGCGAGGAGTACCTGCACGCCAACGGCGACACGCTGAATCGGGACATCACCCTGTTGCTCTTCCCGAGCACCAGTCATGAGGAGATCGTGTTCCGTGCGGGCGCCGCACCGACGACGTTCGACACCGAGTTCATCGCCACCGGCAACGCGGCGTACTGGCCGTTCGACCGGTTCGAGGTGAACCCGATGGTGGTGGAGGCGTACGAGGGCGCGGGCGCCGACCGCGAATTGCTGCCCACGGGTCTCCTGGTGGACGGCCGAGTCGACGGGTGGAAGGCGCGGGCCGAGGCGGTGGCCGTCGACACGGACCTCTCGCGGAACGGCACCGGCGCCGCGCTGTTGTTCGCACGCACGGGCGGGAACCTGATCTACGCCGGCATCCTCCTGCTGATGATGACGATCCTCGCAGGGCTCGCCGCGTTCGTCGCGCTGCAGACATTCCGGCGCAAGCGGGCCGTCAACACCGACATGCTCGGCTGGATGGCGGCGATGCTGTTCGCGGTCGTGCCGTTGCGCGGAATCCTGCCGGGAAGCCCGCCGATCGGGTCGTGGGTGGACATCGCGCTCACGGTGTGGGTGGTTTCCACCCTCGTCGCGTCACTGGCGTTGTTCGTCTTCTGCTGGTGGCGGGACAGCGATCAGCCCGCTCGGCCCGACGTGGTTGCCACGAGCGCGACGGATTCGGAATAGTCGATGCCATGGTGCGCCGAACGGGGAGAGTGATGCCGCCGTGGTATCTCGGCCCCGTCAACAAGGTGATCGTCGGCCTGCATCGGCTGGGGGTTCCGATGCCGATGCCGGCGCTCACCGTCCCGGGCCGGAAGACGGGGGTGCTGCGGTCGACGCCGGTCTCGCCGTACGAGGTGGACGGCCGAACCTACGTCGTCGCCGGGTACGCGGAGTCGGATTGGGCGAAGAACGCCCGCGCAGGCGTTCGCGGCCGCGGCCGACCGGTGCGAGGTGTTCCGCATCGAGCCGCTGGACTGACGGGGGTCACCGAACTTCGAGCGTGCCCACCATGTTCGGGTGGTAGGTGCAGTGGAAGGCGAACGTGCCCGGCTGGCCGGGCACCGTGAGCGTCGCGGTCGCGCCCGGTTCGACCTCCACGTCGAACAGGTCGCCGGTGTCTGCGGTCACGGTGTGCTCGGCGGTGTCGTCGTTGCGGACGGTGACCTGCTCTCCCGGCGCAAATGTGCCGGGCAGCGTGTACTTGAAGTCGCTGATCACGATCTCCCGTGCACCCGCAGGCATGGACATCGGCATCGAAATCGACGGCATGTCGGTCATCATGTGGTCCCCGCCGTGCTCCGATTCGGAGGAAGCGGACGAGTCGTCGCTGTCGTTACCGCACGCAACCAGCGCGAAGGCGGCCAGCAGGATCGGCAGGACAAGTGTCAGTACGCGTTTCATGATGGTCGCCTCCGGGGTGCCGGTGGTAGCGGATGCCCGACGCCCCGCTCCTCGCGGGAGTAGTACCCGTTTTCCCGGAAGACACCCCTCGGTGTGCGTGGCGACGCGTCAGCCGCCGTTCAACGCCTCCTGCGTCTCGAGGTTCGCGACCGGGGTGCGCAGCGAGGCGACGGCGTCGGCGTAGAGGGAGGACTTGATCTCGCCGAGCGTGCGGCCACGCGTCGCGACGAGTCCTTGCGCGTGTGCGACGGCGTCGGCGAGCACCTGCTGCTCGGGGGCGACCTCGTCGACTAATCCGAGTTCCTTCGCCGCGGTGCCGCCGTACCGCCGGCCGGTCACCAGGGCGGTGTGCACCGCCCTCGCCGGCAGGCGGGCCGCGAGCAGCGCGATGCTGCCGGGCGCGTAGCTCGCCCCGATGGTGATGCCCGGCAGGCAGAAGTAGCCGCGGTCCTCCCGCATCACCCGGTGGTCGTGGGCGGCCGCGAGGATGGCGCCGCCACCGAAGGTGTGCCCGGTCAGCGCGGCCACGGTGGGCAGCGGGAAGGTGAGAATACGCGCGAACAGGGCCTGCACACGGTCGATGTAGGAATTCAGCTTGTCGGTGTTGGCGAGGACCCAGGCGGTGTCGAGACCGGTGGAGTAGAACTTCCCGACCGCGGTGGTCACCAGCGCGGCGGGGCCGTCGTGCTGCTCGACCCGATCGAGGAGACCGTCGACACTCGCGATCCAGTCCGGGTGGAAGGCGTTCTCGCTGTCCCGTTCCCCCTCCTCACCGAAATACAGGACGAACACATCACCCGAGCGTTCCAAGTACGGCATGCGGCGAGGCTACCCGCAGACCGGCGCGTTGCGCCCCTCGAGCACGCCCGGTGGGTGAAGTTTCAACTGTCGCGGGGCCGGGTATGTCGATCGACAAACAGCTGAGGGGTGGACCATGAAGAGCGGAACAGGCATTGCCGACACCCGCACCGTTCGGGACTACATCCACACGGTGGCCAGGAGCGTTCACGCCGATTCCATCGACTGGTGGGACTGCGACGGATTCGACGCCGTCCTCGTGCTGCCGTTCCGGTTGCACTACCTGCCCGGTCGCAACGCGGTGCTGGCCTGGAACCGGACCTTCGGCTGGTCGCTCGGCGTCGAAGGACTGGGCCGCCGCAGCGTCGTCGTGATCGACGGCCTCGGCCTCGGCCGGACGCCGTCGCCCGCCGTGTGCGCGGAACGTGCGGTGGAGTTGATCGACGACTACTGCCGGTCCACACCGGCAATGCCTGCCGCGCACGGTCCCGGCCCCGCCGCGCCGGCCGCCGCGGATCGCTGTCCCCGCATCGGCAACGCCGCCGCGGGTGGGGGACGGCGGGACAGAGTCGTCAAACGACCGTGACCGGTGGCGCCGGAGGCCACGACGACAATGTGGCCCAACCGCATTCCTCCGCGCAGGAGCAGCCGATCCTCGCCGCGGAGCAGGGCGCGGCGCGCATCAGCACGGCGGCGCATCCGCTCGGCAAGCCGGGTCCGCGGTTCGACCGCCGGTCCCCGTTCTTCATCGGCATGGCCGGGGCCGCCGGCGTCGCCGTCACGTACGCGCTGATCGAGGTCGTTCTCGCCGCCCGCGGGGTGCTGGTCCTCATCGCCGTCGCCGCCTTCCTCGCGATCGGTCTCGAACCGGCCGTGTCCTGGCTGGTGCGGCACGGGTT
The DNA here is from genome assembly GCF_017068395.1 of Rhodococcus pseudokoreensis. NCBI lineage: Bacteria > Bacillati > Actinomycetota > Actinomycetes > Mycobacteriales > Nocardiaceae > Rhodococcus > Rhodococcus pseudokoreensis. The sequence continues at coordinate 8,691,246 of NZ_CP070619.1, read as the reverse complement.
TCCCCGATGGGCGGCCGTCACAACGGTTTTCGTCATCGCGTTCGCGATACTGGCCGGATTCCTCGCCGCGGCGATCCCGCCGATGGTGACGCAGGGCAGCGCTCTCGTCCACAACGCCCCCGATTACCTGGGCCACCTCGAGCAGCGCTACCCCGTGCTGCAGGAACTGAGCACCCGCTTCCATCTGCAGGACGAACTGCGCCGGGCGCTCGATGCGGGCAATGTGCCGGTGGTGCTCGGCGGGATCGTCGGCGCGGGCAAGTTCGTGTTCAGCGCCATCAGCGGCACGGTGATCGTGGTCGTGCTCACCGCGTACTTCCTGGCCGACTTCGGGCACATCCGATCCTCCCTGTACCGCCTGGCCCCGAACTCGCGCCGACCGCGAACCATTCTGATCGGCGACGAGATCTTCGCGAAGGTCGGCGGCTACGTGCTCGGGAATCTCCTGATCTCGCTGATCACCGCCGTCCTCACGTTCGTGTGGCTCGTCGCATTCGACGTCCCCTACCCGCTGCTGCTGGCCGTCCTCGTCGCCGTCCTGGATCTGATTCCGGTGGTCGGTTCCACCCTCGCCGGTGTCGTGGTGGCCCTCGTAGCCCTGACCGTGTCGCTGCCGGTGTCCCTGGCGACCATCGTCTTCTTCATCGCCCTCCGCCTGTTCGAGGACTATCTCCTCGTTCCCCGGATCATCGGCCGCACCGTCAAGGTGCCCCCGATGGTCACCGTCGTCGCCGTCCTCATCGGCGGAGCGCTGCTGGGGATCGTCGGGGCGCTGCTCGCGATTCCGGTCGCCGCCGCCGTCCTGCTCCTCGCCCGCGAGACGGTGTTTCCGCAGCTCGACCGGCGCTGAGGAGGCGCGCCGCGAAAACGGCCCTGTGGAAGAAGTTTCCATGTTCTGCTTACCCTGGAGACGTGGGATGCGCCGGGGCATGCTCGGGGTCGTGTCCCGAGCATGAGAAAGAGGCGCTGCATGTCGGTGATGAGTCCCACCGAGGCGATGTTCGTGCTGTTCGAAACACCCTCGCATCCCATGCACATGGGTGCGCTCGAACTGTTCGAACCGCCGCGCGAATCGGGACCCGATCACGCCCGGGTCATGTATGAGGCGCTGATCTCGCAGGAAGGTGCGTCCGACACGTTCCGCCGGCGCGCCGTCCGCCCGCTGCGCGGCGCCAGTTACCCGTGGTGGTCGTTCGACGACCGCATCGACCTCGGCTACCACGTGCGGCACACGGCGGTGCCGGGGCGGGGTCGCATGGAGGACCTGCTGTCGCTGGTGTCCCAGATGCACGGCATGCCGCTCGATCCGCAACACCCGATGTGGGAGATCCATGTCATCGAGGGCCTCGCCGACGGGCGGACGGCCGTGTTCTCGAAGATCCACCTGTCGCTGATGGACGGGCCGGCAGGGCTGCGGCTCCTCCACCACGCACTGTCGACCGACCCCGACGCCCGCGACTGCCCCGCACCGTGGATGCCCGGGGTGACCGGGACGTCGCGGCGCGAATCCGCGCTGCTCGTCGCCGCGGTCCGGGCCGGGGTGCGGGCGGCCACCAGCATCGTCGGGGTGCTGCCCGCGCTTGCGAAAGTCGCGTACGACGGTGTCCGCGACCAGCATCTGACGCTGCCCTTGCAGTCACCGCCCACGATGCTCAACGTTCCCGTCGGCCGGGCCCGGAAACTGGCGGCGCGATCGTGGCCGATCCGGCGTCTGGTGTCGGTGGCCGCCGCCGCCCGCACCACCATCAACGCGGTGGTGCTCGCCATGTGCTCGGGGGCGCTGCGCCACTATCTCCTCGAGCAGTACGCGCTGCCGGAAGCGCCGTTGACGGCGATGCTGCCGGTCCCGCTCGACCTCGGCGGCACCATGATCGGGCCGCGCGGCCGCGACCACGGGGTCGGCGCGATGGTCGTCGGGCTCGCCACGGACGAATCGGATCCGGCCGCCCGCCTCGCCCGCATCAGCGAATCGGTCGAGCACACCAACCGGGTGTTCGGGGCGCTGAGCCACACCCAGTTCCAGGTGATGAGCGCGCTGGCGATCAGCCCGATCCTGCTCGAGCCTGTCCGCCGGTTCGTCGACGACACTCCCCCACCGTTCAACGTCATGATCTCGTACATGCCGGGCCCGTCGCGGCCGCGGTACTGGAACGGCGCCCGCCTGGACGCGGTGTACCCGGCGCCGACGGTCCTCGGCGGTCAGGCGCTGAGCATCACCCTCACCAGCCGGTCCGGTCAGCTCGACGTCGGGGTTGTCGGCGATCGGAACGCCGTTCCGCACCTCCAGCGGATCATCACGCATCTGGAGACGTCGCTGACCGATCTCGAGAACGCGGTCGCCGCGTCCGGCACCTGACCGCTACCCGGCCGGTTGCCGCAGGGACGTGCGATCGAGGTCCCAGCACCGGGTGACGTGGTCGCCGACCAGGTCGTCGAACGCCAGACATGCCGCGGCGCCCAGCAGCACGTCGTCGCCGACCGCGGGCCGTGCGGTGACCAGTCCGCCGGCGAGGTCCCGGCACACGATCTGCTCGTGCACGGAATCGGCCTCCACGTGCTCGTCGAAGAACAGAGTGGCCGCCTTCCCGAATCCGAGCCGACGTAGACCGGCGGCGTACTTCTTACTCGGCAACGCGGACGTGGTCTCCACCGCGCACAGGTGCCCCACCAGAGCGCCGAGACGACTGCGATGGAGGCCGAACAGGGACAGCGCGTTCAGGGATGCCAGCGTCACGGCGGGCACCGCATCGACGTAGTGCGCGTACGCGTCGGAGAGTCCGAGTTCACGCATCGTCGTCGCGAACAAGGCCGAGTGCATGCGCTCGGGTCGCCCGCCACCGTATTCGTCGGACTGCACCTCCACCAACGCCGCCTTCGGTGCGCCCGCGAGCCGCGGAATGCCGAGTGTGTGCACGTCCGCCTCGCGCAACTGGTTGAGGGAGCGGTGGATCAGCAGTTCCCGGAACTGGGTGAGATCCGCGTCGTGGGCCATGTGCCCGGACAGTCCCGGCGCCGTGCTGGGGGCGGTCATCTCCCACAGCGTCGCGACCACGTCGTCGGCGCCCGTCGGCGGGTTCGCGAGCACGCGGATCGCGGCATCGAACGGCACCTCCAGCGCCGCCCGGGCCGCGATGAGGTCGCTGTTCCACTCCCACCGGTCATCGACGCCGGCGATCCCCTGCAGGTGCAGTTCGTACAGGGCGGTCAGGCAGATCTGCGCGTCCTCGTCGAACAGGAACGCACGCGGGTCGTCGCGCTCCGCCGCGGCGAGGGTGCGCGCCGTCACCACGAACGGTTCGGTATCGGCGGTGTCTCCGCGCAGAATGGGGAACAGGAGACCGCTGACGGGACCGCGCGGCGCCGGACAGGGCATGGACGTTCCCGATTGCGGCACCGTGCCCGACGCCGACCGAGAGTGCAAGGTGGTCATATGAACTCCATTCCCACATCCGGGCCCGGCGAATCCGACGTGACCATCACCGTCTGCCCTGACGGCCCGCTCCTGGTGCGTGGTGCGGCGCGGATCCTCGACACCGAAGGTAACCCGATCGGCGGCGATCGGGCCACCGTGGCACTGTGCCGGTGCGGGCGGACGAGCATCGCCCCGTTCTGCGACAGTTCGCACAAGAAGCGGCGGCGTCGCCCGTAGAGCCGACAGTGCCCGGCGAGACGCGCAGTGGCGCAACCGAAAACGATAATGGCCGCGTATGGAGGTGATCCGAAGGCAGAAAGCCTCCTGCCGCCGTCGGCAGAATGAGGTAACGTCGGAGACCTGCACGGTTGAGCCCCCAGCCGCAATGGACGGGCACGGTTCACGCGCCTTCTTTCGTGCCGGTCTCCCTCGTCGCTCGACCGTGAGGAAACGACATGAAATCTGTTCTCAGCGCGCTGCCGACACCCAACGACCCCGCCGCGAATACGACGCTGTTCAGCTGGGCCGCTGAGACCGAACAGGGGCGGCTCTCCGTCGACAATGCGCCGGGTGCCGGCGGAATCCTCGTCGTCCGGATCTCCGGCGACATCGACGTCACCACCCTCCCGTCGTTCGGGAGTCATCTCGCGGAAGCGATCGACGAGCGGTTACCGTTCGTACTCGACCTCTCCGGCGTCCAATTCCTGTGTGCGTCGGCGCTGCCGATACTGGAGGTCATGTCCGCCCGCGCTCACCGGCTCGCCGTGCCGTGGGCGGTGACCGGGAACAACGCTCTCCGCAGGCCGTTGACCGCGATGAACATGGCCGCGGCCATCCCCTTCTGCACAAATCTCGAGGACGCGTACCGGCTGGTCGCCGCAGGAATGCAGCAGGGTGGGCGCTCGGCGTGACCGATTCCGCTCCGCACGGCACGTCCGACTTCGTGGTGGTCGCCAACCGGCTGCCCGTCGACATGGAGACTCTCGACGACGGAACGACACGCTGGAAACGCAGCCCCGGAGGCCTCGTCACAGCCCTCGAGCCGATCCTTCTCGACCGGGAACGCGGTTCCTGGGTGGGCTGGCCCGGGGTGCCGGACACGAAGGTCGAACCGATCGTCTCCGGTGGGATCGACCTGTACCCGGTGGAATTGAGTTCGGACGAGGTGTCGCGGTACTACGAGGGTTTCTCGAACGCGACTCTGTGGCCGCTGTTCCACGACGTCCTGGTGGCCCCGGTCTTCGACCGGGACTGGTGGCACACCTACTTGGAGGTGAATCGCCACTTCGCCGAGGAGACGGCGCGCACGGCGGCCCAAGGCGCCACCGTGTGGGTGCAGGACTATCAACTCCAGTTGGTGCCGCGCCTGCTCCGGGAGATGCGTCCCGATCTGACCATCGGGTTCTTCCTTCACATCCCGTTCCCGCCTGTCGAACTGTTCATGCAGCTGCCGTGGCGTAAGGAGATCGTGGAGGGGCTTCTCGGGGCCGACCTCATCGGTTTCCATCTGCCCGGGGGCGCCCACAACTTCCTGTTCCTGGCCCGCAGGCTGCTGGGACTCGACGCCACCTCGGCAGGCGTCGGGGTGCGCGGTGCGCTCGGCCGGGTGACGCTCGACGACCGTGTCGTGCAGGTCGGTGCGTTCCCCATCTCCGTCGACTCCCGGCAACTCGTCGACCAGGCCACCGACCCCGCCGTCGTCGAACGGGCCGCGGAGATCCGCCGGGAGCTCGGGAACCCCCGGAAGATCCTCCTCGGCGTCGACCGGCTCGACTACACGAAGGGCATCGACCTGCGGCTGTCGGCGCTCGGTGAACTGCTCGACGAGGGGCGTCTCGACCCGTCCGACACAGTGATGGTGCAACTCGCCACCCCGAGCCGTGAACGCGTCGAGCACTACATGAAGATGCGCAGTTCCATCGAGGAGCAGGTCAGCCGCATCAACGGCGATCACGGGCAGATCGGCCGTCCGGTGGTGCACTACCTCTACCAGCCGGTCGATCGCAGCGAGCTGATCGCACTGTTCCTCGCCGCCGACGTCATGCTCGTCACCCCGATGCGCGACGGAATGAATCTCGTGGCGAAGGAATACGTCGCCTGCCGGGCCGACCTGGGCGGTGCGCTGGTCCTCAGCGAATTCGCGGGGGCCGCCGCCGAGCTCCGGGGCGCCTACCTGGTGAACCCGCACGACCTCGACGGCGTGAAGAACACGATCGTCGCCGCACTCGACCAGGAGCGGGAACAGGGACGGCGCCGCATGTCGCGGCTGCACCGGCAGGTGCTCGACCACGACGTGCACCGGTGGGCGCAGTCCTTCCTCGGCGCGCTGGCCCCTGCCACCACCGACTGATCACCGTCCCGCCGGGCCTCACTCCTGATTCGTCGTCACCGATTCGACGATGCGGCGCGCCACCTCCGCCAACTTCACGTGCTCCTGCTGCGACTGTGCGACGAGTATCTCGAACGCCCGATCCGCGGACACACCCCGCAGTGCCATCACGATCCCCTTGGCCTGCTCGATGACCGCGCGGCTCTTCATGGCCCGCGTGAGGCCCGTCACCTCGTTCCTGGCCAACTCCACATTGCGCGCGCTCCTGAGCAACCCCTCGATCGCTGTGGTGTAGACGAGGAGCACCACGGCGTCGAGTTCACTGAAACCGTGATCGCCCTGCCCGTAGATATTGAGGGTCCCGGCGAGGGCCTCGTCGACGGCCAGCGGCGCAGACAGGAAACTGCGCATGCCCGCCTGGTCCAGGTTGTCGGCGAGGGACGGCCACCGCGTCGCGGCCTCCCCGAGTCTTGCCTTGACGACCTTCCGTGTGCCCGCGACACCGAAGTAGTCGCCGTCGATGGCCTGGAAGTTCTCGATGTCGATCTGCCGGACCGCCTCGTCCGTGAAGGCGACGGTCTCGACGCGTCCGTCGCGCAGCAACGAAACTCCGGCCATGTCGGCGCCGGCGAGCGCGTCCACCACCTGCTCGCAGACCCGTTGCAGCAGCAGACCCATCTCCACCTGTGAACCGGAGTTCCGATTGAACTCGTCCAACGCGGTTGCCAAGGAGCCCAATTGGGCAGCGATCGTTGCCCCGTCCAGTTCGGGGAACATCGACTCAGGGCGCTCACCCGCAGTCTCGGCCATTCTCGGATACACCTCGGATTCCGGGTGTAACCGACAGGACACCCACTGAACGAACGCAGCAGTTGTCTCTACCGTCGAGAAGACTTTACTCGACCCGGGAACCGACTTCGTCCACCGATCCCGTCGCCGGGCGCGACCGGGTTCACCGGACGCGGTTCGAACGAGCCGATCCGGTCCGCTCAGCCGCCGCCCAACTGCTCCCGCAGCCCGGACAGGGTGCGTGCCAGGATCCGCGAGACCTGCATCTGTGAGACGCCCACGCGCTGCGCAATTTCCGTCTGCGTCATCGATCCGAAGAAGCGCAACATCAGCACTCGGCGTTCGAGCGGCGGAAGTTTCTCCAGCGCCGGCCGCACCGAGGCGTGACTCTCCACGTTCGCGAGCTCCGGGTCCTCCTCGCCGAGTGTCTCGGCGAGGGGAAGGTCGTCGGGGTCATCTCCCATGGCCGCATCCATCGACAAAGTTTGGTAGGCATTCTTCGCGAGCAGGCCCTCGGACACTTCCCGGACGTCGAGTTCGAGTTCGGCGGCGATCTCACTCGCCGACGGCGACCGCCCCAGTTCCTGCGACAACTCGTCGACGGCCTTGGCGATCAACGCGTGGAGTTCCTGCATGCGCCGGGGCACCCGCATCGACCACCCGGTGTCCCGGAAGTACCGGCGAACCTCACCCATGATCGTGGGCACCGCGTAGGACACGAAATCGAAGCCGCGGTCCGGGTCGAAGCGGTCGACCGCCTTCACCAGCCCGAGCCGCGCGACCTGAAGCAGGTCCTCGTGTGCCTCGCCGCGACCGCCGAACCGGCGGGCGATGTGATCGGCCAGCGGGAGACAACGGGTGATGATCTCGTCGCGCAGCGCGGACGCCTCCCCGGACGACTCCTCCAGGGTGCGCAGGCGCGCCACCGCGGGCGCCACGTCCTTGTAGTCGTCTCTGCCGGGACGGTGCCGTTCGCTGCGTTCCGAAACCGGTGACACTAGTTGGTGCCCCGGTATTTGACCAGTTCCACCGCCACGGTCCGTTCGACGGACCCGTTGCCGACGGGCCCCTCCGACACCGACACCGCATTCATCAACGTCTCGAGCACGTGCCACCCGAAACTCTCCCGGTTGGGCACTCCGCGTCGGCTGAGGGGTGCACTGATCGTCACGTGCAACCCGGTTTCCGTCACGGCGAAGGAGCACGTCAGTTCGGCACTTCCCGGCGTAGCCGCGATCAGTTCCGAACACACCTCGTCCACGGCGAGTTTGATATCGGCGACGTCGTCGAGCGTGAAGTCTCCCAGAACGGCGAGAGTTTCCGCCACGGCGCGCACCACAGGCAATTGTTCGAACTCCGCCGCCACACGAAGTTCCACGGGCACACCGGATCTCGTTTTCATTCGTCTAACCTCGTCGACCTCGGCCATCTGCACTCCACGTCTGTGTCGTCGGTTTCTGCGACTCTCGGCAGCGTACCCAGCTGCCGCGGCCCTCAACCCGCCGGCGAACGAAAGTGCGAACGTGTCCCGAATGTGTCTCTGAAGTGAGGTTCGACGAACCCGATCCGGTGGGTCTCAGGCGATCCGGACGTCGCGTGCCTGGTTGCCGGTGTCGGTGCGGCAGACGGTGAAGCTGACGCGCTGCCCGTCGACGAGGATGCGGTGACCGTCTCCGGCAATTTCGGAGACGTGGACGAAGACGTCGTCGGATCCGTCGGCCGGGGCGAGGAACCCGAAACCCTGGTCGGCGTTGAACCATCGCACCGTGCCGGTCAGCAGAGCCGTCGACGGGCGGGCGGGCAGTGTGTCGCCGGCGCTCATCGTGCCGCCCTCCGATCGGCCAGGCCTCGGAGCGCGGCGCCGCCCCCCAGGCTCGCAACGAGCAGAACCACAAGCAGAGCCACGTTGAGCATTGCTCCTCCTCGGCATGCGCACTGTCGACCCGCTGGTCGAATCAACCCGAAAATAGTGCGTCTGTTCCAGGTCCGGGGCGGTTCGGGCCGAGCGTTTGCAGAATCGAGATCTGGCGGACACAACGCATCCACGTCTCTCGCCACAGAAGATCTGATTTGCTGGACATAGATTTTGTAGTACGGTCGAAGCGACGGAACTTCAGCGATCGAGTCGAGAACGCTGGGCGACACGATTACAGAAGTTGCCGGCGACGTAGGGGCCCGTGATTCGACACCTTCGGACACGGGTACGCGGTGAGTTCACCAGGCGCCGCCCCGACACGCAGGCGACCGAACGGGGCATCCACGCCTCGGAGTTCCGCAGGCAGTCAGTAAGCGAAAGAGAGGACCGAGAATGTCGAAGTTCACCGTGCCAGGTCTTTCCGACGAGCAGGGAGCGCGAGTCGCCGACATCCTGCAGAAGCGGCTCAGCGCCTACAACGATCTGCATCTGACGCTCAAGCACGTTCACTGGAATGTGGTGGGTCCGAACTTCATCGGCGTACACGAGATGATCGACCCTCAGGTCGAGTTGGTGCGCGGCTACGCAGACGCGGTTGCCGAACGCATCGCCGCCCTGGGGAAGTCGCCCGACGGCACACCGGCCGCCATCACACGCGACCGCACGTGGGACGACTACTCGGTGAACCGCGACACGGCGCAGGCGCACCTCGGTGCCCTCGACCTCGTGTACAGCGGCGTCGTCGAGGACAACCGCAAGGCGATCGCCGAAACCGGCGACCTCGACCCGATCACCGAGGACCTCCTCATCGGCCAGACCGGCGAACTAGAGAAGTTCCAGTGGTTCGTGCGCGCCCACCTCGAGAACTCCGGCGGCAGCCTCTCCACCAATGGCGCGCACTCCGAGAAGCAGGCCGCCTCGCAAGCGCGCTGAGCACGGATCGACCTTCCCCCACTACCGAAAGGTGACGAACATGGCCGAGAACAACAGCGGACCGGCAGAGGCCGTCAAGGGCGTCGTCGAAGACGTCAAGGGCAAAGCGAAGGAAGCCGCGGGCGCGGTGACCGGTCAGGACGACCTCACCCGCGAGGGCAAAGCGCAGCAGGACAAAGCCGCCGCCCAGCGCGAGGCCGCCGCGAAGGAAGCCGAAGCGGAGAAGGCCCGCGGCAAGGCCGAGGCGCAGGAAGCACGCCAGCGCGCCGAACAGTGACACGCTGCGGGCCGCGACCCGGCCCGCACCGGGCGTCTCCGCTCCGAGTGACACCGGCGACCACCGGTGTCACTCTCCCCTGAAAGGACTGATACGTGCTAGGACTGGGAATTCTGGGCTGGATCATCATCGGCGGTCTCGCCGGATGGATCGGCAGCAAGATCATGAAGACCGACGCCCAGATGGGGATCATCCTCAACATCGTCGTCGGAATCGTCGGCGGACTCCTCGGCGGCTTCATCCTCAGCCTCTTCGGCACCGACGTCGAAGGCGGCGGTCTCTGGTTCAGCTTCTTCACCTGCCTCCTCGGCGCGGTGATACTCCTGTTCCTGGTCAAGCTCGTGACCGGGCGACGTTAGACGTTTGCCTTCCGCAACCGAGCCTGCCCATCACACGATGGGCAGGCTCGGTTTGTTCGTCATCCGGCCCGGTCATCGCCCCAGCAACCGGATCACCGCCCTCTCCACCACTTCCCGCTCGGCGTCCTCCGACGACGCCCGCCGGGCTCGTCGCAACGCCGACGCGATGGTGTGCCCCGAGTCGAACGCGGTGATCACCCGCGGATCGACGTAGGACGTCCGCGCGACCTGCGGGGTATTGCCCAACACGCCCGCGACCTCGCGCATCACCTCGGTTTCCGCGGAACTGCGGGCCCGCTTCGACGAGGCCGCACCGATGTCCGCGAACGCCACCGCGGCTATCACGGTCGCGTGCCAGGTCCGAAGATCCTTGACCGTGTACTCGTCCCCCGCCACGTCCTTGAACCGGGCATTGACGTCGTCGGCATGTACCTCGAAACACGCGCCGCCCCTGCGATAGACGAGAAGCCGATCGCTCGGCGGCGCGTCCGCACGCAATAGCGAACGCAGGGCGGTCGCGAGGGCGGCGTCTTCGAACGCCAGAGTCCGCTGAACCCCGCTCTTGGCCGGGAAGTCGAGTTGCACTTCGTCGGCCCGCACGGTGACGTGTTCGCGCAGCAGTGTCGCGACACCCCGTGAACCGTGCTCCTCGGCGTACTCCTCGCCGCCGATCCGCAGGACACCGCGATCGAGCATCCGCAGCGCGACCGCCTCGACGCGGTACCTCCCTCTGCCTCGGCGCCGCAGCGCTTCCCCCACGTGCTCCCGCCATTCCGGCAGGCGCGCGGCGAGCGACAGCACCCGGTCGTATTTCTCCTCGTCGCGTTCCTGCCGCCACCGTTCGTGGTACAGGTACTGGCGGCGTCCCGCGGCATCCACACCGACCGCCTGAATATGACCGTTCGCGTGCGGGCATATCCACACCTTCCGCCAGGCAGGCGGGATGACCAGAGCGTCGATCCGAGCCCTGTCGTCATCCGACACCGTGGACGACCCGTCGGGCGTCTCGTACGAGAAGCCCCGGCCCCGCCGTCGCCGGCGAATGCCCTGCGAGGACGGATCGCTGTGGCGCAATCGCATCTGGGCCCCTCCCCTCTGTCCGCGTCGGATCGTGCAAGGTCTCCGGATCTCGTGATACCCACGTAGCCACAACGCCACGCGATCCGCGGATTTCGAGCGAACCAGTGGTCTCGCACCTGCAATGGGGTATTCGTTAGGGATGGACAGTGGAGGACCGGAGCGCGACGACGCGGACTGGAATTACCGCGCCCGCCACGAGACGGAGACTCAGCGGCTCGACCGGAACTGGAGCGGGCTTCTCCAGGAACTACGGGTCGTGCAGACCGGTGTGCAACTCCTCACCGGCTTCCTGCTGACGCTGCCATTCCAGCAACGTTTCGAGGACCTCTCGGACAGCGAGGTCGCCATCTATCTGGCGACGGTCGCCCTCTCGGTGACGTCGACCATGCTGCTGGTCGCGCCCGTCGGTCTGCACCGCATGCTCTTCCGCAGGCACGCACTCCCGGAACTCGTCGCAGCCTCGCATCGGCTCGCGATCTGCGGCATCGCCACCCTGGGCCTTGCACTGATCGGTGTGGTGGCGTTGATCTTCAGCTTCGTGATCTCCCCTCTCGCCGGAGGCGTCGCCGCCGCAGCGGCACTGGTCATGTTCTGCGGACTCTGGGGTTTCGCCGCGGTCCTGCAGTCGCGGCATCGGTGAGCCCGCGTTTTGGTCTCACGGCTTCCGGGTAGGCGAAGCCGGGGGCAACGGAAGGAAACGGTGATCGTGTCCGAGAGCACGCACGACGACAAGGACGAACCGAAAGGCGGCCGCCCGGGCCCAGCTGATCACGGCAAGGACGGCGGCATGGCCACGAGAGAGAACGCGCCCGAGTTGACGGAGGACTCCGCCGACACCGAGACCGATTGACCAACCCAGAATTGCCGCTCGACCACAGGAGGAATGGTGTGACGTATCAGCCCGACAACGGACCCAGCCGTGAGTTGAACTCCGAATTCCGTCCACAGGACGATGCCCACACCATGCGCAATCGCGTCGGTGAAGCGATCGCCGACGGCCGGAACTGGCCCGGGTACATCCTGATCGCCGCCGGAATCGCCGTGCTCGGGTTGACCCTGGTCGCGGCAGGCTACGGGTTCGAAGGCTGGGCGCTGATCGGCGAAATCGCCTGCGTCCTGTGCCTCGTGCTCGGCACCGTCCTCGTTCTCCTCGAACGGCGGCGCGTCAAAGCACTGGAAGGCGGGACACTGACGGATCAGGAAGGGCATTGACCGATCCGAAGGCGGACCTCCACGACTATCTCCAGGCCGCACGGGATGCCCTGCTCTGGAAGCTGGACGGGTTGTCCGAGTATGACATCCGCCGACCGATGACCGCGACCGGCACGAACCTGCTGGGGCTGGTCAAACACCTGACCGGAGTAGAGATCGGCTACTTCGGGGCGCCCTTCGGCCGAGCCGTGGAATTCCCGCCGTGGGTGACCGACGACGCCGAAAACAATGTGGACATGTGGGCGACCGCCGACGAGTCCCGCGACCACGTCCTCGGCCTGTATCGCAAGGTATGGAAGCACACGGACGCCACCATCCGCGCGCTGCCACTCGACGCGCCCGGCCGGATACCGCACTGGCCGGAAGACCGCCGCGACGTCACGCTCCATCGGATTCTCGTGCACGTGATCGCCGAGACTCACCGGCACGCGGGGCACGCCGACATCGTCCGGGAACTCGTCGACGGGACTGTCGGACTGAGAGCGGACAACGACAACTTGCCTACAGCAGATCGCACGTGGTGGGAGAACTACCGGGCCCGCCTCGAACGGACGGCGCGGGAAGCCGGCCAGGGCTGACCGCGTTCACCCGGCCGCCGGTTGCACAGTCGTCGTGGTGACGACCACCGTGGTCGTCGTCACCGACTCCGCTGCCGTGGTCGTCGTGGGTTCCGCCGTGGTGGTGGCCACCGCGGAGGGTTCCGAAACGGCCTGCGGTGCAGACGGCGACGTCGTGGTTGCGGCGGCCACCTCCACGGCTGTCGTGGGTTCCGGCGACGTCGTGGATGCGACCGTCGTGGGTGCCGGTGTACTGGTGGTCGTCGTGGTTGCACTGACCGACTTGCTGACCGGATTGCTCGCCAACTCGGGCTTCTTCGCGTCGGCGGTGGTGGTGGGTGCGACCTTCGCTGCTTCCGCGTCCTTCGTCGAGGCGGCGGCGAGTTTCGCGGTCGGCTGCTCCGTCGCCGCCGTGCGCGCCTCGCCCTTCTCCGCTTCCTGCGCGAGGTGCGTCAGCCAGGCCGCTGCGTACTGCGCAGACGTCAGCGGTTTCCCGTTCCCTGCGTTCGCGTCACGCCAGTAGTCGAAGTGGTGGCCAGTCCCCTCCCCCAGCGTCTGCTGGTACGGATCGCTCATCGCCACCTGGATCGTGTTCTGGTTGTCCGCGATGAACCCGATGATCTCGTTCCGCACCTTCGCGGGCAGGTAGACGAGGTCTACCGCCTGATTGGACGAGATCGGACCGGCCTGCGTGTTCGATTGCGTCGCAGCGGAATCGGCGGGCTTGTATGCCGGATCCGACACCTTGACCAACACGTCGAGGAACGTCTCGTCGGACTGCATCCAATTGTCCTGCGACTGGATGTCCGCGAACGCGGCGAGGGCGATCTGCCCGAGTACCACCGCTAGATCCTGTCCTGTCGCCGGTGTCAGACCCTCCTTCTGCAGCGCGTCGACGTTCAACTGCCGTCCCGCGTTGATGGCGAGTTGTAGCAGCGCAATGTTCTCGGGTGCGGAGCAGGTCAGATCGCCTTCCGAGCAGAACGATGCCACCTTCCCGTCCAACGCGCCGAAACTGCCGGACGTCCCGGGCAGGGCACCGCGTCCGGCGGTGCCGGTCTGACCCGACTGGTAGGCGAGATCGAAACCGTCGGGATTGCGGAATTCGTTCTCGGCGCCCGGAAATGCTCCTTCGCCGAGATTGCGGCCGGCGTCCGCCAGGATGACGACACCGACAACGGAAGCGGGATCGAGGATTTCGTACGAACCGTCCTGACCGTCCTGGTTCCCGACTTCCATCGCAACCCGACGCGCTACGTCGGCGCCTTCGCTGTAGCCGACGATCGAGAATTTGGTGTCCGGGCACGACGCATGAATGGAACGCATGACCGTTTCGGCGTTGTCGACGCCGGCGTTCACGGCGTCCTCGTAAGAGTTCATGTTCGCCGGATACTCGACGTACACCGCGGCGTAGGACCCTCCGCCGACGGACTGTTGCGGCGCGTTCACCACCTCATCGATCCAGGGACTGGCGTAGTTGCTGGAGTACGACGCGGGAAGCGGCGTGCCGTCGGGTGCCACGAGCATCTGGTGGGTCCCCGGCCTCGGGCTGTCACCGCGGCCGGCCACAGCGATGCTGACCATGTCGTAGCACGCGTTCGAGGCCGCCGCGGTCAAGGCTGTCGCCGTCGTGGCGGGTGAGCCCGGGTTCGACCACGGTGTCACGAGCAGCGCCGCCAGTCCCAGTGCGCCAGGGGCGACCAGAGTGCCTGCGATCCTTCGTCGATGCGCGACCTTGCGTGCTGAAACGCGACGTTTCATGGTCTACCCCATCCATTCGTGGCGCGTGCCGAACACCCGAGTAGGTGTCAACGCGTTAACAGACAAGTCGCGCAACGCCGCAGCGGTGTTACACGGTGCCCGGCAGACGTCGCGTCAGGATGCTCGGAAATGCACGGTGACGGTCGGCCTCCGGTCGGTCACCGTCGACGCGATCCACCGGTGGTTGTCGCCGTTCTGGCAGAATTGGGCGGACGTCGCTCGAACTGCGGCGCCCGGTTTACGCCGCGTTGTCGCACCTCGGGAGGCGAGTCATGCCGAATGGACCTTCGGAGTCGGGACGAATGGGAGGCGACAGTCCCAGTGCCGTCTTCGCGAAGCTGGCCGAGATGGTGTACAACGGCGACGACTTCGACCACGTCTACCAGGCCATCTGCGATGCCGCGGCGGCCCTGGTTCCTGGGTGTGCGCATGCCAGCCTCATGCTGAAGCAGAATGATCGCCATATCACCGTGGCGGCGAGCGACGAGGTCGCAGCGCACGTCGATGCACTCGAGCGAGCAGAGCAGGAAGGCCCCTGCCTCGACGCGATCGAGAACGACGCACCGCAGGTCGAGACCGAACTCGCTCGTTCGACGCAGTGGCCTCGGCTCGCTCGGCGCACAGTTGCCGAGACGCCCGTCCGAGGCGCCGCCGGGTTCCGGCTCGTGATCCGCGGACGCAAGGTCGGCGCACTCAATTTGTTCGCGGACAACCCCGGAGAGTTCACCGACGAGTCGATCGATCAGGCGATTCTGATCACGGCGTTCGCGGCGGTGACGCTGACAGCGCTCCACGAACACGAGGAAGCACAGACGCTACGTGAGGGCCTGGCGAGCAACCGCGAGATCGGGAAAGCCATCGGACTGATGATGGCCTTCCACGACATCTCCGAGGACAGGGCTTTCGACCTGTTGCGCAAGACGTCGCAGGACATGAACATCAAGCTCACCGGCGTCGCACGGGAAGTCATCGCGCATCACAACTCGAAGTTCGACTGACGTCGGGCGGTCTGGACAATCGGTTGATGCGCACCTGGTGGCGACGTAGTGTTGATCGCGCGTGGTTGAGAACACAGCCGCAGTTTGTTTGGAGGCCGCAGCAGTGCGCGGTGGACGGATTTGCGCGCACTTCCATGCCGCTGTGACCCTCCTGCCGGTGCGCTCTTTCCGCCGATAGTGCACCGAGACCGACAGGTTGCACGCGATCGGAGGGGTCATGAAATTATTACGCAGGTCGTTCCACCGTGCTCCCCCAACCGTGTCACCTGCCGCCCACTGCACACGGGATACGCTCCACGACCGCGGTCTGCGCATGACCGTCGAATTCGCACCGTTCGCCGACGCCACCGTCGGGCGGATCTCGGGCGACATCGATGTACTCGCTGCACCGTCCTTCGCGCTTGCGCTTGCACATCTGACCGACGGGGGCTCCTTCTCACGCATCATCGTCGACATGACGGCAGTCGACTTCGTCGGAACGTCGGGATTGTCGATTCTTTCCGAGTTCGCGGAATCGGCTAGGCGGCAACATATTACGTGGGCTCTCGCGGGTAATCGTGCGGTATTGCGCCCCATCGAGGCCATCGGACTGAGCGCGACGATTCCGACCTGCAGCACGGTTCACGACGCATTCGACAGGGTGGAGAAGATCGCGCACAGCTGATCGGAGTCGGCGAAGAGTGCGGCGGCGACCTTCCTGCCGTTGGCTCGCGTGTGCCTGGCGAAAGTTCGTAAGAACCGACGTCGGCCCTACTCTGGCCGAACTGCAATCGATTCGCGCTCGTCGTCCTCGCGGAACATCGCTTCGATGCGGTTCTTGATCTCCACCGTGCTCATCGAGCCACGGGAAGGGGCGAAACCACGATTGCGAGCGGAGACGGGAGTGAAGGTGTTCATTGCCAGTGCTTTCTGTCTTCCGCGTCGGCGAGAGCCGCGGGGTGGTCGAGGGGTGTGTCCGCAATACGGACGACGGTCAGATCAAGAGCGCGGCGAGTGCAACGGCAGCGAGCACTGACAGGGAAGTGGCCACCGCGACGAGAACGGACCCCGTGACGACGATGGCGGGCGCGGTCGCGGTCGCGGCCGAGACGGAAGCGATGTACACGGTCGGACGCAGCGTATGCCGGGGTGCCGGCTCCTCGGTGCAGGACGGCGACGTCGTGCGCTGATCGTGCTGTTCCACCGTGGTGTGGGTCATGTGCTGGCGTACCCCGCAGTAGCGATTGAGTGACCTGAGTCACAAACTTACGAGTACGTTGTACATCACAACATGCCCCTCGCGCCAGTGGCTGCCGTCCCCAATCGCCTCGAGGACACCTTCCCGGTCGCCGGCGCCCCCCTTCCGGCCACGCAACCGATCCGCGCGACGGGACGTCGATTCAGGCGCGATTGAAACGGCCAGCCACCTGAGATGTGCGCTCCCGCCCGTGGCTGGTGGCCGGATGTGGAGGTGATGTGGACCTCGAGCAACGGTCCTACCCCGTCAAGCGCCGATGTCGTCGGGAGCGGTGTCCTCGCAGAGGTGGGGGTCGGCATCGAATCTCATCGCTTTTCCGGCGTCGCCGTAGGTGGGCCAGCCGGGATCTCCATGGGTCGCGAAGTCGAGCCAGGTTCGATGCATCGCGTGGGTGAGGGCGTCGGGTGCGTCGGCGCCGATGAAGCCGCGGCATGCATCTGTGGTGTCGAAGACGAAGGGGACGTCGAGGCCGTGTGCGGCACCGTGCAGTGGTGATCGCCATGCGAATTCGTAGACGTAGGCAGGGCCTGGGTGACGGCGCGCGGTGCGGCGGCTCGGTGATCGGAACATCAGGTCCGTGTACGCGGCTGTGAGTGCTTGCGCGGGGGTGACGGCCGGGTCGTGGAGACGGTGTCGTTCGAGGAGCGCTTCGGCACCGGGGTAGGTGGCGGCCAGCTCGGCTACGGCGTCGTGCGCGTCGAAGGCGGCGAACTCGTCGGCACCGAAACCGAGGTTGGCTTCCTCCAGCGTCGTGCCGATCAACAGGTCGACGCCGCGCGAGTGGGTGCTCGAAACTCCGACCGGGTTGGGGAGGACGTCGTCACCCGTGGCAGGGAGGAACAGTGCACGACCGTGGCCCGGGTCGAAACCGTTGTCGTTGCGCAAATCTGGCCGGGGTGCGTTTCTGAGCAGGGCACCCTGCGCGCGCAGCAGATCGACGGCGGAGCATGCTCGGAACGCTCCGATTACCGGGGAGGTTCCGAGCCGGGCGGCGAGTGCTTTCGTGAGTCCTTCGGTGAGCTCGAGCGGGCGGGCCATCTCGTCGTGGCCGCTCTGGACGATCGCTCGCCGGAACAGTCCGGCGGCCGGCGGAGAATGCAGCAGGAACGCGACCGAGGTGCCGCCGGCCGATTCGCCGAAGACGGTGACGTTGTCCGGGTTCCCACCGAATCCTCCGATGTTGTCACGAACCCAGTGCAGTGCTGCGATCTGGTCGCGCAATCCGATGTTCGTGGCCTCCCCGGGCAGCGCGAGGAAGCCCTCCGCCCCGAGTCGGTAGTTGACGGTGACCAGGACGACGCCGTCGCGCGCGAACGACGTGCCGTCGAAAGCCGGGGCCGCACCCGAGCCGATCATGAACCCGCCGCCATGGAGGTAGACCATCACTGGAAGCCCACTCGTGCCGTGGTCGGGTGTCCAGACGTTGAGATTGAGGTAATTGCCGTCGCCGGTTACCCATCCGGGCCCAACCAGCGGCGCCAGAGACGCCTGAGTGGGGTGCAATGGCGGCTGGGGTGCGGTCGCGCCGTAACCGGTGGCGTCCCTGGTTCCTGCCCATCGTTCGGGAGGGCCCGGGGGTGCGAATCGGCGTTCGCCCGCCGGCGCTGCCGCGTACGGGATTCCCAGGAAGCGAGCGACCCCGTCGGTGTGGTCACCGGAGAGTCGTCCTGCCTCGGTGTTCACGGTTCGGACGGTCATCAGCGGCGTCCCCTTTCGTATGTGCGCGTCACGCCGATGGCCGGGCCGAGGGTGGTCGAGCGAATCGGTACTCCCCCAGCCCAAGCCTGCCACGGCGCTTCGGTGACGACAGGATTGCGGTCCACACGAGCGAGGAAAGCGGATCACACTTCGCGTCAGAACCAGCCTTTGCGCTTCGCCCAGACGAGGAGAGCCCCGGACATTGCGAGCATGACGAGCACGATCACGGCGACGGAGAGCCACTGCGTCCGTTCGTTCACGATCACGTTCATCCCGATGATCGACGACAGGGCGGTGATCGGCAGCGTGACGGCCGCGATGACGGCGAGTCGCTCGGCGGCGACGGTCATCTTGGTGTTGGTGCGCGCCTGATAGAACTCGATCGTGCCCTGCAGGTAATCCTTCTGCCCCCTGGCCATCACGGTCAGATGCTGGAACTGATCGACCGCATCGAGCAGGAGGTCCCGGCCCTTACCGGTACCGAATGCCTCGATGGTGACCATCCTGCCGTACACCTCCCCGCTCAACGCGGCCATGGTGCCGACCGTGAGCAGACCGTGCCGGACCCGGAACATCTCGTCGAGAAAGGTCTCCGGATCACCGAGGTGCCCGCCGGTGACCTGCTGCTCGAGCTTCCACACATCCTTGGTCAGTTCGGCGGTGTAGGCCCGCATCCGTGCCGTCAACGCGGCGAGAAGCGCGAACGACAACTCGTATGCCGTGCCGGGCCGCAACTTGCCCGACTCCAGCCTGCCGAGCACCACCTTCACCTCGACCATCGCCGTCGAGGGATCGATCGCCGGATTCACGGGGCCATGCACTGTCACCAGGTAGCGGGCACCGATGAACTGGTCCAGTTCGACGTAGTGCACATGCCCGTGGGCTCCCGACTGCGGCGCGTGCAGAACCACGAAGAAGTGGTCCACATACCGGTGCACCTTCGGCACCTGATTGCGGTTCATCGAATCCCCGACGGCGAGGGGATGAAAACCGAAAACGGTCGTCAACGTCTCGTGCGCCTGATCGTCCCAGGTCGGGATGTCCACCCAGACCAGTCCGTCGGGCCGGTCGAGCAACTCTGTCAATTCGGTCGCCGCACACGAACGCACACCGTCGTCGGAGATGAAGCGGACGTCCATTTCGGCCTCCTCGCCATGACGCACCGTCACCACTGTCATAGCACCCACAGCTGCCCGGAAAAGGCAAACTGTGGAGGTGACCGACGACGGGACTGCGCTGATCGTGGTGGATGCGGCGAACGTCGTCGGTTCGCGGCCCGACGGCTGGTGGCGTGATCGGGCCGGTGCGGCGCGCCGATTGCTCGTTCAACTGGGCGCCCTGGAACAGCATCTGGACCGGCCGGCCGAGGTGGTGGTCGTGATCGAGGGTGCGGCGAAGGCCGCGGTCGCCGGGGAGCCGGATCCGGAATTCGACGGTCTGCGGGTGGTGGCGGCACACGGTTCGGGCGACGACGCGATCGTCGACGTGGTTGCCGCGGCGGCCGAAGACAGCGACCGGCCGATCACCGTCGTCACCGCGGACCGTGGGCTCCGGGCCCGAGTCGAGGCGCTGGGGGCTCGGACGGTCGGTCCGCGGTGGCTCTTTGCGCGCATCGACGCCGAGCATTCCTGACCGTCAGCGGTGTCGCGGCGATCGCTGTGCGTCGGGGGTGGCCACGAGGTCGAGGATGCGACCACGGACCTTCTTCCGCGCCCATCCCCACCGTCCCTGGTCGGCCAGGGCCGCGTGGGCTGCGTTGTACCCGCACATCCCGTGGACACCGCCGCCCGGATGGGTTGCGGAACTGGCCAGGTACAGCCGGTCGATCGAGGTGTAGGGCCCGGACGAACCAGGGGTCGGACGGAAGACGAGTTGCTGATACAACTGGGCGGTGCCGCCGTTGACGGCACCGCCGTGCAGGTTCGCGTTGCTCGCCTCGAGGTCGCCGGGGCGCTGCACGTTGCGGCCGACCACGCGCTCCGCGAAGCCGGGCGCGTGCGATTCGAGCACCGCATCCACTCGGTGCGCCAGCAACTCCGCAGATTCGTCGTCGGTGATCCCCCGCGGCAGATGTGTATAGGCCCAGGCGCTTTCGGTTCCTTCCGGGGAGCGACTGCGATCCGACGTCGTCATCTGGCCGAACAGCAGGAACGGGCGTTCCGGGACGACCCCCGTCGTCAGATCTGCCATCCAGCGGACCAGCCCGTCGTCGTCGGCGCCCAGATGCACCGTTCCGGCGGATTCGAGGTTCCGGGACCTCCACGGAATCTTGCGGTCGAGTGCGTAGTTCACCTTCACGACGGGGGTGTCCCATTCGAACTTCTCGAGGTCGGCGCGCACACCTGCGGGCACCACCGAGGAATCCAGCAGCCGTCCGTACAGTGCCGGCGCCGACACGTCGGCGAGCACGGCGCGTCGGGCCAGGTAGCGGTCACCGCCCGCCGTCCGAACGTGGGTGGCCGCTCCCCCACCGACCTCGATCGAGGTCACCTCCTCGCCGCAGCGGACCTGTGCGCCGTCTCGTCTCGCCCGCTCCGCCATCGCGGCCGAGAGTGCGCCGGCGCCACCGACCGGGACGACGTATCCGTCGTCCTGCGCGAGCATGGTCAGGAGATATCCCATGACGCCGCTTCCCGGCGCGTCGACGGGAGTGTCGGCGTGCATTGCGTTACCCAGCAACAACACTCGCGCAGCGTCGCCGTCGAACAATTCGTGCGTCATCCGGCGCGCCGGCAGCATGAGGAAGCGCACGAACCGCAGGGCCTCCGCGGTGCCGAGCTGGGACAGCAGGCGTCGGGGTCCCCGAATGGGCGGGAACGGACGGAACAGCGTGTCGAGGAACGGTTCCTTGACGTCCTTCCACTGCTCGAAGAGCCGGAGCCACGCCTGCCCGTCCCCCGGTTGCCTGCGCTCGAGGTCGGCCGCGGTGTCGGCCGGATCCCGGCGGATCATCGGGGCGTCGTCGTCGTCCGGGTGCCGGGGGTGCCCGACTGAGGCGGGGGCCTGACTCCATCGCAGTCCCACTCCCCCGAGGTCGAGGTGCCGGATCGCGGGAGACACCGCCGCGAGTGGATAGAACGCGCTGAACAGGTCGGTGCGGAAACCCGGGAAGAGTTCCGCCGACCGCACCGCGCCACCCGGCTCGGGTTGCTGTTCGAGGAGCACGACGTCCCAGCCGGCCGCGGCGAGGGTGGCCGTCGCGGCCAGCCCGTTGGGCCCGGCCCCGATGACGACGGCGTCGACTGTCTGCACGGTCACGATGTCAGGGTTTCGTGTTTCGCTCGGCGAGGAACGAAAGCCGGCGCAGGCATTCGAGATTGCGCGGGAGCACCGCGAGGTCCTGTGCCATCCGCGGAACCCAGGTCAACGGAGCGGAGGCCGCCACCTCCGACATCTGGAGGTGGCAACCGGATCCACGCGGCTCCAGCCGAAGACGCACAATCGCTTTGGTGGGGGTCACCTGAGCCAGCAGCCGGAGTTCACGGTTCTCCTCGGAGAAAAGCACCTCGGTGGAATCGTCGATGAGTGCGGGCCAGGCGCCGACGGAATGGTGCAGACGGCTTCCCACCGCCGGCCAGTCGGCGGACACGGCACGCATCCGTGACGCCCCGACCACCCACGACGGGTACAGCCACCCGTTGGCGAGAACGGACCACACATCCGAAGCCGAAGCCGACGTGTCGCGATGTGCCTCGATGACGACCACTCCCTCGAATCGGTACCTGACGACTCTCCGCGCTTACCCTCCCCGACCGCATCGAAACCGCGATCCGCATCGCGGTGGCCACCGACCCCGGGTAGGTGACGCGGTATGGGACGCGGAGGCTGCGTCCCGGGCCGGTGTCACATTCGTCGGTGTCCTCAGTGGCGGCATCTCCCGCGCCGAATTGACGGCAGCCGGCGCGGTGGCCGTGTTCGAGGACGCACAGGATCTACTGGACCACCTCGAGTCCAGTCCGTTGTCGGAGCTCGTGGGGAACTAGGCGCCGCGCGCGGACCACGCCTGCGCGATGTCGGGATACGCCTCGGCGATCTCGTCGACACGGTCGTCGCTCGCGTTGTCGATCTCGGCCCGATGGCGCTGCGCTGTCACCAGCGGCCCCTCCGAACCCGAACCGCCGGCCGGCGCGTTTGCCTCCCATTCGTGGATCACCTCGTCGAGGCGGAGGGCCACGAACTCCTTCTTGGTGTCACTCATCATCTGTTCCTTTCCGACAATTCAGGTCTGCGCTCCGATTTCCGCACCAACTTCGAATCGTGATTCCGAATCGGTGACCAGCCCGATCGACACGAGTGGGCGCGGGAAGATCAGGTCGGTGAGGTAGGCGAGCGCGACCGCCCAGCGATTGGCGGCGTTCGGCATGGCATAGAGGTGATATGCCCGGGTGACCACCTTCGCGAGGAACCCCGACAGCCGGATGCCGAAGGGGTTCGCAACCGCGAAGCCCGGGCCCAGATCTACGACGAGACCCATGTCGCGATGGGTGTACGGTTTCGCGTCTCCGACGCCGAGGCTCGCCGCCACGTTGCGGGCGAGGGCCTGCCCCTGCCGGACGGCGTGCTGTGCGGTGGGCGGGGTGATCGATCCGCTGTTCTTCGGATCGGGAACGGCCGCGGCGTCGCCACCCGCGAACACGTCGGGATGCCCGTCGACCGAGAGGTCGGGGCGCACCGTCAATCTGCCCTTCTCGGTGGGTAATCCGAGGGTGTCGACGAGGGGGCTTGCGGTCACCCCCGTCACCCAGGCGACCGTGCGGGTGGGAATCACGGTTCCGTCGTCGAGGGTGACGTGTTCGGGTCCGAGTTCCGTCAGGGTGGTCTCAAGTCGCACGTCGATGCCGCGGGAGCGCAGCACCTCGAGCACCTTGTCACCCAGTTTCTCCCCCACCTCGGGCATCACCTTGTCGGCGGCATCGAGCAGCAGGAACCGGATCTTCGCGGGATCGAGGTTGCGGCGGGAGGCTGCTTCATCGGCCAGGGCGCGGAGTTGGGCCGTGAGTTCCGTGCCCGCGTAGGACGCACCGACCACGACGACCGTCCGGCGGGCGTCGGCGACCCGGGGGTCGGTGTCCCGCTCGGCGAGTTCGATCTGGGTAAGCAACTGGTCGCGGAAGTACAGCGCCTCGGCAGGCGTCTTCAGTCCCCTGGCATGCTCGGCGAGTCCGGGAATGTCGAAGAGCCGGGTCACCGATCCGGGGGTGAGCACCACCCGGTCCCAGGCCACCTGCTCGACACCCTGCTCGCAGTCGGTGACGTGCACGGTGCGGGCCTCGAAGTCGACGGCGTCGACCCTGCCCGTCACCAGTTCGACGCCCGGGAGCGCGTCGGACAGTGGCACGGTGACGAACCGGGCGTCCAGGATTCCGCCCGCCACCTCCGGCAGGAGCGGTGTGTAGAGCATGTAGTCGTGGGGCGAGATCATGATGACGCGGGCATCGGTCCCCCGGAGGCGCCGCGCCAGAGCGCGGGCGCATTCGAATCCGGCGAAGCCGCTGCCCACGACGACGATGCGAGTCGGCTCTCCAGCTGATTCGTGGGTCATACGGAACGCTTTCCCCAGCTACGCGTCGAACGAAACAATCCCCCGGTCACGACCGCGGCGGTGTGAGGACGCGCGAATCCGGGTACTCGACCAGCGGAGGACGATCGACGGGATCGAATGCGAAGGGCGGGAACATGAGCGCCGCATCGAAGGCGATGTACAAACCGTTGGCGCTTGCTGCGAGTGTCGCCGGTGGGCTGGCGGCGAGTGCCGTGTTCGGTCAGGTGTGGAAGCGTGTCGCAGGCGAATCCGAGGCTCCCGACCCCAAGGATCTGTCCCGCAGCACCCGCGAGGTGCTGATCGCGGCCGCCGTGCAGGGCATCGTCTTCGGCCTGGTCAAGGCGGCGGTCGACCGGGCGGGTGCCCAGGGGTACCGGAAGCTGGCCCACGCCGACCCCAGGTAGAGCGAGGCACTTGTCCCAGAACACCCCTAGGCTGAGCCGATGCGTACTCGATTCGCGGAGAATCTCGACAGTCTGTCCGGCGATCTCGCCGCGATGTGCCGGCTGTCCGTCACCGCGATGTCGGAGGCGAGCGACGCACTGCTGCAGGCAGACCTCGAGCTCGCCGAGCACGTCATCGACGTGAGCGGCGAGCTCGACGATGCCGCGGCGCACTGGGAGAAACGCGCGTTCGCGCTCCTGGCGCTGCAGGCGCCGGTAGCCCACGATCTCCGATTCATGGTCGGCGGTCTCCACATCTCCGCGGATCTGCACAGGATGGGCGGCCTCGCGGTCCACATCGCGAAGATCGCCCGCCGGCGGCACCCCGACCACGTCGTCCCCGACGAGGTCCGGAACGTGTTCACCGAGATGGGCACCGTCGCCGTCGCGCAGGCGAGGGAGACCGAGCAGGTGCTGCAGCACCGCGACCCCGAGCGCGCTCGCGGATTGCTGACGGCGGACGAGGCAATGGACGACCTGCACCGCAGCCTGTTCACGATCACCCAGGCGGAGGACTGGCCGCACGGTGTCCAGTCGGCCGTCGACATCACCCTGCTCGGTCGCTTCTACGAGCGGTTCTGCGACCACACGGTGGAGATCGGCAGGCGTGTCATCTTCCTGGAGACCGGCAGTCTGCCCGAACAGTGAAAGCGCTGACCGGTCAGCTCAGCCCTTCCGCCGCCGCGACCGACGGCGTCGCACCCCGGGTGTAGACGTCGAGATGGAAGTCCGCATCGCGGTACGACCCGACGCGCTGGAGACCATCGAGCGCCGCGACCGAATCATGCACCGCCCGGCCGGTCTGCGGATATTCGGGCACGGGATGCTGCCAGTGGACGGCCACAAGGGTGCCGCCCTCCTCCAGCGAGTCGACGGCCCGCGTCAGTACGGTGCCCAGGTCTGCGGGCGTCAGGTAGTACAGCACCTCGCTGAGCACGACGAGGTCGAAGGTGCCTGCGGGCCACGGGGCGAGTAGCGATGCCTGTCCCAGGTCTACGCGGTCGGCCAGTCCCTCACGCTGCATGCGGTCCCGTGCGCTCGCCAGGGCACGCGGCACCACGTCCGTTGCGACGAGCCTGTCGCACCGTCGCGCCAACTGCGCCGTCAATACCCCGATCGAGCATCCCGGTTCGAACGCCCGCCGATAGTGCGGACGGGGCAGCGCGGCGAGCGTGAGCGCGTACTTGCGGCGCTCGTACCACCGTTCGTCGAATCCCCACGGGTCCACCGATTCCGCGTACATCGACTCGAAGTAGCCGGGATCCATCGCGCTCACCACAGCACCCGTTCCGTAGTCCGCATCAGTCGCGCCAGCACCCATGGCGGGAGGATCGCGGCGTCCCGCGGGTCCTCGGACAGTGGGCAGATCTGGGTGCGGAATTCGTCGACGGCCCGGCGTTTGCGCGCCAATATGTCGGGCGTCGGTGCCAGTGCACGCATCCGCTTCCACGGCACCGATGCATCGGCCGGCCGGGCCCAGTGCCACATCCAGACGGGGTACTCCACCAGACGGTGGCCGGTGATCGAACATGCCTGCGCCGCAGCCCTTCCGGTGGCTTCGTGATCAGGATGACCGTCGCCCCGCCAAGTGGCGAGGACCCACACCGGCTCCCCGGCCCGGGAGGTCGCGGTGAGAACGTCGACGAGGCGGGTGGTGAGTTCCCGTTCGTGCGCGCTCACACCGCCGTCCGGCAATCCGAGTCGGAGTGGCTCGCCGACGCCCAACAGTGCTGTCGCGCGTTTTGATTCGGCGATCCGCGCGGCCGCCAGCGTAGCGGGCGACAGGGTCGGCGACTGCGGATGCGACGCCGCGCCGTCGGTGACCGCGACGACCTGGACGGGAACGCCGGCGGTCACTGCGGTGGCCATCAGCGCGCCCACCCCGAGTACCTCGTCGTCGGGGTGCGGCGCGACGACGACCATGTGGTCGCATTCCGCGAGCGGTATGGGCGGACACCGGACGGAGGCCAGCCACGGCTGCCACACGTCCTCCGGGGTGCCCCGGCCGGCCACGGGTGTCTCCCGGAATCTGGTGGCGGTGTCCACGGTCAGTCCTCCCCTGCGACGAGGTCGCCGAGTGTCGCGAGATCGCGCTCGGCGTGGGACTGCCGGATGTAGACGAGCAGGTCCGCGACGTTGCGGGCGTGGTCCGCGTCGCTCGCGAGCGGCGCGGCGCCCAGTGCGCGGCCGACGCGGTCGATCACCTCGCTCGCGGTGCGCTCGACGAGGCCCCTCACCCGGAACGCCCGCACCTGGGCGGACCTTCGATCGAGCGGACCCGAGTCCACCTCCGTGGCCGCGGAGGCGAGTGCCCATCGAGTCGCGCTGACGGCGACGTCGATCGCACCGAGGTGCGCGAGTTGGTGACTGTCCGCCCGGCCGCCGCGTGCGCGTGCCCGCAGCGGTTCCGCGGCGGCGAGCGCGCCGCCGAACCAGCACGCCGCCACCCCGATGCCGCCGTGCCAGAACCCCGCTCGGTCGAGGTACCGGTCCGCGGCGCCGACAACTCGCGCGGGAACGCCGTCGAACGTCACCGCCTCGGTGTCGGTCGCCGCCATCCCCGGGTTGCGCCAGCCCCCGCGTCCCGGCGTGACCCCGGGTTCCCGCAGATCGACGGCAAACAGCCGGGGTTGCCCGTCGACGCGCGCCGTGACCAGGGCGTGCGTGCACATCGACGCCCCGGAGCACCACGCCTTCGTTCCCCGAAGACGCCATCCACTCGCGTCGTGGGCAGCGTCCAGGATCGGGTGCGGTGGCTCGCTGGCCCAGACTCCCCACCACTCGTCCCGGCCTGCGCGGGTGCCGTCGATCTCGGCGAGGATCGCGTCCGCGTCGGCGTGTGCCTCGAGCAGCCGGCCGACCGAGAGGTCGCGGCGGCACCATTCCGTGAGTTGCGCCCACCGGGCCGCGGTGGACCCGCCGCCGGGCAGCGGCAGTTCCGCGTCGCCCGAGCGGATGATCGCCCGCACGGCGGCGTGGGTGGGGCTGCTGTCGTGGCTGACGTCGGTGCTCATCGGTCCTGCAGTCCCTCCAGGTAGGTGGCGAAGCCCTGCGGCGCGCGGGCGTCGGACCGCGCCGACGTCTCCACCGGCGCGTCGATGCTCCACACCACGTGCGCTCCGTGGTCGACCATCCGCTGCACGAGGTCCGCGTCCTCGTGCGCGGGCAGGGCGGCGAACCCGCCCACCGCCCGATACAGATCCGCGGAGAATCCGAGGGACGCGCCGTGCACGTGCCCGTGGGCGGCGCCGGAGCGGTATGCGCTGCCGTACCGCGACCGGACGTGGTCGGGCCACCCCGACCAGTCGGTGACCGTCACCGTGCCCGCCACCAACTGCGCGCCGCGACTGGCGTGCTGCAGGTGGGACGACAGCCAGTGCGCGGGGACGAGCGAATCCGCGTCCGTCGTGGCGAACCACTCGTGCGGGCGCGGGGCGACCGAGTCGAAACCCGCACGCCGGGCGGCGCCGACGTTCCGTGCACCCAGCACGACGACGTCGACGTCCGCCGCGCGGGCGACGGCCTCGCTGCCGTCGGTGCACCCGTCGAGCACCGCGACGATCGTGACCGGCACCGGCACAGCCTGCGCGGCGGTCCGCACCCCGTCGAGGCAGCGCGGCAGCAGCGCCTCCTCGTCGTGGGCGGGCACGACTACCGTGATGTGTTCGACGCGCATGACGTCCCTTCCCGATCATCCACTGTTTCCGGGTTCAGCAAGTACCCAGTCCGTCGTCGGCGGAACCACCGCGGACGCCGATTCGGGAGCGGTCGCCGCGGGTAACCTCCCGCCATGAATGCCGCGGACAGCCCCCGCTACCGGAAGATCGTGCTCACCGTCGACGGCGAGGAGCGGACCCTCGACGTGGACACCCGCACCACCCTGCTCGACGCACTCCGCGACCACCTGGGGGTGACCGCGCCGAAGAAGGGCTGCGACCACGGCCAGTGCGGTTCGTGCACCGTCCTCCTCGACGGCAGGCGCGCCACGTCCTGCCTGACGTTCGCCGTCGCCCACGACGGTGCCCGCGTCGTCACCGCGCACGGACTGGCGGACGGCGACGTGCTGCATTCCGTTCAGCAGGCGTTCGTCGAACAGGACGGACTGCAGTGCGGCTACTGCACGCCCGGTCAGATCTGTTCGGCGATCGGGATGTTCGACGAGTTCCTGGCCCTGCAGCCGAGTGCCGTCACCGAGAACCTGACCGCTCCGCCCGAACTCACCGACGACGAGATCCGGGAACGGATGAGCGGAAACCTCTGCCGGTGCGGCGCCTACCCGAACATCCTCGCGGCGATCCGGCAGGCGGCGGAGGCGTGATTCCCTTCGAGTACGAGCGGGCCACCGACGTCGACAGCGCCGTCGCCACCGTCACGGCCGATCCGCGGGCGGCGTTCCTCGCCGGTGGCACCAACCTCGTCGACCACATGAAACTCGGGGTGGCGGGGCCGCATCTCCTCGTCGATGTGAGCCGCCTCCCCCTCGACGACGTCGAGACGCTTCCCGGCGGTGGGCTCCGGATCGGGGCCGCCGTCCGCAACAGCGACCTCGCCGCGCACGACGTGGTGCGGGCCCGGTACCCAATGTTGTCGCGCGCGCTCCTCTCCGGCGCGTCGGGACAGCTGCGCAACCTCGCGACGACCGCGGGGAACCTGCTTCAGCGGACCCGCTGCGTGTATTTCCAGGACGTCACGACGCCGTGCAACAAACGCGAACCCGGCACCGGGTGTTCCGCGCTCGGTGGTTACGTCCGCTACCACGCCATTCTCGGCGCATCGGAGCACTGCGTCGCCGTGCATCCGTCCGACATGGCCGTCGCGATGACGGCTCTCGACGCGGTCGTGCTGGTGCGCGATACCGGCGGGGAGCGGCGGATCCCGCTCCGCGAGTTCTTCCGGCTGCCCGGCGACCGGCCCGACCGCGACACCGTCCTCCGGCACGGCGACCTCGTGACCGCCGTGGAGTTGCCCCCGCCGCCCGCCGGGAACCGCTCGGCGTACCGGAAGGTGCGGGACCGGGCGTCGTTCGCGTTCGCCGTGGTGTCGGTGGCTGCCGAACTGACGATCGAGGACGCGTCGATCACGTCGGCGCGGGTCGCGCTCGGTGGGGTCGCGCACCGGCCGTGGCGCGCCACACGCGCCGAGGAGGTCCTGCTCGGGTCGCCGCCCACGGAGGACGCGTTCACCGCGGCGGCCGAGTCGGAACTCGCCGCCGCACAGCCGCTTCCGGGGAACGAGTTCAAGGTCTACCTGACCCGCCGGGTACTCGTGTCGGTACTCCGGTCACTCGCCGAGGAGGCGCGCCGATGACACTCGTCGAGCCGAAGGTGATCGGAACCCCCGCCGAGCGCCTCGACGCCCACGACAAGGTGACCGGGACGGCGGCGTATGCGTTCGAGCACCCGGTGGACGACCCGGCATATCTGTACCCGATCCTGTCGACGATCGGCCGCGGCCGGGTCACCGCGATGCACACGGCGGACGCGGAGGCCCTGGACGGGGTGCTCGCGGTCCTGACGGTGTTCGATGCGCCCCGTCTTGCGGACACCTCGGACGGGGAACTCTCAATCCTGCAGGACCCCGAGGTCCACTTCCGCGGTCAGTTCGTGGGCGCGGTGGTCGCCGAATCGCCGGAAGTCGCCCGCCACGGTGCGGGCCTCGTCCGCGTCGACTACGACGAGGCACCCCACGACACCGACTTCCGTTCCGGCCGGGACGACCTGTACGCCCCCGGCGACGTCAACGCCGGGTTCCCGACCGACACCGACGACGGCGACGTGACCGCTGCGCTCGCCGCCGCCGCGGTCACGGTCGATCAGGTGTACTCGACCGCGATGGAACACAACAATCCGATGGAACCGCACGCCACCATCGCCCGGTGGACCCCGGGCGGCAGCGGACCGGTTCTGACGCTGCACGATTCGACGCAGGGCGTTCATTCCGTGCGGCAGACCCTGGCACCGCTGTTCGGGCTCGAAGTCGAGCAGGTGCGGGTGATCGCCCCGTACGTCGGCGGCGGGTTCGGGTCCAAGGGACTGCCGCATGCGCACAACGTGCTGGCGGTGCTGGCGGCCCAGCGGACGGCCGGACGGCCGGTGAAGTTCGCGCTGACCCGGCAGCAGATGTTCGCCCTGTCCGCGTATCGCACCGCGACGGTGCAGCACATCCGGCTCGGCGCGGACGCCGACGGACGGCTGACCGCGCTCTCCCACGAGGCGGTCGAGCAGTCCGCGAAGATCAAGGAGTTCGCCGAACAGTCGGCGGTCCCGTCGCGGATGATGTATTCCACGCCGAACCGGCACACCACTCACCGTCTCGCGGCCCTCGACGTTCCTGCCCCCTCGTGGATGCGTGCGCCCGGCGAGACGCCGGGGATGTTCGCGGCCGAGGTGGCGATGGACGAACTGGCCGTGGCCTGTGAACTCGATCCGGTCGAACTGCGGATCCGCAACGAACCGGACGTCGACCCGAGTTCGGGCCGCCCGTGGTCGGGGCGGCGCCTCACCGACTGTCTGCGGGAGGGCGCCCGGCGTTTCGGGTGGGCGGACCGTGACGCGACGGCGCGGTCACGGTCGGACTCGGAGTGGCGGGTGGGGTTGGGCGTGGCCTCCGCGACGTACCCCGCGAACACCATGCCGGGATCGGTGGCCCGGATCGTGTACGAATCCGACGGCACTTACACCGTGCAGATCGGTTCGGTCGACATCGGCACCGGGGCGTGGACGGCGCTCACCCAGATCGCCGCCGATGCGCTGGGGTGCCCGCTGGACTCGATCGTCCTGCAGATCGGTGACACGAACCTTCCGCCGGCGACGGTCGCCGGGGGCTCCACGGGAACCACGTCCTGGGGCAGTGCGATCGTCGCGGCGGCCCGCGCGTTCCGGGATCAGTACGGCACCACCCCGGTCCCGGGTGCGGAGGCGAGTGCGGGAACCCTCGACAACCCCGACGCCGAGAGGTTCGCGCTCCATTCGTTCGGCGCCCATTTCGTGGAGGCGCACGTCCGCCGCGACTCCTGCGAGATCCGCGTCGAACGCATGCTGGGCGTGTTCGCGATCGGCCGGGTCGTCAACGCCCGGACGGTACGGTCGCAACTCATCGGCGGCATGACGATGGGGGTGTCGATGGCGCTGCACGAGAGCAGTGTGAACGACCCCCGGTTCGGCCACGTCGTGACCCAGGACCTGGCCTCCTATCACGTCAGCACACACGCCGACATCAGGTATCTGGACGCGGTGTGCCTCGACGACGTCGACGAGCACGCCGGCCCGATGGGGTCGAAGGGCGCCGGGGAGATCGGCATCGTCGGGGCCGCGGCCGCGGTGGCGAACGCGGTGCATCACGCCACCGGGCTCCGGGTGCGGAAGGTGCCGATCCACCTGGACGATCTGCTGCCGGGGTGATCGGCCGGGCTACTGCACGCCCCACGCCTGCGCGAGGGAGGTGCGTAGCTGACCTTTCATCGCGCGGATCTTCTGGATGTCGGTGGCCTTCGGCGCGAGTCCGTCGAGCACCAGTTCCATGAAACGGCGGCGGTTGACGCCGAATCGTTCCAGCAGTTCCGCCGCGCTCGCACCGCCGAACGGCGCCCACTGGATCGCGAAGCTGATCATCCAGCGCGCATCCGAGCTCACCGAATGCATCTGTGCGAGCAATTCGCACCGGCGCAGCGCCAGGCGCAGCCATTCGGTGCCGAACGCTTCTTCCGGTTCGCCGAAGGTCTCGGTCGCCACGGCGGTCATCGCGGATCACCGGAGCGGACGGCGAACACCGGTAGTTGTTCCGCCGTCGACGCCGGACGGAACTCGACCCGGACCGGGCAGTCGGACGGTGCCGGGACGTCGCCGTCGATCCAGGTGTACACCCACGGACCCTCGTCGAGTTCGACGATCGCGATCGTGCAGGGGGCGCGGCCACGGTCGACGCCGCTGTGCCCGCGGTCGACCACCTTCGAGGACACGATCGACCCGACTCCGCAGGACGGGACCCGCTCGAGGTTCGAACCCTGGCAGGCGGAGCACGTGGCCATCAACGGTGCGAGCAGGGTCGTGCAGTTGAGACACCGCTGGATCATCAGTTCGCACTTCTGAGCGATTCCCTGCCAGCGGGTCATATTTTCGGTGGTCACGCCGTCACCCCCACGAGATCCTGCCCCACCGCGTCGTATGCCACATGTTTTCCCCCGGCCCACTCGAGACACCGGTCGACGGTGTGCACCCGACGGAGCGTCGGGGGCAGTGGAAGTTGGGGGTCGGGCTTTCGGTGCATTCGGGGATCAGTGGACATCGGGGGCCTCGGTCTGGAGCCGGAGTGGGGGACGTGTATGAGCATCCCGTCCGCAGCGCGGAAGTACAGCGGCTGAACGACCCGGAGACATACCTATTTCGCCCCGCGCGGGTGCCTGGTCAGGGGTGCGGGTCCTGCGCGTTTTCGACGATCCACGCCGCGATCTGGGTGCGTGAGGTGAAACCCAGTTTCGCGAGAATGTGCTCGACGTGCCCCTGCGCCGTGCGCTGGGAGATCACCAGCCGAGCCGCGATCGCCTTGTTGGTCAGCCCGTCGGCGACCAGTTCGGCCACCTGCGATTCGCGTCGGGTCAGGTGCGTCGTCGCGTTCGACGACGCCGCGGCGTCGGGTCGCCGCTCGTCCAGCGCGAGCGCGACCGCGTCGTCGAAAGACGTGTGCATGCCGTGGTCGAACGCCGCGTCGAACACGCGGTCCCCGATCAGCGCGCGTGCCTGCTGCTCACATTCCGCGTGGTGAACGAGCAGGTTCGGGTAGACGGTGCTCGGGTTGCCGACGGCCCGTGCGACGGCCTCCGCGGCACCCATCAGTTCGGCGGCGTTCCGGGCCCGGCCGGAGCCGACGGCCACCCACGCGAGCACCTCGAGCGCCCCGCACGCACTGATCCGGTCGTCCACCAGATGCGACAGCCGCAGTCCCTGCTTGACGTAGTCGTCGGCGAGGGCGAGGTGCCCGCGCTGCCATGCCGCCATGCCCGCCGCCCACAGCGACCAGCCGCGGTACACGGATTCGCCGTGGGCCTCGGTGAGCGCGAAGATCTCGGACCCGCACATCTTCGCCACCGCTCCGTCGCCCTGCATGCCGCTGACCAGAGCCACCCCGAGGAGTCCCCACGTCAGTTGGAGCAGGCTGCCCCGGTCGCGGAACACGGGCAGCGCCTCCTCGAAGCATGCCCGCGCCCGCGGCAGGTCGCCGGCGAACATGGCGCAGCACCCGGCGGCATGCATCACGAGGGCGCCGAGCAGCGTGTCGCCGTTCCGCTCGGCGAGGACGGCCCCCTCGTCGATCAGTGCCTTCGCGGCCTCCCGATCGCCGTGCATGCCCGCGAGCACGCTGTCGACGTACAGCGCCTCGATCCGTTCCCGGCTCGCGCCGCCCGGGTGCCGTCCCAGCAGTTGCCCGAGCCAGCGGCGCCCCTCGCGGAGCTGTCCCCGGGCGCGCCAGTACGGATACAGTGCGGCGGCGGTCCGCAGTCCCGGTTCGGACTCCCCCGGCTCGGTGAGGCAGAAATGCAGCGCTGCCCGCACGTTCAGCTTCTCCGCGTCGAGCCGGCCGATCCACATGACCTGCCGGGGTCCGATCCACTCGGCCTCGCACCGCACCACCAACTGCTCGTACCAGTCGCGGTGCCGCCGCCGCAGCGATACGAGCTCGCCGGTCTCCTGCAGTTTCTCCCTGCCGTAGTCGCGCACGGTCTCGAGCAGGTGATACCGCACCGCCTGCCCGACCTCTTCGCGGATCAGGATCGACTTGTCGATCAACGACGCCACCACGTCGAGGACGTTCTCGACGGGCAGGTCGCCGGCGCAGATTCCCTCCACCGCGTCCAGTTCGAAGCCGCCCGCGAACACCGACAGCCGCGCCCACAGCTCGCGTTCCTCCTCGGTGCACAATTCGTGACTCCAGTCGACGCACAGCCGCAGAGTCTGCTGGCGGCTCGGCGCGCCCCGCGACCCGACCGTCAGCAACCGGTAGCGGTCGGTCAGGCGCTGCAGGATCTGTTCCGCCGACATCACCCGAAGCCGCACCGCCGCCAGCTCGATCGCGAGCGGCAACCCGTCCAGCTGGCGGCAGATCCGGGCCACCGCCACATGGTTCTCCTCGGTGAGTTCGAACTCCGGCACCGCGGTGGCCGCCCGCTCGACGAACAGCGTCACCGCCTCGTACTGCGGCAGGGCCTGCAGGGAGGTGCGTTCGGGTTCCGGCACCGTCAGCGGCGGCACCCGGAGCACCGCCTCCCCGCCGATCGCCAGCGGTTCGCGGGTCGTCGCGAGGATCCGCAGTTCCGGGCAGCTCCGCAGCAACGTCTCCGACAGCGCGGCGGCCGCGGCGACCACGTGCTCGCAGTTGTCGAGTACCAGCAGCAGTTGCCGGTCGGCGAGGTACTCGGTCAGCAGCAGTTCCGGGTTCCCGGTGCGCTGCTCCCGCAGTCGCAGCGCGGACGACACCGCGTCGACGAGGGTGGTGTCGTCGTCCAGTTCCCCCAACTCGACCAGCCACACACCGTCTTCGAAGGCGCGGCTCGCATCGGCGGCCACCCGTAACGCGAGCCGGGTCTTCCCGACCCCCCCGATCCCGGCGAGCGTCACCAGACGGGACACGGACAGCAGGCGTCGCGCCTCGGTCACCTCACGGCGACGGCCGACGAAACTCGTCAGTTCGTGGGGCAGATTTCCCACTGTGCCCTTCACTGCCGCCGGCATCACACCGTCACTCTCGACTCGCAGCCCCCTGCGCACACGGTACTCCCGGTGCGCGGGGGCAACGCCGCTTTCGGCTGCGCGTCCGCGAGTCTCGACGGACCCGCGAACCGGATCACCGCGTCCAGCGGGTGGGCGCCCAGCGGCCGGTGTAGGACCGGATGCGGCCGGCGCGCCGTGGCTGACGCAGCGAGCCGGCCTCGGTCAGGCTGTGCGGGACCATCGCGATGCGCGTGCCGTCGACCACGTATGCGGCGCCAGTGACGAACATTCCTGCCGGCGCACACAGATACGACGCCACCGCGGCGACTTCCCCGTCGTCGGGGCCGGGCGCCGCGAAGTCCGGTTCGACCGCGGGTACCACCACCGAATTGACGGTGATCGAGTACCGCGCCAACTCGGCGGCGAGCAGACCGGTCAGCCCGCCGAGACCGGACGAGGAGGTGGTGACGTTGACGATCCGTCCGCCCCCGCCGCCGGCGATCATGTACCGCACGGCGCGCTGGATGCACTCGACGGCGGTGCTGCCCGGGCAGCTGACGAGGACGCCGATTCCACCCAGGTCCCGGGCGAACTCGTCGACGGCGGCGGCGGAGCCGGGCAGGTCGGCCAGATCCATGCGCTGCACTGCCGCGCGCACCGATCTGGATTCGACGTCGGCGGCCGTGGCTTCGGCGCTGTCCCGGTCCGAAGCATAAGCGAGGCCGACGTCGAAACCGTCGTCCGCGAGCGCCAATGCGACGGCTCGGCCCGTCGGCGAATCAGATCCCGTCACGACTGCGGTGCGTGTACTGGGGTGCATGGCTTCGGAATACCCCCTGGTAGATCTGCTCAAACTCTCAACATTTCGGACTGCGCACGGGCAGAACACAATCCGGCGACGAGCCACAGGGGGCCCGCCGCCGATCGGCACCTGCCGGGTCAGCAGTTGGACGGCGCCGGATCGCCGCGGAAGCGGGCGTCGAGGTAGTCGAGGGCGGTCGGCAGACCCAGAACTGCCGTGGTCAGGTGATCGGGACTCGGGAACAGGTCGGACTGCACCTTGGCGCCCGCGGCGCAGTACCGGGCGATGGTCGCCTCGATCGAATCGACCGGGATGAGCACATCGGTCGGGCTGTGCCATTCGAAGATCGGTGCGGTCGGAACGCCCGGGTACAACTCGACGCTGTTCTCGTTCAGCACCTCCCAGGCCTGCGGACTGCTCATCAGGTCCGTGGTCTTGGCGACCTCCGTGGCGCTGCGGCCTGCACCGGCCGCGAGAATACCGTTGGTGCACGCGTTGACCATCTCGTCGCGCATCGCCAGTCCGCGGTCGTTCAGTTGTTCGCTGATCGGAAGCTTGTCCGGATATTCCCGCTCGAGTCCGAGCGCCGCCGCCATCGCGAGGCCGAACGCCGGATGCGGTTGCATGCCGAGACCGTTGGCCATCTTGCCGATGTTCATGGGCACACCGCCCTCGGCGACGCCGACGATGTTCAGTTCCGGGGCGTACGTCGGTGCGAGTGCCGCGGCCCACGCCGAGGCCATGCCGCCGCCGGAGTACCCGGCCAGCGCGACCGGGCTCTCCGCCACCGCCAGTTCCGGTACCCGCTGTACCGCGCGGATGCCGTCGAGCGTGATGGTTCCGCCGAGCCGGGCGGCGCCGTAGGCACTGTTCGGGCCGAGGTGGTCGGGCAGCGCGACGGTCCAGCCGCGCTGCAGTGCCAGGTTCAGTGCCGGTGCCTCCTTGATCTGGAGGTCGGGGTCGTTCGAGTACAGCGTCCGCGACGGCGCGCACCGCGGCCCGAGTGCGTTGATGATGTGCTGGTACGACAGCAACGGCCCGTTCACCGGCCGGTTGCGGGGTACCAGCACGGTGGTCACCGACGAGATCGGGTGGTCCTCCGAGTTGGTGGTGCGGTACTTCACCTGCCACACGTCGGTGTCGGGGAAGGCCAGCAGCGGCGGCATCGGACGAACCGCGAGCGGCTCACCGACCGCGGCCTCCGCCAGACCCTGCGGCTGCCCATAGAAGGGATCGGGGTCGGAGGCGGGATAGATCGGCAGTGCGGCGGCCACTCCGGCGTTCGCGACCGCGGTGCAGGCGACGAATGCGGCACACAGAGCGCTCGCGGTGAGGCTCGTGATACGTGAGCGCTTCATGTCGCCTCCTGTTGTGGGTAGAGATCGATTGTTACCGAGTTCGCAGGAGTTATCGGTATTCGGGCCCGCCCGTTACTGCACTGCAATAGAGAGCGGGCCCGCTCGCGGAAAAAGCGGGTCAGTGCGTGCCCAGATAGTCCTCGAGGACGGGCCCGACCACGGCCAGAACCTCGGGTTCGATCATCTGGTTGTGCTCGCACTCGATCTTGACTTCCCGGATGCCGCCGGTGACCGAATCGCGCCATTCCTCCGGTGAATGCTCGCCAGTCGACGCCGATCCGGCGGCGGTGAAGAACAGCAGGTCCCCGTCGAACACCTGGGGCCGGAAGTTGTTCATGATCCGCGAGGAGTTCGTGAACCCGGCGCTGATCCGCTCGAGGTGCCGAGGGGTCAGTCCGGTCTTCTGCCCGAACGCGTCGTCCAGCAACTCGACGGCCCGCTCGTAGGTGAGTTCCTCCCCGGCGACGGCCTCGAGGTCCAGTCCGAGACCGTGCAGCAACTCGGACACGGTGAGGCTCTCCGGGCCCTGATCGGCCCCGTTCGCCACGTAACTGTCCATGAGGGCCAGGGTGTCGACGGCCTCGCCCTCCCGCCGCAATTCGACGGCCATGGCGTGCGCGATGACGCCGCCGAGCGACCAGCCCAGCAGGTGGTACGGCCCGTGCGCCTGGACCTTGCGCATCTCCAGCACGTACTGGTGTGCCAGTTGCTCGATCGAGTCGACGGCCGGGCCGCCGCTGATGATCGGCAACTGCAGGCCGAACGCCGGACGGTCCTGCGAGAGGTGCTGCAGCAGTCCCGCATACCCCCAGGACAGACCGATCCCGGGATGGATGCAGAACAGCGGCGGCTTCTCCCCCGTCGGGCGCAGCGGGATGACGACGCCGAGCGCCTCGTCGACCGGCGACCCGGCGGTGTTCTCGGTGTCGATCCTCAGTGCCAGCCCCGCGGGCGTGGGGTCCAGGAACATGGACTGCAACGGGATCTGCCGTCCGAGGCGGTCCTGCAGCACCGTGATCACCCGGGTTGCGACGATCGAGTTGCCGCCGAGGTCGAAGAAGCTGTCGGCGGTGCCGACCCGGTCCACACCCAGCACCTCGGCGAACGCCTCGACGATGATCCGCTCGGTCGCCGTCGTCGGGGCCCGGAAGGCCGCGCCGGTGGTGCCGAACTCGGGCGCGGGCAGCGCCTTGCGGTCGAGTTTGCCGACCGGGGTCATCGGGATCTGGTCGAGCACCACCACGGCCGACGGGACCATGTGCGCGGGCAGGCGGTCGGACGCGTGGGTCCGCAGTTCCGCCGGCTCGAGGTCGTGCCCCTCGGCCGCCCGCACGTACGACGCGAGGAGCGTGTCGCCGGACGGACCGGTGTGACCGATGGTGGCCGCGAACGCGACCGCGGGGTGGCGGGCGAGGACGGCGTCGATCTCACCGAGTTCGATGCGGAAGCCGCGGACCTTCACCTGGAAGTCGGTGCGGCCGATGTACTCGATGGTGTGGTCGCCGCGCCAGCGCACGACGTCACCGGTGCGGTACATCCGGCGGCCGGGCTCCCCGTACGGGCAGGCGACGAACCGTTCCGAGGTGAGCGCGGACCGGTTGTGGTACCCGCGTGCCAGTCCGGGTCCGGTGATGTACAGCTCGCCGGGCACGCCGGCCGGGACGGGCTGCAGGCGTTCGTCGAGGACCAGCGAACCGAAGCCCAGTGCGGGGGCGCCGATGTTCACGACCCCGCCCGGACGCATCGGGGCGCTGACGCTCGCCTGGATGGTCGTCTCGGTGGGCCCGTACCCGTTGTGCATGTTGCGGTGCTTGCCCCAGATCTCCACCAGTTCCGGCGGGCAGGCCTCGCCGGCCACCGCGAGGACCCGCAGCGACTCGAGACCCACGTCCTCGATGGACGACAGCGCGGTCGGCGTGATGAACGCGTGCGTGACCTCGTTGCGCCGGAACAGATCGGCCAACTCGGCGCCACCGAAGATGGTGGGCGGCACGATCACGACCCGGGCCGAGGCGCCGAACGCCATCATCAGCTCGAAGATCGACGCGTCGAAACTCGGGGACGCCAGATGCGAGACCCGGGAGTCGTGCGTGACCTGGAACCGTTCGTGTTCCTCCGCGGTGAGGTTGGCCATGCCGCGGTGAGTGACGATGACCCCCTTCGGTTTTCCGGTCGACCCCGACGTGTAGATCAGGTACGCCGGGTGCGCCAGATGCAGCGGCATCGTGCGGTCGGCGTCGGTGACCGGCGCCGAGGACACGCCCGCGACCTGCTCGGCGAACGTCTCGTCGTCGAGCACCAGCCACGGCACCGTGTCCGGCAGGTTGTCGCGCCTGCCGGCGACGGTCAGACCGACCGAGGCCCGGCAGTCGGTGAGCATGTAGTCGATGCGGTCCCGCGGGTACGTGGGATCGACGGGCACGAACGCGGCACCCGACTTGGCCACCGACCAGATCGACACCACTTCCTCGATCGACCGCGGCATACCGATGGCCACGAACGTCTCCGGTCCGACACCCTGCGCGCACAGCACCCGCGCCAGCCGGTTGGACCATTCGTCGAGTTCCCGGTACGTGACCTGCCGGTCCTCGAACGACAACGCCACCGAGTCGGGGTCGAGGGCCGCGGCGGCCGTCAGCAGGTCCGGCCACACCTCGGGCCGCACGTCGGGCTTGCCGCGCGCCGGGACCATCTCGTCGATCTCCGCCTCGTCGAGCAACGGGACGGTGCCGATCGGCCGGTCCGGGTCGGCGACGACGGCCGCGAGGACCCGCACGAACCGGTCCGCGATCGAGCGCGCCGTGTCGGGGTCGAACAGGGAGACGGCGAAGTCGAGGCCGCCGGCGACGCCCGCGGGCGCACCGTCCTGATCGAACCGCTCGGCCAGGATCACCTCGAGGTCTTCCTTCACCACCCGGGTCTCCAGGTCCACGTTCTCGACCCGCAGGTCCGGAAGTTCCAGCGTCGGGTTCTCGTTGTTCTGGAACTCGAGGGCCACCTGGAACAGCGGTGAGTACGACGTGGACCGGGTCGGGTTGAGTTCCTCGACGAGCCGCTCGAACGGCAGGTCCGCGTGCTGGAACGCGGCCAGGTCGGATTCCCGGATCTGCTGCACCAGTTCGGCGAACGTCGCGGACGGATCGATCCGGTTCCGCAGGACCAGCGTGTTGACGAACATGCCGACCATCTCGTCGAGCGCCTCTTCACCGCGCCCGGCGACCGGGGTGCCGATGACCACGTCGTCGGTGCTGCCGAGCCGCGACAGCAGTACGGCCAGCGCGGCGTGGACGGCCATGAACATGGTGGCGTTGTTGGCCCGCGCGAAGGCCGTCAGCCGCTGATGGAGGCCGGCGTCGATCGCGAACTCGACGCGATCACCCTCGAACGTCTGCTGAATCGGGCGCGGCCGGTCGGTCGGCAATTGGATGACGTCCGGCAACCCGGCCAGCGTCTCCGACCAGAACCGCAACTGCCGGTTGATCATCGACTCGGGATCGTTCTCCGAGCCGAGTCCGGCATGCTGCCACAGGGTGTAGTCGGCGTACTGCACGTGCAGCGGAGCCCACTGCGGGCCTGCGCCCTCGAGCCGCGACGTGTAGGCCACCATGACGTCGCGGGCGAGCGGCGCCAGGGAGAATCCGTCCGCGCAGATGTGGTGCACCACGATCGTCAGCACGTGATGGTCGGGCGCCGACCGGAACAGGGCCGCCCGGACCGGGACGTCGGTGCTGACGTCGAATCCGCGGGACACCAGATCCATGATGTGCCTCGGCAGGTCCGCCGCGTCCACCTCGACCGTGGCGACGTCCGGTTGCGCGTCGACGGCGGCCAGGATCCGCTGGGTCGGTTCGTTGCCGACCGTCGGGAATACGGTGCGCAGCGTCTCGTGCCGTTCGAGGACATCCGCCATCGCCAGGCGCAGGGCGTCCTCGTCCAGGGTTCCGGTCAGCCGCACCGCCAGCGGAATGTTGTAGGCGGGTGAGGACGTGTCGAACTGGTTGAGGAACCACATCCGCTTCTGCGCCAGCGACAGCGGAATCCGGTCGGGGCGTTCGACGGGGGCGAGCGCGGGGCGGGCGCCGCCGCTCACG
Source organism: Rhodococcus pseudokoreensis (assembly GCF_017068395.1). Classification (NCBI taxonomy): domain Bacteria; kingdom Bacillati; phylum Actinomycetota; class Actinomycetes; order Mycobacteriales; family Nocardiaceae; genus Rhodococcus; species Rhodococcus pseudokoreensis. Next base: position 8,649,750 of record NZ_CP070619.1, on the reverse strand, counting down.
CTGTCGGCGACGCGTTCGGCCAGCGACCGGGCGTCGGGGGCCTCGAACAGCGCCCGCACCCCGATGTCGGTGTCCAGGGCGTCCCGCAGCCGCGCGGTGACGCGCGTCGCGACCAGCGAGTTGCCGCCGAGGTCGAAGAAGTTGTCGTCGATCCCGATCCGTTCGAGACCGAGGACGTCGGTGAAGATGTCCACGATCTTGCGTTCGAGGTCGTTGGTCGGCGGCTGGAACTCCGTGGTGGTGACGTGGAACTCCGGCGCGGGCAGCGCCGACCGGTCCAGTTTGCCCACTGGCGTCAACGGGATTTCGTCGAGGAACATGATGCTCGTCGGCACCATGTGCGCGGGCAGCCGCGTCGACAGGTGCGCGGTCAGCTCGGCGGGATCGACGCCCCCTTCCGTGACGGGCAGCAAATAGGTCACGAGCACCGTGTCACCGGACGGGCCGGGGGCACCGAGGGTCGCGGCGAAGCTGACCCCGGGGAACGTGGCGATCTCGTTGTCGATCTCACCGAGTTCGATGCGGAACCCGCGGATCTTCACCTGGAAGTCGCTGCGGCCCACGTACTCGACGGTGTGATCGGCGCGCCACCGGACGATGTCGCCGGTGCGGTACATCCGCTCCCCCGCCTCCCCGAACGGGTTGGCGACGAACCGCTGGCTGCTCAGTTCGGGGCGCCGGTGGTAGCCGCGGGCGAGACCCGCGCCGGTGATGTACAGCTCGCCGGGAACGCCGACGGGCACCGGCTGGAGCCGCGAATCGAGCACGAGTTCGCCGACGCCGCGGATCGGGCCGCCGAGGGTGATCGGGTCGCCCACCGTCATCGGGTCGCTGATGTTGGCCATCACCGTGGTCTCGGTGGGGCCGTATGCGTTGGACAACTGCCTACCCGGCGCCCAGCGGGTCACCAGCTCGGGCGGGCACGCCTCGCCGCCGAACACCACGTGCTGGAACTCGTCGAGCCCCTCCGGGTCCACCGTGGACAGCGCCGCGGTGGTGACGAAGGCGTGGGTGACGTGTTCGGACCGGATCAGTTCGGCCAGTTCCGCTCCGCCGTACACCGTGGGCGGTGCGATGACCATGGTGGCGCCGACGCCGAACGCCTGCAGGTACTCGAACACCGACCCGTCGAAGCTCGGTGTCGAGAAGTGCAGTGTGCGGGACGTCTGCGCGGCGGCGAAGCGCTGCCGCTGGTCCTCGGCGAAGTTGTCGAGGCCCTCGTGGGTGACGACGACGCCCTTCGGCTTGCCCGTCGAACCGGAGGTGTAGACGATGTATGCCGCGTTGTCGAGACTTATCGGCGACCGCCGGTCCGAATCAGCCACCGGCAGAGCCGGTTTCGACTGGCACGCCTTCTCGAACTTGGGCGAGTCGAGCTGCAGCCACGGCACCGAGTCGGGCAGCGACTTCTCGTACGCGGCCATGGTCAGCCCGATGGTGGCGCCCGAATCGGTGAGCATGTGCTCGATACGGTCCATCGGGTAGTTCGGGTCGACCGGGACGAACGCGGCACCGGTCTTCGCGACCGCCCACACCGCGAGAACCGACTCGATCGACCGGGGAATGCCGAGCGCCACGAACGTCTCCGGACCCGCGCCGCGGGAGATGAGAACCCGGGCGAGCTGGTTGGAGCGCTCGTTGAGTTCGCGGTAGGAGACGTTGCGGCCCTCGAACGTCAGCGCCGTGCGGTTCGGATCCAGCGCCGCCGCGTCCTCGAAGATCTGCGGCAGCGTGCGGACGGAGAACCCGGGGCGACCGCGCACCGGGGCGAACTCGGCGAGTTCGGCCTCGGTGAGCAGTTGCATGTGGGCCAGCGGGATCTCGGGCCGGTCGGCGAGGGCGTCGAGCACCCGCCGCAGCCGGTCCGCGATCTCGTCGACCGCGCTTTCCTCGAGGACCTCGGGGAGGTACTCGAACTTGAAGTTCAACCGGGCGTCACCGGAGGCGACGACGGCGAGCGGGTAGTGCGCGGAGTCCTTGCCGTCGATGCCGAGGACGAACATCCCGGCGATGTCGGTCTGTTCCGTCAGTCCGGCCTCGTCCACCGGGTACGACTCGAACACGGTCAGCGTGTCGAATGCGCCGCCGCCTCCGACCGCCGACTGGATGTCGGTCAGTCCCACGTAGTGGTGGTCGAGCAGCGTGGCCTGTTCGCGCTGCACGCGTTCGAGCAACTCGCCCAGCGACTCCCACGGGTCGAGGGTGACCCGCACCGGGAGGGTGTTGATGAACAGACCCACCATCGATTCGATGCCCGCGATCTGCGGCGGCCTGCCGGACACCGTCCCGCCGAACACCACGTCGGAGCGGCCGACCAGGCCGCCCAGCACGATTCCCCACGCCGTCTGGACGACGGTGTTGAGGGTGAGCCCACGTTCGCGGCTCAGGTCCCGCAACCGGGTGGTGTGCTCCTCGGACAACGTGAACGCGGTCTCCTCCGCGACGGCGGAGTGCGCCTCGCCCCGCTCCAGCGGGGCCAGCAGCGTCGGCTCCTCGACACCGTCGAGCGCGGTGCGCCAGGCGTCGAGGGAATCCGTGGTGTCGTGGCGCTTCATCCACGACAGGTAGTCGCGGTAGGAGTGGACCCGCGGCAGCAGGCTGCCGTCGGCGTCCAGGGCGTACAGCGTCAGCAGGTCCCGGATGACCAGCGGTGTCGACCAGCCGTCGAGCAGGATGTGATGGTTGGTCAGGATCAGCCGGTACTCGTCCTCGGTGAGCCGGACCAGGGCGAGACGCAGCAACGGCGCGTCCGCCATGTCGAACTTCACCGACCGGTCCTGTGCCACGATCCGCTCGTATTCGCGGGTGGTCTCCTCGGGGCCCAGCGCCGACAGGTCGAACTCCGACCACGGCAGTTCCACGTGCTGCTGGATGATCTGCGCGGAGGCGCCGGCACTGTCGTGGACGAACGCGGCCCGCAGGTTGGGGTGCCGGTCCAGCAGGGCCTGCCCGGCCCGGCGGAACCGGTCCGCGTTCACGTCGCCGCGCAACTTCAGCGCCAACTGCACCAGGTACGGGTCGACCGAGGCGTCCGAGAACTGGGCGTGGAACAGCAGCCCCGACTGCAGCGGTGACAGCGACCAGATGTCCGACAGCGCCGGGAACCGGGATTCGAGCCGGTCGATGGCGTCCTGGTCGAGCGTCACCAGGTCCAGATCGGACGGTGTCACACCGCCGGCGTCGGGCCGCGCGACGTGCTCGGTCAGCGCGGTCAGCGCCTGCACCCACAGGTCGGCGAGCGCGCGGACCTCGGACGGGGTGAGGACCCCGGTCGGGAACGCCCACGTGGCCCGCAGCCGGTTGCCGTCGGCCCCGGTGCCGGTGACGGCGTTGATGTCGAGCGCCGACGCAACCGGGATGTCGGAGGCGGGGATGTCGTCGAGCTTGGTGTCCGTCACCGGAACCCAGGCGTGCCCGTGGATGTCGGTCGACGTCGCGCCGCCCAGCCGGCCCAGGTAGTTGAACGTGACCTGCGGCTTCGCGAGCGCCCGCAGCTGGTCGGCGCTGTCCGGATCCAGGTAGCGGAGCATGCCGTACCCGATGCCGTGGTCCGGGATGGCCAGCAGCTGTTCCTTGATCGCCTTGATCGCCGACCCGGCAGCCTTGCCACCGGCGAACGCGTCGTCCAGGTCGATGCCCGACAGGTCCAGGCGCACCGGGAACATGGCCGTGAACCAGCCGACGGTCCGGCCCAGATCAGCGCCCGGCAGCACCTGGTCCTCGCGGCCGTGACCCTCGAGGCTGACCAGCGATTCACGCGTGAAGTCGCCGTGGGTGCGCCGCCACTGCGCCAGGGCCAGCGCCAGCGCGGTCAGCAGACCGTCGTTGACGCCGCCGTGGAACGCCTCGGGGACCCGGGTCAGCAGAGCGTCCGTGACGTCGGCGGGCACCTCCACGGTGACCTTCTCGACGGTCCCCGCCACGTCGATCGCGGCATCGAGCGGACGCGATCCGATCAGCGGGTCGTCGGCCTCGAGCACCCGGCGCCACAATTCGATCTCGGTGCCGCGTTCGCGGGTCGCGTCGACGAGTCCGTGCGACCATCGCCGCATCGACGTGCCGAGCGGTTCGAGTGCCGGTTCCTGACCGGCGGAGACCTGCGCCCACGCCGTCGCCAGGTCGGGCACCAGGATCCGCCACGACACGCCGTCGACCACCAGGTGGTGGGCCACGACCAGCAGCCGCCCACCCTCGTCGCCGGCGTCGAACCACACCATCTGCAGCATGACCCCGGACTCGGGGTCCAACCGTCCTGCGGCGGCGTCGAGTTCGTGGGTCGCGATCTCCGCGAACGCGGACCCGACCACCGTCGGGACCTCGACCCGGTGCAGCACGTCGTCCACGTCGACGGCGCCTACCGCCTGCACCTCGATCCGCCACTGCGGTGCGGCGCCGAGCAGACGCGCCCGCAGCATGTCGTGGTGATCGACGACGGCCGCGATCGTGCGCTTCAGCAACGTCTCGTCGGCGGCGGCGGGCAGGGACAGCAGCGCGGTCTGGGTGTAGCGGCGGAAGTCGCCGCCGCGTTCGAGCAGCCATGCGGTGATCGGGGTGACCGGCATCTCGCCGATCCCACCGCCGGGCAGTTCGTCGAGGACCACCACATCGGCGGCGCCCGCCCAGGACGCGGCCTCGGCGAGGGCGGCCACGGTCTTGGCCTCGAACACGTCCCGCGGGGTGAGGACCACCCCGGCGGCCTTCGCGCGCGCCACCAGCTGGATCGACATGATGCTGTCGCCGCCGAGGGCGAAGAACGAATCGTCCACGCCCACCGATTCCAGACCGAGCACCTCGGCGAACAGCCCCGCGAGGACGGTCTCCATCTCCGTCGCCGGGGCGCGGCCCGCCGACACCCGGGCCCCGAAGTCGGGTTCCGGCAGCGCGCGGCGGTCGAGTTTGCCGTTGCTCGTCAACGGCAGCGTGTCGAGCACCACGAGGGTGGCGGGCACCATGTACGAGGTGAGCTGAGTGCCCACGAACTCGAGGGCGGAGGACACCTCGACGGTGGCGCCGGATTCGGGCACCACGTAGCCGATCAGCCGGTGGCCGCCGTGCCCGTCGTCGCGGGTGAGGACGACGGCCTGTGCGATGCCGCGGTACCGGAGCAGCGCGGATTCGATCTCGCCGAGTTCGATGCGGAATCCGCGGATCTTCACCTGGAAGTCGCTGCGGCCCAGGTATTCGAGCTGGCCGTCGGTGTTCCAGCGCGCCAGGTCGCCGGTGCGGTACATCCGTGCCCCGGGACGGAGCGGGTCGGCCACGAACCGGGTGGAGCTGAGCCCGGCCCGGCCCAGGTAGCCGCGAGTGACCTGGTCACCCGAGACGTACATCTCGCCGATGGTGCCCGGGGGCACCGGGTGCAGGCGCCGGTCCAGGACGTGCACGTGCAGCCCGGCGATGCCGCGGCCGATCACGCTGGCCGACGCCGACTCCGCGAACGCACGGTCCAGTGCGAGGTAGCTGACGTGGACCGTCGTCTCGGTGATGCCGTACATGTTCACCAGGGTCGGGGCGGAATCGTCGTGCCGGGAGTACCACCGGCCGAGCTGACCGAGGTCGAGAGCCTCACCGCCGAAGATCACGTACCGCAACGCCAGTGCCGCCGCGTGCACGTCGATCTCCGAGACGATGCGGTCGGTCTCGGCGAGCTGGTAGAACGCGGTCGGGGTCTGGTTGAGGACGGTGACCTGCTCGTTGCGCAGCAGTTCGTGGAACATCTCCGGCGACCGTGCCGTGTAGTAGTCGACGACGACGAGCCGGCCGCCGTACAGCAGCGGACCCCACAGCTCCCACACCGAGAAGTCGAACGCGTACGAGTGGAACATCGTCCACACGTCGTTCTCGTCGAACCCGTACAGCGGCTGGGTGTTCGCGAACAGGGTCAGCACGTTGCGGTGCGAGACGACGACGCCCTTGGGGCGGCCCGTGGACCCGGAGGTGTAGATGACGTACGCCACCGACGCGGCGTCGAGCGGGGTCACCCGGTCGGCGTCGGTGATCGTCGCCGGTGACTGCTGTGCGAGGTCCGCGGTGGTCTCCGGGTCGTCGAGCAGGATCGCTGGGGTCTCCGAGTCGGGCAGGGCCGAGACGTCGCCGGTGGTGGTGATCACGCAGTTCGGTGCGGCGTCCTCGAACACGAACGCCAGCCGGTCGGCCGGGTAGGTGATGTCGACGGGCAGGTAGCCGCCGCCGGACTTGATCACGGCCAGCAGGGCGATGATCAGATCGCAGGTGCGTGGCAGTGCCACCGCCACCAGCGTTTCCGGGCCTACGCCCTGGGCGATGAGCAGCCGGGCCAGCCGATTCGAGCGGGCGTCGAGTTCGGCGTACGTCAGCGCCACGTCCTCCGACGTCACGGCGGTGGCGTCTGGGAACCGGGCCACGCTCTGCGCGAACCGGTCCGCGAGGGTGTCGGTGCCCGCCTCGACTCCGGCGGTGTTCCACACGGTCGCCATCGCGGACCGCTCGGCGGCGTCGGTGATCACGATGTCACCGACCGGGGCCTGCGGATCGGCGGTGACGGCGGCGAGGATTCGCAGGAACCGGTCCGCGAACGTGCGGACGGTGCCGGCGTCGAACAGATCGGTGGCGTAGATGAACGACGCGGTGATCCCCGACGCCACCCCGTCCGCGTCGAACCCCTCCTCGACGCTGAGCTGCAGGTCGAACTTGGCGACCTCGAGGTCGAAATCGACGGCGGCCGCGGTGAGTTCGGGCAGCTCGAGGCGCGGTGTCTCATTGTTCCGGAACTCGAGCAACGCCTGGAACAGCGGCGAGTGAGCGGTGGAACGCTCCGGCGCGAGGGCGTCGACGAGCCGCTCGAACGGCAGGTCCGAGTGGTGGAACGCGGCGAGGTCGGTGGCCCGCACCTGATCGATCAGGGCGCCGAAACCCGTGGCCGGGTCGACGGCGCTGCGGAGCACCAGGGTGTTGACGAACATGCCGACCATGTCGTCGAGCGCGGCGTCACCGCGACCCGCGATGGGGGTGCCGACGGCGATGTCCTCGGTGGACGACAGCGCGGACAGCAGCACCGACAGAGCCGCGTGCACGGCCATGAACATGGTGGAGTTGTGTTTGCGCGCCAGCGCGGACAGCGCCCGGTGGACGTCCGCCGGAATCGTGAAGTCGACCTGCGCACCCCGGAACGACTGCTGGACCGGGCGCGCCCGGTCGGTCGGCAGCTGCAGGAGTTCGGGCAGGTCGGCCAGCTGATCCGTCCAGTACCGGAGCTGCTGGGAGATCAGCGACTCGGAGTCGCTCTCGTCACCCAGCAGTTGCAGCTGCCACAGCGTGTAGTCGGCGTACTGCACCGACAGCGGGTTCCACTGCGGTGCGCTTCCCGCGATGCGGGCGGCGTACGCGGTCATGACGTCCCGGGCGAGCGGGGTGAGCGAGAACCCGTCGGCGCAGATGTGGTGCACCACGATGACGAGCACGTGATCGTCGGGGGCGAGCGCGAACAGCGCGGACCGCATCGGCACGTCGGCCGTGACGTCGAAACCGGCGGTCGCGAGACCGGCGATGTGCTCCCGGAGTTCGGCCTCGGACACCTCGGTGATCTCGAGGTTCGGCGTCCACTGGCCGGGCGAGAGCACCACCTGGGTCGGTTCGCCGTCGTGGGACGGGAAGACGGTCCGCAACGACTCGTGCCGGACGAAGACGTCCGTCACCGCCGCGCGCAGCGACTCGACGTCCAGGTGACCGGTGAGACGCACGGCCAGGGGGATGTTGTAGGCCGCCGACGACGTGTCGAACTGGTTGAGGAACCACATCCGCTTCTGCGCCAGCGACACCGGCACGTGCGCGGGCTGCGCCATCGGGCCGAGCGGCAGCCGCACGTGGTCGCCGTCGTGCGCCGGGGCGAAGGCCGTCGACTCGATCAGGCGGGCCAACTGATGGATCGTCGGCGCCTCGAACAGGGTGCGGACCCCGATGTCGGTGTCGAGTTCCGCGGTCAGGCGTGCCGCGACCCGGGTCGCGATCAGCGAGTTGCCGCCAATGTCGAAGAAGTTGTCGTCGATGCCGACCCGTTCGATGCCCAGGACCGTGGTGATGACGTCGGCGATCGTGTGTTCGAGCACCGTCGACGGCGGCCGGAAGGCGTCGGAGGTGGGCAGGAACTGCGGTTCGGGCAGCCCCGCCCGATCCAGCTTGCCGACCGGGGTGAGCGGAATCTCGTCGAGGATCATGATGCTCGACGGGACCATGTGCGCGGGCAGCAGGTTCGCCGTCCACTCCTTCAGCTCCGGCGGTTCGAGCACCGACTCGGCCTCCGGCAGCACATAGGACACGAGCACGGTGTCGCCGGCAGGACCGGGGCGCCCGAGGGTGACGGCGAACGCGACGGACGGGTGCCCGGCGAGTGCGCTGTCGATGTCGCCGAGTTCGATGCGGAAACCACGGATCTTGACCTGGAAGTCGGTGCGGCCCAGGTATTCGACCGTATGATCGGGCCGCCACCGTGCGAGGTCGCCGGTGCGGTACATCCGGTCGCCCGCGTCGCCGTAGGGGTTGGCGACGAACCGTTCGCTGGTCAGCCCGGCGCGGGCGTGATAGCCGCGGGCCAGGCCCTCACCGGAGATGTAGAGTTCGCCGGCGACGCCGACGGAGACCGGTTGCAGCCGCGAGTCGAGGATCACCTCGGACACGCCGCGGACGGGGGCGCCGATGGTGACGGTCTCCCCCACCTGCAGGTGGTCGCTGAGGTTGCTCATGATGGTGGTCTCGGTAGGACCGTAGCCGTTGTACAGGGTGCGGCCCGGCGCCCAGCGGCTCACCAGTTCCGGTGGGACGGCCTCGCCGCCGGCGACCACGTTCTGGAACACGTCGAGACCCTCGGGGTCCACGGAGGCCAGCGCCGCCGGGGTGACGAACCCGTGGGTGACACCCTCGGCGCGGATCAGCTCCGCGAGTTCCTCACCGCCGTACACGGATGGCGGCACGATCACCATGGTCGCGCCGACGGCGAACGACAGCAGGTATTCGAGGACCGAGGCGTCGAAGCTCGGCGAGGAGAAGTGCAGGGCCCGCGACTCCGAATCCGTCGCGTAGCGGGTGCGCTGCTCCTCGGCGAAGTTGTCGAGACCGCGGTGACTGACCACCACACCCTTCGGCTTGCCGGTGGACCCGGACGTGTAGATGACGTACGCCGGGTGCGCGAAGCGCAGCGGCACAACGCGTTCGGCGTCGGTCACGGTGTCGGCGGACATCGCCGCGACGGCGGCGTCGGTCTCGGCATCGTCGAGGGTCAGCCAGGTGACCCCGGCGGGCAGCCGGTCGCGACCGGCCGCCACCCGCAGGCCGAACGTGCACCCGGAGTCGGTGACCATGTGTTCGACCCGTTCACGCGGGTAGGTCGGGTCGACCGGAACGAACGCGGCACCGGTCTTGGTGATCGACCACACGGCGAGCACCGATTCGATCGACCGTGAGATGCCCAGGGCCACGATGTCTTCCGGGCCGACGCCGCGGCCGATGAGCAGGCGCGCGAGCTGGTTGGACCGTTCGTCGAGTTCCCGGTAGGACATCCGGCGGTCCCCGAACACGAGCGCGGTCGCGTCGCCCGACGCGGCGGCCGTGTCGGCGAACATCTGCGGCAGTGTGCGCACGGACCGGCCGGGCCTGCCGCGGGCCGGAACCAGTTCCGCTTCCTCGACGTCGGTGAGCAGGCGCAGCTGCGCGAGCTTCATCCCGGGGTGCTCGGCGAGCGCGATCAGTGCCCGGACGACCCGGTCGCCGATCCGCTCGACCGCGGCCCGGTCGAACAGATCCTCGACGTATTCGAGCTTCAGTTGCAGGTTCTCGTGCGCCGAGGCGATCAGGGCGAGCGGGTAGTGCGCGGCGTTCGCGCTGTCGTGCACGTCGAGGACGTGCATGCCGGCGATGTCGGTCTGCTCGGTCAGCCCTTCCCGGTCGACGGGGTAGGACTCGAACACGGTCAGCGTGTCGAATCCGGCGCCGGGACCGGCCACCGACTGGATGTCGGTCAGGCCGACGTAGTGGTGGTCGAGCAGCGCGGCCTGCTCGCCTTGGATGCGTTCGAGCAACTCCCCCAGCGTTTCCCGCGGGTCGAGGGTGACCCGCACCGGGAGGGTGTTGATGAACAGGCCGATCATCGACTCGATGCCCGCGATCTGCGGGGGCCGACCCGACACCGTCCCGCCGAAGACGACGTCGGAGCGGCCGACCAGGCCGCCCAGCACGATTCCCCACGCGGTGCGGATCAGGGTGCTGAGGGTCAGCCCGTGTTCGCGTGCGAGCACACTGAGCTGATCGGTGCGGTCGACGTCGAGTTCGACGACCAGTTCACTGGACTGCGTGTCGCTCTGGGCCGACGCGTCGGCCGGCGCGAGGAGCGTCGGGTCCTCCACACCGGCGAGGGCGCGCTGCCACACCCCGAGGGAGTCCTCGGTGCTGCGGTGCGACATCCACGCGAGGTAGTCGCGGTACGGGTGCACCCGCGGCAGCACGCTGGTGTCCCCCTCCGTGGCGTACAGGGTGAGGAGGTCGCGGATCAGCAGCGGCATCGACCAGCCGTCGAGCAGGATGTGGTGATTCGTGATGATCAGGCGCTGCTCGTCCGCACCGACCTGGATCAACATGAACCGCAGCAGCGGCGGCGTGGCCATGTCGAATCCGCGGCGCCGGTCGGCGTCGAGGAGTTCCGTCACCTCGGCTTCGCGGATCTCCTCGTCGAGCGCGGACAGATCGATCTCCGTCCACGGCAGTTCCGCGTATCCGTGGACCGCTTGGACGGGGGTGCCGCCCTCGTCGTAGACGAACGACGCCCGCAGGTTCGCGTGCCGGTCGAGCAGGGCCTGCCCTGCCACCCGCAGGCGGGACGCCACGGCGCCGCTCAGTTCGAGCGTCACCTGCACCGTGTAGGAGTCGATCGACTCGTCGGCCAGCAACGCGTGGAACAGCAGTCCGGACTGCAGCGGCGACAGCGACCAGATGTCGGACAGCGCCGGGAAGCGCGACTCGATGCGGTCGATGGCGTCCTGGTCGAGGCTGACCAGTTCGAGGTCGGACGGGGTCACACCGCCGGCGTCGGGGCGGGCCGCGTACGTCGTGAGCGCGGTCAGCGCCCGGACCCAGAGTTCGGCGAGTTCCCGCACCTCGGCGACGGTGAGGACGCCGGCGGCGTACGCCCAGGTGGCGCGCAGCTGGGGCCGGTCGTCCACCTCGGTGGTGACGGCGTTGACGTCGATGGCCGAGGTGACCGGGGTGTCGAGGTCCTGCGCCCGGTCCATGTCGACTTCACCGGTCGGCGTCCAGCCGGCGCGGGTGGCCGCCTCGGACAGGTCGGCGGCGAAGCGTCCCAGGTAGTTGAAGCTGATCTGCGGCAGCGACCGGGCCGCGAGCAGCGGTGCGGTGTCGGCGTTGAGGTACCGCAGCATGCCGTAACCCATGCCGTGGTCCGGGATGGCCAGCAACTGTTCCTTGATCGCCTTGATCGCCGACCCGGCGGCCCGGCCGCCGTCGAACGCGTCGTCGAGGTCGATGCCCGACAGGTCGAGACGCACCGGGAACATGGCCGTGAACCAGCCGACGGTGCGGCCCAGATCGGCTCCGGGCACGACCTGGTCCTCGCGGCCGTGACCCTCGAGGCTGACCAGGGTCCCGTCGACGGACCGTCCGTGCAGGGTGTGGCCGCGGGTGCGCCGCCACTGCGTGACCGCCATCGCCAGCGCGGTGAGCAGTCCGTCGTTGACGCTGCCGTGGATCGCCTCCGGAAGGGCCGTGAGGACGGCCTCGCTGACCTCGGCGGGCAACTGCACCGTGACCCGGCCGACGGTCGCGTTGACGTCGACGTCGGGGTCGAGCGGACGGCTGCCGACGAGCGGGTCCTCGCAGTCGAGGATGCGCTGCCACAGATCCAGTTCGCCCGCCCGGTTCGCCGCCTCGTCGACCAGTCCGTGCGCCCACCGGCGCATGGACGTGCCGACCTGTTCGAGGGCCGGTTCCTGGCCCGCCGAGATCTGCGCCCACGCGGTCGCGAGGTCGGGGACGAGGATGCGCCACGACACACCGTCGACGACGAGGTGGTGCGCGACCACGAGCAGGCGTCCGCCGGATTCCCCGGCGTCGAACCACACCACCTGCATCATGACGCCGGCCGCCGGATCGAGCCGGTCCAGCGCGGCGTCGAGTTCCGCGATGACGGTGGCCGCGAATGCCGGTGTTCCCGGGGCCGCGGACACCGCGACGCGGCGGATCAGGTCCTGCGCGTCGACCGCACCGACCGGGCGGACGGCGAGATGCGAGTCGTCGGCGGAGACCATTAGCTGTGCGCGCAGCATGTCGTGCCGGTCGAGGACGGCCTGGAACGTACCGATCAGCGGTTCGAGTTCGCGCAGGTTCGGTGGCGCGGTCAGCAGCGCGGACTGCGACATCCGGTTGAATTCGCCGCCCCGTTCGAGCAGCCACTTGGTGATCGGGGTGGTCGGCATGTCGCCGACACCGCCGCCGGGCAGTTCGTCGAGAACGACGACGTCGGCGGCGCCCACCCACGACGCCACCGCGGCGAGACCGGCGACGGTCTTGGCCTCGAACACGTCCCGCGGGGTGAGCACCACGCCCGCGGCCTTCGCGCGGGCCACGAGCTGGATCGACATGATGCTGTCGCCGCCGAGCGCGAAGAACGAGTCCTCGACACCGGCGGATTCCAGACCGAGCACCTCGGCGAACAGTCCGGAGAGCACCTGTTCCATCTCCGACACCGGCGCCCGGCCGGTGGACACCCGGGCCCCGAAGTCGGGTTCGGGCAGCGCGCGGCGATCCAGCTTGCCCGCCGGGGTGAGCGGCAGCTCGTCGAGAACGATCAGCGCGGACGGCACCATGTACGGGGCGAGGAATCCGCCGACGAAGTCGAGGACGGCCTCCGGGTCGAGTTCCGCGCCCGCCGTGGGGACGAGGTAGCCGACGAGCCGGTTGGCGCCGGTGCTGCCCTTGTGCGCGGACACCACCGAGCGGGCGACCCCCGGGTAGCGGGTGAGGGCGTTCTCGATCTCGCCGAGTTCGATGCGGAACCCGCGGATCTTCACCTGGAAGTCGCTGCGGCCCAGGTACTCGAGCTGGCCGTCGGTGTTCCAGCGGGCCAGGTCACCGGTCCGGTACATGCGGGCACCGAGGCCGCCGTACGGGTTGGCGACGAACCGCTCCGCCGTGGTGCCCGCCCGGTCCTTGTAGCCGCGGGCCAGACCGGAACCGGTGACGTACAGTTCGCCGGTCACCCCGTTGGGCACGGGGTGCAGGCGGGAATCGAGCACCATCTCGCCGGTGCCCATCGGCGGACGGCCGATGGTGACGCCCTCACCGGGCAGCATCGGTCCGGTCACGCTGGACACGACCGTCGCCTCGGTGGGTCCGTAGGCGTTGAACATCCGCCTGCCGCCGGTCACCCACTGCGCCACCAGCTCCGGCGGGCACACGTCACCGCCGGTGGCGACGCACTCGAGCTGGTCGAGGCCTGTGGGGTCCACGGACGCCATGGCCGCCGGGGTGATGAATGCGTGCGTGACCCGGCCCTCGCGGAGCACGTCGGCGAGTTCGGTGCCGCCGATGACGGAGGCCGGCGCGATCACCATGGTCGCGCCGGACCCGACCGCCAGCAGCAGTTCCAGGATCGAGGCGTCGAAGCTCGGCGACGAGAAGTGCAGGGTCCGCGACCGCGGGGTGACCCCGAAGCGGACGCGTTCGTCGGTGGCGAAGTTCGCCAGACCGCGATGGGTGACGACGACACCCTTCGGGGTGCCGGTGGACCCGGACGTGTAGATCAGGTAGGCCGGGTTCTCCAGCGCGAGCGAATGTGTCCGGTCGGCGTCGGTCACGACGGCGTCGGAGTGCGCGCTCACCTGGTCGTCGAAGCCGGGTGCGTCGACCACCACGTAGGAGGTGCAGTCCGGCAGGGTGGGACGGAACTCGGCGACGGTGAGCGCGAGCGCCGCACCGGAGTCGCTGAGCATGTGGACGATCCGGTCGGTCGGGTAGTTCGGGTCGACCGGCACGAACGCGGCACCGGTCTTGGCGACCGCCCACAGCGACAGCACCGATTCGGGCGACCGCGCCATCGCCAGCGCGACCACCGATTCCGGGCCGATGCCCCGCCCGATCAGCAGGCGGGCGAGCCGGTTCGACCGCTCGTCGAGCTCCCGGTACGTCACCTCGCTGCCATCGTACGACAGCGCGGCGGCCTTCGGGTCCACGGATGCCGCCGACGCGAGCAGTTCGGGCAGGGTCCGCGGCTCGGCGTCGGGCCCGTCCATGACCGGGGTGAGCGCCGCACGTTCGGACGCCACCATCAGCTCGACGTCGCCGACAGCCATGCCGGGCTCGGACGTCACCGCATCGAAGATCCGCTGCAGATAGTCGGCGAAACCCGCGATCGTGGAAGCGTCGAACAGGCTCGCCGCGTACGTGAACGCCGCAGAGATCCCGGCGGGCTCCCCCGACACCCCGAACTCCTCCGTCAGCGTGAGCTGCAGGTCGAAGTTGGAGATGTCGGTGGCCAGGTCGAGGCCGGTGACGGTCAAGCCGGGCAGCTCGAGCCGCGGGCGCTCGTTGTTGCGGAACTCGAGCACCACCTGGAACAGCGGCGAATGAGACGTCGCGCGTTCCGGCGAGATCGCGTCGACGAGCCGCTCGAACGGCAGATCCGCGTGGTGGAACGCGTTCAGGTCGGTGTCGCGGACCGTGGACAGCAGGTCGGTGAACGTGCCGGACGGTTCGACCGGGGTGCGCAGTACCAGGGTGTTGACGAACATGCCGACCATGTCGTCCAGGGCGGCGTCGCCGCGGCCGGCGATCGGGGTGCCCACCGTCACGTCGTCCGTGTCACCCAACCGGGCCAGCAGCACGGCCAGCGCGGCGTGCACGGCCATGAACACACTCGAATTGTGTTCGCGGGCGGTCGTGATCAGCCGACTGTGGATCTGCGCGTCGATGCTGAACGAGTGGATGCCGCCGCGCATCGACTGCTGCGTCGGGCGCGGATGGTCCGTCGGCAGCGCGAGCAGTTCCGGAAGCCCGGCGAGCGTGTGCGTCCAGTAGTCGAGCTGGGCGGCGAGCAGGCTGTCCGGGTCGTCGGCGTTGCCGAGCACCCGGTGCTGCCACAGCGCGAAGTCGGCGTACTGCACCGGCAGCGGCGTCCAGTCCGGTGCCTGCCCCCCGGTGCGGGCCGCGTAGGCGGTCATCACGTCCCGGGCGAGCGGGGCCATGGAAAAGCCGTCGGCGCTGATGTGGTGGACGACGATGACGAGAACGTGCTCGCCGGGATCCGTGCGGAACAGGGCGGCGCGCACCGGCACCGACACCGTGACGTCGAAGCCGGCACCCGCCAGCCGCGAAATATGCTCGGGCAGCTGCTCTTCCGTCGAGTCGATCGGCGACAGATCCGGCACCACGTCCTCGGTCGGCAGGATCACCTGGAGGGGCTCGCCCTCCACCATCGGGAACCGGGTGCGCAGCGACTCGTGCCGGTCCATCACGTCGGCGACGGCGTCCTGCATGGCGTCCTCGTCGAGGTCGCCGGTCAGCCGCACCGCGAGCGCGATGTTGTAGGCCGGGGAATCGAGGTCGAACTGGTTGATGAACCACATGCGCTTCTGCGCCAGCGAGACCGGCAGATGGTCGGGGCGCACCCCGGCCACCAGCGGCGGACGTTCGGCGCCCTGCCCGGCCTCGGATTCGATCCGGGTGGCCAGCGTCGCAACGGTCGGGGCGTCGAAGATCTCCCGGACCCCGATCCGGCTGCCGAGCGCGGCGTTGACCCGCGCCACCAGCCGGGTGGCCACCAGCGAGTTGCCGCCGAGGTCGAAGAAGCTGTCGTACACGCCGATGCGGGGGGCGTCGAGCAGGTCGGCGAAGATCGACGCGAGGATTTCCTCGATCGGGTTGCGCGGGGTGACGAATTCGGCGGACGGGCTGAGGAATTCCGGCTCGGGCAGCGCGCCGCGGTCCAGCTTTCCGGTGGCGCCGAGGGGGAACCGGTCGAGCACGATGATGCGGGTCGGCACCATGTAGGCGGGCAGCGCCTCCGCCGCCGCGTCGCGCACGACCGCGGTGTCGATGTCGGCGCCCGCCACGGGGATCACGTAGCCGACGAGGCTTTCACCGGTCGCCTCGCTACGGTGCACGGTCACGACGGCCTGCGCCACCGACGGGTGCGCCAGCACGGCCGCCTCCACCTCGCCGAGTTCGATGCGCTGGCCGCGGAGCTTGACCTGGAAGTCGCGGCGGCCGATGTATTCGACGTTGCCGTCGGCGCGCCAGCGGACGACGTCGCCGGTGCGGTACATCCGCTGTCCCGGTGCGCCGAACGGGTTCGCCACGAACCGGTCCGACGTGAGGTCGCTGCGACCGACGTAGCCGCGGGCCAGCTGGATACCGGCCAGGTACAGCTCGCCGTGCACCCCGACCGGCACCGGATGGAGCCGGGAGTCGAGGACGTACAGCTGCGTGTTCCACACGGGTGCACCGATCGGGACCGACGCGCGGTCGCCTTCCGTGCACTCCCAGAACGTGACGTCGACCGCGGCCTCCGTCGGGCCGTACAGGTTGTGCAGCGCCGCGGATCCGAATTCGCGGAACGCGTCGGCGGTGGCCGGCGGCAGCGCCTCACCACTGCAGAACACCTGGCGCAGCGAACCGCAGAGGTCCGGTTCGGCGCCCGCCGTGAACACGGCGAGCATCGACGGCACGAAGTGCATGGTGGTGACCTGGTGGTCGGCGATGATGTGGGACAGGTACGTCGGGTCCCGATGACCGTCCGGCGCGGCGAGGACGAGTCGCGCACCGACCTCGAGGGGCCAGAACAGTTCCCACACGGACACGTCGAACGTGACCGGCGTCTTCTGCAGCACCACGTCCGTGTGATCCATCCGGTACGTGTCCTGCATCCACAGCAGCCGGTTCGCGATCGCCCGGTGGCTGACGGCGACCCCCTTCGGCCTGCCCGTCGAACCGGACGTGTAGATCACGTAGGCGGTCGAATCGGGGTGGATCGGAACGCCCCGCTCGGCGTCGGTGATCGGGGTGCTGGACCGCCGGGACAGGTTCAGGGTGTCGATCTCGATCACGGCGGCGTCCGCGCCGTCGACGCCCTCGCACCGATCGCGGGACGCGGTGAGAACGCAGGCGGGTTCGGCACTCTCGATCACGTACGCGATCCGGGACGCCGGATGGTCGGGGTCGAGCGGCACGTACGCGGCCCCGGTCTTCTCCACCGCATAGATCGCGATCATCAGTTCCAGGGAACGGCGCAGCGCGACGGCCACCCGGGATTCGGGTCCGACACCACGGGCGAGGAGTTCGCGGGCCAGCCGGTTGGCGCGGGCATCGAACTCCGCGTAGAGCAGTTCCTCCTCGGCGAACACGACGGCGACGGCGTCCGGGGTCCGGGCCACCTGTGACTCGAACAGGCTGACCAGGGTCGCCGAGTCCGGGACGGGAACGTCGGTGTCGATCCACTGCTCGAGCATCCGCTGCGTCTCGTCCGCGCCGATCAGGTCGAGGTCGCCGACCTTCGCGTCCGACCCGGCGGTGATCGTCTCGAGCAGCGTGACGAACCGTGCGGCCAGCGCCGTCATCGTCGGCGGGTCGAACAGTTCCGACGCGTAGGAGAACTGGACGTCGATCGCGCCAGGGGCGCCGGAGTCCTCGATGTGCTCGGTGAGGATGACCTGGAGATCGAACTTGGCGGCACCGGTCTCGAGGGCCTCGACCTCCACGTCGAGTCCGGGCAGCTCGAGCCTGGTGTTCGCGAATCCCTGCAGCACCAGCATCACCTGGAACAGCGGTGAATGCGCTTCGGAGCGGGTCGGTTTCAGTTCGTCGACGAGCCGCTCGTAGGGCAGGTCGGTGTTGCTGAACGCCTCCAGATCCACGGAGCGGGTGTGCGAGAGGATCTCGGGGAAGCTGCGATCAGGGTCGACGGTGGTGCGCAGGACCACGGTGTTGACGAACATGCCGACGACGTCGTCGAGTTGCCGTTCGCCGCGGCCGGAGACCGGGGATCCGATCGACACGTCGGCCGACCCGCTCGACCGGGACAGCAGGACCGCGAGGGCCGCGTGCACCACCATGAACAGGCTGGCGTCGTTCGCGCCCGCGATGTCGAGCAGCGCGGTGTGGATGCGTGCCGGAATCGTGAAGTCGGCGGTGGCGCCGATCATCGACTGCCGGGCCGGTCGCGGACGATCGGTCGGCAGGTCCATGACCTCGGGGGCACCGTCGAGGGTTCGGGCCCAGAACGCCAGTTGCCGGGACAGCAGACTCGTCGGGTCGTCGGAGGATCCGAGCAGTTCGCGCTGCCACACCGCGAAATCGGCGTACTGCACCTCGAGCGGCGCCCACTGCGGGGCGTCGCCGGCGGCGCGGGCGTGGTAGGCCACCATCACGTCCCGGGTCAGCGGCGTCATCGACAGGCCGTCGGCAGCGATGTGGTGCACCACGAACACCAGCACGTGATCGTCGGTCGCGGTCCGGTACAGCTCCGAGCGGATCGGCGGTTCCACGGTGACGTCGAATCCGGTTGCGGCGTCGGCGATCAGGCGGGATTCGAGTTCGCTCTGGGCGACGTCGATCGCGTCGAGTTGCGGGCTCACCTCCGCGACCGGCAGCACCACCTGGATCGGACCGTTGGGGGTGTTCGGGAACACGGTCCGCAGCGATTCGTGGCGGGTGAGGACGTCACTCACCGCGGTCCGCAACGCGTCCACGTCGAGCGTGCCGCGCAGCCGGATGCCGACGGGAATATTGTACGCGGGCGACGCGGTGTCCAGTTGGTTGATGAACCACATCCGCTGCTGCGCCAGCGACACCTGCACCGGGCCGGAGCCGGCGCGCGGCGCGAGCACGGGGCGCGCGGAGGTGCGGGGCCCCGCGGCGTCGACGCGGGCACTGAGCAACGCGACGCTGGGCGCCTCGAACAGATCCAGCACCCCGATCTCCGTGCTGAGCGCAGTGTTGACCCGGGACACCACGCGGGTCGCGACGAGGGAATCGCCACCGAGGTCGAAGAAGCTGTCGTCGACGCCGACGCGCTCGACTCCGAGCAGTGTCGCGAACACCTCCGCGATCTGCATCTCGGTCGGTGTCACCGGCGCCCGGTAGACGGTGGACGTCGCCTCGAACTGCGGTTCCGGCAACGCCTTCCGGTCGAGCTTGCCCGCCGGGGTCAACGGGACCTCGAGGAGCTCCATCACCCTGGCGGGCACCATGTGCGCGGGCAGCGTGGCGGCCGCGTGTTCGAGGATGTCGCCGACGACGATCTGCGCCCCGCTCTCGGGCAGCACGTACGTCACCAGCGCCGTGTCGCCGGATGGTGCGGTCCGTCCGACGGTGGTCGCGAACGCGACGCTCGGGTGTGAGCGCACGACGGCGTCGATCTCGCCGAGTTCGATGCGGAAGCCGCGGATCTTCACCTGGAAGTCGGTGCGGCCCAGGTATTCCAGCTGACCGCCGGCGTTCCACCGGGCCAGGTCGCCGGTGCGGTACATCCGCTCACCGGGTGTCCCGTGCGGGTCGGCGACGAACCGCTCGGCCGTCGGAACCGACCGATTGTGGTACCCACGTGCCACACCGTCGCCGGTGATGTACAGCTCGCCGGGCACCCCGGCGGGGACGGGGTGCAATCGCGAATCGAGCACCAGCAGACCGCAACCGCGCGACGGGCGGCCGATGGTGACCGGTTCGCCGACCGTCAACGGTCCCGCGACGCTCGCGACGACGGTGGCCTCGGTAGGACCGTAGGCGTTGAACATGACGCGTCCCGGCGCCCACTGCTGCACCAGCGCAGGAGGACAGCTCTCACCACCGGTGACGACGCACCGGATGTGGTCGAGCCCGGTGGGATCGACGGAAGCCAGCGCGGCCGGCGTCACGAACGCGTGCGTCACCCGTTCGCGGCGCAGCAGGTCCGCGAGTTCGGTACCGCCGTATACCGTCGACGGCGCCACCACCATCGTGGCGCCCGCGCCCACGGCGAGAAGCAGTTCCAGGATCGACGCGTCGAAACTCGGTGAGGAGAAGTGCAGGGTCCGCGACCCCGCGGTGACGTCGAACCGCTGCCGCTCGTCCTCGGCGAAATTCGCCAGACCGACATGCGTGACGACCACACCCTTGGGTGTGCCGGTAGAGCCGGACGTGTAGATCAGGTAGGCCGGATCCGCCGTCCGCAGCGGCCGGAGGCGGTCGGCGTCGGTGACCGCGCCTGCGGTGTGCTGTTCCAGTTCCCGCCCGAACGACGCGTCGTCCATCACCAGCCACGGCGTGATCGCCGGCAGCGACGCGCGGTGCGCCGTGGCCGTGAGACCGACGACCGCACCGGAATCGGTGAGCATGTGCTCGATACGGTCGGCCGGGTAATTCGGGTCGACCGGCACGAACGCGGCCCCGGACTTCGCGACCGCCCAGGTGGCCAGCACCGACTCGATCGAACGCGCGATCGCCAGCGCCACGACCGAACCCGGCCCCACCCCGTGACCGATCAGCATGCGGGCGAGCCGGTTCGACTGCTCGTCGAGTTCGGGGTAGGTCAGGGTGCGCCCCTCGTAGACGAGAGCGTCCCCGTCGCCGCCGGCCGCGACGGCACCGGCGAGCAGTGCGGGAAGCGTGCGGGGCTCCACCGCGGGCTCGTCGCGGACCGGCGCGAGTTCCGCGTACTCGGCGGGTTCGAGGAGGTCGACGTCCCCGATCGGCGCGGCCGGATCCGCCGTCACCGCCTGCAGGATGCGGACGAAGCGGGCGGCGAGCGCCTCCGCGCTGTCGCGGTCCCACACGTCGGTGGCGAACCGCAGCCGGCCGTTGATTCCGCCGGTCTCCGATTCGGTGAGGGAGAACACGAGATCCAGCCCCAGGGCGCGGTGTTCACGCTGGATCGGGCTGATAGTCACGTTCCCCGAGGAGTCGTGCGGATGGCCACCGTCGGTGAATTCGAGCATGACCTGGAACAGCGGCGTGTGCGACGGGTCGGGTTCCGCGACAACGGCGGCGACGAGATCGTCGAACGGAAGCGCCGCATGCGAGAACGCGGCCCGGTCGGCGTCCCGGACCCGGCTCAGGTGCTCGACGAACGACGACGCCTCCTCCACCTGCGATCGCAGAACGGCCTTGTTGAAGAACGCCCCGGCCTCCGGGTCTTCGGAGTCGGTCGTGTCACGCCCGACGATCGGTGTTCCGATCACGACGTCGTCGGTGTCACCCAGCCGGCCCAGCAGCACGGCCAGCGCGGCGTGCAGTGCGGTGAAGATCCCGGTGCCCGCCTCCTCGGCCAGCAGTGCCGCGCGGCGCTGCACGTCGGCGTCCACGGCGAACCCGACGACCTCGCCCGCCCCGGCCCGCTCGCTCGGGCGCGGCCGGTCCAGCGGCAGCGCCGTCACCTCGGGCAGTCCGGCCAGCTCCCGCTTCCAGAACTCGAGCTGGGACTCCCGCTCGAGGAACCGCGCACCGAGGCGTGCGCTCTCGACGTGGATGTCGGCGGTCCGCGCCTGCGGCTCCGCGGTGACGAATTCCTCGATCAGTTCCACGAACCGGCGGTGGTGAGCGCGCAATTCCTCCGCGCCGTACCGGTTGGGGTTGCCGCGGAAATCGAGGAGTGTCTCGCCGTCACCGCCCTGATAGATGTTGACCAGCAGGTCGTCCACCGGGCCCGACGTCACGATGTGGTACTCGCCGCTGACGGAGCCCAGCGTGAACGCCTGGTGGAACAGCATGACATTCACCATCGGACCGGCGAGACCCTCCGCCGTCCCCGCGAGGCCGGCGTCACGGCGGATGTCCTCGAGGCTGCACCGCTGATGACGCAGCGCACCCATCAGTTCGAGCTGCGTCCGCTGCACGAGTTCGGCCACCGTGTCCTCGGGGCGGACGGTGATCCGCAGCGGGGCGACGTTGACGAGCATGCCGCCGGACCGCTGCAACGGCGCCGTGGTGCGCGCCGACACCGGCAGGTTGATGAGCACGTCCCGCTTGCCCGTCATCCGGGACAGGTAGCAGGCGAACCCGGCGAGCAGGACGGCCGCCGACGTGGCACCGACCCGCTGATCCGACTCGCCGAGGAAACCCAGCGCGGATTCGGAGATCTTCGCGCTCTCGAGCCTGCTCTTCGCCGCCGCGGGCGCGTCGTGGGTGGCGAGCGTCGACCCGTGCTCGATGCCGACTATCCGTTCGGCCCAGTACAACCGGTCGTTCTCGAACCGGGTCGACTTCCGGTACTTCTGGTCCAGTGCGTACAGATCGCGCAGATCCAGTGCACGGTTCGGTTCCGGTTCGGTGCCCTCTATCGCCGCGGTGTAGAGCGCCGCGATCCGGTTCACCATGGTGTTGCCGCTGTACCCGTCGAGGGCTACATGGTGAATCCTGGTGTACCACAGATAGTGCTGCTCACCGACCTGCAGGACGTTCATCTCGACGAGCCGGTCCCTGGTCAACCGCAGAGGTGTGGCGTAGTCCTCGTCGATCCACGCGTGCGCGGCCGACATCGGGTCGTCCTCGCCGCGGAAGTCGAGGAACCCGATCGACGGGTCGATCGTGAAATCGACCGCCTGGTAGGGCTCCCCGTCGACGTCGAGCAGACGCAGGAACGGCGACTGGAACTCCTGGCCGGCCCGCACGGCCGCGTCGCTCAGCAGGTCCAGGTCGATCTCGCCCCGCAACTCGATGTACTGGGCGATGAACTTGGGGACCGTGGGGCTCAGTTGTTGGGCAAACCACATGCTCCGTTGCACCGAGGAGAGCGGGAAGGCCCCCTCGGGAACGTTCACGTTCACATCTTCGGCGCCGTTATTCGGCTGCGGCGAATTCACAGTCGTCATCTCGTTCCCCCAGCGGGTAGAAGACCTTGGATGCGCAAGTCCTGCGCGTGAGACGGACCAACCGACGCCGGTCTCCCACGCTGTACTGATCGTGCTGTACGTGTGGGCCCGGTGTGCGTCGATTCGTGATGTTCGTTTCGGAATCGCCATCGATCGGCGACGGTCGGACCGGTCGAGCAGAGTGCGTCCCACGCTCCCCTGCCTCTGTGCGAGGCTCAGCGGAAGCGTTCGGCCTCACGTGCGAGTTGCACGAGGTCGGCGCACAGGGACTCCACCTCATGGGCCGCCGCACCTTCGGCAACGGCTGTCGCCACGTCCTCGGCGGCACATCGAACCTGGAAAACCCGGTCGACCATGGCGGAGGCTTCCTCCGACGTGAGCACCACCGCATCGGCGGGGATGCTGGTGCCCTTGACCTGGTTGCGCTGCTCGTACGCGCGTTGCCGGCACGATTGGCGGCAGTACCGGCGACGCCGGCCCATCCCCGTCTCGGCCACTTCGCGTCCGCACCACACACAGGAATCCGGTCTGCGGGAGGCGCTGGTCATGGTCGACCACCTTACTGCGCGGCGCCCCCGAGCCCGCCCGGTAAGATGTCGAGGTTGCATCTGCGCGGCGTGCGGGAACCAATCGGGAGGCCGTGGCGTTGTAGATGAGTGTGAACGCTTGGTGCTGGTCCAGGCGTGCTCGCGCGGAGACGAACGAGGAGAGGACACCACCATGGCAGATCGCGTACTTCGAGGGAGTCGACTCGGAGCGGTGAGCTACGAGACCGACCGTGACCACGACCTCGCACCCCGCCGGATGGCCAAGTACCGGTGCGACAACGGTGAGATCTTCGACATTCCCTTCGCCGACGATGCCGAGATCCCCGGCACGTGGCTGTGCCGCAACGGCCTCGAGGGAACCCTGGTCGAGGGCACGGCGCCCGAGGCCAAGAAGGTCAAGCCGCCGCGTACCCACTGGGACATGCTGCTCGAACGCCGTTCCAAGGAGGAACTGGAAGAGCTGCTGAAGGAGCGCCTCGACCTGCTGAAGGCGAAGCGCCGCGGAGCCTGACACAGGCCACCGAACCGTACGAACGCCGTCTCGGCTCTGCCGGGGCGGCGTTCGCCGCGTCCGGGTGGTATGCGACCCCGCCTTCGGCGTGGTCCGGGACGTCTGCGACCCCGCCTTCGGCGTGGTCCGGGGAGTCTGCGCCCCCGGCTTCGGCGGGGACGGGATGTTCGACACGGACAAGCTTCTGTAGGTCACTGGGCTGGTCACCGTCTCGACAGGACTCATCCAAGCACTCCGATCTGCTGAAACGCGGGCGCGTTACATTCCGAGCACACCAAGCACCGAGCGTCACGCCCCGAACACGCAGTCGAAGAAACCACGTATGACCGACCTCCCGGGCTTCCATACCGTTTGAGAGGTAGGTCACATGACCGCTCTCAATCTACTATTCGGTACGGCGGAGTCAAGGGTTTGGTCTTCTCTTCGGGCAGATCTCACACCTGGGGTATGAAACCGGCACCCTGAAGCCACAGCGCGTCCGGCGTCCACGCCATTCCGGGTGGTGAACCGCTCATTTCCACTACAACCGCTCACCTTTCGTGGTATTCCCCCATCACCGCCCAAACCAAACCTCACGGTCGGTTGAGCGGCGGCGGGGTGCGGTCAGCGCACCGGGTGCGGCCGGTTCTCGCTGTCGTCGGGGTCGGCGTCCCGGCCGGTGTCGGGCGCGGCGTGCCGCGGCCGGCGACGCGAACGCTCGAGGTGCGGCGCGATCGCGGCGAGAGCGTCCGGTGTCGTCATCGTCCAGTGCGTCGCGTCCACCGGGTGCTCGTCGATCCTGCCGCGCACGAACGGGGCCCAGCAGGTCACCGGGTCGACGTGGAAGCCGTCGTCGAGGGCGGCGGTGAAGAACACGAGTTCGCCGTCGAACACTCTCGGCCGGTGTCCGTCGATCAGGTCGGGGGCCCGCAGCGCGTTGCCGTAGATCCGGTCGAGTTCCGGGGCGGTCAGTGCTGCCAGCGGACCGCCGACGATCCGGAGCAGCGCGGCCGCCCGCTCGGCGTCGAATTGCCCGCCGGGCGCGAGTTCGTCGAGAACACCGTCGTCGGGCAGGTCCAGGCCGGCACCGCCGAGGAGATCCGCGGTGGTCGCGGTGTTCTCCACGCTGCGGTCGAGCCCGACGTAGCTGTCGAGGAGCCCGAGCAGCCGCACCTCTTCGCCGGCCTCCTGCAACTGCACCGCCATCTCGTGAGCGATGACCCCGCCGAGTGACCAGCCCACCAGGTGGTACGGGCCGTGCGGCTGGATCGAGCGGATCTCGCGGACGTAGCGATCCGCGAAGTCGGTGATCGTCTCCGGGTGCGGCGCGTCCTCGGTCAGCGCCGGCGACTGCAGCCCGTAGATCGGCCTGTCCTCGGTCAGTTCCCGGCTCAGCCCGGCGTAGCTCCACGCGAGCCCGATGAACGGGTGAACGCAGAACAGCGGTTCCGCCGCCCCTCGGGTGCGGATCGGGAGCAGCACGTCGAGCGAGGTGCCGGCACCGTCCGTTCCGTCGGTCGCCGCATTCTGGATGCGCTGCCCCAGCGACCGCGGTGTGGGGTCGCTGAACATCCACTGCAGCGGGAAGTCGATGCCCAGTTCGGACCCGAGCGCGGACGCGGCGCGGGTGGCGATCAGGGAGTTGCCGCCGAGGTCGAAGAAGCTGTCCGTGGCTCCGACCCGGTCGATGCCGAGGACCTCGCCGAACACGGTGGCGACGGCCCGTTCGGCCGCGGTCCGTGGGGGCTGATACTCGGCGGCGGCCGAGCGGACCTCCGGTGCGGGCAGGGCCTTGCGGTCGAGTTTGCCGTTCACCGACAGCGGCAGCGCGTCCAGGTGCACGACGTGCGCCGGGATCATGTACGACGGGAGTCGGGTCGACAGGTGTGCGCGCACGTCCGACCACTCGGTCGCGCGTCGTCCCACCAGGTAGGCGACGAGGGCTTCCTCGCCGCGTTCGTCCCGGTGCACCACCACGACCGCCTGCGTGACCGCCGGATGCGTCTCCAAAGCCGACTCGATCTCCCCCAACTCGATCCGCTGCCCCCGCAACTTCACCTGGAAGTCCGTACGCCCCAGGTACTCCAGAGCCCCGTCGCCGCGGCGTCGCACCAGATCGCCCGTCCGGTACATCCGCCCACCTGCGACGTAGGGGTTCGCCACGAACCGATCCGAGGTGAGATCGACGCGGCCGAGGTACCCCCGCGCCAACTGGTCGCCCGCGAGGTACAGCTCCCCCGCCACCCCGTTCGGCACCGGGTGCAACCGGGCATCGAGCACATGCAGCTGGGTGTTCCACACCGGACGACCGATCGGGACAGACTGTGTGTCGGACGCACTGGTCTCCCAGTGCGTCACGTCGACCGCGGCCTCCGTCGGCCCGTACAGATTGTGCAGATCCGCACCGCTGACCGCCCGGAACCGTGACACCTGTTCCGGCGTCAGCGCCTCCCCCGAACAGAACACCAGACGCAACGAATCACACTGCGCCGCATCGGGTTCGGCGGTGAACACCGACAGCATGGACGGCACGAAGTGGATGGTCGTCACGTGACGTTCCTGTACCAGCCCGGTCAGATACCGCGGATCGCGATGTCCGTCGGGTGCGGCGATCACCAGGGACGCCCCGACCTGCAGCGGCCAGAACAGCTCCCACACCGACACGTCGAACGTCACGGGCGTCTTCTGCAGAACAACGTCCGCGCTGGTCAGGGCGTATTCGTGCTGCATCCACAGCAGCCGGTTCACGATCGCTCCGTGGGTGACCGCGACGCCCTTCGGCCGGCCCGTCGAGCCGGACGTGAAGATCACGTACGCCGTGTTCGCCGCGGACAGCGGCCGGAGCCGGTCCCGATCGGTGACGGGCGCACTGCCGTGCCGGGAGAGGTCCTCGGAGGCGACGTCGATGACGGGGGCCGAGCCGCTGTCATCGAGTCCGACGCCGCTGACCAGCACACACGCGGGCTGTGCGGTGTCGAGTACGTACGCGGTGCGCTCGGCCGGATGGTCGGGATCGATCGGCAGGTAGGCGCCGCCCGCCTTGACGACGGCATGGATTCCCACGAGCAGATCGATCGAGCGGCGCATCGCCACCGCCACCACCGACTCGGGGCCGACGCCCTGCTCGATCAGTCGGCGCGCCAGCCTGTTCACGCGGGCGTCGAAGTTTGCGTACGTCAGTTCGTCCCGGTCAAAGACCACCGCGATCCGGTCGGGGTTCGTCGCCACGGCCGTGTCGAGCAGCGACGCGAGAGTGCCGGCGGGGACGGGGTGCACGGTGTCGTGGGTGCCGGCGATCTGCTTCCGTTCGCCGTTGCCGAGGATGTCGAGGTCGCCGACCGCAGCGCCCGGACCGTCGACCGCCGCGCGCAGCACCTGCAGGAACCGCTGCCCGAATACGTGCGCGGACGGCTCGTCGAACAGGTCGGCGGCGTACGTGAGGCGGGCGGCGATCCCGTCGGGGCATCCCTCGGGGTCGAACTGCTCCATCAGGGTGAGTTGCAGGTCGAACTTGGCGATGTCCACGTCGAAGTCGACACCGGTCACCGACAGGTCGCCGAGTTCCAGGGTCGCCTGGTCGAGGTTCTGGAACGTGAGCATCACCTGGAACAGGGGGTGCCGCCCGGTGGACCGCGACGGATTGACGACCTCGACGAGGCGCTCGAACGGGACGTCCGCGTGCGAGAACGCGGCGAGATCGGTCTCGCGGACGTCGGCGAGGAGTTCGGCGAATGTGCGCCCGCCGTCGACGTGCTGTCGCAGGACCAGCGTGTTGACGAACATGCCGATCAGGTCGTCGAGTTCGCGTTCGCCGCGTCCCGCGACGGGGGTTCCGATGGCGATGTCCGCGGAACCGGCGAGCCGGCTCAGCAGCACCGCGAGCGCCGAGTGCACCACCATGAACACGGAGGCGTTCGCGTCCCGCGCCGCACCCAGCAGGGAGCCGTGCAGATCGGACGGCACGGTGAAGTCGACGGTGCCGCCCCGGTACGACGCGACCGCTGGACGCGGCCGGTCGGTGGGCAGATCCAGCTGATCCGGAGCTCCTGCGAGGGCCCGTGTCCAGAACGCGAGTTGCCGCGCCGCCACCGAGTCGGGATCGGTTTCGTCGCCGAGGAGGTCTCGCTGCCACAGTGCGTAATCGGCGTACTGCACCGGCAGCGGTGCCCAGTCCGGGCTCGTGCCCGCCGACCGCGCCGAGTACGCCGCCATCACGTCCCGCACCATCGGCGCCATCGACCAGCCGTCGCCGGAGATGTGGTGGACCACCACGGCGAGGACGTGTTCCGTCGCGGAGATCCGGAAGATCCGGACCCGCACCGGCACCTCCGCGGTGACGTCGAATCCGGTGGTCACCAGGTCGGCGATCAGGGCGGGCAGTGCGGTCTCGTCGGTCGGGACGACGGACGCTGCGCCACCGGCCCCACCGGCGGGCAGGATCACCTGGTACGGGCCGTCAACGGAGTCCGGGTAGATCGTCCGCAGCGACTCGTGGCGGTGGAGGACGTCGGTGACCGCGTGTTGCAGGGCGGCGACGTCCAGGACGCCCGACAGCCGGACCGCCACGGGAATGTTGTGCACGGCGGAGTTCGGGTCGAACCGGTTGAGGAACCACATCCGTTGCTGCGCCGAGGACAGTGGGAGCCGTTCGGGGCGCACTGCCGGGGTCAGCGCCGGGCGCGTGGGGGCGGTCGCGTCCGTCGAATCCAGCAGCGCCGCAAGGGCGCCAACGGCAGGCGCCTCGAACAGGGACCGAATCTCGACGCGCCGACCTAGTGTCTCGGACAGCCGGGCGACCACCCGGGTGGCGACGAGGGAGTTGCCGCCGAGGTCGAAGAAGTTCGCGCCGGTCCCGACCTCCTCGACGCCGAGCACGTCGGCGTACACGGCGGCGACGATCTCCTCGGTGGGTGTCGCGGGTGCGCGGTATTCGACTGCCGTCGAAGCGAAGTCGGGTGCGGGGAGCGCCTTGCGGTCGAGTTTTCCGTTCGCGGTCAGCGGCAGGTCCGCGAGCACGACGACGGCGGCGGGCATCATATAACTCGGCACCGCGGCGCCGACGTCGGCCAGCACCGCGGCGGGGTCGACGGTCGCGCCGTCCTCGGGGACCGCGTAGGCGACGAGGGCGGTCCCGGTGTGCGGGTTCCGGTGGGCGACCACGACGGCTTGCCCCACCCCCGCGGACCGCACCAGCGCCGACTCGATCTCGCCGAGTTCGATGCGGAATCCGCGGACCTTCACCTGGAAGTCGGAGCGCTCGAGGTACTCGAGGACCCCCTTGGTGTCCCGGACGCGCCAGCGGACCACGTCACCGGTGCGGTAGAGCCGTGAACCGGGTGCGCCGAACGGGTTGGCGACGAAGCGCTCGGCCGTCAGATCGGTGCGGGCGACGTAACCGCGGGCCAGCTGGTCACCGGCCAGGTACAGCTCCCCAGCGACCCCGACGGGGACCGGGTTCAGCCGGGCGTCGAGCACGAACGCCTGCGTGTTCCATTCGGGTCCGCCGATGGGGACGGTGTCGGCGTCGTCGTCGGTGTGCGCCCAGGCCGTCACGGACACGGCGGCCTCGGTGGGCCCGTACAGGTTGTGCAGGGCGACGTAGCCGAACCGGCGGCGGAAACGGGCGGCGGTGTCGGCGGGCAGCGCCTCACCGATGCACAGCACCCGACGCAAGGCCGGCTGTTCCCCCGCACCCGGGATGAACGCCTCCAGCAGGGACGGCACGAAATGTGCTGTCGTGACGCGCTGCTGACGCATCAGGTCCGCCAGGTAGGCCGGGTCGCGGTGACCGTCCGGGCGGGCGATGACGAGCCGGGCCCCCGACGTCAGCGGCCAGAACAGTTCCCACACCGACAGGTCGAACGTGACCGGTGTCTTCTGCACGACCGCGTCGGTGGTGTCGAGCGGGTATTCGTGCTGCTTCCAGCGGAGTTGGTTCGCGATGGCGGCGTGCGATACCGCGACACCCTTGGGCCGGCCGGTGGACCCGGACGTGAAGATCAGATACGCCGTGTTTTCCGGCCGTAGCGGGGCGCGCCGCTGCGCGTCGGTCACCGGTCCGCGCGGGTCGAGGTCGAGGGTGTCGATCTCGAGCACGGGGACGTTCTCGGCGGTGAACCCGTCCGAGGACGTGGTGAGGATGCACACCGGGCGCGCCGTCTCCAGCACGTACGCCAGCCGGTCGGCGGGATGACCGAGATCGATCGGCAGGTAGGCGCCACCGGCCCGCAATACCGCGTACATCCCGGCGAGCAGTTCGATCGACCGGTTCATCGCCAGCCCCACCACCGTTTCCGTCCCCACGCCCGCATCGATCAGCCGGTGGGCGAGCGCGTCGACGCGGCGGTCGAACTCGGCGTACGTCAGTTCGGTGCCCTCGAAGAACACCGCGGGGTCGTCGGGTGTCCGTGCCACCTGGGCGGAGAACAGGTCGGGGAGGGTCGTCTGCGGCAGATCGACAGCGGTGTCGTTGAATTCGGCGATCACCGACTGCCGTTCGGCGTCGTCGAGGAGGTCGATGGCACCGACGGCGAGGTCCGGGTCCTGCACGACCGACCCGAGGATGCGTAGGAAGCGTTCCGCGAACGCCCGGACCGTCGTGTCGTCGAAGAGGTCGGTGGCGTAGGTGAACTGGGCCTCGATCACGTCCGGGGCGCCGTCGGCGTCGTGCTTCTCCGACAGCGTCAGGTGCAGGTCGAAGTTGGAGATCGTGTTCGGCACGTCGAGTCCCTCGACATGCAGGCCGGGAAGTTCGAGTGTGGCGGTGGCGAGGTTCTGGAACGAGAACGCCACCTGGAACAGCGGGTGGTGCGCGCGGGAACGGGCCGGATTCAGCACGTCGACGAGGCGCTCGAACGGGATGTCCGAGTGCGCGAATGCGCCCAGGTCGGTGGACCGTGCGACGTTCAGGCTGTCCGCGAACGAAGTCTCGAGGTCGACGTGGGTGCGCAGGACCAGGGTGTTCACGAACATGCCGACGAGTTCGTCGAGGGACTCCTCGCCGCGTCCGGCGATGGGCGCGCCGACGGCGATGTCGGATTCGTTGCTCAGTCGCGCGAGGAGGACCGCGAGCGCGGTGTGCATCACCATGAACAGCGAGGCGTTCCGGCCGCGCGCGAGCGTCAGCAGTGCGCGGTGGGTGTCGGCGTCGATGGTGAACGGCACGTGCGCGCCCCGGTGGGATGCGACCGCGGGCCTCGGGCGGTCGGTCGGCAGCGACAGCCGGTCCGGCAGGCCGTCCAGGGTGCGGGTCCAGTACGTGATCTGTTCGGCGGCAACCGATTCGGGGTCGGCCTCGTCGCCGAGGAGTTCCCGCTGCCACAGGCTGTAGTCGGCGTACTGCACCGGCAGCGGCGTCCAGAGGGGGACGTGCCCCTCGGTGCGGGCGGTGTAGGCGAGCATGACGTCGCGGGCCAGTGGGGCGAGCGACCAGCCGTCCCCCGAGATGTGGTGGGCGACCATGACGAGCACGTAGTCGTCGGTGCCGACCCGGTACATCCGTGCCCGCAGCGGCACGTCCGAGGTCACGTCGAAGCCCGTCGTCACGAGTGCGAGCACCCGTTCGAGGACGTCGTCGGGGTGCGCAGGCACCGGTGTCAGGTCAGGCACCGCGTCGGCGGCGGGCAGGATCACCTGGTGCGGGCCGTCGGCGGAGTCGGGGTAGACGGTGCGTAGCGCCTCGTGCCGTCCGACCAGATCGGCGATCGCGATCTGCATGGCGTACAGGTCCACCTCGCCCGACAGCCGGAGTGCGACCGGCAGGTTGTAAGCCGGTGACGCGGTGTCGAACTGGTTGATGAACCACATCCGCTGCTGGGCGAGCGACAGCGGGATGTGTTCGGGTCGCACCCTCGCCGTCAGCGCGGGCCGCCGCGCACCGTGGGTGGTGGTCTCGGTGATCCGGGCCGCGAGCGCGGCGACGGTCGGCGATTCGAACACCTCGCGGACGCCGACGTGGACGTCGAGGGCGGCGTTGATCCGCGACACCACCTGGGTGGCGAGCAGCGAGTTGCCGCCGAGGTCGAAGAAGCTGTCGTGGATGCCGATCTCGGGCAGGGTGAGGATGTCCGCGAAGATGCCGGCGACGATCACTTCCATCGGGTTCCTCGGCGCCTCGAACGTGGTGGCCGCGGCGGCGAAGATGGGTTCGGGCAGCGCGGCCCGGTCGAGTTTGCCCGCCGGGGTGAGCGGCAGGGCGTCGAGCAGGGTGACGGACGCGGGAACCATGTAGGCGGGCAGGGTGCGGCCGACGAAATTCGCGACCTCGACGCGGTCGACGTCCTCGCCGGTGAAGGGCAGCACGTACGCGACGAGGGAGGTCTCCCCGTTCGGGTGCTCGTAGCCGATCGTGGTGGCGTACTCGATCTGCGGGTGTGCGGTGAGGGCGGCGTCGATCTCGCCGAGTTCGATCCGGAATCCGCGGATCTTCACCTGGTGGTCGGTGCGGCCGACGAAATCGAGGACGCGGTTCTCCCGCCACCGGACGAGGTCGCCGGTGCGGTACAGGAGGTCACCGGGCTCGCCGTACGGGTCGGCGACGAAGCGTTCGGCGGTCAGTCCCGGCCGTCCGAGGTAGCCGCGGGCCAGACTCGGTCCCCCGACGTACAGTTCGCCCGGCACTCCCACCGGCACCGGACGCAGCCGCCCGTCGAGCACGAGTGCCCGGACCCCGCGGCTCGGGCCGCCGATGGTGACCGGTTCGCCGGCGCGGAGCGGTTCGGTGATGGACGACATGATCGTCGCCTCGCTGGGGCCGTACGCGTTGACCATGCGGCGTCCGGGCGCCCAGCGGGCGACCAGTTCCGGCGGGCACACGTCACCGGCGACGACGACCACGGCGAGGTCGTCGAGCCCGTGGTGGTCCACCGACGCCAGCGCCGCCGGGGTGGAGAACGCATGGGTGATGCGTTCCGCCGCGAGCAGTTCCGCGAGTTCCGATCCGCCGTAGATCGTGGGCGGCGCAATGACCATCGTGGCTCCCGCACCGAGTGCCATCAGCATCTCGAACACGGAGGCGTCGAAGCTCGGCGACGCGAAATGCAGTGTCCGCGAACGGGACGTGACGCCGAGCAGCTCACGTTCGTCGGTCACCAGGTTCACCAGGCCGCGGTGCGTCACCGCGACACCCTTGGGTCTGCCGGTCGATCCCGACGTGTAGATGACGTACGCCACCTGGTCGGACAGGATCGGCCGCATGCGGTCGCGGTTGGTGAGCGGCAACCGGGACTCGTGGGTGCAGCGCACCTCGAGTGCCGGGTCGTCGAGGAGCATCCACCGGATCGACTCCGGGAGCAGTGCCCGCTTCCCGGACACGGTGATCCCGACCATCGCCCCGGAGTCCTGCACCATGTGCAGGATGCGGTCCGCGGGATAGCCGGGGTCGACGGGAACGAAGGCGGCGCCGGTCTTGGCAACGGCCCAGACGGCCACCACGGATTCGAAGGACCGGGGCAGCGCCAGCGCGACCCGGGATTCGGGTCCCACTCCCCTGTCCACGAGCAACCGGGCCAGCTGGTTCGACCGTTCGTCGAGATCCCGGTACGTCAGGCCGGCACCGTCGAAGACGACGGCGAGGCCGTCGGGTGCCGCGGCGACAGCGTCGGCGAGGATCTCGGGCAGCATCTGCACCGGTCGCGGATCCGCGCCGCGGACCGGGGTGAGGGCCGCGTGTTCGTCTTCGCCGAGAACGGGAATGTCGCCGATCGGCCGCTGCGGGTCGGCGACGACGGCCTCGAAGATCCGGCGCAGCCGCGTCGCGTACCCGGCGGCGGTGCTCTCGTCGAAAATGTCGGTGGCGTAAATGAGTTCGGCGTCGATGCCCGCGTGCTCGGCGGTGTCGTCGAGCCGCTCGGTGAGCGTGAAGTGCAGGTCGAACTTGGCGATGCTCGCATCGAGGGTGAGCGGTTCGACCGACAGTCCGTCCAGCTCCAGTCCGCCGCCGGACACCGCCTGCACACCGAGCGCCACCTGGAACAGCGGGTGGTGCGAGGTGGAGCGGACCGGGCTCAGGACCTCCACCAGCCGCTCGAAGGGCAGGTCGGCGTGGGCGAACGCCTCGAGGTCCACGTCACGCGTCTGCTCGAGCAGCGACACGAACGACGCTCCCGGATCCAGCGTGGTCCGCAGGACGAGCGTGTTGACGAACATGCCGATGATGTCGTCGAGTTCGACCCGCCCGCGACCGGCGACGGCGGTGCCGACGGCGATGTCGGCGGTGGTGCTGAGGCGTCCCAGGAGGACGCTGAGCGCGGCGTGGGCGACCATGAAGATGCTGGCGCCGTGCGTCCGTGCCAGTTCGGCCAGGGCCCGGTGCGTGCCGGCGTCCAGGGTGAAACGGGTCGCCGCACCCCGATGCGACGGCACCGCGGGCCTGCCCCGGTCGCCGGGCAGGTACAGCTGGTCCGGGACACCGGCGAGCGTGCGGGTCCAGTATTCCAGTTGGGCGGCGGCGAGGCTGCCCGGCTCGGACTCGGAGCCGACGACCTCCCGCTGCCACAGCGCGTAATCGGCGTACTGCACCGGCAGCGGCGCCCACGCGGGCGGGTGGCCTGCGGCGCGGCTCGTGTAGGCGATCATCACGTCGCGGATCAGCGGTTCCATGGACACGCCGTCGGCGGAGATGTGGTGGACGACGAGCGCGAGCACGTGCTCGGTGTCGCCGAGCGAATACACCTTCACCCGGAGCGGCACAGCCTGGGAGACGTCGAAGCCGGCCAGGAGGAGTTCCTGGAGGTCGACGCGTAACCCGGCCTCGCTCACGTGGACCGGTGCGATGTCGGGGGTGAAGTCTCCGGGCTCGAGGATCACCTGGTGCGGGCCACCCCGCGAATCGGGAAAGACGGTCCGCAGCGATTCGTGCCGAGCGATCAGGTCACCGATCGCCGCGGCCAGCGCCGCCGTGTCCAGCGGGCCGGTCAGCCGGACCGCCGCGGGCATGTTGTAGGCGGGCGAGGACCTGTCGAACTGGTTGAGGAACCACATCCGCTGCTGCGCGAGCGACAGCGGGATCCGGTCGGGACGCGGCGGCGGCACCAGCGCTGGTCCGGCGGAAGCGCGGTCGCCGGCCCCGGACATCCGCGGCGCCAGCGACTCTGCCAACGCGAGGACGGTGGGGGCTTCGAACAGGTCACGCACCGTGACCCGGATGTCGAGCACGGCGCCGACCCGGGCGGTCACCCGGGTCGCGGAGAGCGAGTTGCCGCCTGCATCGAAGAAATCCGTGTCGAGGCCGATGTCCGTGCCGCCCAGCACGTCGGCAAACGCATCCGCGATCGACCGCTCCAGGGGGTTCCGCGGCGCCCGGTACGCGATCTCCTTGGCTGCCGCACCGAAGTCGGGCGCGGGCAGGGCGGCCCGGTCGAGTTTGCCGTTCGGGGTCAGCGGAATCGTGTCCAGGAACACGAGCGCCGACGGAATCATGTACCCCGGCAGTGCCTGACGCAGGAACGCGAGCAGAGCCGCCGGATCACGGTCGGCGCCCGCACCGACCAGCACGTGCGATGCCAGTCGTGTTTCCGAGGGCGACTCGTAGCCCAGGGTGGCAGCGAATTCGACATCGGGATGTGCGCCCAGGGCGGCATCGATCTCGCCGAGTTCGATACGAAGTCCACGAACCTTGACCTGATGGTCGGAGCGGCCGAGGTATTCGATCGCATGCCCGGGAAGAGTGCCGTCGGTCATGCTGCCGGTCACACCGGAATGTACTG
Source organism: Rhodococcus pseudokoreensis (assembly GCF_017068395.1). Lineage (NCBI taxonomy): Bacteria > Bacillati > Actinomycetota > Actinomycetes > Mycobacteriales > Nocardiaceae > Rhodococcus > Rhodococcus pseudokoreensis. The sequence continues at coordinate 8,614,190 of NZ_CP070619.1, read as the reverse complement.
CGCGCCAGCGCACTATGTCACCGGTGCGGTACATCCGGGCACCGGCGGCCTCGAACGGACTCGCCACGAAGCGGTCTGCCGTGAGCGCGGCACGGTCGTGGTATCCGCGTGCCAGAGCCGGTCCCAGCAGGTACAGCTCTCCCACGACACCGACCGGCACGGGCCGCAACCTCGAATCGAGAACCACGGCGGCGACCCCGGGCAGCGGCCCGCCGATGGTGATGTCCCGATCCTGGCCGAGCACCGAGGTGAACGTGGCGCCCACCGTCACTTCGGTGGGACCGTATCCGTTGACGAGGTCGAGTCGGTCGGCCCATCGCGTCACTGTCTCCGGTGGGCAGGCGTCGCCGCCGACGACGATCGCGCGCAGATCGTCCAGTCCCTCCGGATCGACCGACGCCAGAGCGGCATTCGTGATGGTCATGTGCGTGACGCGTTCGGACTGCAACACCTCGTGCAGCTCGACGCCGCCGTACACACCGGGCGGACAGACCACCAGCGCGGCCCCGGACGTGTGGGCCAGAAGCAGTTCGAGGACGGACAGGTCGAACGTCGGGGCCGCGAGGTGCGCGACCCGGGACTTCTCGGTGGCCCGCACTGCGGTGGTATACGCGCCGGCGAGATTCGCGAGCCCGCGGTGGGACACCACCACGCCCTTGGGCAGTCCCGTCGAACCCGACGTGTAGATGAGATAAGCGGGATGATCGACATGTAGAGCGCAGGTGCGATCCGCATCCCCGATCGGCGCCGTGCTCGCCGAGGACAATTCGCGGAGCACTTCCGGGTCGTCGAGTACGAGCCAGTCGGTCACCCCCGGGAGGTGTTCGGCGAACTCCGCACCGGTGACACCGACGATCACTCCCGAATCCCGCAGAATGTGCGCGATGCGGTCCACCGGATGCCCGGGGTCGATCGGAACATAGGCCGCACCGGTCTTGGCAACGGCCCACACGCACAGCACCGATTCGACAGAGCGCGGCAAGGCGATCGCGACGTAGGCTTCCGGGCCGACACCCATTCCGACGAGTGCACGTGCCAGCTGCGTCGATCGCCGGTCCAGCTCACGGTAATCGATCGAGACACCGTCGAAGACGACCGCAGTCGAGTCCGGATACCGTTCCGCCGTCGCGACGAGCAGCTCGGGCAGGGTGGCGTTCGCGAGCAGCGGCCCGCCCCACACCGGGGCGAGGGACTGTTGCTCGGCCGCACCCAGGATGGCGATATCGCCGATGGCGATGTCGTCGCCGGTAGCGACCGCCTCGAGGATCCGCACGAATCGCTCCGCGAATCCCGCGACAGTGGCCCGTTCGAAGAGTTCCGACGCGAAGGTGAAGGCACCGGAGATCCCGCGGTGGTCTCCGGCGTCGTCCACGATCTCGGCGAGCCCCAGATCCAGATCGAACTTCGCGATGTGGGGATCGAAGTCGACGGCCTCCACCACCAACTGCGGCAGTTCCAGCGTCACCGGTCGCAGGTTCTGGAAGGCGAACATCACCTGAAACAGCGGATGCCGATCGGACGACCGGGTGGGACGCAGGATCTCGACGAGCCGGTCGAAGGGAACCTCCGTGTCCTGGAACGCCGTGAGATCGACATCGCGCACCTGTTCCAGGAGTGCGTCGACACGCTCGCCGGGGTGAATCCGTGTGCGCAGGGCCAGGGTGTTCACGAACATTCCGACGAGCGGATCGAGTCCTTCGTCGCCACGACCGGCGACGGGTGTGCCGATCACGATGTCGGTACTGCCGCTGAGCCTGTGCAAGAGCGTCGCGAACGCGGCATGAACAACCATGAACAGGGTGGTGCCGCTCTTCTGGGCGCGCTCGACCAGCCCCCGGTGGGTGCCGGCATCGATCTCGAAGTCCACGCGTTCGCCGAGGTGCGACGCTACCGCGGGGCGAGGATGGTCCGTAGGCAGATCGAGCGCCTCGGGCGCACCGTCCAGAGCCGCACGCCAACGCTCGATCTGCTTGGCGGACAGACTGTCCGGATCGTCCTCGGCGCCGAGCAGTTCCCGCTGCCACACACTGTAGTCGGCGTACTGGACGGGCAGCGGCTCCCACGACGGAGCCAGCCCTTCCGCTCGGGATGCATATGCGGCCATCACGTCGGCGGCGAGCGGACCGAACGACCATCCGTCTGCGGCAATGTGGTGCGCGACGAGCAGCAGCACGTGTTCCGAGCGGTTCTCCCGGAACAGGTGGATTCGGAACGGGATCTCCCGGGTCACATCGAATCCGGCGACGGCGTACTCGGCGATCCGGAGCATCAACTGGTCCGGCGCGGTCCGGATCGGTGTGAGGTCGAATTCTGCCGCGGCGGCAGGCCGGATCTCCTGATGCGCACCGTCCGCAGAACCTGGGTACACGGTCCGCAACGACTCGTGACGTTCCAGGACGTCACCGAGCGCTGCACGCAGGGCCGGGACGTCGATCCTGCCCGACATCCGCAGGGCCAGCGGGATGTTGTACGCAGACGACGAAGGATCGTATTGGTTGAGGAACCAGATCCGCTGCTGCGCCAGCGACAACGGGATCCGTCCGGGATGTTCGCGGCGCGTCAGCGCGGGCCGGCCCGAGGACCCGTCCGCCCGCGACGTGGCCACTGCGGAGACGAGTTGACGCACGGTGGGGTTGTCGAACAGCGTGCGAACGGAGACACGGATGCCGAACGCCGAACCGACCCGGGACACCACCTGGGTGGCGGACAACGAGTTGCCGCCGAGAGCGAAGAAGTCGTCGTCCACACCGATGCGTGATTCGCCCAGCACGTCCGCGAACGCTGCCGCGACTGCGCGCTCGTCCGCCGTGTCGGGTGCGGTGAATCGGGTATGGCTCACGAACACGGGCTCGGGGAGGGCGCGGCGGTCGAGCTTGCCCGCCGGTGTCAGCGGGATCGAGTCGAGAAACATGATCGAACCGGGCACCATGTGCGCCGGCAACGCCCCGCCGACGAACGCGGTCAGGTCGTCGACGTCGACGACGTTCCCCGGTGCAGCGCAGACATAGGTGACCAGTGCTGTGACGCCGGATTCGGTGTCGTGCGCGACGGTCGCGGCGAATCCGACCGCAGAATGCGCTCGGAACACGGAATCGATCTCACCGAGTTCGACACGGAATCCACGAATCTTCACCTGGAAGTCGCTGCGCCCGACGTATTCGATGACGTATGTCCCGGTGCGGGACTCGACCCACCGGACGACGTCGCCGGTACGGTACATCCGCCGACCGGGTGCACCGTGGGGGTTCGCGACGAAACGCTCCGCTGTGAGACCGAGTCGCTGGTGGTAGCCACGGGCAAGCGCCGGCCCCGATACGTACAGCTCCCCCGGCACACCGGGGGGCACGGGATGCAGCCGCGCATCGAGAACGAGAGCCTCGACACCGCGCACGGGAGCGCCGATGGTCATCCGCTCGCCGAGCATCAGCGGTCCGCTCTGCGTCACCATCATCGAGGACTCGGTCGGCCCGTATCCGTTGAACAGTGCCCGTCCCGGTACCCAGCGCTCGGCGAGGTCGGCACCCCAGGCCTCTCCGCCGACGACGATGACGGCGAGTGCGTCGAGTCCTGTGGGGTCGACGGACGCCAACGCGGCCGGTGTGATGAAGGCGTGCGTGACTCTCTGCTCGCCCAGGAGTTCGGCGAGCTCCGTACCGCCGTACACCGAGTGGGGAACGACAACCATCGTCGCACCCCCGCAGAAGGCCATCAGATACTCGAACACGGAGGCGTCGAAACTGGGTGAGGCGAAGTGCAGGACACGGGCGTCGGCGGTGAGCTCGTATTCTTCGGCCAGCTCGGTCAGAAGGTTCGCGAGCCCCGAGTGGGTGACGGCGACGCCCTTGGGCAGTCCGGTCGATCCGGACGTGTAAATGAGGTAGGCGAGTTGGTCCGTGTGCATCCGCCCGAGGCGATCGGCCGCTGTCACCGCCGCCGAGGACTGGGCCGCCACCAGCGCAGTGTGGTGGGGATCGTCCATCACGAGCCACTGTGTCGAGTCGGGTAGTCCGCCTCGGAACTCCATCGTCGTCAGGCCGAGCGCGGCCCCCGAATCGCCGAGCATGTGTGCGATCCGTTCGGCCGGGTAGTTCGGATCCACCGGCACGAACGCGGCACCGGTCTTGGCAACGGCCCAGACTGCGAGCACCGATTCGATCGACCGGGCGAGTGCGACGGCCACGAATGTCTCGGGGCCCGCTCCGGCCTCGATCAGTTGGCGCGCCCAGAGGTTGGATCGCCGGTCCAGTTCGTCGTAGGTCATCGAACGGTCGCCGAAGACGAGCGCAGTCGCGGACGGGTCGGCCGCCGACGCGGCGAGAACTTCGGGCAGCAGTCGAGTGGGTCGACTCGCAGCCCCGCGAACCGGTGCCAGGCGGGCCCTCTCGGCATCGTCGAGGAGATTCACGTCGCCGACCACCGTGGTCGGGTCGGCAATCACCGTTTCGAGGATTCGCACGAGCTGCACCGCGTACCGGCGCACCGTAGCGTCATCGAACAAGTCTGCGGCGTAGGTGAACTCGGCGCGAATACCCGACGGAACGCCCGCGGGATCGATGTCCTCGCCCAATGTCAGCTGCAGGTCGAACTTCGCGACCCGCGCGTCGATGTCCTCGACACGCACCCGGAGTCCGGGGAGCTCGATGTCTCCGATTGCCGTCGGCTGCATCGACAGCGCAGTCTGGATGACCGGGTGATGCGCGGACGTCCGCACGGGGTCGAGAACGTCGACGAGACGCTCGAAGGGGAGGTCCGCGTGGCCGAATGCCCCGATGTCGCCGTCGCGTACCCGCGTCAGCAACTCCGCGAACGTCTCGGTGCTCTCGATGCGCGTGCGGAGCACGAGCGTGTTGACGAACATTCCGACCAGGTTGTCGAGAGCGCGTTCGCCACGGCCCGCGATCGGAGCGCCGACGGCGATATCGTCCGACGCGGACAGGCGGGCCAACAGGAGCGCGAAGGCGGCGTGCGCCACCATGAAGACCGTAGCTCCGTGTTCACGCGCCAACCGCTCGATGCCGCGATGGATCTCGGGGGTGACGGTGAAGCCCACGGATCCCCCCGCGTAGGACTGCTCGGTCCGGCGCGGGCGGTCGAAGGGGAGTTTCAGCTCGTCCGGGAGACCGTCGAGCGCCCGCGTCCAGTACTCGAGTTGGCGTCGGGCGAGGGACTCCGGCTCGTCCTCGCTGCCGAGAACCGCCCTGTGCCACACACTGTAGTCGGCGTACTGCACCGCGAGCGGAATCCACTCCGGACTTCGGGACTCTGCTCGGGCCGCGTACGCGGTCATGACATCCCCGCCGAGAGGTCCGAACGACCAACCGTCGGCGGCGATGTGATGCAGCGTGATCGCCAGAACGTGTTCGCCGGGACCGGTACGGAACAGTGTTGCCCGTACCGGCAAGTCCTCGGACACGTCGAACCCGCGCGAGGAGAACGCGATCATCCGGGAATCGAGCTCGCCTTCCGGCACGTCCACGACCTCGAGGGGCATCGAGAGATCTGCCGCGGCCACGACGACCTGAGCGGGTCCGTCCTCCGTGTCGGGGAAAACCGTACGAAGCGACTCGTGGCGTCCGACTACGTCGTCGAGTGCCTGAGACAGCGCTGTCACGTCGAGAGCACCGGACATGCGGATCGCGAGCGGCAGGTTGTACGCGGGCGAGGCCGGGTCGAACTGGTTGATGAACCACATCCGCTGCTGCGCCGGTGACAGCGGTATCCGGTCCGGTCTCTGTGTCCCGGACAGCACCGGACGCGCGCCTGCTGCGGCCGTGGGCTCGGCGAGACGAAGAGCCAACTCCGCAGCCGTGGAGGCGGTGAACACATCGCGCACCGAGACTGCGGTGCCCGACAACTCACCGAGCCGCGCCGCAACTCGGGTGACGGAGAGCGAGTTGCCGCCGAGATCGAAGAAGTTGTCGTGCACGCCGATCCGGCCCGGAGCACCGAGCACGTCGGCGAACACTGCCGCGACGGTGCACTCGGCCTCGTTTCGAGGTGCGATGTACTCGGTTGCACTCCCGTGGAATTCGGGAGCGGGCAACGCTTTGCGATCGAGTTTTCCGCTGGTGTTCAGCGGGAACTCGTCGAGCACGGTGATGGCGGACGGCACCATGTACGACGGTAGGGACTCCGACGCCTGACGGCGAAGCTCCGCAACGTCCACGTCGCCGGGTGTGCCGACGACATACGCGACCAGATGATCGCCGACGGTGGTGTCCGAGTACACCGACACGACGGCGCCGGTGACCGCCGGGTGGGACCGGAGCACTGTCTCGATCTCGCCGAGTTCAATGCGCTGACCACGGAACTTCACCTGGAAGTCGGTACGTCCGATGTAGACGAGCGCTCCCGCCGACGTCCATCGCACGAGGTCTCCGGTGCGGTACATGCGCTCACCCGTGCGTCCGAACGGGTTCGCGACGAATCGATCGGACGTGAGATCGACGCGGCCGAGGTATCCGCGTGCGAGCTGGGCACCGCCCAGGTAGAGCTCTCCCGGAACGCCGACGGGAACCGGGTGCAGCCGGGAATCGAGCACGTAGGCCTGTGTGTTCCATTCCGGCACACCGATCAGCACGTTCGTGGTGTCGGCTTCACCGGTCTCCCAGTACGTCACCGACACTGCGGCCTCGGTGGGCCCGTACAGGTTGTGCAGTCCGGCCGCGGAGAGTTCCCGGAAACGCAGGACAGTCGCGGGCGGCAGCGCTTCGCCGATGACGAACACGTGCCGCAGCGAACGGCACGACCCCTCCGCGGCGGCCGCGACGAACACGTCGAGCATGGACGGAACGAAATCGGTGACCGTCACCGCGTGCTCGTCGATGACCCGAGTCAGATAGGAAGGCTCTCGATGCCCATCCGGGGTGGCCAGCACCATGGTGGCACCCACCTGCAGGGGCCAGAAGTAGCCCCACACCGACACGTCGAACGTGGTTGCGGTCTTCTGCAACCACACATCCCGATCGGTGAGTGCGTACTCCGACTGCATCCAGAGCAGTTGATTCACGATGGCCGCATGCGGTACCGCGACACCCTTGGGTTTGCCGGTGGAGCCGGAGGTGTAGATGACGTACGCGGGGTGGGCAGGGCGCAACGGTTCGATGCGCTCGGCATCGGTCAGCGGCACCGCAGCGACACCCGAGAGGTCGAGAGTGTCGAGGGCCGACACGGGAATCCGGTTCGGCAGGTCCGGTCGGTCGGCCGAGGTGGTCAGCACGCACACCGGCTTCGCCGACGCGAGCACGTAACTCGTTCGCTCCGCGGGGTGATCGGGATCGACCGGCACGTATGCACCACCGGCCTTGAGTACGGCATAGATTCCGACGACCAGTTCCAGCGACCGCCGCATCACCACGGCCACGCGGGTTTCGGGGGCCACACCCTGAGCGATCAGATGCCTGGCCAGCTGGTTCGCGCGCGCATCGAGGGCTGCGTATGTCAGCACGTCCCCGTCGAACTCGACAGCGACGGCATCGGGTGTGCGGGCCGCCTGCGCCTCGAACAACGTCAGCAGCGTCGACTCCGGCACGGGGTGGTCGGTGGCGTTCCAGTCGTGCAACATCCGCGCGTACTCGCCCGGGATGAATCCGGTGACCTGGGCTACCGCGGCGGAGGGCTCTGCGATCAATGCGCGGATCATCGAATCGAGCCGCGCCGCAATCAACTTCGCTTCGTCGCGATCGAAGGTGTCCGGCAGGTAGGCCACCCCGAGCCGCAGGGTGTCGTCGACCTGGGCCATCAGGCTCAACGGGTAGTGGGTGACACTGTGCACCTGGACCGAATCCACGCGCATACCTGCGATGTCGGTCTGCGCCTGCAGCGCCGCCTGATCCATGGGGTACGACTCGAAGACGGTGAGCGTGTCGAACAGCGCCCCGACCCCCGCCTCGGCCTGGATTTCCGTCAGGCCGAGATAGTGGTGATCGAGCAAATCGGCCTGCTGCCCCTGCACCCGCACCAGCAACGAGGCCACCGACTCGTCGGCGTCGATTCGTACCCGGACGGGGACGGTGTTGATGAAGAGCCCGACCATCGATTCGATCCCGGGGATGTGCGGGGGGCGGCCCGAGACGGTGGCACCGAATACGACGTCGTCCCGTCCGGTGAGTCGCCTGAGCAGCAGAGCCCAGGCAGTCTGGATCACCGTGTTCGGCGTGACGCCGTACTGTCGTGCGAAGGCCAGCAGCTCGGCGGTGTCCGCCGCGGAAAAGTGGACCGGAACTTCCTCCGGGTCCGCCGTCGCGCCGCCGCCGGTGCGCGCAGGCGCGAGCAGAGTCGGCTCGTCGAAACCTTCCAACGCGTGCGCCCACGCGTCCCGTGAGGCGGAGGGGTCTCGGCGCGCCAGCCAGTCGAGGTACTCGCGGTACGGCCGCACCGCAGGCAGCGCGGACTGATCGCCCGCGGTCGCGTAGAGCACCAGCAGGTCCTGGACGATCAGCGGGATGGACCATCCGTCGAGGAGGATGTGGTGGTTGGTCATCGCCAACTCGTACCGCTCGGCGCCCGTGCGCACGAGCAGCAAACGCAGCAGCGGCGCCTCGGCCAAGTCGAACGGCGCGGTCCGGTTCTCTGCGACCAGTGCCTCGAGTTCCCTTTCCCCGGAATCGCTCTCACGGCCCGAGAGGTCGACCACCGTCAGTGGGACCTCCACCCCGCGGAGGGAGATCTGCACCGTGACGTCGCCGTCCTGCACGAACACCACCCGCAGGTTCGAATACCGGTCCAGGAGCGCAGCGGCAGCGGCCCGCATCCGATCCGCCGACACGTCGCCGAGCAGCGTCATCCGCAGCTGGGAATGGTAGACGTCGACACTGTGCTCGGCCGCCAACAGCGAATGGAAGTGGAAACCGGCCTGCAGTGGCGACAGCGCCCACACGTCCTCGAGGGCCGGGTAGGTCCGTTCCCAGACCTCGATCTGGGACTGGGTGAGCGCCACCGTGCCGATGTCCGACGGGGTCAGTCCCCCACCGGATCCGGCGACGACATGCTCGATCTGTGAGACGAGCGCCTGCTGCCACAGATCGACGAGTTCGCGAACGTCGTCGGCTGCGAGCAGTTCACCGGCGAACCGCACCGAAGCTCCGAGTCGCGGTCCGGCATCGGTATCGGTCACTCCGACATTGATCTCGATCGCTGCGGAAGCGCTCATGTCCTGATCGGTTTCACCCGAGAAGACGCGCGACGACGCGAGATCCGGCACCCAGCCGATATCACGCATCTCCGGGGACAGATCGCCCATCCCGGTCTTTCCGAGGTAGTTGAAGACGACCTGGGGCGGGTCGAAGCCCGCGAGGACGGTGGCCGTCGCCGGATTGAGATATCGCAGCAGTCCGTACCCGACGCCCCGATCGGGGACCGCCAGGAGTTGCTCTTTCACCGCCTTGATCGCGGCGCCGGCCGACGCGCCGCCGACGAGTGCCTCCTGTGTGTCCACCCCCTCCAGGGCGAGCCGCACCGGATAAACGCTGGTGAACCAGCCCACGGTACGAGACAGATCGGCGCCCGGCACGACCGACTCCTCGCGGCCGTGACCCTCGAGGGTGACGTACGCAGAAGCGGAGGACACTCCGCGCGCACGGCGCCACTCGGTGAGGGCCACCGCGAAGCCGGCAAGCAGGGAATCGCCGATGGAGCACCCGAATGCCTCCGGAACGCGGGCCAGCAGCGTGCCCGTGATCTCGGTGGACAGCTCGAACTGCAGCTCCTGCGTGGTCGAGGTCCGGTCCCGCACCGGATCGAGCGCCCGGTCACCGAGAAGCGGGTCCGGAGCATCGACGACACCTCGCCAGTAGTCGAACTGCGCGAGGGTGGACGGCTGACGGGCAGCCTCCGTCAACCCGTGCGACCACCGCCGCAACGATGTACCGACCTCCGGCAGGTTCGGAGTGTGACCGGCTGCGACGGCACTTCCCGCCGCGACGAGGTCCGGCACGATGATTCGCCAGGACACACCGTCGACGACCAGGTGATGAGCAACCACGAGGAGCCGCCCGGGCCTGGTCGCACCACGGTCCAACCAGACGAACTGCGTGAGCACCGGGGTCTCGAAGTCGAACCGGTCGGCCGCGGCGGAGAGTTCGCGGTCGATCACTGCTTCGAAGGCTGCGTCACCGACGTCGGGATTCACCGGCACCGTCGTGACCAGTCGATCGGCGTAGACGGCACCGGCGGGCAACACCGAGTGACGCATGTCCGCACCGTCGCGAACCAGCCGGGACCGCAGCGCGTCGTGCCTGTCGAGCACCGCCTGCACCGTCGCCACGATGTCCGATCGCTCGATCCCGGTCGGCAGCGTGAGGAGCACGGACTGTGAATACCGGCCCACCGAACCCGGCCGGTCGAGCAGTGATCGGACAACCGGGGTCAACTCGACGTTTCCCACGCCGCCACCCGCCAGTTCGGCGAGCGCGAGTCGATCCGCCGACGCGGCGGTAGCCACTTCGGCGAGCGCGGCAATGCTCTTGCGCTCGAACACGTCCCGTGGGGTGAATACGATCCCCGCCGCCTTGGCTCGCGACACCAGCTGGATCGACACGATGCTGTCGCCGCCGAGAGCGAAGAACGAGTCGTTCACCCCCAGGTCGTCGACGCCGAGTGCCTCCCGGAACAGGGCCGCGAGTGTTTCCTCCATCGGAGTACGTGGCTCCACTCGATCGACCGCGACGTCACCGACGGCCGGGGCAGGCAATGCCACTCGATCCAGTTTGCCGCTCGCGTTGATCGGGAAGGCGTCGAGCGTGACGAACCCGTCCGGAATCATGTATTCGGGCAGCCGACTCTCGGCATACGCCGTCAGTGCCTCGATGTCGACCGTCGTGCCCGCACGTGCGACGAGATAGGCCACCAATTGTTCGCTCGCCGCTCCGGAGTACACGGTCACGACCGCCTGGGCAACCGAGTCCGCCGACTCGAGTACCGCCTCGATCTCACCGAGTTCGATCCGCAGTCCGCGCAGCTTCACCTGGAAATCGTTGCGGCCGAGGTATTCCAATTCGCCCCGGCCGGTCCAGCGAAGACGGTCACCGGTCCGGTACATCCGGGTGCCCGGCGCGTCGAAGGGGTTTGCCACGAACCGTTCGGCGGTGAGGTCGGGGCGTCCGGCGTATCCGCGAGACACCTGTGTGCCGGCCAGGTACAACTCACCGGTCACTCCGGCAGGAGTGGGGTGGAACCGCTGGTCCAGCACGTAGGCTCGGGTGTTCCACACCGGTGTACCCACGGTGACGATGCCCGAGTTCGAGGTGTCCACCCAGGAGGTGGTGGAAGTGGGCGCGACCTCCGCGGGACCGTACGCGTTGAGGACGGCGGCGTCGGAAACGGCCGCGAACCGCCGCGCCACAGTGACGGACAGTGCCTCGCCGCCGACGAACACGGTACGCAGCGACGAGAACCGGGACGGCGCGATCACGTCGGTGAAGACGGCGAGCATCGACGGGACGAAATGTATCGCCGTGATCTGCTCGGTCTCGATCAGTTCTGCGAGGTAGTCGGGATCCTTGTGTCCGTCCGGTTCCGCGATCACCACCCGTGCGCCCACAGCCAGGGGCCACAACAATTCCCAGAGTGATGCGTCGAACGACTGTGGTGTCTTGACGGCAACCCGATCGGTCTCGTCCAGCGCACCGAGCGACACCAGGAACTCGAAGTGGCTTCCGAGACCGGCGTGCGAGACGGCCACTCCCTTGGGCCGGCCGGTCGAACCCGAAGTGAAGATGACGTAGGCGAGGTTGTCGGCCAGAAGGGGCCGCAGCCGGTCGCGGTCCGTCACCGGGGCATCGTCGAACCGGTCGAGTTCGAGACCGTCCATCGGGAGAACCCGGACTCCGGAGTCCGACTCGAACTCGCCGCGGACCGCGGTCAGAACGAGCACGGGGTGGGCTGCCTCGATGACGTGGGCCACTCGCTCCGCCGGAAGGTCGACGTCGAGGGGCACGTACGCCGCACCACTGCGCAACACGGCGTGCAGGGCGATCAGAAACTCGATCGACCGGCGGGCCGCGACCGCGACGGTAGTGTCGGTTCCGGCGCCTTCGGCGATGAGTTTGCGGGCCAATCGGTTGACCCGCGCGTTGAATTCCCGGTACGTCACAGACACGTCGCGGTACACCACCGCCACCGCGTCAGGCGTCCGCGCCGCCTGCTCGTCGTAGCGGGCGAGGTAGGGCCGCTCGCTCACCTCCACGTCCGTGGCGTTCCATTCGCGCAGTACGCGAACCAGTTCCCGCTGATCCAGCACCGGCAGGTCCCCCACCGCCGTGCCCGGATCGGCCAGCGCCGTCGCCACGATCCGCGCGAAACGGTCGACGAACGACTCCACCGTGTCGCGGTCGAACAGATCGACCGCATACGTGAACGCACCGGTGAGACCGGACACGGTGCCGCGCTCGTCTCGGATCTCCGTGAGCGTCACGTTCAGATCGAATTTCGCGATCTCCGGATTCATCTCGACGGCGCTCACCGTCAGACCCGGTAGTTCCAGCACTCCCGGTTCGAAGTTCTCGTATGACAGACCCACCTGGAAAAGCGGGTGACGGGCCGTGGACCGGGCGGGTTCGAGTACCTCCACGAGACGCTCGAACGGCAGATCGGCGTGCGCGAACGCGGCGAGGTCGAACTCGCGGACCTGCGCGAGCAGGTCCGCGAATGACAGGTCACCGGATACTCGCGCGCGCAGGGTGAGGGTGTTGACGAACATGCCGACGAGGTCCTGCAGAGAGGGTTCGCCGCGGCCGGCGACGGGAGTGCCCACGGTGACGTCCACCGCGTTCGACAGCCGTGAGAGCAGCACCGACAGCGCGGCGTGCCACACCATGAACGGCGTGGCAGCGGAGCGGGTCGCGAGGTCGGCGACGGCTGTCACCGTGGCAGCGTCGACCGAGAACGGCACCGTCGCACCAGAATTCGTCGGCACGGCAGGTCGGGGCCGATCGGCAGGCAACTCCAGCAGGTCGGGGATGCCGTCGAGCGCCGCGGACCAGAATTCGATCTGCTCGGCGGCCTGCGACCGACCGTCGGTCTCGTCGCCGAGAAACTCCGCCTGCCAATAGCTGTAGTCCGCGTACTGCACGTCCAACGGCACCCACGACGGTGCCCGGCCGGCCGTACGCGCCGTGTAGGCGAGCAGGATGTCACGGGCGAGCGGGGCCATCGACGATCCGTCGGCGGAGATGTGGTGCACCACCACGGCCAGCACGTACTCGTCCTCATCGACGGACGGTCGCAGCAATGCCGTGCGCAGCGGCACCGCCGCCGTGACGTCGAAGCCCTCGGTGGCGAGCTTCACGAGTCGCGCCGGCAGCTCGGCCTCGATGATCGGCTCCACGTCGAGATCGAGGAACACCTCGTCGGCGCCGACGATCACCTGATGCGGGCCGTCGTTCGAGTCCGGATACAGCGTGCGCAGGGACTCGTGACGCTCGAGGACGTCGCGAATCGCCGAACGCAGGCCGTCGCCGTCGAGAAAGCCGGACAGCCGCAAAGCGAACGGCATGTTGTAGGCCGCGGATGCGGTATCGAACTGGTTGAGGAACCACATTCGACGCTGTGCCGGGGACAGCGGAATCCGTCCGGCACGCACGGCGGCGACCAGTGGGGCACGTGGTGCCGTCGGCACTGTTCCCTCGATACGCTCCGCGAGCGCCCCGACGGTGGGGGCATCGAACAGGTCACGCAGGGCGAGCGGCGCACCCAACTCGGCCCGAATACGCGAGGTGACCCGCGTGGCGACGAGGGAGTTACCGCCGACGTCGAAGAAGTTGTCCCGGAGGCCGATACGGTCGAGACCGAGGATTTCGGCGAAGATCACCGCGAGGTGGGCCTCGACGGGCGTGCGCGGGGCCACGTACTCCGGGGCGGAACCACCGAATTCGGGTGCGGGCAGCGCCCGACGATCGAGCTTTCCACTGGTATTGAGCGGGAATTCGTCGACGACCATCAGGGCCGCCGGAATCATGTACGCAGGCAGGGACGCGGCGATGCACTCGCGAAGTCGCGTGGTATCGAGGTCGTGTCCCCGCTCGGGCACCACGTACGCGACGAGATGATCGCCGGTGCCGGGATCGGAATGGACCAGCACGGCGGCGCTGGTGACCGACGGTTGCGCCCGCAGCACGAATTCGATCTCACCGAGCTCGATGCGCTGGCCTCGGAACTTGACCTGGAAGTCGGTGCGCCCGATGTATTCGAGTGCACCCGCCGACGTCCATCGCACGAGATCGCCGGTGCGATACATACGCACGCCGGCGGTAAACGGATTGGCCACGAACCGGTCCGTGGTGAGATCGACGCGGCCGAGGTATCCCCGGGCCAGCTGCTCGCCCGCCAGGTAGAGCTCACCGGCAACGCCGGGGGGAACCGGATGCAGACGCGAATCGAGAACGTAGACCTGGGTGTTCCACTCGGGCACGCCGATCGGCACCGTGCCGGTGACCGTGGTCGCGGTGTCCCAGTACGTGACCGAGACTGCCGCCTCGGTGGGCCCGTACAGGTTGTGCAGTCCGGCATCGGACAGCGCCCGGAATCGCGTGACGGTCTCCGGGGGCAGCGCCTCGCCGATCACGAAGACGTGCCGCAGAGTGGCGCACGAGGTGGTGGGCACGGACGCGACGAAGGCGTCGAGCATCGAGGGCACGAAGTCCGTGACCGTGACACCCTGCTCGTCGATGACCCGAGCGAGGTACTCGGGGTCGCGGTGACCGTCCGGGGTGGCCAGCACCATCGTGGCGCCCGTGTGCAGCGGCCAGAAGTAACCCCACAGTGATACGTCGAAAGTGGTTGCGGTCTTCTGCAGTAGCACGTCCCGTTCGGTGAGCGCGTATTCCGACTGCATCCACAGGAGCTGATTGACGATCCCGCGGTGCGGCACCGACACCCCCTTGGGCCGGCCGGTGGAGCCCGAGGTGTAGATGACGTACGCGGGGTTGTCCGGCCGGAGCGGTGCCAGTCGGTCGGAGTCGGTGACGCGTTCGCCGGAACAGGAATCCAGCACGATCCGATCGATCTCGACGAACGACGAACCCGCAGGAAGTGCGCTGCGGTCGGCCGAGGTCGTGAGGACGCAGACGGGCTGTGCGGAGTCGAGCACATACCCGATCCGGTCCGTCGGGTGGTCGGGATCGACCGGCACGTAGGCACCGCCGGCCTTGACGATCGCGTACATGCCCACCACCAGATCCGGTGAGCGCCGCATTGCCAGCCCGACACGGGTTTCGGGTCCCACCCCGCGGTCGATCAGATAGCGCGCCAGACTGTTTGCGCGGCGATCGAGTTGGGAATACGACAGCGTGACGTCGCCGAACACCACCGCCACCGCATCCGGGGTGCGAGCAACCTGCGCGTCGAACAGTTCGGGCAGACACATCGCAGGCACGTGGTGCCCGGTGTCGTTCCACGTGCCGAGAAGGCGGTCGCGTTCGGCGGCGTGGAGCAGGGGCAGATCACCGACCGCCGTCGCGGAGGATGTCGCAACCGAGCGCAACAGGTTCACGAATCGCTCGGCCATCGACGCGACGGTGGACTCGTCGAAGAGATCGGTGGCGTAATCGAAACCGGCCGCGACACCATCCGGCGTGCCCGCCTCGACGAACCGTTCGGTGACGGTCAACTGGAGGTCGAATTTCGCAACGTGGACGTCGATTTCTGTCGCCGCGACCTCGAGACCGGGCAGCTCCACGGCGGTCGGCGCGGTGTTCTGGAACGAGAGCATGACCTGGAAGAGCGGATGGTGCGCGGACGACCGGGTGGGGCTGAGCACCTCCACGAGGCGCTCGAAGGGGACGTCGCCGTGCTGGAATGCGGCGAGGTCGGCGTCGCGGACGCGGTCGAGAACCTCCTCGAACGTGTCGCCCGGCTCGGCGGTCGCGCGAAGGACCAGGGTGTTGACGAACATGCCGACGAGGTGGTCGAGCGCTTCCTCGCCGCGTCCGGCGACCGGGGTCCCGATGACGATGTCCGGTCCGGCGCCGAGGCGGTGGAACAGCACCACGAGGGCTGCGTGGGTGACCATGAACAGCGTGGTGCCGGTGCTCTGCGCCAGATCCGCAAGACCCCGGTGGATGTCGGCGGGGATCGTGAACTCGACGCGGCCACCTCGGTGCGACATCTCGGCGGGCCGGGTCCGGTCGGTGGGCAGTTCGATCACCTGGGGCGCTCCGGCGAGCACCGACCGCCAATGGTCGATCTGCCTGGCGGACAGGCTGTTCGGGTCGTCCTCCGACCCGAGGAGTTCACGCTGCCAGAGGCTGTAGTCGGCGTACTGCACCGCGAGGGGCGCCCAGGCGGGCGCGTGACCGGCCGCACGTGCCGCGTACGCGAGCATCAGGTCGGAGGCCAGCGGCGTCATGGACCAGCCGTCGGCGGCGATGTGATGAACCACGAGGACCAGAACGTGCCGGTCGGGCGCCTCCCGGAACAGCCCGGCGCGCAGCGGTGTGTCGGTGGTGAGGTCGAATCCGGCGCCGCCGAGGACCGTCACCGCGGCGGTGAGCGACTCCGCGTCGACGTCGATCGGATCCGTCTCGGCCAGCACGCTCAGAACGGGCACGACCAACTGGTGGGGACCATCCGCGGTGTCAGGGAAGACGGTGCGCAGCGCCTCGTGCCGTTCCTGGACGTCGTCGAGCGCCCCGCGCAGGGCGTCCCGGTCGAGTGCACCGGTGAGCCGCAGGGCGATCGGCAGGTTGTACGCAGGCGACGCCGTGTCGAACTGGTTGAGGAACCACATGCGTTGCTGCGCAACGGAGAGGGGCACGCGGGCGGGTCGTTCCCGCGCCTCCAGCACGGGACGCGAGTCGGCCTGCGGGCCGGTGTTCGCCGCCGCGACCGCCAGTTGCGACACCGACGGCGCCTGGAAGAGGTCCCGGACCCCGATCCGCACGCCGAGGGCGGCATTCACCCGGGACACGACCTGGGTGGCCGTCAGCGAGTTGCCGCCGAGGTCGAAGAAGCTGGTGTCGACGCTCAGTTCGGGCAGGCCGAGGACGTCGAGGAAGATCGCGAGGAGGATCTCCTCGGTGACCGTTCTCGGGCGCACGACGTCGGCCGAGCGCGCGGCGAATACCGGTGCGGGCAGGGCATTGCGATCGAGTTTGCCGGCCGGGGTCAGCGGCAGCGAATCCAGCACCATGATCGACGACGGCACCATGTACCCGGGAAGGCGCTCCCCGACGAAGTCCGCCAACACCCGGGTGTCGATGTCGGTTGCGGGCGCCGGCAGCACGTAAGAGACCAGCCGACTGGTCCCCCTCCCGTCGTCATAGCCGACCGTGTGGGCGAACTCCACCACCGGATGCGCAGCCAACGCGGCGTCGATCTCACCCAATTCGATCCGGAACCCCCGGATCTTGACCTGAAAATCACTGCGGCCCAAGAACTCCAGGACCGGAGGCCCGTCCGGGGCGGTCACCCAGCGGACGACGTCACCCGTGCGGTACATCCGCGCGCCGGTGCCGAACGGGCTCGCCACGAAACGCTCCGCCGTCAACCCGGCCCGATGCACGTACCCGCGAGCCAAGCTGGAGCCGAGGACGTAGAGTTCACCGCGCACCCCGGCCGGGACCGGACGCAACCGATGGTCGAGGACGACGAGGTCGACACCCACGGTCGGTGACCCGATACTCACCAACTGCCCGGGCGCCATCGGTCCGGTAGCGGACGACATGATCGTGGTCTCACTCGGGCCGTACGCATTGACCATGATCCGGCCCGGCGCCCACCGCGCCACCAACTCCGGCGGGCACACATCCCCCGCCACCACCACCGTTTGCAGATGGTGCAGACCGCGGTGATCGAGCGACG
Organism: Rhodococcus pseudokoreensis; assembly: GCF_017068395.1. Taxonomy (NCBI): domain Bacteria; kingdom Bacillati; phylum Actinomycetota; class Actinomycetes; order Mycobacteriales; family Nocardiaceae; genus Rhodococcus; species Rhodococcus pseudokoreensis. Next base: position 8,596,394 of record NZ_CP070619.1, on the reverse strand, counting down.
CCAACGCCGCCGGCGTGCAGAACGCGTGTGTCACCCACTGCTCGGCAAGGAATTCCGCCAACTCGGTGCCACCGTAGATCGTGGTCGGCGCTACCACCAGGGTCGCCCCCGCACACACCGCCATCACCAACTCGAACACCGAGGCATCGAAACTCGGCGACGCGAAATGCAGCACCCGCGAATCCGCCGACACCACCAGACGGTCCCGCTCGTCCGCCGCCAGATTCACCACACCCCGGTGCGTGACCGCCACACCCTTCGGCCGGCCCGTCGACCCCGACGTGTAGATCACATACGCGGGATGATCGACCGACAACGCCCGCGTCCGATCGGCGTCCGTCACCGCATCCGGGGGATACACCGCCGCGGTCGTCCGAAACTCGTCGTCGTCCAATACGATCCAGTGCGTGCACTCCGGCAGCCCGTCCCGCCACGCGGCGGTGGTGATACCGATCGGCGCACCACAATCCTCCAGCATGAACGCGATGCGGTCAGCCGGATAGCTCGGATCGACCGGAACGAACGCCGCTCCCGTCTTCGCCACCGCCCACACACTCGACACCGACTCCCGCGACCGCGGCAACGCCAGCGCCACCATGACCTCCGGGCCGACCTGGAGGTCGATCAGGAGACGGGCCAGCCGGTTCGACGCCTCGTCCAGGGCGCGGTAGCTCAGGGTGTCGTCGGATGTCCCGTGCCCGGGCGCGACGAGGGCGTCGCCGTCCGGGTTGCTGCGCACGGCGCCGACGAGCAGGTCCGGCAGCGTGACCGGTGCGAATCCGGCGCGCCCGGCGGCCGGCGCCAGGCTGCGGCGTTCGTTCTCGTCGAGGATCTGGAGGTCGCCGATCGGGCGTGGCGGCCCGTTGCTCGCCGATCCGTGCAGTGTGCCGGTGTCGGAGGTGAGGAAGGCGCCGAGGAATCGGGTGAAGCGGGCGTGGTGGGCGTCGAGGACGTCTTCGGAGTACAGGTCGGGGTTGGCCTCGAGGTCGAGGTTGAGGCTGGTGCCGGCGACGCCGTGATAGATGTTGACCGCGAGGTCGTTGATCGGACCGGTGGACAGCAGTTCGAGCCGGCCGACGATGCTGCCGAGGGTGATCTCGTCGTGGAACAGCATGACGTTGATCAGGGGTCCGTAGAAGCCCTGATGCTCGGTGGCCGCGTCGCGCCGGATGTCGATGTGCGGGTAGCGCTGGTGCCGGAGTGCCGCGGTGACTTCCAGCCGGACCGCTGCCACCAGATCGGTGTTCGTCATGTCCGGGCGCACGTGCAGGCGGAGCGGGACGACGTTGGACACCATGCCGCCGGAGCGGCGGAGCAGCGCGGTGGTGCGCGCAGTGACGGGCAGACTGACGGCGACCTCCTCGCGTCCGGTCATCCGGGCGAGGTACGCGGCGAAAGCGGCGATGACTTCGAACGCGGCCGACGAGTCGTGGCGGTCCGTCGCGGCGTCGAGGTGGCCGACGAGGGGGCCGGGGATCTGGCCGCCCGTCGTGCGGCTGCGTGCCCGCGCGGGGGACGTGCGGTCGACGAGGCTGTACGGTTCGCCGATGGTCGATACCCGCTCGGACCAGTACTCCCCGTCGGCCCGGTAGCGCGACGACGCCCGGTAGTCGTCGTCGACGCGGGCGACGTCGGTGAGTGCGGCAGCCTTGGACGGCGCCACGGCGCGACCCTCGACGGCTGCCGTGTACAGCTGTGTGGTCCGGTCGATGAGCGTCATCGATCCCATGCCGTCGAGCGCGACGTGGTGGACACGGCTGTACCAGTAATGACGATCCGGCCCGGTGCACAGGACCGCCGAGGTGACGAGCCGGTCGCGGTACACGTCGACCGGAGTGGTGTACTCCTGCCGCATCCACTCCTTGGCCGCCGCCCTCGGATCGGGCTCGTGCCGCAGGTCGACGAACCTGACCGACGCGTCCAGCGTCGGATCGACCAGCTGATAGGGAACTCCGTCGACCTCGACGAGGCGGAGGAACGCGGAGCCGAGTTCGCGGCCTGCGGCGATCAGCGACTCCGACAGCAGCGTGACGTCGAGGGCACCCACCAATTCGACGCACTGCGCGATGTTGACGGGCACGTCGGGATCGAGCTGCTGGGCGAACCACATCCCCCGCTGAGCGGTGGAGAGTGGGAATGCACCGTCCGGAATACGATCCACGGCGGTCACGTCACCACCCGGCACAGCTTCGACCACCTTGTACGTCCTCTTCCCACTCCGGCGGTGGGACGAACCCACCGGCCACCCAAGAAACTCATAGTGACCTGCGAACCTGGGAATTAACCGAACCTTACCCGGGAGTACGCTTCAGGTTCCTATCGGACGTGCGGTTCAAACCGTTTCAGGGCGTCTCAGAATGTGGACGCGCGGCGCTTTACCCCTGGGTATCACGTTTTGGAGCACCTAACCCAGCACTGCCCCACTACTTCTGTCGAAGGAATGGGGCAGCGGTTGGTACTCGTGGCGCTATCTGGCAGCCACGCCCTTGATCCGGGCGATCCGGTTCCGCAGCCCCCACTGGGTGACCTTGAGAAGGGCCTCGCGGACGATCCCGCCACTCATCTTGGATTCGCCGATCTCTCGCTCCGTGAACGTGATCGGAACCTCACGGACCGTGAAGCCCTCCTGAATGGCCCGCCACGCCAGGTCTACCTGGAAGCAGTAGCCGTGCGACTCCACCGCGGCGAGGTCGAGTTTCTCGAGCACCTCGCGGCGGTATGCGCGGAATCCGCCGGTGATGTCCTTGATCTTCACGCCGAGGGCCAGTCGGGAGTAGATGTTCCCGCCGCGTGACAGCCACTCGCGGTGCTTCGGCCAGTTGACCACCGTGCCGCCCGGCACGTAGCGCGACCCGAGGACGAGGTCGGCGCCGGCATCGACCTGGTCGAGCAGACGATGCAACTGTTCCGGGGCGTGGCTTCCGTCGGCGTCCATTTCGACGAGGACGGTGTAGTCGCGGTCCAGGCCCCACCGGAAGCCGGCGATATAGGCGGCGCCGAGTCCGTTCTTCTCCGTCCGGTGCATCACGTGGATGCGACCGGCGTCGTCGTTCGACGCGAGGGCGTCCGCGACGTCGCCGGTGCCGTCGGGGCTGCCGTCGTCGACGACGAGAACATGCGTCCGCGGCAGCGCCGCATGCAGGCGCCGCACGATCAGGCCGAGATTCTCCCGCTCGTCATACGTCGGAATGATCACCAGAGTCCGTGCGCTCGGTGCCCCGCTCTGCCCGGAATCGGTCTCCGATGCCATGAGGATCCTCCCTGCCGGCATCTGCCGGCGCCTTCTCGGTACTGCTGTGAATCGGTGTGCGAACGGTGCGTCGTCGTTGCACCACGGCGAACGCGACGGCAGCGACGGCGCCGAGACACAGAAGGATCTCCGGAATCGGGCCGAGCCGACTTGCCAGCGTAGTACCGGTGCTCAGCGGCACCTGCGACACCAGGGCCGCGGGGACGAAGAGTGGGGTCTGCTGCACTGTGGACCCGTCGGGTCCGATGATCGCGCTGACACCGCTGGTGGCGGCCACGACGACGGCGCGCCCGTGCTCCACGGCCCGCACCTTCGACATCGCCAGTTGCTGGTAGGTCATCTCGGTGTCGCCGAACGTGGCGTTGTTGGTGGGGACGGCCAGGAGTTCGGCGCCGCTACGTACCGACTGCTCGAACGCCCGGTCGAAGGCGACCTCGTAGCAGGTCGCGACGCCGACGGCGATCCCGTTCGCGTGGACGACGCCATCGCCGTCGCCGGGAACGAAGTTGCCCGCGCGGTCGGCGTAGGAGGAGAAGTGCCGGAAGAATCCGCGGTACGGCAGGTACTCACCGAACGGCTGGATGATCTTCTTGTCGTGCCGCTCCTGCGGACCGGCATCGCCGTCCCACACGATCACCGAGTTGGTGGTGGTGCGGTCGGAGTTCACGAGCACCGCTCCCACCAGAATGGGTGCGCCGATCGCCTCGGACGCCCGGGAGATGTCCGCGGCGGCGTCGGCGTTGCGCAGCGGGTCGATGTCGGATGCGTTCTCCGGCCAGATGACGAGGTCGGGTTGCGGTGCCGCGCCGGACGCGACGTCGTCGGCGAGTTCGAGGGTTCGGTTCACGTGATTGTCGAGGACGCGTTTGCGCTGGTCGTTGAAGTCGAGACCGAGTTTGGGGACGCTGCCCTGGATCGCGGCGACGGTGATCGTCCGGTCCCCCGAGTCCATGCCCGGCAGCGTCGGCCACAGTGCGAGCGAGACGACCGTCGCGGCGAGGGCGGCGACCAGACCGCCCGCGAGCGGCCGCACCCAGTTCGTGGCGCCGCCCGCCCGGGCTCGCACCGTGACGGCGACGGACGCCAGTCCGGCACCGGTCAGCGCCACCCCGAAGCTGAGCAACGGGGAACCCCCGATGCCGGCGAGCGGCAGGAACCAGCCCTCCGACTGACCGAACGCCAACCGCCCCCAGGGGAAGCCGCCGAACGGCACACTCGCACGCAGCCATTCCGTCAGCGACCAGCACGCCGCGATCCACAGCGGCGCCCAGCGCAGCCGCGACACGAGCACGGCGAGCACCCCGAAGAATCCGATGAACAGCGACTCGACCGCCGCGAGCGCGAGCCACGGGAGGGCGCCGACGAACACCCCGATCCACGGGAGCAGTGGCACGAGAAAACCGAGTCCCGCGAGGTAGCCGTAGCCGAAGCCCGCGCGCAGCCGCGGTGCCGCGCCGCCGGCACCGGTGAGGACCAGCGTCAGCAGGGCGATGCCGAGGGGCGCGAGAAACCACAGGGGGCGGGGTGGAAAACCGGCGAAGACGAGGAATCCGGCGGCCACCGACAGGACGGAGCGCACGAGCACGCCACGCTTTCCGGTGGTCCAGCGTGCCGTCGTGCTACCGCTCATGGACGACGCTCCCCCGGTGAACCGACCGCAGCAGGACCGGCGTGGGCGCGTCGTCCTCGAGACGCGGAAGGGCGGGCACCCGGGACCGGGGATCGGTCGACCACCGCTGCACGGAGTCCTTGGGGGCACTGACGACCAGTTCGCCGGCATCCCACACGGCGTACGACGCCGGTGCGCCCGGAGCGAGCGTCCCGGCGAGACCGTCGCGGACCCCGCCGGCACGCCACGCACCGCGGGTGGCCGCCGAGAACGCCGCGCGCGGGGAGATCCCGCTGCCGGGCGTGCGGTGGTGGACGGCGGCGCGCAGCATCGCCCAGGGTTCCACCGGGGTGACCGGTGCGTCGGAGCTCAGCGCGAGCGACACCCCGGCGGAGGCGGCGGCGGCGAACGGGTTGAGCGTGAGGGCGCGCTCGGTTCCGAGGCGCTGCGCGTACAGTCCGTCGGTTCCGCCCCACAGGGCGTCGAATGCGGGCTGGACGCTGGCGATCACACCCCACTGCGCCAGCCGTGCCGCATCGTCGCCGGTCATCATCTCGGCGTGCTCGAGTCGGTGCCCGGCCGCCGCGACCGCGGGACCGCCCAGTTCGTCGGCGACGACGGCGAACGCGTCGACCGCGGCCCGGACGGCGGCGTCGCCGATGACGTGGAACCCGGCCTGAATTCCGGCGATCGTGCAGGCGCGCACGTGGGCGGCGATCTCGTCGACTCCCAGGTAGCTCTTGCCGGTGCCGCCGTCCAGGTCCGCATACGGTTCGCTCAGCCACGCCGTGTGAGAGCCGAGGGATCCGTCGATGAACAGGTCGCCACCCAGCGCGTGCGCGCCGGTGGCGTCGAGCAGCTTCCTGGCCTCGTCGGCGTCGGTGACCGCTTCACCCCAGTAGCCGCGGACCTCGACGCCGTGCGGGGTGGCGAGGAGTTCACGGAAATCGTCGAGTCCCGCGATGTCGGGTCCGCCGCATTCATGGACCGCGACGATGCCCCGCGAGGCGATGGCGTCGAGGGCGGCGAGGCGGGCGGCGGAGCGCTGCTCGGCCGTCAGCAGTGAGCGGGCGACGGTGCGGGCGGCGTGGTGCGCCTCGAAGGTCAGCGGTCCCTCGGACGAGAACCCGGAGGCCTCGCTCAGATCCGGGACCGACCGGCGCAGGGCCGTCGAGCACACGGCCGAGTGGACGTCGATCCGGGACAGGTACACGGTGCGTCCGGGGGCGGCCTCGTCGAGTTGCGCCGTGGTGGGGCCGGTGCCTTCCGGCCACGCCGATTCGTCCCAGCCGTGGCCCCAGATGACCGCGTCGGAATGGGTGCGGGCGAAGGACGCGAGCCGGTCGAGGCACTCGCGGAGCGAACCGACCCCCACCAGGTCGAGTCCGACGATGTTCAGGCCGAGCGCCGTGACGTGCACGTGCGTGTCGACGAACGCCGGGGTGACGAACGCGCCGCCGAGGTCGACCACCTCGGCGCCGGGGTGCAGCGCGCGGGCCGCGCGGTCGTCGCCGACCCACGACACGACACCGTCGGTCACTGCCATCGACGTGGCGTCTGGTGCAAAGGAACTGTAGATTCGGCCGCCGACCAGCAGTTGTGTAGTCACAGGCAACCAGTCTGCCTGTTAGGGCAGAACGTGGGGATCACGGGTCGGGGTTCGGGGCTCCTCGTCGATCACTTCGCCCTCGAAGACCTCGTCGACGACCTCTCCCTCGATCACCTCACCGCGTCCACGCCGGGGTGCCCGCGCGAACGCCTCGGCTCCGGCCGCTACGGTCGCGGCGCGGCGTCCCGCCAGCAGGACGACGACGGGTCGGAGGGCCCACCGGGTGGGCGGAATGAGGAAGAGCAGTCCGAGCACCGAGGTGACGAGGCCGGGAACGAACATCAGGGCGGAGCCCAGCGCGACGAGTGCGCCGTCCGCGACCGCGGCCCCCGGGGAGCCGTCGCCGCCCGCCGCCCGACGCAGTCCGTCCATCACACGACGCCACTGCGACCGCATCAGCAGCAGTCCGATCAGCGTTCCCCCGAGCAGGAGGAGCACCGTCCACAGCACGCCGATCGCGTGACCGACCAGGACGAGCGCGGCGATCTCCACCACTACGTACAACAGGAACAGTGCGGCGTACATGACGTCCCCTTTCGGACGGCCGGTTCATCGAGGGTCTGGGTCAACCGTCTGATCGTTCAACGTTCGAGGTTGCCGTTTTTCTCCCGGCCGCAGATATCGAAGCGGCCACGATGCTAACCCTCAAGTTGACATTGAGACTCTGCACATGATGCAGTTCACTGCGATGGGGGTCTTCCGATCCCGCGCACAACGAGGAGCCGATATGACTCGTTCCACCGTCTTCCGCCGAGCCGCAATCGTTCTCGCGTCCGCAGCCGCCTTCGGCATGCTGTCCTCGGGACCGGCGTCGGCAGCACCGGTCGCCGACTTCGCAAAGGGCGCCGCCGAACTGCAGGCGCTGGCCACCGAGGTCTCCCCCGCCGCGACCGCCGCCGTCGACGCACTTCTCGGTGCCAGCGTGTTCATCCCGAAGGACGTGCTCGAAGTCGGACTCACCACGCCGCAGGATTTCATGTACCCGTCCCCCACCCTCGGGTGCGGCGTCGCCGACAAACCCGCGACGGTCACACTGGCCAGCGCACAGGGCGGCCCGAACCTGTTCCCCCAGATCAGCGCGAACCAACTCCGCTTCCAGGCGATCCCCGCCTACGTTGCGATCCCGCAGTCGTCCGAACTCAGCGTCGCGTGGATCAACCTGACCACGTTCCAGGGTGGCATCGTGAAACTCGACGACAAACTGCCGATCTTGGGCACCCCACTGCTGTCGAAGATCGTCGACACCGGCAAGGGCACGGTTCTCGCGACGATGTTCGGCACGGTCGGCTATGCCGACGCCGTCACGTGCACGGTGGTCCCGACCGTCGGCACCTTCACCGTCTGACCGCGGTACGCTTCCCCACCCGCCGGCCTACGAGCCGGGTCGCACCAGGCCCGTCTCGTAGGCCAGCACCACGGCCTGCACCCGGTCGCGGACGTTCAGCTTGGTGAGGATCCGGCCCACGTGCGATTTGATGGTCGACTCCGACAGGAACAGCTGAGCGGCGATCTCCGTGTTCGACAGCCCGGTGGCCACCAACTGTAAAACTTCCCGCTCACGCTCGGTCAGCACGTCGAGGACCTCCGGGTCGCGCAACGGCGCCGGACCGTCGTCGAGGAACCTCGCCAGCAGCCGCCGGGTCACCTTCGGCGACACCACGGCATCACCCGCGGCGACGCTGCGAATGGCCGACACCAGGTCTTCCGACGGGGTGTCCTTGAGCAGGAAACCGCTGGCCCCCGCCCGCAACGCACCCATGGCGTGCTCGTCGAGGTCGAACGTCGTCATCACCAGCACACGGCTGGCGACACCGGACTCCAGGATCTGGGCGGTGGCGCTCACCCCGTCCACCACCGGCATCCGGACGTCCATCAGCACCACGTCGGGTTCGAGTTTGCGGACCGCGGCGACGGCGGCCGCCCCGTCGCTCGCCTCACCGACGACGGTGATGTCGTCCTGGGCGTCGAGCACCATGTTGAGGCCCATCCGCATCAGTTCCTGGTCGTCGACGAGTAGCACGGTGATCGGCACAGCGCCAACCTAACACCGCGCTCCGAGTGGGCGCGCTGCCCGCACGACAGGCGGTCACGAGTGGATAACCAAACCAAGACCTCCATTACCCCTGGCATACGCTCGAAGTCTGCCTATGATCGAGACGGCGGACAGTGGGAGAGCCCAGGGATCGGGGTGTCCAGATGCGAATCGCGGATGTGTTGCGGAACAAGGGTCCCGCCGTGGTGACGGTGGATCCGGAAATGCCGGTCAGCACCCTGATCGGCGAACTTGCCCGGCACAACGTCGGAGCCCTGGTGGTCACGGAGAACGACGCCGTCGTCGGGATCGTCACCGAACGCGACATCGTGCGCCGCATCCACGAACGCGGCCCCGACATCCTGAATGCGCGGGTCGTGGACATCATGACGACATCGGTGTTCGCGTGCCTGCCGACCGACACCGTGGACAGTCTCGCCGAAACCATGACCGAACGCCGGATCCGGCATCTGCCGGTGATCGTGGACGGCCAATTGGTCGGCATCGTCAGCATCGGCGACGTGGTGAAGAGCCGGATCGGCGAGTTGCAGACCGAACGCGACCAGCTCGAGTCCTACATCGACCACGGCTGAGCGAGGACCACATGCCACTGTTCGTCGTGGAGTACACCTACAGCCCTGAGACGTCGGCCCTTCGCGACGATCACCGAACACAGCACCGTGCGTGGCTCTCCGAGCTCCTCCGTCGCAAGATCATGCGCTCGACCGGGCCTCTCGCGAGCGGCCACGGTGCGCTGTTCATCGTCGACGCCGAGGACGAGGACGCGGTCGCGCGCGTGTTCGCGCACGATCCGTTCGCCGAGGAGAATCTGGTGGCGAACATGCAGATTCGCGAATGGTCGCCCGCGATGGGCGAATTCAGCGAGTAGCACGCCGGGAGCCATCGGCGGCGGGCGGTCCCGCGGCCTGGGGACTCAACCCGCGGAACCTGGACCGGGTGTGCCACCGGTTGCGCCTCCGACCCTGCGCCATCGATTTCCCGTCAATCCGCGCCGCTAAACACACTGCAAAACGTACGACCTCGTCACCTTCGGGTTCGGTGGCTGCGCGGCGTTTCCCCCTGCCCTCTACGATGTCGCGGTGTCTACAGGATTGCTGAACCCACCGCTCGATCGGTCCACCCCGCCACCGGTCGCGAACCCGTACCGGGCGCCGGCGATCCTCGCCGCATCGGGCGCGGTGGTGGCGGCCGTGCTGTTCTGGGTCGTGTCCGGCAGCCTCACCGACGATGCCTACATCAGCCTGTCGGCCGCCCGGAACCTGGCCGTCCACGGCGAGTGGGCGATCGTGCACGGACTGACCGCGAACACGTCGACGTCCCCGCTGAACGTGCTGGTGCTCGGGGCGCTGACGTTCCTGACCCGGTTGTGGGGCCCGGGCGATCCGCTGCTCGCACTCGGGATGCTCAACGTCGCGGTCACCGCACTACTGGGGTGGGTGCTGGCCCGGATCGGGCGGCGACTCGGCCTCGGAACGTTCTGGGCGGCGCTCGCCGGTGCGCTGGTGGCGTTCAACCCGTTCGTGTTGTCGGCGGTCGGGCTCGAGGTGCTCCTGATCCCTGCCGCGGTCGCGGTGATGGTGTGGTTCGCGCTCGACGGGCGGGCCGCGTGGTTCGGTGCGGCCGCGGGTACGGCGGCGCTGGTTCGACTGGACCTGCTCGTGTTCGTTCTCGTCATCGCGGCCCTGTCGCCGGCGATTCGCGGCGGCCAGGTGCGTCGGGCCCTCGCCGGCTTCGCCGCGATCGCCGCGCCGTGGTACGTGTTCAGCTGGCTCGTCCTCGGTTCGGCCCTGCCCGACACCTTCCTGATCAAGCAGGGGCAGGCCTCCGACGTGGGCGGCTTCAACTACCTCACCGGCCCGATCATGTACTTCGAGTCCAACCCGTGGCGGACCGTCGCCGCTTTCGGGCCGGCAGCACTCGGACTCGTCCTGCTTCTGCTCGCGCTCTTCTCGTACGCCCGCTACCGGAAGCGACCGCTACCGGTGCCGGGGGCGGTCCTCGCGCTCGGGCTGTCCGGCGCGCTGTACTACGTCGCCTACGTCGTCCTCGACACCGTGCCGTACCACTGGTACTACGTGGCGCCCGCGACGACGCTGGCGATGTTCGCCGTCCTCGCCGCCGGCATCCACTGGACCGCCGCTCGCGACACCGCGGACCGCGCCGTCGTCGGTGCGCTGGCCGGTCTGCTCGCCGTGCTGGGCGCCGGCGCAGTGTATTTCGACGTCGAGGGCGGCCTCCCGTGGGAGGCGCCACCCATTTTCGGCAACTGGGCGAGTGCGCAGGACTACGAGCGGGTCGGCCGTGCGGTCGGGACGCTCGTCGGGGACGCACCGGTCCGGTCTCCCGGTGAGATCGGCACGCTCGCGTACTTCTGTGAATGCGTCATCGTCGACGAGTTCTCCGACCGCGGGTTGGTGGTCGAGGACCGGTTGGTGCCGCGGCTCGCCGAGGCCTCCGAGCCGGCGCGAACGATGCTGCGCGCCAACTACGCCTTCTTCGACTACCGACTGGCGCCGGTGAACCCCGCCTTCGACCTCCGGTACGGAGAGGGCCGCGGTCCCGGCGGTCCCATGTCGTGGGAAGTGTTCTCCGCGGCCCGCGGAGTCGGCCACTTCACCCTGGTGCCGCTCGCCGCCGGTTGAGGTGGTGTGGAACGTCCTCGAAGATCTCATAGCCGGGTGTCAAGACGTGCTCGGGGTCGAAGGTGCGCTTGGCCTCACGGAGACGGTCGAACGCGGGCCCGAAATGCCGGCGCCAGTCTTCGGGTGACATCGGGAACGCGCTGACCGGGTAGAGCGTGCCGCCGTTGCTGCGGACGCGTTCGTACACGGCCCGGTTGGCTTCCACGAGCCGGTCGGCGTTGCCGCGGTCGGCCGTCGTCGGCACCCGGACGAAGTTGAACGCGAAGCACAGCTCCTCCGAGGGTGTGCGCAGCAGCGGGCTTGTGATCGCTCCGGTGAAGATCGGAGAGAGCACGATCTGGCCGAATGCGCCGAGGTCGTGTGCGGCGTCGATCCTGCCCAGCTCGTCGTCGACGACGTCCGCGACCCGGGAGTCACCGATGAAGGTCGTGATCCAGGGGTGCGGGTGGAACCACTGGCCGTTGGCGCGCAACGCCGATTCCAGCCCGGCCAACCGGTTCAGGTAGTCGGCATACGGAATGGTGCTCGGCGTCCGCCCGGCCACATCGTCGGACAGACCGGCCAGCAGGACGTCGTCGTCCGGTGGGCTCCCGGTGAAGAATTTCGCGACGTCCACCTGGAACATCAGACCACCGGTCGGCGCTGCCGGAATCGCACCTTGCACCGCATCGAAGCGGCCGGCGCGTACCAGGAGACGCTCGTCCCGCAGCATCGTCGCGAGGTCCGGGTAGGACAGCACGAACCTGCGGACCTGCCGCGGCGCCGCGACGAGCGCGAGCGTCGCCTCGGTGATCACGGCCACCTGGCCGAGACCCGCCCGCACCATGGCGAACAGGTCGGGATGGTGCTCCGCCGAACAGGTGATCGTCCGCCCCGCACCGGTCACCACGACCATCGAGACGACGTTGTCGCTCTGGACGCCGTATCGCCAGGTCGTGCCGCCGACACCCCCGACTGCGAGTGTCCCGCCGACCGACAGCCCGAGGTAGTCGGCGAGCACGGGCGGGGTCTTTCCCTGCGGCAGCGTGGCGGCGAGCACCTCGCTCCACGTCGCGCCCGCGCCGACGACGATCCGGTCTCCCCGGACGTCACCGACGGAATGCCGCGCCGTCATATCGGCCACGATGCCGTCCGGGGCGGACGATCGTCCCCACACCGAATGCCGCTGCCCCTGCGGGGCGAACGTGCGGCCCCGCTTCGCGGCCCAGCGGATCGTCGCGGCGACGTCGTCGGTGGACCCCGGCAGCAGTACGACCTCCGGCGGCGTGCGGACCAGGTGCCCGAAGTCGTCGGCGACGGCGTCGCGCGCCGCCCGGTCGAAGCGCAACTCGCCGTCCACAGCCGGTGGCGGCACGTCCCGGGTCCGTGCGACAGACACGCCCTTGGCTGCCGCCGCACCGACGGCAAGAGCGGCAGCGATCAACACGGTTCGCCGAATGGAGCACATCAGGTTCTCCCCGATGAATTCTACGACCGGACTCGCGGTGTCTGCCGACGGTCACGTGCCCGCCGGGTCCCTCGTCGTTTCGAGTCGCTGAAGCAGGGCGCGTGCGCCGTCCAGGAACAGTTCGAGTGCGTCTGGATACGCACTGCGGTCGGCGAGTCCGACGAGAAGTCCCGCGGTCGCAGCGATGTGCGGGTGTGTCTCGGCCGGCAGTTGCGTGTACGACGATCGCCACAGTTCCCGGTCCGACTCACGGACGTCGTCGGGTAGCGCGAGTTCGGCGCCGTCGAGTGCGGCGAACGCCAGCATCTGATCGACGAACGCGCGGTAGAGGCGGACGGCTGCACCGTCGGGAAAGCCCGCTTCACGCAGTATTCCGAGAATCGTGTCGACTGCGGCTTGCTCGGAGGCGCGGCCGCTGACTCTGCTGGCCGACAGGACTGCCGCCTGCGGGTGATCCAGATATGCCGCATGCGAACGTATTCCGAGTGCGTACAGGTCTCGCCACCAGTCCCCGGTGGGTTCCCAGCCGTGAAACGACCGGCCGATCAGCTCGTCGGCGATCGCCAGCGTCAGGTCGTCGATTCCGTGGAAGTACCGGTACAGGGTGCTCGGGTCGGCCCCCAGCGCAGCCCCGAGACGGCGAGCGGACAACCCCGCGCTGCCGTGATGCCGCAGCAACCGCAACGCCGTTTCGATGATCGTCTGCTCCGAGAGAACGACACCCTGCTTCGTCGGCCTGCGTCTCCTTCTGGGCGAATCCGAGACCATCTGCTTCGCCAATTTCGGGCTCCTTCCGTCGCATCCCGACTTATGCCAACACCGTTGACCATGCGGACATCGACAGTGTTGCATGTCACAGGCAGGGAGCGAAACCCCAGGCACCGGCCGTGAGAAGTCCGGATCCGGGCCTGGCGTCGCCCTCCCCACCCTTCGAGCGAAAGCGACGCAGATGGCAACAGTGAACGACGGCGCGGCCGGCGCGCCCAGGGCGACGGCCTTCCACAAAACCCTCGGAGTCATGGACGGCATTGCGATCGCCGCCTCGAGTACCGCGGCGACGACCAGCATCGGTGTCGGATTGGGAGTCGTCGCCGCCGTGGTCGGCCTCCAGATGCCGGTGGTGCTGTTGCTGGCGTTCGTTCCCATTCTGGGAATCGCCAGCGGATATGCCCGGCTCAACCGGGTCGAACCCAACTGCGGCAACAGCTACGTCTGGGTGGGCCGCAGCCTCAGTCCGTGGCTGGGGTTCCTCACCGGCTGGATGGCCATCGTCGCCGTCGTCGTGTTCATGGCCTACACCACCGCGATCGCCGGGTCGGCGATCCTGCAGCTCGGCGGCATGGCCGGCGTGCACAGTGTCGCCGGACTCCCCCTCGATCCCGATTCCACACTGCAGTCGACGCTGCTGGGACTCACCGTTCTGGGAGCGGTGACCTTCACCGCTGTCCGCGGCGTCGCGGTGGCGGCACGACTGCAGAAGTACCTCCTCGTCTTCGAGTACGTCGTGCTGATCGGTTTCTGCGTGTACGGGTTGTTCGCCGGGAGCCAGCCGTTCTCGCTCTCCTGGTTCAACCCCTTCGCAATTCCGTCGTTCGCCGTGCTGGCGCAGGGCATGGTGATCGCCGTCTTCTTCTACTGGGGTTTCGAAGCGGCGTTCAGCGTGAGCGAGGAGGTGCGCGATCCGCGCGACGCGTCCCGCGCCGGTGTGATCACCGTCTTTCTGGTCCTCGGCTTGTTCCTGCTCGGCGCGGTGGCGTTCCAGCGCGTCCTCACCCCGGCGGAACTCGCGGACAACGGGACCGTCGGGCTCGCGTATCTCGGCGAGGCGCTCGCCGATCAACCGCTGGCCGCGCTCCCCGTGCTGGCGCTGATGTTCTCCGTCGTCGCCTCACTCCAGGCCACCGTGATACCCAGTGCGCGTGGACTGTTCGCGATGGGCAGGGACCGCACACTCGGCCCGGTGTGGACCCGTGTCCATTCCCGTTACGGAACCCCCGCGGCCGGTACCGTGCTGCTCGGCGGCATCTCCGCCGTGGTCGCGCTTCTGGCCACGGTCATCCCCAAGCTGAGCGATCTTCTCGGTGCTGGCATCAGTTCGATCGGACTGGTGGTCGCACTCTGGTACGGCTTGACGGCACTCGCGGCCGCTGTGCGGTTCCGCGGACTCCTGCGGGAACATCCGTGGGAGGGATTGCGCGCGGTCGTGTTTCCCGGGAGCAGTGCCCTGGTGCTGCTGGCGCTCGGCGGATATCTGGGCTGGATTTTCTACACCTCGGCCGATCATCTCGAGATCAGCGCGACCAACGGGTGGTTTCAGCTACTGTTCCCGATCCTCGTCGTGATGTCGGGGCTGATGGTGGCCGCGCATGCGAAATGGGTCCGCCGATCGCCCTATTTCGTCACCGGCCGCGGAACTGACGCCGACGACGCGAACCTGCTCGGTGGAGGTGCGCCCGCCGAGGTCGCCGTCACCACCCGTTCCTGATCAGCGCACCGCCGCGTGATCCGAATACCGACGAAAGCACTTCCCGACAGGAGATTCGCGATGTCAGCACTACCCGCAGATCTGGTCTTCACGGGCGGATCGATTGCCACCATGGATCCGGCGCGCCGCCGAGCCACGACGGTCGCCGTCACCGGGGGCCGGATATCGGCCGTCGGCCACGACGAGGTCCGGGAGCTGATCGGCGCCCGCACCGAGGTCGTCGACCTCACCGGCAGGCTGCTGCTGCCCGGCTTCCAGGACGCGCACATTCATCCGGTGGTGGCGGGCCTGGAGCATGCCCGCTGCCACCTCACTGGCACGAGCGATGCCGCTTCCACCCTCGCTGCCGTCCGCAGCTATGCCGATGCGCATCCGGAATTGCCGTGGATCGTGGGCGGCGGGTGGTCGATGGAGGCGTTCGACGGCGGCACACCCACTGCGCAACTCCTCGACACCGTGGTGCGGGACCGGCCTGTTTTCCTGCCCAACCGCGACCACCACGGGGCGTGGGTGAACACGAGGGCCCTGGCTATCGCCGGCATCACCCGTGAGACGTCCGATCCCATCGGTGGCCGCATCGAACGCGATGCCGACGGCGAGCCGACCGGAATGCTCCAGGAGTCCGCGATGGACCTGGTCGGCCGCCACACCCCACAGCACACCCCCGATGACCGACTCGAGGCACTGCTCCACGCACAGCAGCACCTGCATTCGCTCGGCATCACCGCCTGGCAGGACGCGCTGCTCGGTGACACCTCCGGCATCTCCGACGTCTCCGACGCCTACCTGACCGCGGCCGGCGAGGGGTCCCTCACCGCTCGGGTCGCGGGCGCCCTGTGGTGGGATCGCGACCGGGGATCCGAACAGATCCCCGACCTACTCCGGCGACGCTCCCGTCTCCGCGTCGGGAGGATGCGCGCCGACACCGTGAAGATCATGCTCGACGGTGTCGCCGAATCCCGCACCGCGGCGATGATCTCCCCGTATCTGGATGGATGTGGCTGCGCGACCACACATTCCGGAACCAGCTTCGTCGACCCGGACAAACTGCGAGATTTCGTCACCGAGCTCGACGCCCTCGGATTTCAGGTGCACTTCCATGCGCTCGGCGACCGCGCCGTACGTGACGCGCTCGACGCGGTCGAGGCCGCCCGGACCGCGAACGGATTCCGCGACACCCGCCCGCACCTCGCCCACCTGCAGGTCGTGGACCCCGCCGACATCCCCCGGTTCCGCGCGCTCGGTGCCACTGCCAACATGCAACCGCTGTGGGCAGCCCACGAGCCGCAGATGGACGAGCTCACCATCCCCTTCCTCGGGGACGAACGCACCCGGCGGCAGTATCCCTTCGGTTCCCTGCTCCGCTCGGGCGCAACTCTGGCGGCCGGCAGCGACTGGCCGGTCAGCAGCGCTGACCCCATCCATGGGATCCATGTCGCGGTCAATCGGGTTCTGCCGGGTCGAGACGGTCAGGGGCGTCCGGTGTTCCTACCGGAGCAGCGGATCGACCTCACGTCCGCACTCACCGCCTACACCGCCGGGTCCGCGTACGTGCACCACCTCGACGACACGGGAAGCATCGAGGTGGGCAAACTCGCCGACCTGGTGGTCCTCGACCGGGATCCGTTCACCGGACCCGCCGACCTGATTGCCGAGACCCGGGCCGTCCTCACCTATGTGGGTGGTGATCGCGTCTACGCGGCACCGAGCGCTTGATGTCCCTCGCAGGTGCCTAGATGTCAGCTCGGATGCCGATCGGCGACCCTCGTGGCGCCGATCGGCATCCGCGACCACACTGGAGGTGTCCCGCCGAAGTCAGGAGACAGTGATGAGCGACAACAGGCCGTTCGGGTTCGACCCCGACGATCTCGACCGCGTGATCCGTGAGGCCGGCGAGGAGTTGCAGGGCGTCAAGGACCGGATAGTCAGGTTCCTGGAACAGGCGGATTCCCAGATCCCGTGGACGGGCGTCTTCGCGGACTTCGCCCGGTCGCCGCGCGCCGCGCCGAAGCCGGAGACGACCGGGGAAACGGGCGACGGCGTGTGGGCGATCTACACCGTCGACGGCGAGGGCGTCGCCCGCGTCGAGCAGGTATATGCCACCGAACTCGATGCCCTTCGCGCCCACAAACACAACACCGATCCCCACCGTTCGGTGCGGTTCCTCCCCTACGGCGTCACCGTCAGCGTCCTCGACCAGCAGGAGGAGTCGACGCCGCGGGAAACGGAATGACTTCTCGGCAGCCAGCCCTACCACGTGCTGCGGCGAAACGCGCACACTCCCCGTGTCCACGCTTTCCGCAAGGATGTCCCGATCAGCGCCCCGCAATGACGATCGTCACCGGACGGGGCTACCGGGACTGCGCAGTTCAGCGGGTTCCGGTCAACGGCCGGCTTTCGGGGCGTCCCGCGCTGGACAGCTGGCCGCTGCCGGCCGATTGATTTCGTACAACAGCGACAGCTCACGACACGCTAATTTGGGTGCACCCCAAAGTAAAGGAGAGCCCCGTGGGCAAGGTGGTCATGTACAGCTCGGTGTCGGTGGACGGCTTCGTCGCGGACGCGAATGACCAGCCCGGACCGCTGTTCGACTGGCTGTCCAGCGGTGACGTCCCGTTGGACGAGAGCGGCGAGGTGAAGGTTTCGCAGACGTCCTACGACTACACCCGGCCGTACTGGGACCAGATCGGGGCGACACTCGTCGGCCGCCACGTCTTCGATATGACGGACGGCTGGGACGGGAAGCCTCCCGGCGGGATCGACCACGTGGTCGTCGTGACGCACCGGCCGGAGCCCGAGGGTTGGAACCCCGAGGCGCCGTTTCACTTCGTCGACGGCGTCGAGGCAGCCGTGGCAAAGGCGCAGGAGCTTGCGGGTGACCGCATCGTCGAGGTCGCCGCTGGCGACGTCGGTGGCCAGGTGCTTGCCGCGGGCCTGGTCGACGAGGTGCGCATGGACGTCGTACCCGTCGTATTCGGGTCCGGCAAACGCTACTTCGGGTCGGTCCACGCGCAGCACCTGTTGGAGGATCCTGACGTGGTGATTCACGGCAACCGGGTACTTCACCTGCGCTATAGGGTGCGCAGTTAACCGACGACGGATCACCATCCGGTGCTCCGCTCAGCGTTCCGCTTGCGGGACACTCGGCCCCAGAGTTAGTTGCAGAGGTCTCCAATGGTGCACATGACCGTTCCATCGCCGGGGCTGACCCATACTGCATGCGCGTCCCGAACTTCTGGCTTCAGCAAGCGGAGAGGGCTGCTACTCACGACAGGCCAAAATGTGTGCTCATACCCCGTGAACCAGTCTTGAGCCGCTTCAGCAATCCTTGCCGTGATGGTGACGAGATCCACCTCGACCGGGGTTCCGAAACCATGACTTCCTCCGTGTTCGGTCCTGAGCCCGATTGACCAGCCTCCGTAGACTTTGGTCTCGTCGACTACAAGCCAGCTCATCTCACCGAGCCACCTCAGTTCGTCGTAGCAGCGAGTGTCACGACCCACGGCGTGACATGCCTCCACGAAGTGAGGAGGTGCACCAAGAACGTCGCCTTCGGCGCCGTAGAGTTTCACGTTCCATGAGGGTGTCTCCAATGGATGCAGCGGCGGTCGTCGCGATTCTTTGGAAGCCATCCTTCACCTTCTCAACCGGCCTTTGACCGGTCAATAGCACCGCCGTCACGCCCGGCTGACTGTCCCGGGGATGCATCCCTGAACGGTCGCCTGGTTGCCGCTGGCCGCTATTGCTTGTCGAAGAAGTCTCGGCGCGCGGCGTCGATGAGTTCCGGGTAGTCCATGCCATAGGTTTTCGCGGCGTGCCAGAACGCTTCGATGGCCGATTCGAGCGGTTCGGCTTCCGTGTACATGCTGCGTGAGTAGGCGCGCAACGCCTCGTACTGCTGGACGAGTTCTCGGTGGGCGGGGAGGCCGGAGACGATGCTGCGGGTGATCCGCGGGTCCTGATCGAGTCGGTTGCGGGCGGCGAAGCTGTCGATGAAGTCTCCGTTGACGGGCTTTCCGGCGTCCATGTCGGTGAGGACGTCGCGGAGCCAGTCGATATCTGCGATTCTGGCGCGTTCCCAGGCGCGGTGGACGCACCAGCGGGCGAAGGCCCGCTGGTGCTCCGGGGGTGCGGCGTCGATGCGGTCGATCAGGTCGCGGTCGAGGCCGGCGACGTACCGGCTGGAGAACACTGCTTCGAGCGTGGGAGTGAGCGGTGTGCCGCCGAATGCGTTCAAGTGTGCGCGCACGGCGTTGGCTTCGGGGCCCTTGGGTGGCACTTTGACGACATCGCCTGCGTCGTTGCGGATGTAGACGTAGTCGCGGGAGAGGCTGGATTCGTCGACCTGGGTTTGTGGTGACCATGCCCGGTCGGTCTTGTGCAGGGTGCGGACCGTGCCATCGTCGGTGGGGGTGGGCCAGAGTTGGACGAGGTAGTCCTCGCACGGTTCGGAGACGTCTTCGCCGTATCGGGTGTCGCGGCCGCGGGCGTGCGCACGTACCACGTATCGCCCGGCTGGGATTGGGGTGAGGGTGGTGCTTTCGGTGCCGTCGAGAGTGGTCACGACGATGTCCGAGGTGGTGGTGATCGTGGCTTCTTCGATCACCTCCCATTCCTGCGTGGCCTCCGTGTCGGGGGCGTGTTCGAGCAGGTCGAGGGCGAGACGGGCGGGCCCGTAGGTGATTCCGGTGTAGAACGAGACGAAGCCGGGGCCGACCTCGATCAAGGTGCCCTCGGTTACCGCGTTCAAGGTATCGGCACCGGGTTCACCGAGGGCAAACTGATGATGATCAACTCGCACGAGCTCCCAGTGCGTCACTGCATCAGGCTAAACGCAACGTCTGCATTATTCGTTCATTCAACAATCGTCGACCGGTCATCGATCGGTGACCGGTCATTGATCCTCGATGGGTGACGTGGGTGGATGGCCGTACTGCAGATGGAGGTATGCCCCGGGGCGGCCTGTGTAGTGGGCCTGTTCGCTTGAGCCAAGGGTGCTACCGGGCTGCGGTGGGAGGCCGGTGCGATTCGCACCTTCGGGGCCTGTGTAGTCGACTGCGTAGTCGGCCTGTTCGCGCGAGGGTTCGTTCTCTGCCTCTCGTGTCCAGATCTGGAGTAGGTACCGCTCGGGGTGGCCGGACGCATCATCGGCCGCCCAGCCGAATGCGCGCACGAAAACCGTAGCCGGTCCTGGCTCAGTGAGAATTTCGTCGAGCTCGCCCAGGTTCGATCCAAAGTCGCCGTCAAGGATCCGCTGGGAGCCGTTGTTGGTGTGATAGCTGGTCTCCGCCGCTCTGTCCCAATCCTGAGGCGACGGGGTGTCGGCCGGCGGACCGTCATGGACCTCCACCGTCACCTGAACGGGGCCCCATCTGACCTCGGTGGTGATAGCCAGCACGCCTTGCCCAGGCTGCAGGAAATCCGCGGCCCCGTCGATCGTCGAGGCCTGGGCTGCGAAATGGTCGTCGAACAAGAAGAAGTTGCTGTTCTCGCTGTGAACCAGTCCAGTGAGTCGCCGCATGCGTCGGTTCCTGTCTCCCATTTTCCGCTCCTCAGGAAGGGTGCCACGATTCAGTCCGGTGATGCCGCTGAAGGATCCCTGATTGGTGCTCGGAACGATGTGTCCGTCCTCGACAGAGGATTGGTCGAGATTGCAACAATGGAACTGTGACCGATGCAAGCACGTCCCCACCTCCGGAGAGCGACCTACTTGCCGCAGTCAGGTCGGTTCTACTGCGGGAGGTAGAGCGCGTTGACGACCCGGTGGCCGGCGTCCCGGGCGGAGATCCGTCCGACACATCCGGGTGGCATCCGTACACCGTGGATCACGAGCCGAGTTCGGCGCCGGGCAGGCCCTACTACGACGCGGAATCGTGGCGGTGGTTCCGCCTGATTGATCTGGCAGTCTTGGACGGAACCGTGTTGGTGAAGTTTGGTTGGGACGAACCGGACACACCACCGCTCAATTATCTAGTGCAGATCCCGGTGCCGCGGTACACATCGCTGGACATGATGGGCGTCGCACTGATTGTGCGTATATACCTGCGATCCCTGCTCGCACCACTTGATGCACTGAAGTCGGCTCCGTCGAACGACACACCAGGATGGCGTAATCGAGTAATGCGGACCTGGCTCGAATCGGACTTGGTCCTGATCTCGCCACCGGATCCTGATCGCAGCCAGTCAGCCCTTGACCGGGGGTGGAACTCTTGACCGCGATAGGTGCTCGCGCCGCGTTGAAATAGAACGTCGACGTCGCCTGAGCGGCCAATAGCCGATCCGCTATCGGTGACTGTCAATCAATCGCTTCCGACAGGGCGGTCGGCCATACCCGTCCATTCCATTGGGCGATCCTTCGCCTCACGGCTCGCGCGACACGGATACTGATTGAGTGGAGCGGGACGAGGAGGCGATGGCGACGAATCGGATACAGCGCGGTGCTCCGGTGGCCTTTAGAGGGCAGGACACCGACCGCGACATTCTCAATCCGGCGGCGCGACCTGCTCTGTTATTTCACGGTCATCCAGGGCGAATCACCGACCCGACGCTGCAACACATACTGGTGGATTGGGTGGGGCTCGAGGATGAGCCGGCGAGCTTCGCCGTTGGATTCTGTCCGACCACCGTCGACGGCGGATGGGCCGGTCCTACGGTGCCGGGATTGGCAGAGATTTCGGAGGCCGAATTCAAGGTGCGGAAGCAACGAATCGAGAGCGGTCAGCGCCCCCTGCCATGACTGTCGTTCATGGATCCCTGATTGGTGCTCGGAACGATGTGTCCGTCCTCGACAGAGGATTGGTCGAGATTGCAACAATGGAACTGTGACCGATGCAAGCACGTCCCCACCTCCGGAGAGCGACCTACTTGCCGCAGTCAGGTCGGTTCTACTGCGGGAGGTAGAGCGCGTTGACGACCCGGTGGCCGGCGTCCCGGGCGGAGATCCGTCCGACACATCCGGGTGGCATCCGTACACCGTGGATCACGAGCCGAGTTCGGCGCCGGGCAGGCCCTACTACGACGCGGAATCGTGGCGGTGGTTCCGCCTGATTGATCTGGCAGTCTTGGACGGAACCGTGTTGGTGAAGTTTGGTTGGGACGAACCGGACACACCACCGCTCAATTATCTAGTGCAGATCCCGGTGCCGCGGTACACATCGCTGGACATGATGGGCGTCGCACTGATTGTGCGTATATACCTGCGATCCCTGCTCGCACCACTTGATGCACTGAAGTCGGCTCCGTCGAACGACACACCAGGATGGCGTAATCGAGTAATGCGGACCTGGCTCGAATCGGACTTGGTCCTGATCTCGCCACCGGATCCTGATCGCAGCCAGTCAGCCCTTGACCGGGGGTGGAACTCTTGACCGCGATAGGTGCTCGCGCCGCGTTGAAATAGAACGTCGACGTCGCCTGAGCGGCCAATAGCCGATCCGCTATCGGTGACTGTCAATCAATCGCTTCCGACAGGGCGGTCGGCCATACCCGTCCATTCCATTGGGCGATCCTTCGCCTCACGGCTCGCGCGACACGGATACTGATTGAGTGGAGCGGGACGAGGAGGCGATGGCGACGAATCGGATACAGCGCGGTGCTCCGGTGGCCTTTAGAGGGCAGGACACCGACCGCGACATTCTCAATCCGGCGGCGCGACCTGCTCTGTTATTTCACGGTCATCCAGGGCGAATCACCGACCCGACGCTGCAACACATACTGGTGGATTGGGTGGGGCTCGAGGATGAGCCGGCGAGCTTCGCCGTTGGATTCTGTCCGACCACCGTCGACGGCGGATGGGCCGGTCCTACGGTGCCGGGATTGGCAGAGATTTCGGAGGCCGAATTCAAGGTGCGGAAGCAACGAATCGAGAGCGGTCAGCGCCCCCTGCCATGACTGTCGTTCATGGATCCGCATTCGGGACCGGCGCCCGTTGTCGTCGCCTCGGTTCTGATGCCGGCGCCGCAGGCTGCTTCTCACGGGTTCAGTTCGGGGTACCGATCAATTGATGATGGGCGAGCTCTCGGTACAGCTCGCTGGTCCCGAGCAGCTCGTTGTGGGTACCGATCGCGCGGACCCGCCCGTGGTCGAGGACGATGATCTGGTCGGCGTTCTTCACGGTCGCGAGCCGGTGCGCGACGATGACGACCGTCTGATCGGCGCCGGTGGCCTCGAGTGCGGTCTGGAAGATTTCCTCGTTGCGGCTGTCGAGGCTCGACGTCGGCTCGTCCAACAGCAGCAGCGGTGGTCGGGCGAGCAGCACGCGGGCGATCGCCAACCGTTGTCGCTCGCCACCGGACAGCCGGATCCCGTGCTCACCGATCTGCGCGTTCAAGCCCTCGGCTTCGGTGTCGATCCGGTCGCGCAGGTTGACCGTGTCCAGGACCGCCCAGCACAGTTCCTCCGTCACCTCCGGTGCGGCGAGGGTGAGGTTCTCCCGGACGGTGCCCGAGATCGCGGGCGCATTCTGTTCCACGTATCCCAGCTGTGAGCGCAGCACGGTCCGCGGCAACCCGGTGATGTTCACCCCGGCCAGCTCGATGCGGCCACCGTCGAGGTCGTAGAACCGTTCGACCAGCGCGAGGAGGGTGGATTTGCCGGCACCGGAGAGTCCGACGATCGCGGTCCGGGAGCCGCGGGCGACGGTGAAGCTCACCGAGTCGAGGACCGGATGGGCCGGTCGGTATCCGAACCGGGCGTCGCGGAATTCGACCATCGGCGCCGACGATGCCGGGAGTGTCGGGTGCGTGATGATGTCGGCGGCGTCCTCGGCCGGAATCTGCTCGATCTCGGTGATGCGTTGCAGGGCGCCGAGGGCGGCGGCGACGGACTGCACCGCGGTGAAGGCGGTGTTGACCGGTCCCATGAACAACAGCATGAACAGGATGAACGTGACCAGCTCGGCGACGGTCAGATGCCCGGTGGCCACCCGGTACCCGCCGACGCCGAGGATCACGAGCAACGATGCATGCCCGGTGACCTGCCGGAGCGGTTGGACCGCGGCGCCGGATCGAGCCGCGCCCACCCCGGCGTCGAAGGCCGCCCGGACCCGGGCGCCGAGCCGAGCCTGCGCGCGGTCGGTGGCCCCGTTGGCGCGGATGACACTGATCGCCGACAGGGTCTGGTTCAGGTCGCCGGTCAGATCCCCGAGCCGGGACTGGGTTTCGAAGATCAACGCTCGCAGCCGCCGGGTGACATGCAGCGACGCTGCGACCACGGTCCCCACGACGAGGACGGTGATCACGGCCAGGACCGGGTCGAGCAGCGCCATCGCGGTCAGTGCGCCGACGAGGACGAGGATCCCGCCGAGGGGTTCGACCAGACCGTCGGTGAGCGCGGCGCGCAGCAGGGTGGTGTCCGAGGCGACCCGGGAAACCAGGTCGCCGACGTGGCGGCTGCGGTACTCGCTCATCGGCAACCGCAACAGGTGCCCGATCAGCTCGGTGCGGGCGGTGAGCACCACACTCTCCGCGGTCCGCTGCAGCAGGTAGTACTGGATCGTGGCGAGGATTGCGCCGGCGGCGAGGAACGCGACCAGCGCCCACACCAGTCCGCTGAGCGGGGCACCGTCTCCGACCGCGGTGATGATCCGGCCCACCAGCACCGGTTGCACCAGACTCAGTCCGGCAGCGGCCATGGAGAACACCGCTGCCGCCCCGAGCAGCCGGCGGTGCTCACGCACATACGGCCACAAAACACGCACACCGCCCCGGCCGGTCGTGGCTGTCTTTTCTTCTCCCCGCGACTCCATAAGCCCCCAACCCCAGAAACAAGTTCAGCCATCATATTTGGGCCGGCCCCGAATCTCGGGTTGACCGGCCGAACCGGGTACTGCAGCGGTACTGGGATCTGGGCGCGCATTCATCGGGTATCGGTGATCGATCCTCAAGGGGAACGGCCGGGATACCAGCCGTCATGGTCCGTGTCCGCTACCGCCTGTAGGGGAGGCTGCCACGTGGAGTCGACGCAGTGGGTGCAGGTGTCAGTGCAGATTGTGGATTATCCGAAGTTTCGCTCCATCCAGATGTTTCACTAATCGTGAGCAGCGGATCCCAGTTAAGGCACTGCCCAAACGCCGCCGCCCGGTAGCAGCGTGGTGGGAGTGCCCAGGTAACCGGGCATACCGCCCGCTGTGAACGTAGCGACCACGGTCCCGGATCCGGTCTGGATGACCCCAGGCGTACTCGATCCGTAAAAGAGGTCCGCAGCGCCACTCGCACCGTTCGATAGGTTGCGCCAATGGACGACAAGATCGCAGTAGGGGTATGCGTGTCAGCGGTCATGTAATTCCCCAGGTTGAGGGGTTTGTCCGTCACGTAATTCCCCACCCGGCCGTCACGTAATTCCCCACCCTCGGGGCGTGTCGGCCGGGGTTCCGGTGCTGCTGCAGGTTCGCTCCTGACTGGGCCACCGACGGCGGGCCCGGGAAGGGGCCTGACGGTGGCAAGGAGAACGTGGACGATGATTGATCTGATGGAGTTGTTCCGGCATTGGCATGCCGGCCGGTCCCAGGTGCAGATCTCGACGGCCCTGGGGATCGATCGTAAGACGATCCGGAAATACTTGGCTCCCGCGTTGGCGGCCGGGTTGGCGCCTGGCGAGGGCGGGAATTTTGACGAAACGCTGTGGTGGGAGTTGATCGCTGGGTGGTTCCCGGAGGTCGGTGACCCGGCGGCGCGGGCGGTGACGTGGCCGGCGATCGCCGCGCACCACGACTGGATCGACGGGCAGCTGGCCGCGTCGGTGACGGTCGCGACGATCGCGCAACGCCTGCGTGACGATTACGGCGTCGTGGTGTCCGAATCGACGGTGCGACGTTATGTGGCAGCGCAATTCGCCGAGAAGGTCGCCGAGGCGAAGGTGACGGTGCCGCGGGGTGCGGTCCCGCCCGGTGACGAGGCCCAGGTCGACTACGGCAAGCTCGGGATGTGGCGGGATCCGGCCACCGACCGGCGGGTGGCGGTGTGGGCGTTCGCGATCATCCTGGCTTGTTCGCGGCTGCTGTTCGTGCAGCCGGTGTTGCGGATGGACCAGTCCTCGTGGTGCGCCTCGCACGTGGCGGCGTTCGAGTTCTTCGGCGGCACCCCGGCCCGGATCGTGTGCGACAACCTCAAAACCGGGGTGGACCGGCCGGATTTGTACGACCCGAAGATCAACCGCGCCTACGCCGAACTCGCCGCGTTCTACGGGGTGCTGATCGACCCCGCCCGCGCCGGCAAACCCAAGGACAAGCCCCGGATCGAACGCCCGATGCCCTACATCCGGGACTCGTTCTGGAAGGGACGGGAGTTCACCTCGCTGCCGCAGATGCAGGACGCCGCCCTGGCCTGGTGCACCGACGTCTACGGCCGACACAATCACCGTGGTCTCGACGGCGCGCAACCCGTAGCTGTGTTCGACGCCATCGAAAAGCGCAGTCTCACAGCACTTCCACCCAGAACGTTCGAATCGGTCCTCTACCAGGTCGGCAAGGTCGCCCCGGACTGTCACGTCAAGGCCGACAAGGCCCTGTATTCGGTGCCCTGGCGGCTGATCGGCCAGCAGGTGCTGGCCCGCACCTGCGGCGACATGGTGCAAATTTTTCACGCCGAGCAGGTCGTCGCCACCCATGTGCTGCACCTGTCGGGGCGATCGACGAACATCGAGCACTACCCACCGCACAAGATCGCCTACACACTGCAGACCGTGTCCTGGTGTCGGGCGCAGGCCGAGCAGATCGGCCCCGGCGCCGTCGCCATCGTCGGCGAGTTATCACAGGTCAACGCCCTGCACAGGCTCCGGGCGATCCAAGGCATAGTCCGGCTGCGGGACCGCTACGAGGACGCCCGCCTCAACGCGGCCTGCGCCCGCGCCCTCGCGGTCGGCGACCCCACCTACCGCACCGTCAAGGGCATCCTCGCCGCCGGCACCGAACACGACGGACAAGCCGAGGTGTCCGCGGCGCCAGCGCCGGCATTCCTGCGTGGACCCGACGCCTTCGACAACGAACGCACCGCCTAAGCGTTGAACGCTGCTATGACATGCACTGCACAACAAGTACTTTCACAAGAACAGGGGACTGGTCATGACAATTCACGACCCCAGCCTGCGGGCTGCACTGAAGACGTTGAAGTTGACCGGGATGCTCGACACCCTCGACGCCCGGCTCGCCCAGACCCGGGACGGGCAGCTCGGACACCTCGAATTTCTGCAGGTGCTGTGTGAGGACGAGATCGCCCGCCGGGAAACGGCGGCGCTGGCCCGCCGGCTGCGGCGGGCCAAGTTCGAACAGCAGGCTACCTTCGAGGACTTCGACTTCACCGCGAACCCGAAACTCCCGGCGGCGATGCTGCGGGACCTGGCCGCGCTGCGCTGGCTCGACGCCGGCGAGTCGGTGATCCTCTACGGACCCGTTGGAGTAGGCAAAACACATGTGGCACAAGCGCTTGGGCATCATGTCGCTCGCCGAGGTGGGGACGTGCGGTTCGTCAAGTGCTCCCGCATGCTCGCCGACCTCGCCGGTGGCCATGCCGATCGCACCATCGGTCAGCGGATGCGGGAATACACCCGGCCACTGGTATTGATTATCGATGATTTCGCGATGCGCGAGCACACCACCACCCAGTCCGATGACCTCTACGATCTGGTTTCCGATCGTGCGATCGCCGGCAAACCTCTGATTCTGACGAGTAACCGCGCCCCGAAGGACTGGTATCCGCTGTTCCCGAATCCGGTCGTCGCCGAGTCCCTCCTCGACCGGCTGATCAACACCAGCCATCAAACCCTGATGGACGGCCCGTCCTACCGGCCCCGCAAACGACCCGGACACCGCACCGCCAACGCAACCTGATCCGAACCCCTATCCACTCGGGTTACCCTCAACTCAGCACACCCGAGCATGGGGAATTACGTGACGGACACCCCTGGGGAATTACGTGACGGTCGACAGTATGCGCCGCAGCGGAATCGAGTGATGCCTGGTTCGTCTGGGTTCGTCCTGACAGTGATGTACGTGCTGGAGGGCGGGTTAGTCAATCCAGTCGGTCCGTTGGTCAGTCCCGCAAAGGGGATCGGCAGGACCGTGTCGGTCGAGGCTGCGCTCACAGGCGGGGCGGCTAGCAGCAGTGCTGCGAGAGCGATACCGGCGAGAGTAGTCATTCCGCGGGGCGTCGAAGCGGTTCGGAACAAGGTTTTCCACCTCCTACAGGGGCACTTGGATCGGACTGAGGCTCCCGGGTCAATGCCAGGAGTTCCACCAGAGAACTACGGGCACCAACCAGGGTGTCCATACCATCCAGCTGTTTCCCAATCCGTACGGCGGAATCGGAATCACCGTCATCACCTCCAAGTCAGTGGAAAGGTAGGGAGTTCCACCACGCCAGAAAATTGGGGACCGCTGGCCATAGGAACGGGAACCAGAAGTAGAGATCCACCGGCGACCACCTCCTACGCTGTGCATCGTCCGCCGCAGGCCGATCGGTACAGCCCCGCAATCGGGCATCCAGAACGACCGGGATCACGCTGTCGACATCGCGGCACCCATGGGACCAGCTTGTGGGAGAAATACAAGATTTAGATCTGGCCGGCCGGCCTAGCTGACTCAGTCGTGGTCCAATATCGGAGTGGGCACGCGGTCATGGGCCGCTGCGAGCCTCCAATTCTGTCCGCTCATCGATCGGCAACCGACACCATCGGCGAGCCCTAGTCGCAGACCTGTGGTGCGGCGAGAAACAATTTGCCACAGACGAAGGCGCGGGAGAGCTTCCACTCGTTGTTGTAGCGCACGAAGGGTGTCGGCAGTGTGTCCGCCGGTGGTGTTGTAGAAGTCCTCGGCTCAAACAGTGACGAATTGGTAGGCATTGCCATCGCTCACGATACGACCGACACTGTTCCCTGCGAAGTGCGTGCCGAACACGAGAACATCACTGTCTGCAACGGAGGCGAGGAACTCCTGACGCCGAGCGGAGGACACCTCACGATCCCAGTCACTTCGCGAACTCCAGGTAGGATGGGCGACCTGGATCGGATGATGCACGAAATCGCCGGTGATAAAACCGATCTCGCCCTTCGATTCGATGGTGAGACTGTGATGGTACTTGGTATGACCCGGCGTGGAGGTATACCGCACACCCTCGCAAATGGTGTGGTTGACCGGAACCAGATCGACGAGTCCCGCATCGACACAAGGTTGAATCGACTGCGCGAACACGAGACGCGTCTGCCGGTGGATGTCGGGATCCGCTCCGTTGTACGTGACGGCATGCCCGAGGTCGTCGGAGACGTCACCACCCTCGGTGAGTCCCTTGTGGTACTCGAACTCGTCCTGAACGAAGGTGTACCGGGCGTTCGGGAAGGTCGGCACCCATCGGCCACCCTCGAGCACGGTGTTCCATCCCACGTGATCGAGGTGCAGATGTGTGATGGCGACGTAGTCGATCTGTTCGGGCTTGTAGCCGGCATCCGCCAGTCGATCCAGATAGGGGGAGTCCAGGCCACCCCAGGACGGGATCAGCGGTAGATCCTTGTGATTGCCGCACGCGGTGTCGACGAGAACGACAGACGACCCGGTGTCGACGACGAACGAGTGAACGCTCCAGAGTGTCTGCCCCTGTTCGGTGGCGTAGTCGGGGTACAGCCACGGAACGGCCTTGACCGCATCCGGCGTTGCCTCTGCGATCAGTCCGTCGAGCTCACCGACCTCAAC
This sequence comes from Rhodococcus pseudokoreensis, assembly GCF_017068395.1. Taxonomy (NCBI): domain Bacteria; kingdom Bacillati; phylum Actinomycetota; class Actinomycetes; order Mycobacteriales; family Nocardiaceae; genus Rhodococcus; species Rhodococcus pseudokoreensis. The sequence goes on along the minus strand of NZ_CP070619.1, from coordinate 8,566,622 downwards.
CGCGATTTCGTTTATCTGGGTGATTTTCACATCACCGATCTGCCACCTCTGAGTCATGAGGTTTCCTTCTTTCATTCAGCGTGTGGAGCGCTTGTTCAGACAGCGCGTCCGGCCATCTCGCCTTCGTAGATCGCCTCGTCCACCCGGCGGGGTGCCAAGCAGTCTCCGACGCCGTCACGTCGAACTGCGCTTCGAGTTGGGGAAGCAGGGCCGTATCGGCATCGCGAAGCATGACGGTCACGAGAGACTGCGCCGGCAACCACCAGGCGTCTCTGGGGAGTCGATCACGCCCCAGCCCTCGTCGTAGTTCCATGTCCGCATCGTTCCGATGGTCGGAGACATGAATCGATACTGCATCATCACAACGACCGTGCACATGCCAATTTTCTATTCGGCCACGTCATAGACGGATCCCGTGGATCGATCGCAATCCGGTGCCGAGACACGTTCCGGATCGTCAAAGGCTGCCGATCATTGTGTAACGGCTTCTGTCTGACCAGAACGCGACGGCATCGACAAGGCGAGGGGTCATGAAACCACCGGTGTCACCCCATGGCCATGCCACATGAGCGCGGGCCACCTGATCTTGAACGAGGTCGGCAATGCAGACGACGACCGACTCCTCGTCGTTGTTGACCTGCGCGCCGTATCCGCTCATACCTAAGCTTCCGGGCCCGCGACCGAGCACCGTCACGTCGCTCAGAAGCAGCACACAGCCGCTGTCCGGGTCGTACTCGGCGACCCAGTCGACCCGCTCGACCACACCTCCGTACTGACGCACGTTCAGATCCCGGCCGACACGACCCAGCGCGTTGACCCACGCATCCGGCAGGTCCGACGACACCAGGCGCACGCCTTCCCGCGCAACCCAGGTGGCCGTTAGCACTTGCTCACCGCGAGGGTTCCCGAAGAAGCCAGTCATCGTTCCAGGGTGTCACCGAGACGCGATGTATCGAACGAAATCGAGTGCGCCTGGTCGCGACTATGGCGTCGCCTCGATGCCCTGACCTGTCGGGACACCGGTCAGCGATCCCCTTGTGGTGTCTCATGACGCCGGCTCCCGAGAATGGCGGTTTCTGATCCATGGCCGACCTATCATCGAAACCGAATGGACCCGATGAGTTCTTCGCACGCGGCAGGTCCAAGCTCGTAACATCCGAGGAAAGGACACCGCCATGTCAGAGCTTCTCGTCGACTTCATCACCTCCCTCGACGGCAACGCATCGGGAGAGGGCTGGCCCGGGTTCTGGGGCCTCGAGGGCCCGGAGTACCTCGCTTGGCTCGGCGAGCAGCCCGAGGTCACCTATCTCATGGGAGCGAACACCTACCGGCTGATGTCAGGCTTCGCCGCCGGCGAGGTCCCAAATGGCCAAGACGAATTCAGGGCCGAAGAAGAGGCGTCCGTCGACGAGCTCACGCAAGCGTCCAAGGTGGTGTTCTCCTCCTCGCTCGAGGAGCCACTGACGTGGGCCAACTCCACGCTCGTCCGCGACGACGCCGTCGAGACGGTCCGCGCCATGAAATCGAGTGGCGCAGGGCTCCTCAGCACGATCGGCAGCCTCACCCTGTGCCGGTCCCTGCTACGGGCCGGACTCGTCGACCGCTTCCGAGTCGTGATGTTTCCGGTGATCACCGGGGCTACGGGCGCAGAACGCATCTACGACGGCTACCCGGACGTCGCCCTCGAGATGATCGAGCACCGGACCTTCGACGGCCGCATCCAGCTGGTCGAGTACAAGCCACGCGTGCTCAAGCACCCGCCGCTCGACGCCCCTGCGTGACGTCGCCCGTCCGCAGATGTCGAACACCACCGCCCGCCGCCTGTTCCAACTGGTCGAACCGATCGCGGTCGTCACATACCTGACGCCTGAGCCCACCGAAGCAGCAATGGCGCTCGGCGCCGGGACGATGTGGGACGCCTACTTCGCGCCCGGACCGAGGGTCCCGTGCGTTCACCAGGTGCGCGATGAGTGGCTCGCACCGAGAGTCGATTGCCGTTGCGATCCCGGGTGGTGGACATGCAACGGGTTAGGCTGCGGCCGTGTCGAGAGCAGTGTGGTGGGCCCTAGCTGTGGCCGCGTTGGCGTTCACCGCGGATGTCGGGACCTCGTCCACAATGGCTGAGGTGTCGTTGTCGTGCTCGAAGATCGGTGAGAGCCAATCCTATTTTCGGTGCGATGACCGCATCGTCCACGTCCTGGGGGTATGGCCGCTGGTCGGTCTGGCACTGTTGCTCGCGACACCGCCTATGGTGGCGGCATTAGCAATGCGAAAGCGGGTTTCCTGGTTGGCCGTCGCGGCACTCGTTGGTTTGTCAATCGCCGGGCTGGAGAATTGGGCGTCTACCTCTTACTGGGGATTGCTTCTGTTCGCTGTTCCCATGGCGGTCCTTGGATCAATCACCGCGACGTTCCAGCAAACTGTCCCGCGCCCCGGGACGTCAGGGCGGGGTTCTGCCGCAGCGACGTAAGCGCGGTGCTGAAGACGCTTTGGGTGACACATTTTCAGACACGCTCTAGATCCGGAACGAACCCATAAAACGCCGGAAGCGGATGGCTGAGTGGTCATCGATTGCTGATCGATACGGGCCTGGGGATCGAGAGCCTTCGCCACACCCGTTGGGGTGCTAGCCGCCGTGTTGCTTCACGCGTGTGGCCCGATACTGATAACCGTCCTGATCGGTTACCTGTTCCCAGTCGAGTGTGACGGTGTCACCCACAACCAAGGTTCGGAACCCTTCTCCGACGATATCGCTGTAAAAGGCCCAACAACCGCCCGGTGTCTGAGCGGAGTCGATAACTCCCCACCCCTCTTCGCCATTCCACATCTGCACGGTGCCTACGGTCTGGCCGGTAAGCCGGGGCAGCACCGGCACCGGCACCGGCTCCGCCAGATCCGCCTCGGTGATCTCTTCGACGGTGCCGTCCGGGTGGATCGTCCACGCTCTCGACCTGAAAGCCTTCGGCTCGTCGTATGGCGGTTCCCCGGCCGGCCATGCCCGACTGCATTCATACAGAAGGCCCGACTCGGACTGTTCGTCCCGGTACCATTCGAACTCCACCTGTTGTCCTTTGGACAACGCGGGGAAGCCATCTACCGCGACTGCCCCGAACATGATGTGGCATCCGCCCGGGATATCGTCACCGTCGATAACGCCCTCCATACCCTCGATATCCCAGCTGCGGACCACGCCTCGGCTCGGCATCGATCCAGCATCTTCAGCGCCGCCATCCGGTGCGTCGGGAACGGAGGCGGGAATGAGGTCCGAGGCTGCGCCGTTGAGGAGCACCCCTACTGACACGACAGCAACCACCACTACGCCGGCCGCAATCAAAAGGTGTTTGCGCACAGGGCTCCTTCCACATCCGGCACAATCCGAAACCCAATGGATCGAGGACCGGTACCCGATCGTTGATGACGATTGCGTGGCACTAGCTTGTCACGCTGCGACGACTTGGGGCGATACCCAGACCATGAGGGCGACGAACGCCGTGATAGTTGCCAGCGCTCTTGTCGCGATCACAACCGCGACCTGCGGGTGCTCGCCCGCCGATGACGCCGAATCGCGCGATCCGACCGTCATCATTCACTCCACACAGTTCGCGACGGCGCCGACGCTGATCACCGATCTCGTGCCCACTCCCGAGCAACTGACCGCCCTCTACAACGCCACCACCAACTACTCGATCCGTGAGGAGGACCGCGCGCTGCTCCTGGACGGTCCCAGCGGCCTGACCCTGCCGATCGCGCGCGCCTGGGGTGCGCAGCCCAGACCTCAATACATCCAGTTCACCGCGCTGGAACTCGTCGGCCCAGACAAGATCAACGCGACGGGACCGGGCCGCGTCGAAGGCCTGGAACCTTACCCGGTGGGACCAATACCCTTCGTGCGCTACAACAACGAGTGGAAGCTTTCCCGCGCCTTCGTCTGTGGCAAATTGTTTCTCGCCGCACCGCAGGTCTGCGACTAGGGCTCGCCGATGGGTGATCGGTTGCCGATCGGTCACCGGTCATCTTCTGGATGGAATGCAGGCGCCATAAGGGTGATGCCAAACCATGTTCATGAACGGAGAGGCATGTCGCGGCCAAGGGGTGCAGCCGAGATCCGTGGGGTGATCCCTAATTTAATGGACTGGCTTCAGGGATCACCCCACGGTGTCGGCGACGGAAACGTGCTAGATGACCGCGCGTTCGACCAGTGGCCGGTTCTCGGCGATCCGCCGGTGCGAGAGCGCGGAAAGGTCGAGTGTGCGGAATTCGCCGTATGTGATCAGTTCGGCGACCCCGCGGCCGCAGGCCGGTGCCTGCTGGCTGCCGTGGCCGGAGAAGCCGTTGCACATGAACAGGTTCGGCACTTCGGTATGCGGGCCGATGATGGCGTTGTGATCGAAGGTGTTGAACTCGTAGTGGCCGACCCAGGAGTCGGTCACGGTGACGGCGCCGAGCTCGGGGAGACGCTTGGTGATCACGGGCAGCATCTTGTTCTCCCAGATGTCCTCCGGGTAGTCGAAGTCGTCGACGTCGACCGCTGGGTCGTCGTGGCTGGGTGGGCAGCCGACGAGGTAGTCGTGCGCGCCGTAGGAGCGCATGTGCACCCCGGTCGGGTCGATGGTCAGGGGAAGGTCCTGAGCAAGAGGCCTTTCCGCGGAGAAGATGTAGGTGTAGCGGCGGCGTGCCTCGATGGGGAGGTCCACCCCGGCCATCCGCGCCACGTGCGCGGCGCGGGTGCCGGCGGCGTCGACGACCGTCCCGGCGGTGATCACTTCGCCGCTGGCGAGGGTGAGCGTGTCGATGCGATCCCCGGTCCGGCTGATCGACACGACCTCGTTCTCGATGTAGTCGACGCCGTGTTCGCGGGCCTTGCGTCGATACCAGTCGACCATCACCAGGGCGTCGAAGGCGCCCTCGTCGACGGTGTTGAGGCTGCCGGCGACGATGTCGTCGACGCGGTAGAAAGGATATTTCGCGGCGATCTCCTGACGCGAGAGGATCGTCGTCCCTGCCCCGGTGTAGGCCTGGAGACGCTGGTCCTGGCGCAGGGTTTCGGCGAACTCGTCGTTGTCGGCGAGGTAGAGGTAGCCGAAATTCCGGATCGGCAGGTGCGGGATCTCGGAGTCACCGCCGAGGTTCTCGCGGAAATTCTTCACGAACTCGGCGGCGTACTGCGCGATCTCGATATTGATCTCGGTGGCGAACTGCTGGCGCATGCAGTTGTTGCTCGCGATGGTGGCCGAATTCTTCAGCGACGGGTCGCGTTCGACCACGAGGACGGAGCCGGTGAAGTCGGGGTTGGTGGCCAGGTACCAGGCGACCGCGGAGCCGCTGGTGGCGCCGCCGATGACGACGACGTCGTACGCGGAGTGTGTGGGTGTGGCGGGAAATGGTGTGCTGTTCATGGTTTCGGGCCGCTTCCGTGCCGGGAGGGAGGTCTCGGCGACTGTGTGGATGGACTTGGGAGCTGGTCGGTAGGTCAGTCGAGGGCGAAGATCTGACCGGTCTGGACGCCCTCGATGGAGCGCACGTACGCCTGAGCGACATCCGCGAGGTCGACGGCAGGAAAGCCGGGAAAGTAGTCGCCGTAGGCGTCGAGGGCCTCGGTGAACACGGTCGGGCTGATCGCGTTGACGCGCTGCGGGGCGATCTCGACGGCAGCGGCGCGCACGAACGCCTCCACGGCGCCGTTGGCCAGGGACGCGGCGGTTCCGGTGGCGATGTGGGTGCGGGCGAGGATCCCGGTGATGAGGGTGAACGACCCGGTCGGGGCGATGCGGTGGATGCCCTGCCGGACCAGTTCGACCTGACTGCGGACCTTGCCGTCGTAGGCGGCAGCGTAGTCGTCGGCCGTCATCTCCTGAATGGTCTTGTAGGGCACGGTGCCGGCGGCGCTGGCAACGGCGTCGACGGCGCCGATGCTCTCGTAGAGCGCGGCGACCGAGGCGGGCTCGGTCAGGTCGACACGGAAGTCCCCGGAGGTGCGGCCGGCGGTGAGGACCTTGTGGCCGCGGTCGGCGAGGGCGGTGTGGACGGCCGAGCCGAGGCGGCCGGACGATCCGATCAGCAGAATGTTCATGAGGGCAACGCTAACCACGCCACTCAGCGTTGAGAAATGCTATTTCATGTGGTGTTATGCTCGGCAGTAATGAATATCGAGTTGCGGCATCTGCGTGCCCTCGCCGCCATCGGCGACGAGGGCAGCATCACCGGTGCGGCCGCGGTGCTGCATGTGGCACAGCCCGCGCTCTCACGCACACTCGGGCAACTCGAGGAACGGATCGGGACGAAACTCGTCGACCGCAGCACCCGGCACCTGGAGCTGACCGCGCAGGGGCAGCTGCTCTGGGAGCGTGCACATCGGATCCTGCAGAGCGTGGACGAGGCCGTCGCCGAGGTGCAAGCGGGCCCGGCGCCGCTGCGCGTCGGCTTCGCGTGGTCGGCCCTCGGTCGTCATACGGTGGCGTTGCTGCGGACCTGGAAGGACGACACCGGGACCGAGCTGGTGGTCCGCCGCGTCGACGACCCCGCCCTGGCGTTGCGGAAAGGCGAGATCGACATGGCGTTCTTCCGCGCGAAACCGGGACCACCCTCCTTCGAGCACGCCCTGCTCGGCCACGAGAACCGAATGCTCGCCCTCGCCGACGACGATCCGCTGAACCGCAAGGGCGCCTTGTCGCTCGATGATCTGGTTTCGCATCGAATCGCCTTGTGTTCCAATGCAGGAACGGCAGACCTGCAGCTGTGGCCGAAGAGCAGCCGCCCGGAGAAGACAGTTGTGGTGGCGAACGTCGACGAGTGGCTGACGACCATCGCCACGGGTGCCGCGATCGGTGTGACGAGCGATGCCACCGAGTACAGCCACCCCCATCCGGGGGTCACGTATCTGCCGCTGCCGAACACGAGTCCGGTCCCGGTCTACCTCACCTGGCCGCGCCACAACAGGCACCCGATGACCGACCGATTCGTTGTGCACGCCAAACAGATTCTGAACGAGAGAACACCCGACCCAGCCCGGAAATGATTCTGACCGCGCCGCGATACCCAGCCAGGCGTTGCTCGAGGGAGCCGGGGTGGCCTCGCCAAGAGACAGGAAGGCAGCCGGACCAGCGGTGAGGGCGCCCGTCGCCTTCAACACCCCGGTTCAGCCACTCACCTGCGGGTACCAATTGGGGAACCGCTACAGGTACCCGTCGCTGTCTGCCCTCGACGGCGACTCGGCGGATCGCCATTCGGGGCGAGCCCCTATGGTTTCCCTCACACTCGTCCTCGACGCCGCGCTCATTCCGTTACCTCGAACTCTGTGGATCATCCAAGACCTCGGAAATGCTGATGTGCCCAGCCCTGAATTCGTTCGGAGGGCTTATCGGTGGTAGCCCCATGTTCTCGCGTCGTTCATTGACCGAGAAAACGTATTGTGCAAATTCTGCTTTAACATGCACATCGGGGAATTGCAGTCGAAGCTCGTCGATGATTCGATAGCCTTCGTCGTACCACTCGAAGGGACTTATTCCAGGTCGCCGTTGTGGTCGTGAGCTGAAGTCATCTAGCTCTTCCACAAAGAACTTCTGGAACTGGTCAGTCCATGCCAGTAGTTCATCCCCGAGGGCTTTATCCATGCCGATTTGGCTGGGAAGAACGTAGGGCTCCTCTGAATGGCTGATCACGAGCTCCTGCGAAGGCCACATGGAGCTGGGATGACCATGCTCAGGGTGAACTACGATGGTGAACACAGAACCCGCCATCCTTGGTTGCATCCGCTCCTGATAGTACGTTGCCGTGGTCCCCGATGATTTGGACACCGAAAGCCGATCCGCTACTGGCGACATCTTCTGTGCCGCAGCCGTTATAGTCCGCCGCCTACTCCACCGCCGCTGCTGTTGAAGGGAAAGATGTCGGGATGGGACCCGTCCATGCGTCGAGGTGAGACCGACGAATAGGGGCTCGGTTTCCGGTCATGGAGAAGTCCCCGGAAGCCACGGAGGAGATCTCGAAACGTCATCCTCTGGAACCAGCGTCTCAGGTCGGGCGCGGGCCCAGACTCGTACGGGATCGGTTCCTTGCGCACGTAGTGCTCCATAACCCCGGGTTAGTCGGCATCGAGCGTCCACGTTCTCGCTTGCGCGGACCGCCGCCACTGCGGCGTCGCTCGATACTCAGCTGCCGCCGGGGATGATTCCCGCCCGCGAAAGCTGGCCCATTACATCGATCAGCCAGGAAGTTATTGCGGGCGGAAATGGGGACCAGAAGTTCCAGCTGTCTCCCGCCAGATGGATGAAGCTGTCCATCTCAATCACCTTCTACGAGCAGTGGCTGGCGAAGTCGTCGGGTAGCACAGCCCACGATAGTCGGCATCCGACGGCGGACAACCCAAACAACAATGAGGAGGAGCAGCACGCCAATGGTGACGGTCTTCGATGACTGATCGGCGACCGGTCACGGATCTGTGAAAGGTCTATCACGCCGACTAACGGTGGATCGGCCAAAGGTTCGTGACTCGTTTAGCCGAATACCGGAGCGCCGAACCCTCGAATGCGACTGCCCGTAACTGCGTGCGACGCACCGCGGGTTCGATAGCGTTCGCTGATGGACCTGGTCTTACTCGTTCTCGCGTCCCCACGCGGGCGATTTTTCTGCGCGAACGTCGCGTACCTGTGCAGTACGGCCCCCACCGTCCACGAACGCCTGCGGACGTGCTCGAGGTGATCGAGGCAGTCGATGTTCGAGCCTTGTCGGGACTGTCCGAACTGGACCTACTCGACGCTCTCGCGTTCGCGACAGACTTGGCCCGGTACTGGCAACCACCGGACGAGGAGGATGTCATGTTCGCCCAGCCGGACACCGTCGCGGCTCTGCATCCGGTCGCTGCCGCCGTCCCGGAGTCCCAGCTGACCCGGTGGTGGGACGAGCCGGTCGACCTCGACAACCAGCGGATGATTGCACGACTGCCTGCGAACGAGGAGTGGCCGGAATCGGCGATGCCGTACCGCAGTGCTGCGGTCGGCCTCGACCAATGGCGTGACCACGTCCTCGCGGATGAAGCACGGTTCCGCACGCGGCGCGCGGAATGTCCGGACAACACCACCGGTGGTGAATGGTGGTCGACACCGTTACCGAGTGCCGCCTTGGAAACCAGCATGGGACGGGATGACGTGGGTGCATTGGAATTGCTGCTGGAGGAAGACTCGTTCGGCGGAGACGAAGCACGGGTCTGGCCGGTCTCTGTCAGGAGCACACCACGGGTATACGAGATCACGAACCCGACGGACTGGGCGCGTTTGGTCGCCGCACACCCCTTGCCCGTCCCGGAGTCCAAACGCTCCAACTGGTTCGACACCACCGGCGAGTATCACGACTGGTTCATTCCTGACTGGGTTGCGGTGGCCGACGACTACGACGCCGTGCACCTCACCTTGCACGGCTACCTGACCACACCTGGCCTCGCAATCCCACTGGCAGACAACAACGGTGCGACCGTCCTGGCGGGTTGGAACCCCGACGCGACGTGGTGGCTGAACAACGGTGTCGCTCACGTCGACGACGAGCCGGCCTTGTGGCGATGGTGCGACGACCACTGGGTGCGAGCCTGAGCAACGACTGCCAGCGACGCCCACGAAGCTCGTAGTCCTACGATTCGCCCCCCGCACGGTGGAGCTTCTTCGTCGAGCCACCACAAAAGGATCGGTATGCGGCTTTGCATGCGAAGATTAAAGGCAAGCTGTCGCGCTTTGCCACAATGTGTACCGATGCGGGATACGACAACGCGGACGGGGGAAAGTTGCTGGCGCCAATGGACATCGAGATCGACGTCGACTACAACGCGCTGATTCTTCGGCCACAGTTCGACGGCGAATTTCTCGGTACGGAGTGGTTCAACCAAGAACCGTGGTTCGTGAATGGTGGTCCCGGCCGGGTGGTCATCCACACGGGCGGGCGAGGCGTGATCCGCGTGACTGTCGTCGGAACCGACAATGTGGCTCCTCCAAGCACGGACTCGTTGCTCGATGAGTGGGAGGACATTGGTGAAGCCTAGTTCACCACCGAGGATGACGAGATCTGCTTCGATGGCCTGACTGGGAGCATTATCGGTCCGATGGATACGGCGGGCCCGGGCAGCTACCGGATCCGCGTGCTCGCCCGTGGCCGCACTGATTACTGGGACTCGTACCCCCCTAAGTCTGAGCAGCCACTGGTACACCTCCAACTCCAGATCTGGCCGCAGGCCCCTGCTCCGCGGAGACTCGTCCAGTACCGGGACCGATTCACGGGAGATGTGGTTCGGCCTGTCGGCGGTGTCGTTTAGTAATCGGGCTTCGGGACGAAGGAGCACCGCGTACGGGGCGGGCGAGGCCCACACCCTGAGCGCTATCGCGAGCTCGAGCGTCCACACTGACTCAGTGTTATTCGATGTCGGTCCAGCCCGATTGTTGATCGGTCGCAGATAATTCAGAGCGCTCGACGCCCTAAAAGTGAGCTCGGTTGACAGGGCCGGCCAGCTGGGCGAACGTGGCGTAGGTCGGGGCGGCCGCGAGCACTTACGGTGTGATCAACGAGAGGATCCCCGATGTCACCTTCCCCCATGTGGTACTGGCTCGGTGACCATTATTGGTACACGGTGTATCCGCTGGTAACGATCTTCGGCCCGATTTTCGGCTGACTGCGATGATCGGATTCGGTGACGACGATTTCTACTGGTGGCCGTTCCTATGGCCGGTAGTTCAGTGGTGGAACTCTTGGCACTGAGCCCGGATTCAACGATCGCAGGGAGGTCCAATGATCGTAGGGAGGCGGCGGTTCCCGTCAGTCGGTGGCCGACACTGCACCGTCGGACGCATCGACCCAGTTACCGATCGGTAATCGGCCTCTCGGAGAGACTCGATGTCTGCCGGATCATCAGCAGAGTCAGTGGTGAGGACTCTACGCTGAGGTAATGGACGGTCTAGATCATCCGGCCGCGACGAGTGCCCTTGCGTCCTTCCATGTAGGTGGGCGGAGTGGCGGCGCGGTGGAGCCGTACCGGCTTGTTGTACGTGAGAATGTCGCTGCAGTTGCGCTCCGAAACGCCGAGTCGCGGTACGTCGTCATGGTGAACGAAGTGGACGGGCAGTGGGAAACCCCGCAAATGATGACTGTTGGCGAGTTGCCGCGAGCAGCCCCTGATCGAGATTTCCGGCCATCTTTCATCCAACGCCTGGAAATTTCTCGAACCGGGCCACCCTCTGCTGATGGTAACCCTCCCGACAGTTCATGGATCACCATCAGCGGCTTCGTGGCCAGCGGGGCGCGGAGTATCGCGATTACCACTTCCCTCGATGAGTTTGTTGCGGATGTCGCCGATGACGGATTCATCCTTGCCGTGCTGCGGTCACCATGGCGTCAGAAGCCTTCCGTTATCGTCGTCATGGGAGACGACCGCAGGATCCCGTGTGCCCACCCGAGCCTCGCTTGAACGATCCTCGATCGGGCGACTACTAACCGAACGTGAAGCGCAGATTCGCGTTGATGAGTTCATTCACTCGCTTGCGCATGCGGACGGTCGTTTCTCTGTCTGGGACTGGTTCATCGACGATCAATGTCCAGCACAGAGTAGCGCTGCCGCGTGGTGGGCCCGTGATGTCGAAACGGATCCGTGCATCCGGTCACCACGGCCAGATCGACGTCCAGACGACGAGGTTCGGTTCCACCGCCTCGGCGATCGTGGGACGTTGTTCGTCGTTGTGCAAGATCAGCCACGGACGAACGGGGTCACGGTCAGGATTGGTGAGGGCTTCGAAGACAAAGCGAGGCGGCGGTGGTTGGGTGCGATGCCGGCTAGCAATCTCGGGCACACCCGAACCATATCCATGCTTCTCAGATTCCGGTCGCCGATCCGCTTTTGGGACAACCGTCGGCTGCGCAAGCGCGACAATAGGTGAATGACCGAACTGCAGATCCGCGAGGCGACGCCGGACGATGCCCGGATGTGTGGGCGCATCTTGTTCGACGCTTTCGAGGCGCTCGCCACACGCCATGCCTTTCCCATCGAAGCGGGCACGCCCGAATTCGCCGACTTCCAGATCAGGGCAATGCTCGCCACCGATGGCATCTACGGTCTGGTTGCCGAGCGCGAAGGCCATATCGTCGGCAGCGCGTTGCAGGACGAGCGCGGCAAGATCGTCGGCATAGGTCCCGTCGCCGTTGATCCGGCGGCGCCGGACGCAGGGGCGGGTCGTGCGTTGATGAATGCACTGCTTGAGCGATCGGAGGAGCGTGACGTCGCTGGCATTCGGCTGGTCCAGACGGCGTACAACTATCGGTCTTTCTCCCTGTACGCCAAGCTCGGCTTCGCTGTGCGTGAGCTGTTGACCGTCTTCCAGGGAACGCCACGCGGGTCCGCGATTCCCGGCGCAGTCGTGCGGCCGGCGACACCGGACGATATCGCTGCCTGCGACGAGATCTGCCGGCAGGTGCACGGCCACGACCGTCACGGCGAGCTGCAGTTCTGGGTCAATGCCGGCACCGCCCGGGTGGTCGAGCGTGGCGGCCGGATCACTGGCTATGCGACGGGCTTCGGCTACACCTGCCATGCGGTCGGCAAGGCCGACGACGACGTCATCGCGCTCCTGGTCGGTGCCGACGAGTTCACCGGCCTCGGGTTCCTCGTGCCGTCACGCAACACGCGCCTGATGGCCTGGTGCTTCGATGCTGGACTGAAGATCGTCCAGCAATCGACGCTGATGACGATCGGGCTCTACAACGAGCCTCAGGGCGCGTGGCTGCCGTCGATCGGCTACTAGACGTCCTGGCGCAACGATGCGCCGCGCGCCTCGTGGTACACGCCCGAGGCTGACCCGGCCGGTGCGCCGTTGCCCGGTCCACGCGTAGTAATCGATGCGGCTGAGCGCAGTCGCGCCGGTCTGATAGCCGAACCGTCATCGTCCCGATGACGGTTCGGCAATCGGTCGAGCCCTGCGCCGACCATTGGGCAGCGATCATCGCGGCCCTGAAGCGGGCTTCCGCCGGGGCGGCCGCCCCTGCGGACGTTCGTAAGTACTGAAATTGCTAGGTACCGGAATCTGAATATCCGTCGTGTTGAGGTCGGCGGGCGCGTTTGATCGCCCGGTATACCGTCGACCTGCCAACCGAGAACAAGTCGGCCAGTTCTGCGGTCGAGTACTCGCCCGACGAGTGAAGCTCGACCAGGTGCCGTTCCTGGCGTGGGTTGAGCTTAGGCTTCTTGCCCTTCAGGTGTCCCTTCGCCTTCGCGATCCGCATCCCCTCCCTCGTTCGCGCCCGAATCAGGTCGCCCTCGAACTCGGCGACCATCGCCAGAACGTTGAACAACAGGCGGCCGACCGGGTCGGCCGGATCATGCAGTGTGGCTCCGATCTGCAGGCAGGCATTCCGGGCGGTGAGCTCGTCGACGATGTCCCGGGCATCGGGCAACGAACGGGCCAGACGATCCAACTTCGTCACCACGAGGGTGTCGGCGTTCCGGCACGCTGCCAGGGCATTCTGCAGACCGGGCCGCTGACGATTGGTAGCGGTCAAGCCGTGATCGACGTAGATCCGTTCCGGTGGCACCCCGAGCCCGAGCAGCGCCTGCTGCTGCGCTGTCAGGTCTTGCTGGTCGGTGGACACTCGTGCATACCCGATGTACATCGCTGATTCCCATCTCTCGAACGCGCAACGCCGGCGGCGTGGTGCTTGGGACTCAACGGTCGAATAACACGACGAGGGCGGCTAGACCCGCTCCCGATGAGCTAGTGCCGCAGTGCATGGCCGTAGGCAAGTCCACTGGCGACGCGTACCGAGCGAGTCAACCAGCCAGTACATGAGAGGTGAGACTGCAATGTCTGGCCGTCGTGACAGGATCACGGGCATGGATGAGCGCACCCGGCCGGTCAGCGAAACACAGGTGACCGTGGCGATGGACTACGGCCAGTTTTGTCTCGACGGCGGCCTCGGCGATCCGGACATCGAGCTCGCCCTCCTCGAACGAGCCCAGGCCGATCAACCCAGCGCCGGCAACGGGGCCATGCTGCTGGTGCTGTGCCCCCACCAGAACAACTTCCAGATGGCGGTGACGGTGCAGGTGTGGCCGTCCCGACCACCCGCGGACCGGGATCACTGGCAACAGGTCAGCGAGGGGCGCCTGGAGGTCGACGGCCGCGGGGTGCTGTCCTTGTCGTCACCGACAACCGACCCGGTGGAGGTCCTCGTTCCTGCAGGTCGGTACACCGTGGAGATTTCCGGCCGAGGCTTCGTCAACTATGGGTGGCCGGGATCGACGACACCCGGCGACGTGTGGCGGATCCGGTTGTGGCCGTACGACGGAGTCACGAAATCCCCGGCCCAGATGTGGGACATGCCCGGCTTCGGGGTACCGGAGAACACCCCGCCCCCGGCACCCGCCGCCGCGGAGGAGCCGGGGCGTGACTCGGCGGCGGGCACGAGGACTGCGACCGCGACCAGCACGGCGACGGCGATCGACTTCGCGGCGCATCCCGAGCTGCAAAAGGTGCTGGCGTTGCGTGATTTCGACGACTGAAGTCACCGACGGCGAAAATGTTCGACTACGGCCCGGTGCACCGCCCGCACTACGCGATGCCGGCCCTGTTCAGCGCGACGGACCCACGTCCGGTGGTCGCCGCCTTTCAGGCGTTGTCACACGCCTGCGCCACCTACGCCGAGCATGTGGACACCCTTCTCGCCGCGACCCGAGCCGAGTTCGGCATCCCGGAATAGATACTCTCCGGTAGGGCAACCGGATCCGCACGCGAAACCTCATCGGCCACCGCGTTGGGCGAATACCTGCGTGCGGTCGGGATCCGAGCGCCAGATGAGGGCGAGCGTGGCGAGGACGGCGGTCACGGTCGCGACGACGACAGCGAATCCCGTTCCGGAACGAGCGTCGTCGGCAGCGGGGCAGGCGCTCGGCGCCGATCTCGTCCCGCTGGTGGTTCGTCGCTTTCTGTTCTTCCACGTCGGCCAACTCCGGTACGTGGTCATCGAACGCGAGAACACGAAATTCGATCCGCGCGACGCCGGCCGGCTGGTTTCTATGTCGCCCTCGCCGAGGACCGGCTGCGCATGCCGCAGCACCAGCCCAAGGTCGGAATGCTCCTGGTCGCGGACAAGAACGAGTCCGTCGTCCGGTACGCGCTAGCCGGCACCACCCAGCCGATCGCCGTCTCCCGCTTCGATCTCTCGCCCGCCGAGCAGGCCGCGCTTCCCGCCGAGGACGCCCTCACTCGCGCGGTCGCCCTCGAGCTCGGCGACCACACCCCGGAGTAGACAATCCGAAGTTTCCGAGCTGAGCTGATCGCTGCCTCGAAACCACAGCTACGTCCACCGCGATGCGCGGCGAGTCGATACTGCGCTCGGCGGACGCCTTCCGAACATGGATACCAGCAATTGGATTCGGCTCGGCATTAGGCTTCTCGTCATGACTGAGCCTCCATCACATCCCGGGTCGACCGGCGATACGGTCACGCATGCCCTCAGAGAGGACATCCTCGCTGGACGGTTGTCCGCCGGGGAGCGTCTGATCGAGGATGCGCTCGCCAAGCAATACGGAGTGTCACGAATCCCGGTTCGCGAGGCATTGACACGCCTGCAATCCGAGGGATTCGTCAACATCGTCAGAAACAAGGGCGCAACCGTATCCGACGCCATGCTCAAGGGCGGCCGAGAATTGTTGGAGATTCGACGAGGACTGGAGACCTTGTCCGCGCAGCTCGCCGCCCAGAACCATGGGGGTTCTGTTGTGCGTGAATTGACCGCGATTGCCGACGGCGAAGCCATCGAAGACGACCACGCACCGTTCCACGAACTGGTGGCCGAAGCGTCCGGAAATCAGCAACTGGTCGAGATGCTCAAGTCGGTAAACCTTCGAGTGCAGTGGGGATTGGGACACAATCCCGAAGCCTCGTCCGGAGACCACCGCATCCTCGCAATGGCGATCGTGAAGGGGTCTGCCACCCAGGCCGGGTACCTCATGGACGAGCACCTTCGCCGCGACGAACGCTACTTCGCAGAGAAGTTCGACCACGATCAAACGGGAGCTGAACACCGCCAACAGACCTGATTGTATACCGATCTGGGTGTGTTTTCAGGACGGTAACGAAAATGCCCAGCTGGGAAACGGTGGCGTAACAGGTTTCGTATACAAATTGCTGCAGCGCGGTTGGAGTCAGGGACGACTTGCGATCGGCTCGCCGACAGAATTGCTGCCGGTGCCATAACTCAGCACCCGGAGCCCACTATGTCCCAGAACCAGAACGGCACACTCTCTTCCGAACCAGACAAGACAGCTGTTACCGCTGCAGCCCCGGATCCCAGCTCCACACCCGGACTCACAGCAGCATTGGACCGCATCGGCTTCGGTCGCGTGCAGGCCGCGTTGATCCTCCTTTTGATGGCCGGCCTGTTCTTCGATTCCCTGGAGCAGAACTCGACGGGCGCCATGGGCACGCTTCTCAAAGAGTCCTTCGGCATCGGCAACACCGAGCTGACCATGATCAACACCGCCACCGTGATAGGCGGGTTGGTCGGCCGCATCATCGGCGGCTACATCGCGGACCGCTGGGGGCGCCGAGCCGCACTCAGCCTGAACTTACTGGTCTACACCCTCGGCGGCCTCATCAGCGCGATGTCGGTGAGCTACGAAATGCTCCTGGCCAGCCGCTTCATCGTCGGCATCGGCTTGGGCGGCGAATTCACAGTCGGCCTGGCCATCTTGGCGGAGATCGTTGCCACCCGACACCGCGGATCACTGCTGGCCACGTTGAACATATCTTCCGGGGGAATCGGCAACATCGCATCGTTCGGCTTCTTCTGGCTCGTCCTCGGCCCGCTCAACGGAACACTCGGAGGCAACGACAGCGCATGGCGCTGGACTTACGTCCTCCTCGCCCTCCCTGCCGTACTCGTGGTGTTCTTCCGCCGATACCTGCCCGAATCCCCCCGATTCCTACTCTCCAAGGGACGCGTCCTCGACGCCAACAAAAGCCTCACCCGGCTGGCCAGCGGCAGCATCGCCGGACTGCGAAACCCCGGCCCCACACAGCAATTCGTCACCGTTGCCGATATCCCACTCCAGACCAAGAGTAGCTACACCGAGGTGTTCAAGGGCCAAAACCTGCGGCGCACAGCAGCAATCGGAGCAGCGTCCTGGATGTCGTTCGGTCCACAGGTCACGCTGCTGTTCCTGATGCCGATCCTGCTGGTCTCACGCGGCTACTCCCTGGCCGACTCGCTGGCGTTCACCATGATCATGAACATCGGCTCGCTGTTCGGCGCATGCGCAGCCTCGTACCTCGCAGGCAAAGCGCCCCGAAAGCTCACCGTGACCGTCGCCGCCGTCCTGGGCTGCATCTCGGCCGTCTGCTTCGCCTCGTTCGCCAACACCACAGCTCTGATCCTGTTGCTGGGAATGATCTTTCAGTTCTTCACCATGATGCTCAACACGATGCTCTCCGTCTGGTCACCCGAGCTGTTTCCGACATCGGTACGCGCCATGGGCACCTCGGTCGTCAACGGCATCGGCAACGTAGCGGGAGCAGTCATGCCGTTCGCCGCACTGTTCTTCTTCGACCGCTTCGGTGTTCCTGGCGTCTTCTCCATGATCGCAGTCATGTACGCCCTGCTCGTGGTCGCAGCGCGCTTCGGCCCGGAAACGCTGGGCAAGTCCTTGGAAACCGTCACCGAAAAACCGGTCCTCGCTGCAACCGCAGCCTGACCACCACCCCGAAGGAAACTGACATGATGCACCTCAACATCTCCGCCACCGCACACGGACCGAACTACCTGCCCCAGTACTACGCCGAACAAGAAGGCTTGTTCGGCGCACGCGACATCGTCGTCAACGACACAGCATGCGATCCATGGACCGGCGTCCTCGACGACCTCGACAGCGGCGCCGCCGATGTCGCACTCGGCGGATTGTGGGTTCCTGGAATGTATGCACAAGGGCCACGCGAGCTCACGGTGTTCGCACAAGTCAATCACCAGTTCCCCAAAGCGCTGGTCACTCGAAAGCAGTACCCGGACTTCACCTGGTCCGACCTCGAAGGCGCCACGGTATTGGCACCCGGAATCGGAGGCAGCGCCCCCTTCGCCTTCACCGCGGGATTGATCCGAGAGTCCGGCGTCGACCCTTCCTCGATCACCTTCCTACGCGATCTGTCGACGCCGATGTTCGTCGAACTGTTCGAAGCGGGGCTGGGCGACGCGATCATCCTCGACATGACAACCGCAGAAATATTGCAGCACAGGGCATCCGGGCACATCGCCATCGACTACACCGTCGCGGGCGGCCTCGGGCCCAACAGCGTCTACTATTGCCGCACCGACCGCTTCGCCGAGCTCAGCGACCGGCTCTTCGTGTTCGTATCAGCGTTGCAGGAGTCGATGCAGCTACTCAAATCGGTGACTTCCGACGACCTTTCCCCCCTCCTCGCCGCTCACTGGCCGGCAATTCCGGCCGCGGTCCTGGCGAAGTCGTGCGACACGATGCTGCACTCGCGTACGTGGGACACCGTATGCATCGACGCCGATGCAACCAACAGGTGGATGCGAATTCTGCACGAGGAGAAGATGGTCCAAACGGCACCTACGTTCGAGCAACTTGTCGACACCAGCATTGTCGATCAGCTCTCCCCCACCGCCAGTTCGACGAGCCTGCAATGACTCTCGCGTTGACGCACTCGGACATCCTTTCGGTCCTGGATCGACAAGAAGTGCGCAAAGCCGTCGAGCAGGCGCACGCAGGTCTCGCGATGGGTGAGTGTGCCAACCCAGCTCCCTCTGCCATCGCGTTACCCGAGTCCGGCATCGCGCTCCCCATGGCTACCGGTGGGCGCGGGATGGTGGCGGTGAAACTCCTGTGCGACGTACCTGCGAACCGCGACCGCGGGCTGCCGACCCAGCGCTCGACGATCATGGTGTCCTCCGCCATCACCGGTGAGGCCCTTGCCATCCTCGATGGGCGGGCGATCACTGCGATCCGTACCGCCGCCGCGAGTGCGGTTGCCACCGACCATCTCGCGAGGCGGTCCCCCTCGATGCTCGGTATGATCGGCGCCGGCAACTTGGCGGTCGAGCATGCATTCGCAATCGCCGCCGTTCGGGACATCACGCGGATCGTGGTCTGGTCACGCAGCACCGAGACGATAGGCAGCTTCCGCGCTGCAACAGCAACTCTCGGCATTTCGGTCGAATCGGCGGAATCCCCGGAGGATGTCCTGGCGGTCTCCGACATCGTGTGCACGCTTACTCCGTCCCGGCGGCCCATCGTGCGTGGTGTGTCATTCAGACCGGGACAACATGTCAATGCAGTCGGTGCACCGCCTCGCGCCGATCACCGGGAAATCGACGGCATCGGAATGCAACGAGCAAAAGTAGTCGTCGATAGCTTCCCGACGGCAATGGCCAAATCGGGGGGCGTGCTCCTCGCGATCTCCGAAGGTTTCATCACCGAAGACGACGCACGCACCGAGTTGGGTGATGTCATCGTCGGCAAGGCTGCAGGCCGCATGTCCGATACCGACATCACGTTGTACGAATCGGTCGGCATCGGACTCCAAGATCTCGCCACAGCCGAGCTCGTCATCGAACGCGCTACTGCACAAGGCATCGGCACATCGATCAACCTCAGCGGGTGAACAAGTCCCCGGCAAAGTGCGGCGTCGCGGGCGCAGGTGAACGTTCGGGTTGCTTCGGATGGTCCACACCCAGCATGAAGCGGCCAGAGGCCGCTCGAGGGCCAGGGCGGGGGCGGAGCATCACGACGCACACCTTGTCTTGGCACCGGATCGCGCGAACGTAGTTGCGGCGCTGCTTGCGGCTTTTGCGGCCGGTCGTGGTGAGTACTCCGTGACCAAGGTCGTGCTCCACCCCTCGGGACTTTCAGTGTGCTGGTTCGAAATCTGCCAGCATCTGCTCGAGCGCGGCCTGGTCGGGTCCGACGAAGGCATCGGCTTGCGGGGCGGCGGCGAGCATGTCGAGATACTCCGCAGTGCGGCCCTCCGCCGGTGGAAGGTGAGTGCTGAGGAGGAGTCGGGGCTCGAGAGCGCTCAGGGCCGACACGGTGGCCATGAATTTCTCCTGGTCCACGGTGTGCACCCAGGGGCTGTCCACGGTGGCCCACAGGTGCTGGGCGGCGCGTACGGCGCTCGGCAGGCAGTAGCCGATATCATCGGCGGTGGCGAGCTCCGCGGTCTCCATCGGGGCCCCGAAGCAGTCGGACGAGAAGTACGATCCGCTGCGGTCGTCGAAGCAACCGACCGTGCTCGGATTGTCGAACAGCGGCGGACGCAGCGCGGTCAGCCGGCGATCGCCGACATCGAGGGATTGCCCCGGATTGAGCAGGTACACGCGGTCCAACGGGACGGACCGTTCGCACGACAT
Organism: Rhodococcus pseudokoreensis; assembly: GCF_017068395.1. NCBI lineage: Bacteria > Bacillati > Actinomycetota > Actinomycetes > Mycobacteriales > Nocardiaceae > Rhodococcus > Rhodococcus pseudokoreensis. The sequence goes on along the minus strand of NZ_CP070619.1, from coordinate 8,546,240 downwards.
GATGCCGACACCGGCGAAGGTGGTGATCAGTCGTGCGTGGGGCGCCTCGTCGAGCAGGTCGAAGAGCGAGCCGGTGTGATCGCGGTCCGGATGGGTCAGCCACACCCATTCGACGTCGGCGGGGTCGACCACCGATCCGAGTGCGTCCAGGAACCCGCGGTCGGGCAGACTCAGTCCGGTGTCGACGACCACCGGTTCGGCGGCCTGGAGAACATAGGCGTTCACCGGGAGGTGTCCGATGCCGGGCACTTCCAGTTCGTCGCTGAGGACCGCGATGTCGGGACGTATTCTGTTGATGCGCATGGGAACTCTCCTCAGGCTTCGTAGTCGACGCGGATCAGCGACCGGGCGATCTCGGCCAGCTCGGCGTCGGAAGGGACGTATCCCCGGGGAACCTTCAGGCCGAGTTCGAACGGTGAGGCACCGTCGTCGAGAGCGGCACGGAATGCGGAGCCGCCCTCGGCGGGGGTGGCCTCGAGCAACAGGGCCCGCCCCCGGCGAACCAGGCCCCGGTGGGTGACCGTCACCGGTGCGCCGCCGGCGAAGTTGAACCGCCAGGGCCGCTCGGTGAAGATCAGCGTGTCACCGCCGACGTGGTGCAGGCACACCGGCACCCGCAAGATGCGCCCGGTACGGCGTCCGGTGAACTCGATCAGTCCTTGGCGCCGAATGCGCCGACCCAACGACCGGGTCGTGAGGGCACGCCGGACCAACGGATTGACCAGCCTCATCAATCGGGGAGACGGGGGACTCAGCCGCACCTTCGCGGTCTCGGACTTCGACATGCCCCGACGCTAGGCCCGGCACGGCGGGGGCACCATTCCAGATTTCTGGTATTTCCGGCGTTCGGTCCGGGCTCCTAGGATGGACGGGTGAGCACGGATTCCGTGCAGTGCGCGGCCGACAAGATCGCACGAGTGTGCGCCGCACCGTGCGGCCTCGTCGCGTTGTGGCAGGACGCGTCGGACATCGTGGCCGGGGTGGTCCCGTACTACTGGACGCCGTGCTGGTTCACCGTCGACCCGTCGTCGTTGCTGATGACCAGCCACTATCACTTCGGCATGGACGAGTTCCCCAACGAGTGGCTGGCCGCCGAGTACTACGAGGACGACGTCCAATCGGTACCCGACGTGATGCGTTCGGCCACGGGGATTTCCACGCTGCACGACGCAACCGAGGGGGATCCGTCGCAGAGCCCGCGTTGGCGTCGGAACCGCACACTCGGTGGCGATCAGGAGTTGATCGTCCGACTGCGCACCCGCTCCGGCGAGACCTGGGGAGCGCTGTCGCTCTACCGGGACGAGGGCATGCCCCGGTTCACCGACATTGAGAAGTCTTTCCTCCGTGAGATTTCGCCGATCCTCGCCGGCGGCGCCCGACGTGCGTTGCTGTACGGGCAGGCGGAGGAGCCGGAGTATTCCGATTCGCCGGGCCTGCTCGTCCTCGACCACAATTGGGACGTCGAATCGGCCACTCCGGGTGTCGACCGGTGGATGGCGGATCTTCCCGGCGGGAACTGGGATCGCGGCGAGTTGCCGGCCGCCGTGATCGCTCTCGCCGGCCGAGTGCTGCGTTCCGCGGAAGACCGCGATCACGTCGGCGAGGTCGCGCTCTCACGGGTGCTCTCCCGCTCCGGAGCGTGGCTGGTGCTGCACGGTGCGTGCCTGGCGTCGACCGGCCGCCAGCGGATCGCGGTGATCGTCGAGCCCGCGCACCCCAGCCGGCTCTACCCCCTGCTGATGTCGGCCTACGGGCTGACCGAGCGCGAGAGGGAAGTCACCGCGATGGTACTGCAAGGGGCGTCGACCTCGCAGATCTCGGCCGCACTCTCCGTGTCTGCGTACACCGTCCAAAAACATCTCGAGAGCATCTTCGACAAGACCGGCGTCCGCAGTCGACGCGACCTGGTCGGCAAGGTGTTCTTTCACCACTACGAACCACGGTTCCGCGACAACGAAAAACGCACGCTCGCAGACCGGCCGCTCCGGGGTGGCCCCTGGCCCGCGGATCGTCGGCGCCGCACAGGTCGCTAGACGATCGCTGATCGGCTACCGGGCTGCAGCAAGTCAGGCAGGGTGCGCCCGTGTCGCTTGGCCGAAATCGTCGCGGACGTACCAGGCAATCCAGACGGCTGGAAATACGACACAGCCAACAATGACCAGCCCATCTTGTTGTCGGTTCGGCGATACTCACCCACGCCAGTGAGCACCGCCAACAGGGTTATGAGTGCAATCGGTACCGCGAGCATGACCACCATCGTCACCCGCCACGTCACCGCTCACATCGAAATCGTCTCTGCACCATCCCTACGATGCGAAATCCGCGCAGAAGATGCCCGGACAACGGATCGGTGACCAGATGTCGAATGAACAGGGCACCAACAGGCGATTTCGACACTCGGAAGGCTAGGCTTCCCGCACGTGCGGGAGGTTTGACTCTATTCCAGATGGGCCGGCCTGCAACCATAGCTCTGCGGCATCCGGTACCACGGGCTATGCCGCGCGATTTCGCCACACGCCGAACATCTGATGCGTCGCGGCTCGTTGACAACAAGTTTATTTCCGACAAATGTATGCACGATCAGCGACTTCGAGTGGCCGCCATCCACCAGTCCGGTGAACACGAAATCGTACATCGTGAGCAAACGTCCGCATCGGCAGTACATTCTTTCCAGGTAATACCGATCACCGGCCAGCATGCCTTCCCGCAGATCCAGGAGCCGCTCCATCCGTGCAATATCTTCGTCATCGGATTTCGTTGACTTGGTTTCGTCTTCGAGTTCGGCCTCACTCGGCCCCGACTGCTCAAATTCCGCGCGGGACAACGAAACGACGCTGTTGTAGTCAGCCATTGCGGACCTCCAGGTTGCGGACTTGCGCGTTCCGGACATCGAGACCGGACGCCGGGCAACTCGCCAACATGGGTTATGAGACAGCCTCTTGCCTGGCCCATTCCAGCATCACGCGATGACACAAATTTCTCGACAAGACCGGTTGGTTCCATCATGGTCTGCGGCCGGAGGAAAGTCACGGTCGGTTCGCTTCCCTAATGAAGGCGCACAAACGGTGCCCCGGGCGATAGCGCACACATCGAGGTCCGCCGCCGTCCGCGGGATCAGGGTGGACGTAATCGCCGATCCGCGGTCGCTGGCGTGTGCGAAAAGTACTCACCGAGTTGAGCATGAAAGGCCGAGAGCGCCTGCGCTTCAAATCCGAGCGCGTATCCGGCCGAGGGAAACTCCGATCTGCACGGGTGACATGTGGATCAGCAGCCAGAAGATGAGTCCGTCGCCGTGCGGCATCGTTGCCGGCCACAGCGAGCGGCGAAGGCATACCCAGTCCGATCCGTTGGGAGGAGGTCAGTAACTCCCAGCGCACCGTCGACGTCGGGGTAGGCCGTAGAACCCCGCCGTGAGGACTGCGAAGCGCAGCATGCGCGCGGCCACCGTCGTCGTCGGCGGCGGCTGCAGTCCGGCGACTTGACCTCGGCTCCGACCAAGACGACAACCTCTGCCGCCCATCAACGGCGTCTTCGCCCCCCGGGGGTGCGAAACTGCTGAGCCTCGCCAGCTACCGGCCAACGGTGGAATAATCCAACGAGGAGGATCGTCCACCCCGACGAAGCGATGCCCTTGCAAACGTCGACCCCGGCCCAGGGCCTCAGGACCGCCCGAGTGCGCCGGGGTCGGCCCACAGAGAACGGGTGTGGTCCTGCGGCAACCGACTGCGTTCGAACCAACACCAGACCCACAACCGACGTGGAGGGCTCCGATTTCTTGTCACCCTCCCTAACGTGCGGTAACAAATCGGACCCCGGCGCCGACAAACCAGATGACGAAGTCAACGATGACGGACCCGACCAGAGGGCGCTGGACTCGCAAGGCGAGCAGGCAGATGAACGAACTGCTGAGCACGCTGCCGGAAAGGCACCGGAAGACATGCTCCACCTCGTAGTCGGTATGTCAGCCGAGGAGACGGGCCCCGACCGTGGGTAGTACCGCAAGAGCTGTTCGCGCGGCTCGACACGAAGCCATCGCAAGTGACGAGGGCAGGTGAGAGGCTTGGCTAGGAGCTCCGATCGCAACGGCAATCCCGATGCCGACCTCCCAGGAGACGACGCACCGGTGGACGTCACGGCTGTGCGCCGCGACGATGCGCTGATCGATGCGATCGCCGGTGGCGGTCCCGTCGCAACGGATTCGCCGGAGCAGTACGAGCTCGCGCTTCTGCTGACCAATTGGCGTGCCGACATCGTGTCGACGCCGATGCCGACCGGGCCGCTGCTCGACGACGTGATCGCGGCGATCGACGCCTCGGACAACGTTCGTTCCGCACGCGGCGCCGCCCGCGGCAAGCTCCGCCTGTTGCGACCCATCGCGGGCGCTGCCGCCGCGATCGCGGTCGTCATGGGCGGTGCCACCATATTCTCGTACGACGCCGAACCCGGCGATCCGCTGTGGAGCGTCAAGTCGGTCGTGTTCAGCCAGCAGGCCGATTCGACCGTCGCGCAGATCGACACCACGTCGCAACTGCAGGAGGCCGAGCGGCTGATCGCCGTGGGAGACGCGGAGTCGGCGAAGAACCTGCTCGACGGTGCCGCCGATCGTGCGGGCGGGGTGCGCGACGCCGACATGCGCAACGAACTCGACGTGTGGCGGGCGAAGCTGGCCGCGGAGGTCGAGAAGATGTCCCCGACCACGCCGCCGGCCGCGACGACGACGCCCGGTACCACCACCACCGACGCGCCAACGCAGACCGCTGAACTGCCTGCCACCGTTCCGGGAACACCCGGTTCCACGACAGCTCCGGGAATCGAGCAGCTGCCGGGAACCCTGCCGACGGATCTTCAGCCCCCCGAACTGCTGCCCACTTCACCGCCGCCGCTACCCACGACGACCCTCACACTCCCGCCCGAGACGCTGCCGTCCACCAACCCGGAACCCCCCATCACGATGGTCCCGCCTCCGCAGCCGCCCCTGCCCGTCCCGTCCGACACCCCGACCCCACAACTGCCACTCCCCGCGCCGCCGCCGGACAACCCGACCACACAACCACCCCTGCCTGTCCCACCGAACAACCCGACAGAGCCACCCACCCAGCAGCCGTCGCAGGAGCCTTCCTCGGCGCCGCTGGCGCCGCCGGTCCCGACCAGCTGACCCGCTCCACCCGCTCACCCCGCCCCGAGCACGTTCCCGACAGTGGTCGGCCCGCCGTCAGCTCTGGCTTCTCCCCACTCTTCGGGCGACGAGCAGTGATCGTAAATCAGTCCTTCGATTCGCGGACGTCCTTTCCCTGCTCGGCGAACGCCTTGAAGTCCTGCATGTGCTGTTGCGACTGCTTGCGGAAGGCGCCAGGCATCAAGAGCCCCACTAGCCGCATCAGCAAGCCGCTGAACCGGTATTCGCTCTCGCTCACCCAGAGCGTCGTCTCCGGACCGGCTTCGGTCAGCCGGTCTCGCACGGCGCTCCACATGCCCTCACCGACGATCTCGCGGTCGAAGTGGGACTGTCTGAATAACGGTTGATCTGATCTTGGTTCGACACGCCGAGCTGCTGCTTGGCGGGAAGGATCGATGATGACCGAAACACTGGATCCCATGGCAGCGACCGAAGTGGATCAGAAGCAGTTGGCCGAGCAACTCCTGGCCCAGGCCAAGGAGCAGGGGGTGGATTTGATGGGCCCGGACGGGCTATTGAATCAGCTCACCAAGAACGTCCTCGAAACCGCGCTGGACGCGGAGATGACCGAGCACCTTGGCTACGAGAAACACGACGCCGCCGGCCGCGGGAGCGGGAACTCACGCAACGGCACCCGGACGAAGACGGTGCTGACCGAGATCGGACCTGTGGAAATCGATGTCCCGAGGGATACTGATTCCTCGTTCGCGCCGCAGATCGTCAAGAAGCGTCAACGTCGGCTGACCGGTATCGATGAGATCGTATTATCCTTGACAGCAAAGGGTTTAACTACCGGTGAGGTCTCTGCCCACTTCCAGGATATTTACGGAGCGACGGTGTCGAAGGACACCATCTCGCGCATCACCGACAAGGTCGTCGGCGAGATGACCGACTGGCAGAACCGTCCGTTGGACCGGGTGTACCCCGTGATCTTCATCGATGCGATTCACGTGAAAGTGCGGGATGGGCAGGTCACGAACCGGCCGATGTACGTCGCGATCGGGGTCACCGTCAACGGCGAACGCGACATTCTGGGTGTGTGGGCCGGCGACGGTGGTGAGGGTGCGAAGTTCTGGCTCTCAGTGCTCACGGAGATCAAGAACCGCGGTGTCGCCGACGTCTGCATCGTGGTGTGTGACGGGTTGAAGGGATTGCCCGATGCCATCAACACGGTGTGGGAACTCGCAGTGGTGCAGACCTGCATTATTCATCTGATACGCAACACCTTTCGGTTCGCTGCCCGGCAGTACTGGGATGAGATGGCGCGTGATCTCAGACCGGTCTACACGGCACCGTCCGAGTCGGCGGCCAAGGAACGATTCGATGAATTCGCCGGGAAGTGGGGCGCGCGGTATCCGGCGATCGTACGGATGTGGGGAAACGCGTGGACAGAGTTCGTGCCGTTCCTGGACTATGACGTCGAGATCAGACGAGTCATCTGCTCGACAAACGCAATCGAGTCCGTCAACGCCCGTTACAGGCGCGCGATAAGGGCCCGTGGACACTTCCCGACCGAGCAAGCAGCCCTGAAATGTCTGTATCTCGCCACACGGGCTCTGGACCCCACCGGGAAGGGTAAGGCACGATGGGTGATGAGGTGGAAGCCAGCGCTCAACGCGTTCGCAATCACCTTCGAAGGCCGCATCACCCCGAACGGTGACTAACCGACGCCGAGGTCGGATCCACCGTTAATCGGACACTCCCGTCGAAGTGAACGACGCTCCCTTTCGGGATCCCGCGCAGGTCTGCAGGTTCCCGACGCGTGATGGTCTCGGTGCACTCGATCTTCTGCTTCCCCATCTGCATCACGACCCGCGATTTGGTACCGACCTGGCCGTGCGCCCCACTGAGTGGCTCGTGCAGCACCAGACCCCGCAGCCACTTCGGCAGGTGTGCCGAATCGGCGAGCAGCTGTACCACTGTCTCCCGTGGCAGGGCGATCTCGATCGAGACGGTGTTCTTCATACACACGCAGAGTAGCGCCCCGCTGCCTCGGTGTCGGTGGACGATCTATTGCTCGAGCATGCCGCAGTCACCGAACGGATCTGGTTTCAGCACGTCTTGGCAGTCCTGTACCGTCGCCTCGGCGACGTCAACCTGCGGTTTATCTACCTGCTCGCGATCGAGCACTTCGCGCGTCACGCCGGCCACGGCGACATCCTCGACGAACAGATCAGTCATCCCGTCCCGCCCACCGCTGACGCGTCAGAACAGCCGTAGTGTCGATGTCGCTGGCGCCTCCTTGCAGAGAATTCAGGCTTTGCCTTTGAAGGGCTACGTGAGTGCATCGTCCAGCGAGTTGAACTCAGGCGACATCTCGTGCGACGCATTGAATCAACCTGCTCTGCAAGTTAATCCGAATATCGGCTTGGCGCCACGGTGAATCGAACTGCGCCCGAGCCGCGAGTGAGAGTCGAGCTATGGGAGCCGGGCGCTGCCCGCACCCACGTATTTCAGGTGGTGGACCTCGTCGAGGACCTTGATCACCTCGTCGAAGGTGCCCGGGTCGGTCAGCACGTCGTTGGATTCGGCGATAGTGAGTGCGGTCGAGTCCAGAGGTCCGCGGTCAAGGAGCATCAGGGCGAGTTCGGCGGGGTTGTTGCGGCAACGGTAGATCACGCCGTCCGTGTTCGGGTCAGTGTCGAGGATCTGGTGACAGGTGGTTCGGGACCAGGCGTACGCGGAGCGGTCGCAACCGGCCGAGGTCCCTGACAGGTTCAGGGACCGGAGGTCACCGTCCAGCAGGGAGGCCACGGTGACGTCGCGGCCCAGGACCATCTTGGTGTGCGTCTTGTCCGCGAGCCGCTTCCGGCGCACGATCCCCGACCGCGGGATGGGGATGTCGCGGAGGATGCCTTCCGCGACCGCTCCGGCGAGGGACAGCGCCACCTACAGGTATCCGCCGTGGGAGTCGTCGATCGGCTCGAACCGCCCTTGCAGCGAGTCACCGAGTGCGCGGATGCCGCTCCTGTTGAACGAGTTCGGCGGGTACGGAGATCCGGTCCCCGAAATTCGGTGCAGTGCGGTGCCCGCGCGGATCACCCGGGTCTGCGGGGGCCGGCCGTTGTAGCGCTCACTCACCCGGTCAGTCCATGCCCATCTGCTCGGCAGCCACCATCAGCTGCACCTCGGCGTCCGTCAGCGTCTGCGCGATCAGGCGGTCCACCGGCCGCTGGTCGTCGATCAGTGGGTTCTCGGTGAACCACCAGTCCAGGGTTCCCCACGGGTCGAGGTCGCTCTCCATGAGCCGGTTGGCAGATTCGGCGACGGGGCGGATTTGTTTGCGCTCGCGGTCGAATTGGAACAGCGGGTACCGATACTGGTTGCCGACCTTCAACCCGAGGAGTTGATGAGCCTTCCGCTTGGCGTTGGCCAGTGCCCGATTCACATTCCCCGACGGTGAGAGGATCTCGGAGACTTCCATCGAGGAAATCGCCTCGGAGGACAAGGAGAGCGGAGACTCGTAGGTGAGGTTGCCTGTCGCGGTTTCCAGTTCGACCGCATCGCCTCCGGTCGAGCCCTGATCGGCGAGACCACGTGCGGAACGCGATGCCCGGGCACCACCGGCGCCCTCGGCGACGACGGCACGGGTGGCACGTGGCAGCCGCCGCAACTGGATGGTGACCACATCGGTATCACTAGTGTCGAACAACGCCCGCATCACCACACCACTGGCGTCGGAGAGATTCGCGGCGTCCAGTGCGGTTCGGAAAGCGTCGGTGAGCCAGGGCAGCGCCAGCCCCGTCGCACGAAGATCGAACCGAAACTCGAAGTCGACCTCGATACCACCGGACGGACGACGCGACGCACCCTCGAACGAAGACACCACGCTGGTAATCTCCCGCTGCCATTCCAGTGGGCTCTTCGGGAGCTCCCGGACCAGGGCGCCGGCCGCCCGGCCAACGGCGATCCGCGGCTCCGCCATGACACGGTTTCCACCACGAACCGCCGGTGACGGGACGGGCAGGGAACGACCAGCGGCGACACCGGTACGGCCAGGCCACCGGGCCGCAGCCTTCGACCCGAACCGTCCGGAACCCGCGCTCCGATTCACAATCCGATCGCGCTTGTGACCTGCGTTGACGCTTTCGTCCCTCATGATCCGCTCCAACCCCGCCACTACGTTTCTTACGATACAGCGAGTGTAAGTATCGTAAGGCAGGTAGGTGCTCGCCGTCTTCTCGATGACCGGTGACCGATCGGCAACGTGCACAGATCCGGATTTCTAATTGCAGACGGCGGAACCGTTACCTAGTACTACAGTCGCCCTAAACGCGACTGTAGTACTAGTCGTCGTCATGCCGGCTCTGTCATCACACCGAAGTGGCGCGCTGTCCCGGACAGCCCCGGAAGCTCTTGCACGGGCGACCAGGTGCGCAGCCCATCCGTGCTGTCGGAGTAGAGATACTTTCCTTCGGTGTAGGCGTCGAGATAGATCCGCCAGGCGTCGTTCGGCAATTGAACCAGGGCGGGGCCCTCCACCAGCGAACCCCAATTTCCGGGCGGAACGAATGAATAGGGTCCCGTCGCCGACGTCGCGACCGCATGCTCGACGACCTTCTTCGTCTCGTTCTTGGTAAACGCGTGATAGGTCGATCCCACCTTGACCACGGTGGTGTCGATGTGGTCCGCGCCGATCCCGGCGAGCGGAACGGGCGGGCTCCACAACCTGAGCGATGGTTCCAGTGCCGTCATCAGATACGGCACGAATCCTCCACCGGTCGACAGCGACAGGATGACGTTGACGCGGTCGCCGTCCACGAACCATTCGGGCGCCCAGGCTTTGGTGACGAATGGCGACAGCGACGGTCCGTCCTTGAACCCGGCCGATCCCGAGAAGCCCGGCGGGCTCGCAGAACCTGTGCCATCCCCCGTGCCTGGCATGAGTGCGCAGCAAAACGGGACCGGATAGTTTCCCAGGGGTGTCCAGTTGATGCGGTCGCTGCTGCGCGCGAAGCCGATATTCGCACCGCCGCCTGTTGTATAGGTGACGTAATACAACCCGTCTGTGTTCCGGAAGATGCTCGGGTCACGCACAAGCCCTGACGGGGGCCGAAACGCCGACAGTCCGACGGGTTGGAACTCCGTGCCGTCCCTCGACTCGTATACATCCATGTCGCGGTCGCTGACGTTACTGAACGCCACCATTGTGTATCGCCAGGCGGGCGGGGCGGCTGCGCTGCTCCCCGGGGTCGCGAACAGCAGGCCCGCGACAGCGAGCAGCACCATCGATATGGCCGAGAAGCAGGTCCGTTTGGTCACCATCACCGGTGCAGTATCCCTGACAGCAGGCGCACCATGCGTAACTTTGGCCGCAGGCGCTGCGGACGGTGACGGGCCAGTCGTCGGCGGATGTCAGGGCACGAGGGAACACCACCTTGGGGATCTCGTTCATGGCCTGGGCGGACGGGTGGTCGGAGCTGGGCCGGTAGCCGGCCATGATCTCGTAGGTGTTACGGTCCCTGAGGAAAGTCCCCGCATCCCACAGCCGACTGACGAAGCACTCCTCCTGCTCGGGGTCGTCGATGCTCATCATGACGCCTCGAATTCCGTTGTCCGCGTCAGCGCTCTTGCCGTCGAGCGACACGTAAAAGCCCAGAATCGACTCCTCATCCCAGTACCTCCCTGTGCTTCGTCCCGCGCCGGAACCGTACCCGCGCAGACCCACCGCTGTCGGTGTATCCAGAGGTATCGACCACGGATCCACCCGACATTCATCGGTGCACGCGCGTCAGCCGATCTGCTCGAACAGGGACACGATGATCCCTTCCGGCCCACGCACGTAGGCCATCCGCACGCTGTTCTCGTACTCGCCGATGCCGCCGATGAGCCCGTACCCATCCGCAGCCACCGCGTCGACGGCGGCTTGCAGGTCGCCGACCTCGAAGGACACATTGCGCAGCCCCAGCTCGTTCGCCATCGCTGTTGGCGATCCAGGCACGTGGTCGGGCGTGACGAAGGCCGAGAGCTCCAGCCGGGACCCTTCGCCGGGCGGACGCAGCATCACGATCTCACAATGCGCGCCGGGAATGCCGCAGACGGTCTCCACGAACTCGCCCTCCACGGATCCGGTGCCCTCCACCTCCAGGCCCAGCCCGACGAAGAACGCCGTTACCGAGTCGAGGTCCGCGACGGTGACGCCGATATGGTCGAAACGTTGTACGTGTCCCACGGGATCCATCCTCCACTTGGTGTCCTGCCGATTCGACGCTGGGACGGAGCCCGAGCTTGGATCTCGACATTGAGCTCCGTGGTGGATCAGCGTGCGGAATATTGTGCCCGGCTCAACCAGGGCCGGCCACGGTCCCACGTGGCCGGCCACCGTTCGCCATTCAGGACGGGTTCTCGAAGCTGTAGACGAGAGTCAGGACGCCTTGGCGGGCCTCGGTGGCCTGCCCGGATAATCCGGTTAGCTCCGCCGTGCCGGAATGCGGGATCACGGTCCCGAACGTAGTCTGGTCCGCGCCGTCGGCCAGACCGCCATGCTGAATCACGAACGTCCCGCGCCGGCCGTCCAGAATCGCTTGGATGCGTTCCGAGGCAACGTAACCGGCGCCGTCGGCGCCCTGCGAGGTGAGAACGTCCGCCACCCCGGTTCCCTCGAGTGCTCCTCGGTAGGTCTTGCGAATCACGACCCGGGTCAATTTCGGGCCCTCGTCCGGCTCGTCATAGGGAACCTCATCCCAGCTGTCGATGTCGAACTGGGCTTCGACTGTTCGATGTGTAGTGGTGTCAGCCATGAACACAAAGAATGCCAGACCCGACTGACAACCCGCGAGGGCTCTGCACCGTCCGGGAACGAACAGTCACCAGGGTGCTCCGATTTGCGTGCGGTTGAAGGCCGCCGACGGGAATCGAACAGCGCGGCGACCACGGTCACAGAGCATCTGCAGGCCCTTCTCCACTGCGCGCCAGTCCGCTGACAGGTCGAAGAATCCCAGGAGGTCAACGACCTCGGCCACCCACCGTTTCGCGCCACGTCTGTCCCGTCGCTGCTGGGCATGGTAGATCGCCAAGCAAAGAACGGGCACTGCGACAGCGTTCCACCAATGCCGAACGCCGAGACCCACAACCGATGGACACCACTCGGATGCCGGCGTCGAACAGCCCAGGCGATCCGCGCGGAGGCGCCGCTCCGAGATATGTCGAGGTGCACAGTCGTCGCGACGTACCAGGCGGCGTTGTCGACGAGATTGCGGGGATCAGTTCAACTCGAATTCATTCGATTCGTTCACCGGGTAGCCCAGGGCTGGTTGGCTGAGGGTGCGGGCCGTATCGGCGTCCCGTGTAATCACACCCGATCACTGGAGGACCACAGATGCCCACACGTGACGAAGCCTGGCCGCAGGGAACCCCTTGTTGGATCGATTGTCAGGTCGACGACACCGCGAAGGCCCGCGAGTTCTATGCGGGTCTGTTCGGCTGGGAGATCATGGACAGCCCAGAGGAGGCCGGCGGATATCTCATGGCACTGAAGAACGGCAAGCCGGCCGCCGGTATCGGCCCCAAACCCGAGGGAATGTCCGTCCCCTCGGCGTGGACGACGTACTTCGCGGCGGACAGCGCCGACGACATCGCAACCAAGGTCACCGCCGCCGGGGGTCAGAATTTCATGCCGCCATTCGATGTGATGGATGTCGGCCGCATGTTCGTCGCAGCCGATCCCACCGGCGCGGCGTTCGGGGTCTGGGAGGCCCAGACCCACACCGGCGCGGGCATCTTCAACGAGCACGGAGCCTACTGCTGGAACGAACTGCACACCCGCAGCTACCGACAGGCCCAGGACTTCTACGCCCAGGTCTTCGGCTGGTCCTATACCGAAATCGGTGACGGTGACAGCTTCGTCTACTCGACGTTCGCTCTGCCCGGCGGTGAGGGCATCGGCGGCGTCAGCGACGACACCAAGATGCCCGGTCAGACCCCGGCCCACTGGCTGACTTGGTTCCAGGTCGACGACACCGACGCCGCGCTGGCCAAGGCCACCGAACTGGGCGCCACCGTCATCATGGGTGCCGACGACAGTCCCGCCGGCCGAATGGGCATCGTCCAGGCACCGCAGAGCGAGGTCTTCGGCGTCATCGATCCCACTCACACCGTAGGCCAATTCCCCGGCCAGCAGGGCTGACACGAACACCCGGTCTGCCACCGTGAGCACCCGGACGCTCCTCGAGCCGATCGCGTTGACGAGTTTGGGGCCGACGGGCTCCACGGCCGAGCCGTCGGTGACGACTTCACCGGACGAACGCGCACCTGATCCTCCAGGGGTCCGGAAACGCCGTAGAGGGCCTGCACCAGGATCGATTCGGTGCAGGCCCCTCGCGTTGCTGATCGCTAGATCTCACCCTTGCGGGCGGCAGCCCACGTCGACGTCCGCGGTGGTCACGGAGTGCTCGTCGATGGCGATGACGAGTGAGGTGACCCGCGGGTCCCGCAACGCCCACGCCAATGCCATCTGTGCGAGCGATTACCCACGGGCCGAAGCAATGTCGTCGAGTGCGCGCAGCTGCTCGACCACCGCGGGGGTGATCGAGGCCGGGTCGAGGGAGGAGCCGGCGGCGGCGCGGGAGCCGTCGGGGACCCCGTTCAGATACTTGTTGGTGAGCAGTCCCTGCGCCAGCGCGGTGAAGCCGATCACGCCGACACCGACCTGTAGGCACCTGCGGCATCCTGTTCATCACATCACGTGTCCATCGTCGGCACCGCCGTGGACATCGCCTCGAGGAAGGTAACCGACACCGGCGTCCAGTTCGACCGCCAGCGCCCCGCTCGTTGATCATCGCGGAGCGCGAGTAGCAATGCAGTGGTGTGCGAACCGCCGTCCAGCAGGAAACGGTTCAATCCGCGCTCGTCGCATATCGCCGCCACCTCGGCAAGGGCCGACTTCGCCTCGTCGATCCGCCCAGCCGCCGCGAGGCAAGCGGCGAGTAAACGAGTGGCGTGCAGGGCGGCTCGGCGCCGCCCGGTCCCCTCGAGGTCGTTCACCCACTGCTGCGCCGACATGCACGCGCGAGTAGCGTGCTGCGGTGCGTCCTCGGCGAGCAACAACCGGATCGCAGTATCGTCCTCGATCTGCGCGGTTACCCGGCCTATTCCGTGCATCCCACTGTCGGGCGCCCCGCGCGGCGATCCAGCGGAGACTGACTTCGTCGGCAATCCCAGTATCATCCGTTCGTTTGCGATTCGCGCACGAAGGCGATCGAGTGACAAGAAATCCGCTGTTCGTGATCCTTCCTGCAAATATCTGGTAGCGGTTTCACGGTCCCCTTGCAGTGCTTTGATCCTGGCGCCGATGACGTAGCGGGCGATCATGAAATCGACGACACCGCCCTCGGATCCGAGCTTGTAGCCCTCGTCGATCAACCGTTCGGCCTCGTCGAGGTTTCCCTGCTCGTACCTCAATTCACCGAGGAGGGCGCCGGCGAGGCGGGCCGCATGGGAGTGTGTTCCGCCGGCCTGTCGTGCGACGCGGAGCGCGTTGGTGAACTGGTCTTCGGCCACCGCGAGCTCGAGTTGTTCGTAGGCGGCGATGCCGGCGAAGGCATATCCGTACATGACACTGAAGGGACCATTTGTACGGTCGTGGTAGGTGCGCACCCAGTCCTGGATCCTCTGGGCGGCAGCGAAGTCGAATCGGTAGATCTCAACGAAGGTCGCGACGTTCGCGGCGACGGACACCACCCAGGGACGTAGGGTGTCCGGCCGCGCGAGGGCCTCCCCGAACAGCTCCCCGCCCGCGATTCTATCGGCGTAGATCTCAAGGACACCTGCGGCCACACCTGCCTCGACGCGGATATCCTCTCGTTCCGATTCCGTGAACCCGCTCCGATCCAAAGAGACAGACAGATGATCGAGAGCCCTTTGGGCCGGTGTGGACCGATGCAGGAGAATGTTCGCCCAGGCGACCTCCACCTGCAGCCGAGGGCTGTCGGCGACGGCCAGTGGCGGCAGTTTCGCGACCAGCCCCAGCAACGTGGACATCTGCGAGTGCTCGAGCAGATACGTCCCATCACGCTCGACCAGTTGGACGGCCCACTGCTCGTCCCCCGCGGCCAGGGCATGATCGACGGCCTCGCCGAGAAGTTGATGTTCGGCGAACCACACCGATGCCGTGCGATGGAGACCTTCGATCCTGTCGGGTTGGTCCCGCTCGAGACGGCGACGGAGATATTCGGCAAAGAGGTGGTGGTACCGGAACCATTCCCCCTCGTCGTCGATTCGTCGGAGGAACAGATCACACTGCTCAATCCCTTCGAGCCGCCCCTGCCCGTTGGGCACCCGCGCCAGCACGGACGCGAGTTCGCCGCATACGCGCCCCGTGATCGACGTGGCCATCAGGAAATCGAGGACGTCGGCGTCGAGCGTGTCCAGTACGTTCTCCGCGAGGAACTCGCCGATAGCCTGATGGCGTCCCGACAAGTGGCTGATCATCCGGGTCGGATCGTCGCAACCGCGCAACGACAGCGAAGCCAGCTGAAGGGCGGCAACCCAGCCGTCGGTCGAATCGGTCAAGTCCTCGACGTCGCGCTGCCCGAGGCTCAGCCCGCCCAGATCGACCAGGAACGTTCTCGTCTCTGTCAGGTCGAATCGCAGTTCGACAGAATCGATTTCGAGAAGTTCGTTTCGCACCTTCATCCGGCTCAGGGGCAACCCCGACCGTGTGCGGCTGGTGACGATGATGTGCAGGTGGTGGCAGCAGTTGTCCAGCAGGAAGCCCAGTGCGGCCCGCGTTTCCTTGCTTGTCACGCGATGCCAGTCGTCGATGACGACACCCACCGATTCCCCGCTGCGGTCAATTTCGTTGATCAGAGTCGACAAGACATAGCGTTCGGCCTGGTTCCCGTGCTCCTCGAGTGCCTGACCGAGTTCCTCGGCCAGGGTGACCCGGACCTGTCGGATCGCCTCCACCAGGTGCGAGAGGAACCAGACGACGTTGTTGTCGTCGGGATCGACCGAGAGCCAGGCAACCGCCACCCCCTCCTCCATCAGAATGTCGCGCCATTGGGTGGCCAGGGTCGTCTTCCCATACCCGGCGGGTGCGTGGATCACCGTCAGATGCCGTCCCTGGCCGATGCGCAGGGCGTCGACCAAGCGGCGGCGGGTGACCAGTGGTCGATTCGGCGACGGGGGCCGGTACTTGGTCGAGGGAGTAATGGGCGTCCGACCCACCCCGGCGTGCACCGAGTACGCCGGGGTGGGTCGGGCTCGAAGATCGGCTGGACGTTCGGCCTGGGTCGCTCCCCCGCCGGGAAGGTCATCGCCCGCTTCGGCGACGAGTTCGGCGGGAATCGCCATGTCGACGACGACCAGATCATTCCGGCCCTCGGCTCGTCGAAGCTCGTCGCCGAACTCGACAGCAGTCGCAGGTCGGTCACTCGGCCTGCCCGACATGGCATCTTCGATGGCTGCCGACACATCAGTGGGGATCCCGGCCTCGCGTAGGTCGGGGATCGGCTGGGAGGTGATCCGCAGGAACTGGGCGACAACCTGCTCACCACTGCGGCGTTCGAACCCAGCATGCCCGGTGATGGCGCAGAAGAGGGTTGCCGCGAGGCTGTACACGTCGGAGGCCGGCGTGGGTGGCTGCCCCTGCAGCACCTCCGGGGCGGTGTACGCGGGAGACCCGATGATCGTCCCGGTCGACGTCTCGAAGCCGCCGGTAATGTGGGCGATCCCGAAATCGGTCAGCTGCGGCTCGCCGTAATCGGTGAGCAAGATATTCGCGGGTTTCACGTCGCGGTGCAGTGTGCCCAACCGGTGAGCGGTTTCCAGAGCACCGGCCACCTTCACACCGAGTGCAAGCGCCTCACGCCAGGCGAGCGGACCCCGCCGCCGGATCCTCGACTCCAACGAACCCTGCGGGTGGTATTGCATGACGATGTACGGCCGACCGCTCGCGGTGGTTCCGAAATGAAAAATGTTCACGATATTCGGATGGCCCGACAACCTGCCCATCGCGCGCTGCTCCCGCAGGAATCGCTCAACGTTGGTTGCATGCAAGTCCGCGGTGAGCACCTTGACCGCCACCGTCCGCTCGAGGGCGCGCTGGAAGCCGCGGAAGACCACACCGAACCCGCCCCGACCGACCACCATGACGTTCTCGTACCCCTCCGCCGCCAACTCCGCCGCAATCACGGAGTCCTGGGCGTCAGGCGCGGCGAAGTCGGACATCTTCGTCGCCTCGATAGCACCCACTGTCGTGGGCAACGGACCTGCGCACGCCGATCAACCGGTCATGCCGTGAGGAATCATCCCACCGCAACCGACGAACAATATCGCGCACAATCATCTGACCACCTCATGAGATGCCCCTCCTCATGCTATGCCGCCGACGGATGGTCCCCCGTACCTCAACCCTTGGTGGAGGAGAACTTCCAACGTGGCCTCGCCCCACCGACCAGGAATGCCGTCGGTCGCCGCCACTTGCGGGCTTCGGTCGAGGATTGATCGTGACCGGCGGAGGCAATCGGGCTCGGGCGCGGGCCAAAACATGGATGACACTCGGCCAGGTCTTGACGTGGATTCTGGCCACGACGCACGTATCCGCACAGCGGTGCGCCGAGAATGACCGGACCGCTCAGTCCTCCAACTCGAGCGGCAGCTCCGCGGTGACGCGCCAACTCCCGTCGGTCTGCCGACCCGCCTCGAGCGTGCCGTGCAGGACGGCGACCCGCTCCCGCATCCCGAGTAGTCCGTTGCCCGAGCCGAGCGAGAACTGCCCGGACGAGTTGCCGTTGTCGGTGATCTCGACGAGGACGTCCGTCTCGCGGCGCCGCACCCGCACCTTGGCACGCGGACGTTCTCCGGCGTGCCGGAGCACGTTGGTCAGCGATTCCTGAACGAGCCGATGGACGCCGAGGCTGACCGCCGGGCTGACGTCGTCCAACTCCCCCGTCAGCTCCAGTTCCACGGGCAGGCCGGCGCTGCGCATCATGTCGACCACCCTGGCGAGACCGGCCGTGCCGTGCTGGGGCATGTCGTCGGTCGCCGGTTCGGTGCGGAGCAGCGACACGGTGCGCCGCAGTTCCGCCAGCGCCTCCCGCCCGGTGCTCGCGATGTTGGTCAATGCCTGCTTCGCGATGTCGGGGTTGCTCTTCAGGGCGTAGGACGCACCGTCGGCCTGCACGATCATCACGCTCACCGCGTGGGCGACCACGTCGTGCAGTTCCCGGGCGATCCGGGTCCGCTCGGCGGCCACCGCGTCCTCGGCGCGGCGATCCCGGTCGTAGTCGGCGACGACGAGGCGGGCCGCGACCTCCTCGTCGTAGGCGCGGCGGGCGCCGAGAAATTCCGCGGTGATCCAGGACAGCGCGAAGACGAGGACCGAGAACAAGCCGGCCGCCAGCAATTCCTGCTCCAGCAACCAGATCGACAGGACGGAATCGACGACCAGGCCCACCGCGTACACCGCGGCGGTGCGGCGGTCGACGTACGCGACGAGCGTGTAGAGGGAGACGGCGAGCGCCAGCAGGCCGGGGTGCTCGGCGTCGAGGTCGCCGATGGAGTAGCTGATGAAGGTGATCGTGATCGACATCACCAGCACAGCCCCTGCCGCCGCCCGCGGATATCTGCGGCGCCACGCAATCGGCAGGCACAGCAGGAAACCCATGACCAGCTGCACCCAGGGCGAGCGGTCTCCCGACGCGGTGAACACGAACACCTCGAGGGTGAACAGGATCGCCGCCAACATCGAGTCCGCAACCGTCGGCTTGCCCCGCAGCCACAGACTGAACCTCCTCATGTGCACAGCGTAAGTACCTCGTGGCGGGTGTGGTTGAGTCGGCACCATGAATGTGGGTGACTGGGCGCTTCTTCTCACCGCCGCGACGGCCGCCGGGTGGGTGGACGCCGTCGTCGGCGGCGGCGGGCTGATCCTCATTCCCGCTCTGTTTCTCGTCGCACCGCAGCTGACGCCGCAGGCGGCGCTGGCCACCAACAAGCTCACCGCGTTCACCGGCACGTCCGCCGCCGTCGTCACGTTCGCGCGCCGCATCCCCATGAACTGGCGGCTGCTGGTTCCCGCAGGTGTGCTCGCGGCGGTGACGTCCGCGCTCGGCGCCGCGACGGTGTCGCGCATCGACAAGGACGTCTTCATCCCGCTAATCATGGCGGTGCTCGTCGGGGTCGCCGTGTTCGTCACCATCCGTCCGCAACTCGGGACCACGCTGGCGAAGGATCCGCCGACCCGGCGGAAGGTCGTCGCCGTCGTCCTGCTCTCCGCAGGGCTCCTCGGTTTCTACGACGGCCTGTTCGGGCCGGGCACCGGGACGTTTCTCATCATCAGTTTCGCCACGTTCCTCGGCACGGAATTCGTGCGCAGCGCCGCGATGGCGAAGGTGATCAATCTCGGATCGAATCTCGGTGCGCTGGTGTTCTTCGCCGCCACCGGCCACGTGCTGTGGGCGCTCGGTTTGAGCATGGCGGTCTGCAACGTGATCGGAGCGATCACCGGTTCGCGGATGGCGCTGAGCAAGGGTGCCGGTTTCGTCCGGATCACGCTGCTGGTCGTGGTGATCGCGATGGTGATCCGGTTGGGTTGGCAGCAATTCGGGTGATCGACCGACTACGGTGGTCCAGGTGACGGCTCCACGACAGGTTGATCCGGAATTCCTTGCCCTTCCGCTGCGTTCGCTGGCGGACGCGGCGCTCGCCGCCGCCCGTGCGGCGGGCGCGTCGCACGCCGACCTGCGGGTCCATCGACTGACCAGCCAGTCGCTGCGACTCCGCGACGGCGAAGTGCAATCGGCGGTGGACACGGACGAACTCGGCTTCGCGGTGCGGGTCGTCGTCGACGGCACGTGGGGTTTCGCCTCGCACGCCGAGCTGACCCCCGCGACCGCCGCCGCCACCGCGGAACAGGCCGTCGCCGTCGCCCGGGCATTGCGCGGGCTGAACCGGGAAACCGTCGAACTCGCGGACGAACCGGTGTATCCGGACGTGCACTGGGTGTCCGACTACGAGGTCGATCCGTTCGAAATCCCCGCGTCGGAGAAGATCTCGCTGCTGGGCGAATACTCCCGCCGGCTGCTCGCGTCCGACGGCGTCGACCACGTCACCGCGGGATGCCTGCAGGTGAAGGAGCAGACGTTCTACGCCGATCTCGCCGGGTCCTCCATCGTGCAGCGGCGGGTGCGGTTGCATCCGCAACTCGAAGCGACCACCGTCGACCAGTCGGCCGGCGTGTTCGAGACGATGCGCACCCTCGCTCCCCCCGTCGGCCGCGGATGGGAATACGTCGCCGGAGACGGGGTGTGGAACTGGACCGACGAACTCGCCCGCATCCCGGACCTGCTCGCCGAGAAGGTGAAGGCCCCCAGCGTGGTGGCCGGTCCCACCGATCTGGTGATCGACCCGACCAACCTGTGGTTGACGATCCACGAGTCCATCGGGCACGCCACCGAGTACGACCGCGCGATCGGCTACGAGGCCGCCTACGCCGGCACCTCGTTCGCCACGCCCGACAAGCTCGGCACGCTGCGCTACGGGACACCGATCATGCATGTGACCGCCGACCGGACCGAGCGGCACGGCCTCGCCACGGTCGGGTACGACGACGACGGCGTCGAGACGCAGTCGTGGGACCTGGTCGCCGACGGGATTCTCGTCGGCTATCAACTCGACCGGGCGTTCGCGCCCCGGCTCGGGCTGGAGCGGTCGAACGGCTGCTCGTACGCCGACTCGCCGCACCACGTCCCGATCCAGCGGATGGCGAACGTGTCGTTGCAGCCCGATCCCGACACCGATCGCAGCACCGAGGACCTGATCTCCGGCGTGGAGGACGGCATCTACGTGGTGGGCGACAAGTCCTGGTCGATCGACATGCAGCGCTACAACTTCCAGTTCACCGGCCAGCGGTTCTACCGTATCCGCGGCGGCAAGCTCGACGGGCAACTGCGCGACGTCGCCTACCAGGCGACCACCACCGACTTCTGGGGTTCGATGGACGCCGTCGGCGGCCGGTCCACATGGCAGCTCGGGGGCGCCTTCAACTGCGGCAAGGCACAGCCCGGTCAGGTCGCGGCCGTCAGCCACGGCTGCCCGTCGGCGCTGTTCCGCGGAGTCAACGTACTGAACACCCGGACGGAAGGCGGCCGATGATCGCACCGCAGCAACTCGTCGAGCAGGTCCTCGCCCGGGCCTCCGTGGACGAAACCATCGTGATCGTCACGGATGCCAGCGAGGCGTCGCTGCGGTGGGCGGGCAACTCGATGACCACCAACGGCGTGTCCACCTCGCGCAGTTGGACAGTCATCTCCATCGTCCGGTCCGGGCAGGACGCCAGGGTCGGGATCGTCACCTCCGCGTCCGTCGACGTCGCCGACATCGACGGGGTGGTCCGATCGGCCGAAATCTCCGCCCGCGCAGCCACACCCGCGTCCGACGCGATGCCCCTGCTCACCGGAACCGGCACCGACGAGCGCTGGGAGGATTCGGCGCAGCGCACCGAGATCGGCGCGTTCGAACAACTCGCCCAGGATCTGAGCATGGGCTTCGACGGCGACGACCAGCTCTACGGTTTCGCCCATCATCAGCTGCACACCACCTGGTTGGGCACGTCGACGGGGATCCACCGCCGATTCGTCCAGCCGACCGGGTCGGTCGAGATCAACGGCAAACGCGGCGACGCCAGCGCCTGGGTGGGCACCAGCACCAAGGACTTCACCGATGTGGCAGGCGTGAAGTTGCTCGAGGACCTGTCGACGCGCCTGGATTGGGCCGGCAACCGGGTGGAGTTGCCCGCGGGCCGGTACGAGACGATCCTGCCGCCGTCCGCGGTCGCGGACCTCATGATCTACCTCATGTGGACCATGGAGGGCAGGGCCGCCGAAGAGGGCCATTCCGCCCTGTCGGCGCCCGGGGGCACCCGCATCGGGGAAAAGCTCAGTGCACTCCCCCTCACCCTCTATTCCGATCCGGCCGCGCTCGGCCTGGAATATGCGCCGTTCGTGATCGCCGGGTCGTCGTCCGAATCGGTGTCCGTCTTCGACAACGGGATGGACGCGGGCCGGGTGGACTGGATCCGCGACGGCACCGTCGGCGCGCTCGCGTACCCGCGGGCGGCGGCGAAGGAGTTCGACGCCGAGGCGACCGTGCCCGGCGACAACCTGATCCTCGACGCCGGCGGTTCGGTGTCGCTCGACCAGATGGTGGCCGAGACCGAACGCGGACTGCTGCTGACCACCCTCTGGTACATCCGTGAGGTCGACCCCGCCACGCTGCTGCTCACGGGATTGACGCGGGACGGCGTCTACCTCGTCGAGAACGGGAAGGTCGCGGGCGCCGTGAACAACTTCCGATTCAACGAGAGCCCCCTGGACCTGCTGCGCAGGGTCACGCAGGCCGGCGCCACCGAGCGGACCCTGCCCCGCGAGTGGAAGGACTGGTTCACCCGGACCGCGATGCCGTCGGTGCGGGTGCCGGATTTCCACATGTCTTCGGTCAGCAAGGCGCTCTGAGGGCGCAATTTCTATGCGGACGCTCGTCTAGGTGACAGCCCGTGAGCTTTCCGTTATAAATGCTGCAGACATCACGCATATGAGATTTCTCACTCCAGAGTCGTTTCGCCGCGGATGTCATATTCAGGTCTCCAGAGAACGGGACCGAAACTCACCGCATCGCCGCGTGGTCGGCGCGTGCCGCGAGTCCGTCCCTTGCACGCTGAACAGGAGGTTTCATGCACTCCGATACCCGCATCCGCGAAGCACTCCACGGCCACACCAAGGTCACGAGACGGTTCGCGCTCGCCGACGTGGCTCTGACGACGTTCGTCTGCCTCGTCTGCGCCACCGGCATAGGCATCATCACCGGTTCAGTTCTCGCCGCCGCGACGGGGGGACTGATCGTCGTCCTCGCCACGGCGCTGATGGTGGCGGCGGTATGACCGCGCCGAGCATTCAGCGAAGTACCCCAATCCAGGAGATCACAGTGTCGAACGACGTCCTCGAGGCCGCACCGCCTGCACATTCGATCCCGCACCGCCACCCGGACGGACGCGAAGTTCTCGCCACCGCGAAGGGAATCCTCATCGCCACCCGCGGATACGGCGACGCCGAGGCGTTCGAGGAATTGCTCGACGTCTCCCGCCATCACCACGTCAGCGTGTTGCGGGCGGCGAAATCGCTGGTGGAATTGGCGACTCGGCGGCAGCCGTGCCCGTCCGTGACGACGCCGGCACCGTCGTACACACTCGAGTTCAAGGAATGGACGACGCTGCTGGCGCGGTGACGCCGGCGCGGGGTGTCAGTTGCTGTAGACCCGATCGACCCGGACGAAGACGACCGCCCGACCCTGCTCTGCCATCACCCGGTCGTATTCGTCCCAGTCCTCGTGCGTGCCTCCGGCAGCGACGAACACCTCCCGACGCAGAAGCCGCAGTCTCTCGTCGTCGAGCCACGGCTGGGGGTCGTCGGGACCGGCTATCTCGGCTGTTCCCTCGACGGTCGCCCACTGCCACCCATCGCGGAAGGTGGTCGCGACCTGAGGGCGAGACCGCAAGTTGTTCAACTTCACCCTTCCGTAGGTCACGAATCCCAGAACCGGTTCGCCCGTGGCCGGGTGCTCGAGCAGGCCGACGTTGACCATCGAGGCCTGAATGGTTCCGTTCGCGCGGAGGGTGGCGACCACCGCCAGACCGTTGTCGTCCCGTGCCAGCGCTACAGCGTCCTCGAGAGTCGTCATCCACCGAGACTACTGCGGTTCCTACCGGTCGTCGGCCGTGACGGCGAGTCCGATGGTGCCGGTCTTCCCTCGGCGGAGGAGGCTGCCTTTCATCGTGAGCCAGCCGAGGATGCCGTACTTGCGGGCGATCACGTCCCGTGTGTGGTCGGTGTCCGCGGCGTCGAGGATGACGGCGCGGGCGGGCACCTCGGGGCCCTTCGGCTTGCCACGCGCGTCGCACGCGGCCACCGTCACCTCCGGATTGCGGCGGATGCGTTTGACCTTGTAGGAATCGGTGACCGTCCACATCAGCAGACGGTCACCGTCGGCGGCGGCCCACAGTGGCGTCGCCACCGGAGTGCCGTCTTTCCGAAACGTGGTGAGCAGGACATACTTCGCGGACGACACCCGATCGAATTCTGTGGTCACCCGGCCATGCTAGCCCGGACGCCGGTCAGTCCCCTTCGAGTTCGCCTTCGGTTTCGAGGTACACCTGCCGCAGGCCGTCGAGGGTCTGCTGCTCGGGGTGCTCCCACATGTCCCGCTCGGCCGCCTCGAGGAGGCGTTCGGCGATGCCGTGCAGGGCCCACGGATTGGACTGTTCCATGAACTTGCGGTTCTGCTCGTCCAGCACGTACGACTCGGCGAGTTTCTCGTACATCCAGTCGGCGACGACGTTGGTGGTGGCGTCGTATCCGAACAGGTAGTCGACGGTCGCCGCCATCTCGAACGCACCCTTGTAACCGTGGCGGCGCATCGCCTCGAGCCACCGCGGGTTCACGACCCGGGCCCGGAAGACACGGGACGTCTCCTCCGACAGGGTGCGGGTGCGCACCGACTCGGGCCGGGTGCTGTCGCCGATGTACGCCTCGGGCGACTTCCCGGTGAGCGCCCGCACGGTCGCGACCATCCCGCCGTGGTACTGGAAGTAGTCGTCGGCGTCCGCGATGTCGTGTTCGCGGGTGTCGGTGTTCTTGGCCGCCACGGTGATTCGCCGGTACGCCGTCCGCATGTCGTCGGCGGCGGGTGCGCCGTCCAGTCCGCGGCCGTACGCGAATCCACCCCACGTGGTGTACACGTCGGCGAGGTCGGCGTCGCCGCGCCAGCTCTTGGAGTCGATCAGCTGCAGCAGTCCGGCCCCGTAGGTGCCCGGCTTGGACCCGAAGATGCGGGTGGTCGCGCGACGTTCGTCGCCGTGCTCGGCGAGATCCGCCTGCGCATGGGCGCGCACGAAGTTGCTCTCGACCGGTTCGTCCAGTGCGGCGACGAGCCGGACGGCGTCGTCGAGCAGCGCCAGGACGTGCGGGAACGCGTCCCGGAAGAAGCCGCTGATCCGGACCGTGACGTCGATGCGCGGACGGCCCAGTTCCTCGAGGTCGATCACCTCGAGGTTCACCACCCGCCGGCTCGCCTCGTCCCACACCGGGCGCACGCCGAGGAGCGCGAACACCTCGGCGATGTCGTCGCCGGACGTGCGCATCGCGGACGTGCCCCACACGGACAGACCGACCGACCGCGGCCACTCGCCGTGATCGGACTTGTAGCGGTCCAGCAACGATTCGGCCATCGCCTGACCGGTCTCCCAGGCGAGCCGCGACGGCACGGCCTTCGGGTCGACGGAGTAGAAGTTACGGCCAGTCGGGAGCACGTTGATCAGCCCGCGCAGCGGCGACCCGCTCGGCCCGGCGGCGATGAAACCGCCGTCGAGCGCGTGCAGCACCTGGGCGATCTCGTTGTCCGTCTCCCGCAGCCGCGGCACCACCTCGGTGGCGGCGAAACGGAGGATCTTCGCGACCGTGGCGTCGTCGGTGAGGGTGTCGGCGGCGTCCGGGTTCCAGTCGGCGTCGTGCATGCCCTGCACCAGCGCGTGCGCCTGCTGCTCGATCTCGTCCACGCGGGTGCGGGATTCGTCGCCGTCCTCGCTGAGGCCGAGAGCCTCGCGGAGTCCGGGGACGTTCTGTTCGCCGCCCCACATCTGCCGGGCGCGCAGCATGGCGAGCACCAGTTCGACCTCGGCGTCGTCCCGGGGCGCCGCACCGAGCACGTGGAGGCCGTCCCGGATCTGGACGTCCTTGATCTCGCACAGCCAGCCGTCGACGTGCAGCAGCATGTCGTCGAACACGTCCTCGTCGGGACGTTCCTCGAGTCCGAGGTCGTGGTCCATCTTGGCGGCACGCATCAGCGTCCAGATCTGCTGGCGAATGGCGGGCAGCTTGGACGGGTCGAGTGCGGAGATGTTCGAGTGCTCGTCGAGGAGCTGCTCGAGCCGCGAGATGTCGCCGTAGCTCTCCGCGCGGGCCATCGGCGGGATCAGGTGATCGACGAGGGTCGCGTGGGCGCGGCGCTTGGCCTGCGTGCCCTCGCCCGGATCGTTGACGAGGAACGGGTAGATGAGGGGCAGGTCGCCGAGCGCGGCATCGGTGCCGCACGAGGCGGACATGCCGAGCGTCTTGCCGGGCAGCCATTCGAGGTTTCCGTGCTTACCGAGATGGACGACGGCGTCGGCGCCGAAACCACCCGCCGCGGCGTCCGCCGCAATCCACCGGTACGCGGCGAGGTAGTGGTGGCTCGGCGGCAGGTCGGGGTCGTGGTAGATCGCGACCGGCTTCTCCCCGAATCCGCGCGGCGGCTGCACCATCAGCACGAGGTTTCCGAACTGCATTGCGGCGATGACGATTTCACCGTCGGGGTCCTGTGAACGGTCGACGTAGAGTTCGCCCGGCGCCGGTCCCCAGTGTTCCTCGACGCCCTCGCGCAGTTCGGCGGGCAGCGCCGAGAACCATTCGCGGTAGCGGGCGGCGGAGATCCGGATCGGGTTCCCCTCCAGTTGCTCCGCGGTCAGCCAGTCCGGGTCCTGGCCGCCGGCGGCGATGAGGGCGTGGATCAGCGCGTCGCCGTCCTGGGCTGCGAGGCCGGGCACGGAGTCCGGCCCGTCCGCGGGGCCCAGGTCGTAGCCGGCCGCCCGCATCTCGGTGAGCAACCTGATCGCGCTGGCCGGGGTGTCGAGACCGACGGCGTTGCCGATGCGGGCGTGCTTCGTCGGGTACGCCGACAGCATCAGGGCGATCCGGCGCTCGGGGGCGGGGATGTGCCGCAGCCGGGCGTGCCGGACGGCGATGCCCGCCACCCGGGAGGCGCGCTCGGCGTCGGGAACGTAGGTGGACAGGCCGTCGGCGTCGATCTCCTTGAACGAGAACGGCACCGTGATCAGCCGGCCGTCGAACTCGGGGACCGCGACCTGGGTGGCGACGTCGAGCGGGGACAGTCCGTCGTCGTTGGACTCCCACGACTCCCGGCTGCTGGTCAGGCAGAGCCCCTGCAGGATCGGCACGTCCAGCGCCGCCAGCGCGGCGACGTCCCACGCCTCGTCGTCACCGCCGGCCGAGACGCCCGCCGGCTTGGTGCCGCCGGCGGCGAGCACGGTGACCACCATCGCGTCCGCGCGGCGCAGCGTCGTCAGCAACTCCGGTTCGGCGGTGCGCAGCGACGCGCAGAAGATCGGCAGCGGAGTGCCGCCCGCCGCGTCGACGGCGTCGCACAGGGCCTCGATGTAGCGGGTGTTCCCGGCCAGGTGCTGGGCGCGGTAGTAGAGAACGGCGATCGTGGGGCGGTCCGCGTCGGCGTCGGGCGCGAACGGCGCGACACCCCAGCTCGGCAGGTGGACCGGCGCCTCGAAACCGTGACCGGTCAGCAGCACGGTGTCGGACAGGAAGTGGTGCAGTTGGGCGAGGTTGTCGGCGCCGCCCTCGGCGAGATAGTTGTGCGCCTCTGCCGAGACACCGACCGCGACCGTCGAGCACTCCATCAACTCGGCGTCCGGGGCGTGCTCGCCGCCGAGGACCACCACGGGCAGTCCGCTGGCCAGGACCGCGTCGAGCCCCTCTTCCCACGCCCGCTTGCCGCCGAGGATGCGCACCACCACCAGGTCGGCGCCGTCGAGCAGTCCCGGCAGATCCTCCTCGACCAGCAGCCGTGCCGGGTTGGCCCAGCGGTAGTCCGCCCCGCTGGCGCGTGCGCTGAGCAGGTCGGTGTCGGAGGTGGAGAGCAGCAGGATCACGTGTGGAGCCTTCCTGGGGGTGTCGCGCCCCGTGGCGGTGGTTCTGTGCGGAACCGGAGGTCGGAGGACGGCAGGTGAGGGTCTGGCTCGCCCACCGGTTTCGGCGAGCTCACAGTGGCGCGACCGCACCGGATTCTCACCGGCTTCCTCTCCTGCTGTCGCAAGTGCTGGTGATGCTACCCGGGGCCGGACGTAACCTGGGACCATGGTCGACTCCCGTTCCCGCCCCGATGCATGTCCCGGCGCGTTGCAGGTCCACCAGGCGGCCGACGGCGCGCTCGCCCGGGTGCGCCTCCCGGGCGGCCTGCTGACCTCCGCCCAGGTGCAGACCCTCGCGGAATCGGCGCGCGACCTCGGGAACGGCGAGATCGAACTGACGTCCCGCGGCAACGCGCAACTGCGGGCGGTCCGCGACCCGCTGGAGTTCGCCCGGCGGCTCGCCGGCGCTGGCCTGCTGCCGTCGGAGACGCACGAGCGGGTTCGGAACATCCTCGTCTCGCCGCTGACCGGCCGGATCGGTGGTCTCACGGACCTGCGCGAACTGGTCGGTGTCCTCGACCGGACGTTGTGCGCCGACTCCGCGTTGGCGGACCTGCCCGGCCGCACCCTGTTCACCCTGGACGACGGACGCGGCGACGTCTCGGCGCTCGGCGGCGATTTCGGGGTCCACGCGGTCGATGGGGCGGAGGTCGCGCTGATCCTCGCCGGTCGCGACAGCGGGGCCCGGATCCCGACAGCGGACGCGGTGTCGGTGCTCGTCGATGCCGCCCGCGTCTTCCTGGAACTGCGCGATCGACACTGGCGGCTGTCCGAAATCGCCGACGGGGTCGACCGGACGCTGTCGGCGTTGACGCTCGCACCGACCGCCGATCCGGTGCCCGGGTTCGACGAGCACCGGCCGCCGATCGGGTGGCTCGACCAGCCGGACGGCAACGTGACCCTCGGCGGCGGTCTCGCATTCGGTGTCCTCGACGCCCGGCTGGCGGAGTTCCTCGCCGCGGTCGAGAAGCCGGTGATCGTCACGCCGTGGAAGACGGTGCTGCTGTGCGATCTGGACGAGTGGTCCGCCGAGCAGGTGGTCCGGGTCCTCGCCCCGATGGGCCTGATCTTCGACGAGAACTCCCCGTGGCTGAACGTCAGCGCCTGCACCGGGCAACCCGGGTGCGAGAAGGCGCTCGCCGATGTCCGGACCGATGCGCGGGACGCCGTCGCGAGCGGCGAACTCCCGGTGGAGGGCCGACAGCACTGGTCGGGCTGCGAGCGCTGCTGCGGCCGCCCCAAGGGCGAGGTCGCCGACGTCGTCGCCACCGAGACGGGTTACCGGGTGGACAAGCGGTGAACCCGGAGCCTCTATCGTGAGCGGATGATCGAGTACATCCGAGACGGCGCGGAGATCTACCGCCAGTCCTTCGCCACGATCCGCGCCGAAGCGGATCTCAGTGCCTTTCCCGAGGACGTCTCACAGGCCGTGGTCCGCATGATCCACGCGAGCGGCCAGGTCGATCTCGTGGACGACGTCGCGTTCACCCCCGGCGTCGTGAAGGCCGCCCGCGCGGCGCTGGCGAACGGCGCCCCGATCCTGTGCGACGCGCAGATGGTCGCGGCCGGCGTGACCCGCAAGCGGCTCCCGGCGGACAACGAGGTGATCTGCACCCTGCGCGACCCCCGGGTTCCGGTGCTGGCGGAGCAGATCGGGAACACCCGCTCGGCGGCCGCGCTCGAATTGTGGGCCGACAAGCTCGACGGCGCCGTCGTCGCGATCGGCAACGCCCCCACCGCCCTGTTCTACCTGCTGGACATGATCGAATCCGGTGCACCCCGGCCAGCCGCGATCGTGGGCGGCCCCGTCGGGTTCATCGGTGCGGCGGAGTCGAAGGAAGCGTTGATCGAGCACCCGAGCGGACTCGACTATCTGGTGGTCCGCGGCCGCCGCGGTGGCAGTGCCATCACGGCTGCGGCGCTGAATGCGATTGCGAGCGAGGTCGAATGAGTTCCGAAGAGCGGTCGAGCGGCAAGCTGTGGGGCGTCGGCATCGGACCGGGCGACCCGGAACTGGTGACCGTCAAGGCTGCGCGGGTCATCGCCGAGGCCGACGTGGTGGCGTTCCACAGCGCCCGGCACGGCAAGAGCATCTCGCGCGCGGTCGCGGCCCCGTACCTGAGTGAGGGCCAGATCGAGGAACACCTCGTCTACCCGGTCACCACCGAGACCGTCGACCACCCCGGCGGATACCAGGGGGCGATGGACGAGTTCTACGAGGAAGCGTCGCAGCGACTCGCCGCGCACCTCGAGGCCGGCCGTTCGGTGGCGCTCCTCGCCGCGGGCGACCCGCTGTTCTACAGCTCCTACATGCACATGCACAAGCGGCTGGCGCAGCGCTTCGAGGCGGAGGTGATTCCCGGGGTGACGTCGATCAGCGCCGCCTCGGCCGCGCTGGCGATGCCGCTCGTCGAGGGCGAGGAAATCCTCACCGTCCTGCCCGGCACCCTGCCACGCGGCGAGCTGACCCGGCGCCTGCGCGAGACCGACGCGGCCGCGATCCTGAAACTCGGACGCACCTACCCGGCCGTACGGCAGGCGTTGAAGGACTCCGGGCGCATCGACGAGACGTGGTACGTCGAGCGGGCCAGCACGACCCGGCAGAAGATCGACCACGCGGACGACGTGTCGGACAGCGACGTCCCCTACTTCTCGATCGCCATCGTGCCCAGTCCGTCGAACGCCCGCCGTGACGACCAGCCGCCGCAGGGCGAACTCGTCGTCGTCGGGCTCGGCCCCGGTGATCAGGCCTGGACGACCCCGGAAGTGCAGCACGAACTGTCGCTGGCCACGGACCTCGTCGGATACGGGCCGTACATCGACCGGGTCCCCGAACGTCCGGGCCAGCGCCGGCACTCCAGCGACAACCGGGTCGAGGCCGAACGCGCCGCGATGGCGCTCGACCTCGCCAAGAACGGGGCCCGCGTCGCCGTCGTGTCCTCGGGCGACCCCGGTGTGTTCGCGATGGCCGCGGCGGTGCTGGAAGTGGCCGCCGAGGAACAGTGGCGAGGCGTCCCCGTCCGTGTCCTGCCCGGCATGACCGCCGCGAACGCCGTGGCGAGCCGGGTCGGCGCACCCCTCGGGCACGACTACGCCGTACTGTCCCTGTCCGATCGACTCAAGCCGTGGGATGTTGTGGCGCAGCGTATCTCGGCGGTCGCGAGCGCCGACATGGCCTTCGCCGTCTACAACCCGGCGTCGAAGTCACGCACCTGGCAGGTCGCCGCGATGCGCGACCTCGTCCTGGAGCACCGCTCCCCCGACACCCCGGTGATCATCGGCCGCGACGTGGCCGGCGCGCAGGAGTCGGTGCGGGTCGTGCGCCTCACCGACCTCGACCCCGCCGAGATCGACATGCGGTGCCTGCTCATCGTCGGCTCGTCCATGACGACCGTCGTCGAGAACGAACACGGGACTCGGGTCTTCACGCCCCGGCGCTACCCGGGCTGAGCACCGGGACAGCCCTCACTCGACGCTGCCGGAACGGAGTTCGGTCACCGCGATCCGGGCGACGTGCCCGATGGCGGCATCGACCACCGGTAGCACCGGGTCCGTCCGGGCGGCGCGGGTGAAGACGGCGACGGCGACGGGAATCTCGCCGGGAAACGTCACGACGGCCACCTCGTTGCGGATGGCGCCGATGGTCCCGGTCTTCCCGGCGACGTCCACCCCCGAGTGCGGAAACCCGGAACGGATGCGGTGCTGCCAGATCTGCGCGGACATCACGTGCCGGACGAATTCGCCCTGCGCCCCGGGCACCGCCCGTCCGGTCCAGATCGCGTCGAGAAGCGACGTCATCTCCCGCGGGGTCGTCGCGCTCGCGTACGACGGGTCGTAGGCGGACACCGTCCACGCCTCGTCGTTGTCGGCCAGCGCCGCGAATGCTTCAGCGGTGGTGTGCGCGTGGGCGTCGATGACCAGGCTGCGGTGCGCATCCGCGGTGCCGCCGATGATGCGCGTGCTCGTCAGGCCCAATTCCGACAGTGCCCGCTCGACGCTCTCGAGTCCCACCTGCCCGAGAACCAGGTCGGCGGCCGCGTTGTCGGACACGGTCATCATCGACAGCGCCAGATCACGCCAGCTCAGCACCACCGGGTCGCGGAACGTCGACACGCCGGTCGGCCCCGGGGTGCAGTCGGCCGGATTGACCCGGACGGTCGCGGTCGGCGACAGCTCCCCGGATTCGAAAGCGCGGCACAGGGCCACGAGCAGCGGAAGTTTGTAGACGGACGCGAGCACGACGAGGTCGTCCGCGCCGACCGCGACGTCGGCTGCGTCGTCGAGCGGGGTCCCGACGCGGCGGGCGTGCAACCATCCGGTGCACCCGGCGTCGGCGAAGACGTCACGGATCCGCTTCTCCGCCGACGTCATCGACCGGCCCTGATCAGCACCCGGTCGAGGGCGGCGGCAGACGATGCGACATCGGCCCCGGAGCGCCAGACGATGCGCACGCGCAGCGAGAGGTCGTTGCGCAGCAGATCGACCCAGGCCACACCGGGCATCGCCGTGGGCGGCGTCGCCGTCACCCCGAAGTGCCCGCCGGCGGACACGCGCGTGAGGAGTTCCCGCTGCCCCGAGGCGATCACGATGTCCGGGTCCAGACCCCGGACCCGCCACAGGTCGACGAACAGGTCGTGGGCAGGCGGATTGTCCGAGCGCGGACCGGTGGCCAGCATCAGCCCCCGCAGCATCCGGACCTGCGCCTTCTTTGCGGTTGCCACCGGGTGGTCGTCGGGCACCACCACCCACCGCCGGAGTTTGATCACCGGGCCGCTGTCGAGCCCCGTCAGCAGGGCCGGGTGTTCGACCACGGCGACGTCGAGGCTGCCCGCACGGACGCCGTCCACGAGTTCGGTGGTGGACGCCGTGGTCGTCTCCACCCGGGTAGGGTGCGTGGCGTCGGCGTCGCGTAGCGCACGGACACATCGCACCACCACGGCGTCGGCCACCGAGTGCGGGACACCCCATCGCACCACCGCGTCGCGACCACCCGCGATGCGGTGCGCCTCGTCCTCGAATCGGGTCGCGTCGTCCACGAGAAGCCGCGCACGCGGGAGCAATTGGCGTCCGGCGTCGGTGAGTCCGACGCCGCGGGCACTGCGCTGAATCAACTCCGTGCCGAGTCTCTGTTCGAGCCGGCGGACCCCCTGCGACAGCGGCGGCTGCGTCATGCCGAGTCGCGACGCGGCATTCCCGAAGTGTCCCTCTTCGGCAACGGCGACAAAGAAACTCAGATGGCGAAGCAGATCCATGGCGCCCATTGAACCAGTTCCGACCGCCCGGTTCGGGCGACACCGCCACTTCGCGCACACAAAACGCCCCCCTGAACTGGAGTGATAGCGCACCCGACTCGCGGCGAAGGTCGAGTCGTCTTTGCGCTATGGGCAGGGGCACCCCACATTG
This sequence comes from Rhodococcus pseudokoreensis, assembly GCF_017068395.1. Taxonomy (NCBI): domain Bacteria; kingdom Bacillati; phylum Actinomycetota; class Actinomycetes; order Mycobacteriales; family Nocardiaceae; genus Rhodococcus; species Rhodococcus pseudokoreensis. The sequence goes on along the minus strand of NZ_CP070619.1, from coordinate 8,512,911 downwards.
GATCCATGCCCAGACATCGACATCACCCAAAGCCCAATCATCCGAAGCCTCGGCGCACCGGTCGTCGCGGCGCCGTTGCCCTGGCAGTGGCTCTGCCGCTGCTGGTCGGGGCGTGCACGGCCACCGCGGAGGAGACCCCACCCGCGATGTCGGAGGTGGTGGCGGCGCCGGATCGCCAGTCCCTGGACGCGAAAATCGAGGCACTGGAAGCGCGGTACGCCACGCGGATCGGCGTGACGGCCGTCGATCCCGCGACCGGCGCGGTCTACAGCCACCGGGGCGACGAACGGTTCGCCATGTGTTCGACGTTCAAGGCTTACGCGTCCGCCGCGGTCCTGCGCAAGGTCGAGGACGGGTCGACGTCCCTCGACAAGACTGTGGTGATCGAACCCGGCGATCTCGTCGAGAACTCGCCGGTCACCGCCGCTGCCGTGGGCACCCCGATGACGTTGGGGCAGATCGCCGAAGCGGCGCTGACCCGGAGCGACAACACCGCCGGAAACTATCTGCTCCGCGAGATCGGCGGCCCGCAGGCGATCACCGCACTCGCCCGCGACCTCGGCGACGAGAGCACACGACTGGATCGGTGGGAGACCGAACTCAACACCGCATTCCGCGGCGATCCCCGAGACACGACGACACCGACCGGCCTCGCCCAGGGTTTCCGGGCGCTGCTCCTGGACGATGCGCTCGACGCAGCGAGCCGCGATCAGCTGCTGGACTGGATGCGGGCGAGCAAGACTTCGGACAAGCGGATGCGTGCCGGTCTGCCGCCCGGATGGACCGCCGCCGACAAGACCGGTGGCGGCGGGTTCGGGACCGCAAACGACGCCGGCGTCGCCTGGAGCCCGGACGGCTCCCCCGTCGTCCTCGCCGTCCTCACCGACAGCCTCACGAATCAGGAAGACGCGCAGGGAAACAACCAGGCGATCGCCGACACGACCGCGGCCGTCATCGAGGGTTTGACTGCGCCGTGAGCCACCTGTGCAGAGACACCGCTAGTTCGACGGGGGCGTCGAACTGGATCAGGTGCCCGGCGCCGTCGATGACCTCGAGTGTCGCACCGGGGATGAGGCGCGCCAGTTCCTCGGCCCGGTCGACGGGGATCCACGCATCGTCTCTGCCCCACACGACCGCAACGGGAAGGTCGATCGACGCATACCGGTCCTGGATCTCGTCGGTGTACCGCTCGTCGGCCTGAGCGATCTGCCGGTAGAACGCGACCTGACCCTCCTCCGACAGCCACGGCGTGGTCACCACGGCCATCTGAGCCGGGGTCAGGCCGCGGTGGGATGCGCCCGCGACGTACGCCTCGAGGGCACCACGGTGCACGGACGCCGGTTGCGCAGCGAAGACGTCGGCGTTGTCCGCGACGAGCCGGAAGTAGTCGGATCCCCACGGCCGCAGCGCCACCACGTCTATCAGGGCCAGCGAGGCGTACCGCGCGCCGTGCAGAAGATGGGCGCGGAGCGAGACGGCGCCCCCGTAGTCGTGCGCGACGACATGAGGTGCGTCGAGGTTCCAATGCCGGAGGAGGTCGGCGAGCAGTTCCCCCTGGACGCCGAGATCGACGTCGTGGGCGCCGTCCTTCGACGACTGCCCGTACCCGGGCATGTCCCACAGGTAGACCGAGAACTCGGCGGCGAGTGCACGTGCGAACGGCCACCACAGCTGCGAAGACCACGGCGTCCCGTGGCACATCACCACGGCGGGGCCGTTCCCGAACCTGTCCCACGCCACCGATCTGCCGCGCCATTCGACGGTCTGCGAAAGCTCCACACCCGCAGTGTGCCATCCCCGCACGTGAGTGGCACGGTGTCCGGACGCACACCGTGCCACTCACCTATCGTTAATGCACGAGGCCGCTTTCGAGGACCGAGTGCCCGCCCTCGACGTCGTGACGGCAATCGACTGGGCGCAGCGACCGTCCGCCCTCGACGACCCGCCGCCCGGCCACTGTCAGCATCGGGCGCGGAATTCCGATCCCCATCACCGGCACGCCCGTCACATGCCCTTCCTTGTAGAGATAATTCGACGCGTCGGCCAATTCGTCCCGGGTCAAGGGCGACGGCGCCCAGCCGACGGTCTCACCGACGGCGTGCGCGTCCAGAATCGGACTCCGATACCCTTCGGTGGCCTTCGCGAGAAGCCAACGCAGAACAGCGTCACGAACCGCCCATTGACGATCGGTAGCTGCATTCACATTTCAGTCCTCCGGTAGATGGCGTTGATGCCTGCATGCACCATAGCCACCGGCAGGGAATAAGCAAGTTCGTGAGCATTACTGCGCTTCTTGGGATCTCGCGACTGCGACTCCGGTGGACTTTCCCGCTGTCCCCGGTATGGTCGGGGCAACGATGCCGGCTTTCGATGCGGGACGTGAATTTCTCCGTGCCCGCCCCTGAACCGCCCTACGATGGATGAATGGAGACCGGAACCGACGCGACCAAGACCTGTTCGTCCTGCCACGGTCCGATCGGATACGAAATCAAGGACGCCCACGCCGGATTCGCGTCGCTGCCTCCGGGCAAACGGTACCGGGTCTTCCACTGCATGAATCGATGCTCACAATCTTCCCCCGACGGCCTCGAATGCGGACACCGCCACGAATACCTCTGACCGACCCGGCATCGTCAGAGCCGGTTCGGACCCGAACCCTCTACGGCGAGTTCATCTTCGGGGTTGAGCAATAGCACGCCTTCATCGTCAGGACGGCCACACCGGTGCGGCTGGACACCTCCCCCACAGACAGCAGGCCCTTCGGATCCAAAAGACATCGGATCTTCCCCTTGACCTCGAGTCCACTCGAGATTTTAGCGTGGAGTGCATGACAACGACCGCCCCGTCACAGGCCGGCTGGTCCGAATTGCTCGGACCCCGGTACCGCTCCACCTCCGCTGTCCTCGCAGGCGGCGTCGGACTGCACGCCGTCAACATCTTCCTGACAACGAGTCTGCTGCCCACCGCCATCGGCGAGCTCGGTCACGAATCGCTGTATGCGTGGAGCGCGACCGTCTTCATGGTGGCATCGGTGATCTCGTCGATGACCGTGAGCCGCCTCCTCGCACACCGCGGGCCGCTCGGTGCGTATCTGTTCGCGCTGGCGCCGTTCTTCGCAGGCACGATGATCTGCGCGATCGGCCCGTCGATGGAGGTGCTCCTCGTCGGACGTGCAGTGCAGGGGATCGGCGGGGGCCTGCTCGCCGGCTCGAGCTACGCCGTGCTGCGCGAGGCGCTGCCCGAACGCCTGTGGGCCCGCGCGACCGCATTGGTGTCGGCGATGTGGGGCGTGGGAACTCTCGCCGGACCGGCGATCGGCGGGCTGTTCGCCCAACTCGGCCAGTGGCGACTCGCGTTCGTCACCCTGGCGGTGGTCGCCGCCACCATCGCCATGATCGCCCCGCGCGCTCTGCCGCGCACTGAGCGTGTGCGCGGCAGCGAACCCGTCCCCACCACGTCACTTACGCTGCTCACGCTGGCGACGATCGCGATCAGTGTGGCGGGCATCCTCGGAAACCGCACCCACATGCTGATCCTGATCGCAGTGGGAGTCGCCTTCATCGCGGCGTTCCTGGCCTGGGAACGGCGATCACCGCGCCGAGTGCTGCCGCGGTCGACGTACCGCCGGGCGTCGTCCCTGAAGTGGATCTACCTCACCATCGCGGTCCTCGCATCCGGGACCGTGTCCGAGGCCTTCACACCGCTGTTCGGTCAACGGCTCGCCGGACTGGCGCCGTTCGCCGCGGGATTCCTCGGCACCATGATGTCGGTCGGATGGTCGGTGACCATGATCTTCAGTTCCTACATCTCCCGCCCGCGTGCCAAGACGGTGGCCATGCTCACCGGACCGCTCATCCTCGCCGCGGGACTACTCCTCACGGCGGCCCTCTGGCGCGAAGACGCCGGACGCGCCGTGGCGATTCTGTGGGCGGTCACGCTGGCCGCCGCAGGCGCCGGCATCGGACTCGCCTTCCCGCACCTGATGGTCGCCGCCATGCAGAGCACCGACGACGCTCAGGAGGGCGCCAAGGCGGCGGCCGGGCTCAACACCGTCAAGTTGATCGCAATGGCCGTCGGGTCCGCGGTCGCCGGTGTGCTGGTCAATCTCGGAGCACCGTCGACCCTCGCCGCGGCGCAACTGCTGTTCCTCGGCCTCGGCGTCATCGCGACGGCCGGAGTATTCACCGCGTACCGCGCGACCCGGGAGGCCGGACGCGACGTCGCCGACCCGTCCTAGGCCCGCGCCGCGAAGTGGTCCGCGCGACGGAGGATGTCATGGGCACGGGCGAGTTGCGGCGGATGACCGCCGTGCGTGACCCGGCTACCGTCCGAACCCAGTCGCTCGATCGTCGACTCGGCCCAGGAGATGTCGTCCGAGTCGGGAGCCAGCGCGGTGTTGATCACGGGCACCTGCTGGTTCGCGAGGGTCAGTTTCCCGGTCATCCCCATCTCGCAGGCAAGGCGAGTGTCGTCACGGACGATCTCGGCGTCCTGCGCCAGCGTCGGTCCGTCGATCGGAGCCGCGATGAGGGCAGCCCGGCTGGCAATGACGAGCCGGGACCGGGCGTAAGACAACGCCATCGGGGTTCGTCCGGCGCCGGTGTCGCGGCAGTAGTCGCCGATCCCGAACGCGAGTCGCGCAACGGGAGCGGTACGAGCGATGTCGTCCACGGCCACGACGGCCTCCGCCGATTCGATGAGGGCGACCACGGGGACACCGGGGATCTCGGCGGCGGTGTCCCGCACCTGTCCGGGCGCTTCGGTTTTCGACAGCATCACCCCGCGCAGCCCGGGCAGGCCGCGGATCGCATCGAGGTCGTTCCGCCAGTGCGGGGTAGTTGCGTCGTTGATCCGCACCCAGCCCGGGTTCCGTTCGAGCCACGCGGCGGCGACGGCACGACCCTCGTCCTTCGCGGCGAACGGCAAGCCGTCCTCGAGGTCGAGGATCAGCGCGTCGGCGCCCGAGGCAGCCGCCGCGGCGAGAACCTCGCTCCCGACCGCGGGAACCAGGAGCCAACTTCTCGCCATCGCGAGGTCGATCTCGCTGCGCTGGGCTGTCTCGACACTCATGCTGTTCTTTCCTCGGCCATACCGAGGAGTCTGCGCTTCACCGGGCGACGGCACACTCGACGAAGCGGAGCGCGGCGGACGCGTCCAGACACCGCTTCGTCAGGTGCGGCGCCGACCTGTGCGGTCCGCCTCAGAAGTCGAAGCCCCAGTTGGCCGGGTTGAAGACGACGCGGTACCAGACGGCGGTGGCCGAGTCGAACGTGCACGGCACGATCACGACTCCAGACGTCTGTTCGAGCGCCGCAGCCTTCCCGCAGAAGTACTCCGCGCCTTCGCCGGACATCTCGGCACGGTAGACGGGTCCGACGTGCCACGGTTCGGCACTCGCGGAACCGGCGCCGACGGTGGCTCCGAGGACGAGGGGTGCGGCCAGGATCCCGGCCATTGCTACAGCACGCCGAGCGGACTTCTTCTGCACGAGAGCTCCTTCGTAGGCGACGACACGACAGTTCTGTGGTTAGTTCGCACAAGAAGCGTCGGACGTTACCGCGGTGCCGCCGCCCTCTCCTCGAACTCCTCACTCGACCCGTTCTGCGCGGCAAGCGCGCGGGCTCTGTCCAGGGCCTCCTGGGCGGCAGCCTTCACCGTGGCGGGATCCTCGTCTGTCGCAGGTACTTCGACCGGTGCGGGCGTCTCGACGACGTCGGGAGTCTCCGCGAGATCAGGCGTCCCGACAGCGTCCGGCGTCTCCAAGACACCGGGTGTTTCGACAGCGTCCGGCGTCTCGACGACATCCGGCGTCTCGACGGGGTCGGGAGTCTCGATTGCCGGTGCAGGCGCCTTGGTGACGGGGGGTACCTCGACGGGCGCTGTGCCACCCTTCTTCAGATACTGGCCGCACACCGGCCACGCGCCGGGGCCTTGGGTTTTCAGGACGTTCTCGGCGACCCGGATCTGCTCGGCCTCACTGGCTTCCGAGGGGTCGCCCTTCCCGCCGTTCGCCTTCCAGGTTTCCGGCGTGAACTGCAGGCCGCCGTAGAACCCGTTTCCGGTGTCGGTGGTCCAGTCTCCGCCGCTTTCGCACTCCGCGACTTCTTCCCAGTCGTGCGGCGCGCCGAACGCGGTTCCCGCGCCCAGCCCCAGTAGGACGGTGGCGGCCGCGCCGATCAGGGCGATCCAGCCGAACGTGCGTTTCTCCATGTTGCGAGTGGTCATGCTGGCTCAATCCTCTCCGCGCTTGCGGACGCGGCATGCCGGCGACTTCACGTCGATTCCCGGCCATCCATTTCGGTGCCTCGTCCCGCGCCTCGAAGGTGTCGGGATCACGAACCCGCGTCGGCAGATCTGCAGCGGCGGGCCCCCGAACGTGGCCTCCTCCCGAAATTCACACGGCATGAACAAGGTACGGATGTTCGACTATTGAGAAACGCGAGTGAAAATTGTGCAGTTCTGAGGTTTCGATACCGTTTCGAGGCCATGTCGTGACAATTCCGACATCTGCTGAACGCGCGCGCAAATGCTGGATGACGGCGCGGTGAACGGACGCTCCCGACCGTCGGAGGTGGCGGTGCAGTGACTACCCTGACGATCCCGACACCGCCGGAGCCCGCCGGCGCGGGGACGAACAGGACAGTGCCGACATGTCGCATGGCTCCGCCGATCCGTGGCGCTCGAGCACAACCCTGGCGCGGTTGCGCGCCGGCCTGGCCACTCTGGGCCCCGGGGAGCAGCGGGTCGCGCGGGTCGTACTCGCCGAGCCCGCGGCGGTGGTCGAGTTGTCGACGGCGGAACTGGCGTCGGCGTCGGGAACGTCCCCGGCGACAGTGGTTCGGGCGTGCCAGCGACTTGGTTTCCGCGGATTCCAACATCTTCGGCTCGAATTGGCCCGTGTGACACCGGATCCCGAGGCCGCGGCGGCCACCCCGGTGGACACGGCATTCCGGGCCGCCGCCGAGGCGCTCACCGCGACCCGCGCGACCATCGATCCCGCCGGGTTCGCCGCCGTCGTGGACCTGATCGTGCGGGCCCGGCGGATCCTGTTGGTGGGTAACGGCTTCTCGTCCCCACCGATCCAGGATGCCGCCTTGCGGTTCACCACCGTGGGTCGCAGCGTGGAGGCACCGCTCGACATTCTGGGACAACAGTTCTCGGCTCGGCTGCTCACCGACCGGGACGTGTGTCTCGCCGTCAGCTACTCCGGTGCGAACACCCACACGCTGCGGGCGTGTGCAGCGGCGCGTGACCGGGACGCGGCGGTAGTGGCGATCACGAGCTACTCCAATACCCCGCTGACCCGCATCTCGGACCACGTGCTGTGGGCAGGCGCGGGGGTTCACGAGAACGAGGCGGATTCGTTTTCTGCGCGGATCAGCCAGTTGACGATCCTGTATGCCCTGCAGCGCGCGGTACTCGGCCATCCCGAGCAGCAGGCGGTCGACACCGGGGCGCGCGACGTCGTTCCGGACGCACTCAGCGATTCACTTCCCGACGAACCGGGTCATACGAACGAGTGCGGCGCCCGGAACATGATCGACTGTTAGCGTTCCCGCCGCCGATTGTTTCGATTCACGGTCCCACCCGTTCAAGCCCGCCCCACACGATGTCACCGACGGAACGCCGTTCCGGAACAGATGGAACGTTGAGTGACAGAGGATGGGTCGTGAATTCGATAGAGGTGGCCGGCACGTTCAACGTGCGGGCGGTGGCGGGACCCGGCCTGATACCGCACACTCTGTTCCGCTCCGCGGCGCTCGACCACCTCGATTCCGGCGGCCGGGACATGCTCTACGCGTACGGCATCCGAACGGTGATCGATCTGCGCGACGCCACCGAGCGCGCCGCGGCCGACACGACCGGCGGCTGGACGGTGGCGCACCACCCGCTGTATGACCCGCGCACGGGGCCACCGCAGGCCGGGGACATCGCCGAGGTCTACCGAGCCCTGCTCGACGAACGTGGCAGCGCACTCGTGGAGGCGCTGCGCGGGCTCGCCTGCTCCCCCGCCCCTGTCCTGGTGCACTGCACCGCCGGTAAGGACCGCACCGGGTTGCTCGTCGCTCTGGCGCTCGCAGCGGTGGGGGTTCCGGACGCCGTGATCCTCGACGATTACGCCCGGTCCGGAACGCAGGTGCGGCCCCACCGCGAGGAAGCGGTGCGGCGCCTGTTGACGGGGCTGGCACTCGACCCCGCCGAGCACGCCCGGGCCCTCGAATTGCACCTGGATTCGCCGCCGTCGGTGCTCGGCGACGCCCTCGCCGACCTCCGTGCCCGGCACGGAACCGTGACGAGCTACCTTCGTGCCCACGGGTTCACGGACGCCGACCTGACGGCTCTGCGCACGCGACTGCTCGACGCCACCACCCTCACGGTGCTGCACCTGAGCGACGTGCATGCCTCCGCGTCCGCGCGGCTCCACACCCGGGTGGACGGCATCGCCCGGGTGCGACTGGTCGCCGAGCGCGTCGAATCGTCGACGCTGCGTCCCGACGTCGTCGTGGTCACCGGCGATCTGTCACACCACGGCGAATCGTCGACCTACCCGGCTCTCGCCACGGCGTTCGACGAGTTGCGGGTCCGACTCGGGTGCCCGGTGGTCGTCGTCCCCGGGAACCACGACGAACCACACAGCTTCGCAACGTTTTTCGGACGGAATCCCGTCGAGCACGTGCACGGTTTCCGGGTGATCGGGCTCAACACCGCGGTGGGATCGGTGTCGCGGGTGGATCTGGACCTGTTGCGCTCCGAGTTGCGCTCGCCCGCAGCGAACGGCACGGTCCTGGCACTGCACCACCCGCCGGTACCGTCGCCGGCGGCCACGCTCACCGGACGTGAACTGGCAGCCCCGGAGGAACTGGCCGCGGCGCTCGACGGTTCCGATGTCGTGGCGATTCTCGCCGGCCATTTCCACCACCCGATGAGCGGAGTGTTCGCCGGGATCCCGGTATGGGTGGGTGGTTCGCTCGCCTACCTGCAGGACACCGGGACGCCCGCCGACACCGTCGTCGGGTTCGACGCCCCGATGTACTCGGTAGTGCGGTGCTCCCGGCACGGAGTGAGCGCGCTGCCGATTCCCCTGCACACCCCCGACGTGCTGTTCCGGTCGAGCCCCACGCTCACCGCCGCCGCATCCTGACCCGACCTCGCCATCCCCCTTCGACCAGGAGAATTCGTGAAATCCCTGTCCCGCCTCGTATCGGCCGCCGCGCTCGGCACGGTCGCCGCGCTCACCCTCGCCGCGTGCTCCGAGCCCGCCGCACCCGACGCCGAACAGACCGGCAACGCCGACAGCGGCGCCGGGACCCTGACGGTGTACACCTCCGAACCGCAGGCCAAGATCGACGCGCTCGTTGCCGAATTCACCGCGGAGACGGGCATCGACGTCGAGGTGTTCCGCGCGGGCACCGGCGACCTGACCGCCCGCATCGAGGCCGAACGCACTACCGGCACGATCGGCGCCGACGTTCTGCTCGCGGCCGACGCCCCGACCTTCGAGGGTTACAAAGCCGAGGGTCTGCTGCAGCAGTACACCCCCGCCGATGTGAACGCGCTGAATCCGGACGTCGTCGATCCGGACGGCTACTACGTCGGCACTCGCATCATCCCGACCGTGATCGCCTACAACACCACTGCAGTCGACGCGCCACCCACCGCATGGAAGGACCTGGCCGACTCGAAGTACCGCGGCCAGATCACGCTGCCGAATCCCGACGTGTCCGGTGCCGCCGCGTTCAACACCGCGGTGTGGCTCAGCACGCCCGAACTCGGCGAGAGCTGGCTCGAGGCCCTCGCCGCGAACGACCCGGTGGTCGCGGAGAGCAACGGACCGGTCGGGCAGGCCGTCGCGGCGGGAACGCAGCCGGTGGGCATCGTCGTCGACTACCTGGTGCGGGAACTGGCGGCGAAGGGATCCCCGATCGCGCTGCGCTATCCCACGGACGGCATTCCGTACATCTCGCAGCCGGCTGGCATCGTCACCGGTTCGGACGACACCGAGGCCGCGCGCAAGTTCGTCGACTTCCTCGTGAGCAAGCAGGGTCAGGAACTCGCCGTGAAGCAGCAGTACCTGCCGGTGCGCGGCGACGTCGGGACCCCGGACGGGGCACCGGCACTGTCCGACCTGGCGTTGCTCACCCCGGATCTGCAGGAGATCACGAAGATCCAGGACGATGCGGTCCGGAAGTTCAATGGTCTCGTCGGTTAGGACGGTCTCGTCGTCCGCCGCCCGGGCCCTTCCCGGGCGGCGGTTCGACCCCGTCGATGCCGTGCGGGTCGCGCTGTGGTTGTTCGTCGCCGCGGTGATCGTCGCGCCGCTCGCCACGGTCGTGTCACTCGGTCTCGGCGGCAACCACATTGCGCAACTGATCGACGACGACATCGTCGGCGCCGCGACCCACAGCGTGGTCTCCGCCGGCCTGTCGGCGGTGTTCGCGGTGGTCCTCGCGACGGTGATGGCGTTGTTGCTCGACCGCACCGATCTGCCCGGCCGCGGCGTTCTGCGCCTGATCCTGCTGTCGCCGTTGCTGATCCCACCGTTCGTCGGGGCGATCGCGTGGACCGGCCTCCTCGGCCCGAGCGGCCTCGTGAACCGGGTGTGGGCGGAACGGTTCGGTGATCCGCTGTGGAACATCTACGGTGGCGACGGCGTCGTCTTCCTGCTGACGGTGCACTCGTACCCGCTGGCGTATCTGATCATCGCGGCAGCGTTGCGGAAGGTGCCGGGCGACCTCGAGCAGATCGCCCGGATCGGCGGCGCCTCGCCGTGGCGCGCGATGCGCACCGTGACGCTACCGCTGTTGCGGCCCGCCCTGCTCGCCGCGTTCACCCTCACCGCGGTGTCGAACCTGGCCGACTTCGGGATTCCCGCACTGATCGGCCTGCCGGAGCGATACGTGACGTTGTCGACGATGGTGTACCGCTATATCCAGTCGGGCACGGTGGACCGGCCGCTCGAGGTGGTCTCCACCATCGGGATCGTGTTGCTGCTGCTCGCGGTCCTCGCGGTGTTCGTCGATCGGCGACTGTCGCGGCACAGCAGGCAACTCGACGGCCCGGTCACCGCCCCGCAACCGTTGCCGCTCGCCGGTGCGCGCATCCTGACCGGTGCACTCGCCTGGGCCGTCGGTCTCGCACTGACGGGGCTTCCGATACTCGCGCTCGCCTCCCAGGCGCTGCTCCCCGCCCCGGGCGTGCCGCTGACCTGGGACAACCTGACCGTTGACAGCATCGTGGCGGCCGTGACCGCGCCGGGCACCATAGTCGGCGTGCAGAACTCGCTCCTCCTCGCCGTCGGCGCGGGAGTCGTCTGCGCTTTCGCAGGACTGGTGATCGGGGTGCTCACCACCCGCACCCGGTCACGGGACAACACGAGCCTCGATCTGCTAGCAATGCTGCCGCAGGCCGTGCCCGGACTGGTCATCGCCGTGGGCTGGCTGATCGTCGGCCGCTACACGGGCTTGTTCGACACCCGTTGGGTGATCCTGTGCGCGTATGTCACCGCGTTCCTGGCAATCGTCGTGCAGGCGGTGCGCGCGCCGCTGTCCACCACCCCCACGTCGCTGGAGGAGGCGGCACGCGCATCCGGCGCGTCACGCCTGCGGACACTACGGGACGTGCCGGTGGCGATGACGGTGCCTGCCGCGGCCACCGGCGGCGTGCTGGTGGCGTTGACTGCGGTACGCGAATTGACCATGTCGGTACTGCTGGTGGCACCCGGCACCCAGACTCTCGGGGTGTCCATCTTCAACCTGCAGCAAGCCGGCGATTACAACGCCGCGTCCGCGCTGTCCCTTCTCGTCGCGCTGGTCGGCATCGCCGGTCTCGGCCTGTTCGCCGGCACCCGCGCCGGGCGTTGACACACTCCACAGATCGGAATCCTCTTCATGTCCGCGATCACCCTCACCGCTGTGGACCTCCACTACCCTGACGGCACCGCGGGACTGTCCGGCGTCGACCTGGACGTCCGCGACGGCGAGTTCGTCGCACTCGTCGGACCGTCGGGTTCGGGGAAGACCACCCTGCTCCGCACGGTCGCCGGGTTTCTCGCCCCCACCGCGGGGCTCGTGCGTCTGGGTGACGAGGTCGTCGCCGACGGCGGCCGCGCCGTGCCGCCCGACAAGCGTGGACTGGGAATGGTGTTCCAGCAGCATGCGATCTGGCCGCACCGCAGCGTCGGGCGTAACGTCGCGTATCCGCTCGAGGTAGCCAAGGTGCCGCGCGCCCGGCGCGCCGAGCGGGTCGCCGACGTGCTTGATCTGGTGGGGCTGCCCGGGTTGGCGAAGCGTGATCCGGCGACGCTGTCCGGTGGGCAGCGCCAGCGCGTCGCGCTCGCCCGGGCGCTGGTGGCGCAGCCGCGCGCGTTGCTGCTCGACGAGGCGCTGTCCGCACTCGACGAACCGCTGCGCGATCGGCTGCGTCTGGAACTGCGCACCCTCACCCGCGCGCAGAACCTGACGGTCGTGCACGTCACGCACGACCGCGCCGAGGCTCTCGCCCTCGCCGACCGGGTCGTCGTGCTCGACAATGGGCGGATTCAGCAGGTCGGCACACCGGAGGAACTCGTGCAGCGACCGCGGTCTGCCTTTGTCGCGAAGTTCCTCTCGGACGCGAACCTGCTGTCCGGCACCGTCTCCGACCACGGCTTCGCGAGCGCCGACGACCGCGTGCACCTGGATCGGAATCGGCTGGCGGACAAACGATCTGGAACCGGCACCCTTGCCGTACTGCCCTCCGACATCGAGGTGACGTCGACGGAGAGCGCAGGTACCACCCAGGGGATCGTGATGTCGTCACTCTTCGGGCGCGACGCAAGCGACGTCGTCGTGGCCTGCCGCGGGGCGGAGTTCCGGTGTGCGGTCCGCGGAACCCGGCCGGTGGTCGGCGACCGCGTCGGACTGACGATCCGCCGAGCCCTGTTCTACCCGGCCCCGGCGAAGGCGGACGTTCCCGCTATCGGTACGGCGGTGCTCGCAGGATCGCCGCGATGAGCGAGGCGACCCGATCGGCGCTGGTCCGCCACGGCCGCACCGACTGGAACCGGCGGGGACTGTTGCAGGGCCACAGCGACATACCACTCGACGACGTCGGCCGCGGGCAGGCCCGCGATACGGCGCGGATGCTCCGAGACGACGCATGGGACACGGTGGTCACCTCCCCGTTGTCTCGCGCGGTCGACACCGGCCGGATCATCGCCGAGCACCTCGGGATCGATGTCACGGGAATGCATTCCGACTTCGTCGAGAGAAGTTACGGCGCCGCCGAAGGGATGACCCGGGAGGACGCCGAACGTCGGTGGCCGGACGGAGCCTTCCCGGACCTCGAGCCGCTCGAGGCGGTCTCGGCGCGGGGCCGCCGTGCAATCGACGCGATCGCCAGGACGCACCCCGGCGGCCGAGTCGTGGTGATCACTCACGGGGCGCTCATCCGGGCGGTGCTCGGCGACCTGTCCGCCACAGCGGTGCCGCGCATCGTCAACGGCGCGGTCTGCGAGATCGAATGGGCGGGAGTGTTGCGGGTCCTGTCGGTCAACCGCACCGACTCCCACAGTTTCGCGGACCCGGGGTAGTCCTTCGCCCGATCGTGGGCGCCAGCCGCCACAATCCGGCGGCGGCGAGCACGTGCCACAGCGCGTGGCCCGGCAGAAGACTGGCGTCCACGGCACCGAGCAGAGCGCCGGACGTGATAAGCACTGCCGCGACGATCGTCGTGCGCCGCAACTCCGGTCGGACGCGGGCGCGTTCGAGGCAGAGTCCCACTGCGGCCGCGGCGAGCAGTGCCTGCACGATCGTCGACGCCGTCGGGCCGGCAGCCACGGTGGGAACCATCAGGAACGGAACAGCGAGCCACCACCCCGGCGACAGCCGACGGCCGAACCGATCGGACGCGGCGTCTACGGCGATGTACGCGAGCAACGTCGCGATCGGGATGTCGTGCGCGTATTCCTGCCACGACGGGTCGGGTCCGTGCTGGACGAGCGACCCGAGACCGACCGCGACGACGAGCAGGCCGTAGGTGACGGACGGCGCGTCGCGCCGGCGACCCGCGAGGACTGCGAGGCCGGCGACCACGAAGGCCAGGCTGGTGACAGCGGCCGCGTGCTGCCCGATGAAGCCTCCCATCGTCCGAGGCTTTCAAAGAGGTCGCCGCACCGCAATCGCGACGGAGCGCTCGTGCAGAAAATGGATCGAGGCGCGCCGACACGGAGGACAAAACCTTCCAGTCGGACTTTTTCTGTGGCATCGTATCGCCCCATGGGGGAATCAGCAGTCGACGCGGTCGCCATGTACCACACACCCGCAGCCGACCGACGGGGTACACCGATGGTGGCGCTGGACTACGACGTCGAGCCCGGGACGCGGGATACGTTGTTGCAGAAATTGGCCCGGCGCGGGTGGCGGGACCCGAGTCCCGTCTTCGACGGTGTCGACGACCTGACGTCGGCCGTGCTGTCGTTGCGCTCGGCCGACGGGCGCACCCTGGTGATCGAGGACGGCACGGACGTTCTCTTCGAGGGTGTCGTCACGCCTCCGCACGGGTGGTTCGAACACGTTCGCGCCCTCGGAGCGGTCGGCGTGATCGCCGGAGCGGGAATCACAGCCGCGCCCGACTGGCAGCGACAACTCCCCCGCCTGGCCCGCGAGAGCGAGCTTCTCGGGTCGATCGCGACGGTCACGTTCGGCAACGTCGCCGGCCGGGAAGATTTCCACGCGTTCGCATACGAGGTGGTCTCGGCGTTGCGGCCGGCACTGCCTCCCGACGCCGTGCACGATGCGGGCTTCGCGCTCGAGGACGACCGGCCCCACCGCGCGGTTCTCGAGGTCGTGGACAGTGCGGTGCGGCACCGGGTCGCCGTTCCCGCGCGCATTGTCGATCTGCTCCAACGCCACGCCGCGGACCGCACGTCGTTCGGGTGGCGGGACGCTCGGACGCTGAAGCGTCTCCTCCGGAAGATTCACACACCCTGACGGTCGGCACCCCGCTGTGCAAGACTCGAATACGCACGGGTGACAGTGGTGCGCCGGACCATGGGGATGCGGAGGGCGTCATGTCCCGATCGGTACCCGGAGGTGCTCCGGACGACATGGGGCACACGACGTACGCGCGTGTGCGCGCCGGCCAGGTGAATGCGGTTCAGGCAGCACTCGAGGACCACACGGGACGCCTGGATTGGCCGCGAGAGCAGATCGAGCACTACCGGACCGCACGGCTGCGGGCCCTCCTCTCGCACGCCTGTGAGCGGTCGCCGTTTCACGCCCGGCGACTACGCGGTCTCGATCCGTCGACGGCCACGGTCGCCGACCTGGCGTCGCTGCCGATGATGACCAAGCAGGACGCACAGGACGAGTGGGATTCGATCGTCACCACTCGTGACCTCGACCGCGAGCGCGCCGAGCGGATTCTGGCCGAGCAGCAATGGTTTTCGTACACCCCGAGCGACGAACAGGTCTTCAGTTCGGGTGGGTCGAGCGGGGTCCGCGGCGTCTACGTCTGGGATTGGCAGTTCTACGTGTCGGCCGCGTGCCTGGCCTGGCGGATACAGACACGGGAGGAACGGCGGGCGCCGGTGCGGTCTCCTTCGCGTCTCGCCGTGCTGGCGGCCGGAATCCCTCCGCACGCGAGCACCCCACTGTTCGATGTGCCGACCGCACCGGGGATGGAGACCGTCGTGATCCCGGCGGGCGCACCGTTCGACGAGATCGTCGCCGCGGTCGCCGCGGCCCGGCCCACGCACCTGGTCGGTTATGCGTCGGTGATCGGGCGGCTTGCCCGGGTCGCCCTGGCCGGTGATCTGCAGGTCCGCCCCGTCCGGGTGAGCACCAATTCCGAGCCACTGCTGGACGAGGACCGGCACGCCATCGACGAGGCCTGGTCGGCGACGATCCACAACCTCTGGGGGTCGACCGAGGTCGGCGTGCAGGCAGTGGGTTGCGGACACGGCGAGGGTCTGCACGTGTGCGAGGACGAGGTCGTGCTCGAACGTGTCGACGCCAGTGGCACTCCGGTCGCCGCCGATGCACCCGCGGCGCGAACGCTCGCCACGGGCCTGGCCAACCGGACGTTTCCCTTCATCCGTTACGACCTCGGCGATCAGGTCACGTTGCTGCCCGGGACCTGCCCGTGCGGAAGTGCGTTCGTGCGCGTCGCCGACATCGGTGGTCGGCGTGACGACGATTTCCGTTACGGGACGAAGACGGTGCCCGCGAGCGCGTTTCGTTACGTCCTGGGCGCAGACCCGCGTGTCTCCGAGTACCAGGTCCGGCAGACCGTCGACGGTGCGGAAATCTTCGCGGTCGGCGAACCCGACGTCGCCCGGCTGACGTCGGCTGTCGCCTCGGCGTTGCGCCGGCAAGGATTGTCCGATCCGCAGGTCCGGATCGAGGTCGTCGACCACCTGCAGCGCCATCACGCGAGCGGGAAATTGCAGCGGTTCATCGCACTGCGGTAACGCGGAATCGGCTCACCGCACCCACTCGGTCGGCCGGCGCCGGACAGGGGTCGCCGATCCTCACCCCAGGGTGTCTGTCGCTGCGGCCGCTTCCGTCCGACGATTGTCGTACACGGTCACCCAGTCGAGGAGCAACGATGACGGACACTGATTCCGGGGCAGTCACCGACGGCACGGATCTCGACCGAGTGCACGCCGAGATCGCCCGCCTCGACGCGGAGATCCTGGATGCGGTCAATCGCCGCCTCGTTCTCGCACAGCTCGCGGCCCGAACCCGGGTCGAGTCCGGTGCACCGATGGTCGCGCTCGGTGGGGAGACCGACGTGATCCGCCGCTATCAGGACGAATTGGGCCCGCGGGGTTCGCTGCTGGCGCTGGAACTGCTCCGGCTGGCGCGGCCACCCTTTTCGTCGACGTACCGAACACGGTAGCCGTACCGACACTCACCTCGGTCGACACCGATCGCGAGAGCAGTGCCCAGCAGTCTTCGCGACGCTGGGCACTGTTCGCCTGTTCAGGCGAGCCGGGAGATGACGGTCATCGCCCGGGCTCACGAGACGTTCTTCAGGCGTTCACTTCCCGCAACTCGTCCGTGGGTCCGGATTCGCCGGCGGTGGCGCCGTCGTCGGCCTGCGCCGTGCGCCCGCCACGAGCGATGAGGCGATCGAGCGAGAGTGCACCGCCGCCGAGGAAGATCATGAGGAACAGGGCCCAGCAGAAGATGGCCGAGAGTTCACCATTGTTCTGGATGGGGAGGGCACCGTCCGGCTGGTGGCTCCAGAAGTAGGCGTACGCCATCGAACCCGAGGCGAGGAACGCCGCAATTCGCGTCCCGAGGCCGAGGAACAACGCGGCGCCGCAGACGAGTTGGATCACGGCACCCCACCAGCTCGGCCAGGCACCTACCGCTGCGGTGTGCCCGCTGTGAGGTGCGGTCGGCCACGCGAACAACGTCGAAGTTCCATGGCAGAAGAAGAGGAAGCCGACAACCACGCGGAACGCCGCGATGGCATAGTCGACACTGGCGCCTTGAAGGCGTGAGATGCTCTTGTTTGTCACATCGCAGAAGATAAGGCATGCCTGCCCTAAGCGTGGAACTTGCAGGGCGATTCGGCGCCGCCACGTGGGAAAACCGGTTCAGGTGTGGTCAGCATCACATCCGCGACGCTGAAGTTGCAGCGTTCCCCCGTCGCATTCGG
Organism: Rhodococcus pseudokoreensis; assembly: GCF_017068395.1. Lineage (NCBI taxonomy): Bacteria > Bacillati > Actinomycetota > Actinomycetes > Mycobacteriales > Nocardiaceae > Rhodococcus > Rhodococcus pseudokoreensis. The sequence goes on along the minus strand of NZ_CP070619.1, from coordinate 8,495,262 downwards.
CACCGGCGGAGCCACATCGGGTGCATCGTGAAGTCCATGCACGATTTCCGATTCTCGTTCAACATTTTCGGGTTCGACTCCCGCGACGCCCTTCTCGATCGATGCCGGCTCGGCGAGAGCGCCGGCTACGACACCGTGTTCGCCGCCGACCATCTCGGCGCCCCGGCACCGTTTCCCCTCCTGGTGGCCGTCGCCGGCGCCACGGGACTGCGGGTCGGAACTCTGGTGCTCAACTCACCGTTCTGGAATACCGCCCTACTCGCTCGCGAGATCGCGACGACGGACGTCCTCACCGACGGAAGGCTCGAGATCGGTCTCGGTGCCGGGCACATGAAGTGGGAGTTCGACGCCGCGGGCATCGAATGGAAGCCGTTCGGCGGCCGGGTCGAGCAGTTGTCGGAAATGGTCGACGGCCTCCGCACGTCCTTCACCACGGACTTCGACGAGCTACCCGAGGGCCGCACCGTGCCACGACCGTTGCAGCGGCGCGGGTTCGGCGGCTCGGGCCCGCCCCTGATCATCGGTGGTACCGGCGATCGGGTGCTGCGGATCGCGGCCGCCCACGCCGACATCGTCGGCGTCGCGGGGACGTTTCAGATTCCGGGCCGGCCCCCGGGCAAATTCCGTCTCGCCACCGCGTACGAAACGGCCGAGCGAATTCGCTTCGTGCGGAAGCATGCCGGTGTGCGCGCCGAGGACATCGAGTGGCATCTACTGGTCCAGTTGGTCGTCGAGACGGACGACCGCCGAGCCGCAGCGAACGAGATCGCGGACCGGCTCGGCGGCACCCTGTCGGTGGACGACGTCCTCGGCACTCCGTACGTCCTCGTGGGAACCGTGGAGGAGATGGCCGAGCAACTCCGGAGCCATCGGGAACGTTACGGCTTCTCGTACATCACTGTCCACGAACCCTACCTGGAGGTGTTCGCCCCCGTGATCCGCCGACTCCGTGAACGGAGTTGACGGACAACGACTCACGGCGTGTTGATGTATTCCTGGATGGCCTGCGCCGCCCTGGGGTTGCCCTGGCCCATACCGACGATCGCACCGGTGATCGCGCCGATCGGCGTGCCGATGATGCAGCCGGCGAGGCTGCCGGGGAACATCGAGACACATCCGACGCCGAGACCCATGAGCGCGCCGATCGCCGTGCCGGCCGCTCCCCCGTTGGCCCAGCCGACGCCGAGTTCGTTGAGCATGTTCTCGAGGGCCTTCTGCTTGTCGACCTCGTGCCGGCCGGGGATCGCCAGTGCCGGCGTTCCCGTGTTCGGTACGACGGGGTCGGCGTGTGCCGTGCCCGCTCCGAGTGTCACCGTCGCTGCGACGAGGACCGATGCTGCCGATTTCTTGATCAAGTTCATCGCGATCCCACCCTGCTGAAGAAGGAAAAACCGGTTCCGACTGTAACCTGCGGCTGCATCATCGGTGGCGAAACCGCGGCATCGGAAGAGTACCGCGGTGAGTGCCCGCCGGCACGGGTGAAAGCCGTCAGTTCACGCGCCGGTTGAACAGTCTTTTCGCCCAGAGATAGCCGAACAGCGCGATGCCGGCGCTCCATCCGACCGCGAGCACGGCGCTGCTGCCGACGGGACCGCCGAGCAGCAGTCCGCGGATGGTCTCGATGACGGGGCTGAACGGCTGGTACTCGGCGAACCACCGGAGACCGGCAGGCATCGAGTCGGTGGGAACGAACCCACTGCCGAGAAAGGGCAGGAGTATCAGAACCATCGGAAGGTTGCTCGCCGTTTCGACGCTCTTGGACACCAGCCCGAACGCGACGGACAGCCAGGTGAGCGCGAACGTGAACATCGCGAGCACCACTGTTGCCGCGACCCACTCGCCGAGCCCGGCGGTCGGCCGGAAACCGATGAGCACGGCGACACCGACGACCAGCACGAGGCTGATCAGTGTCTGGATCATGCTGCCGATGACGTGCCCGGTCAGCACGGACACCCGTGCGATGGCCATGGTCCGGAACCGGGCGATGATGCCCTCGGTCATGTCGGTGGCGACCGAGATCGCGGTTCCCTGGGCGGCGCTGGCCACGGTCATCAAGAGGATTCCGGGTGCCACGTAGTCGATGTAGGCGCCGCGTCCGCCGGCGGGGTCGCCGAGTCCCGCCCCCAGCGTGCCGCCGAAGACGTACACGAAGAGCAGGAGAAGGACGATCGGCATCCCGACGAGGAGCACCGTCACCGACGGGTACCGGATCATGTGCCGGAGGTTGCGTCTCAGCATTGTTGCCGAATCGCTCAGCGCGTAACCCATGGTCGTCATCGCAGGCTCTCTTTCCCGGTTGCGGCGCGCTCGGTGAGCGCGAGGAAGACGTCGTCGAGATCGGGGGTGTGCACGGTCAGGTTCTCGACCTGGATCGACGCGTGATCGAGCCGGTCGAGCAGTGCGCGCAGCGATTGCACGCTGCCGTCGCCGGGAACCTGCAGGGTGAGCGATTCCTCGTTCCGGGTCACGTCCCCGAGGAGCCGGGAGGCCGCGTCGAGTTCGCGCGCCCCGGGCAACTGCAGGGTGATGTGGCCGCCCGGAACGAGCCTCTTCAGCTGCTCCGGCGTTCCCTCCGCGACCAGCCGGCCGCCGTCGAGGAGGGCGATCCGGTCGGCGAGCCGATCCGCTTCCTCGAGGTACTGGGTGGTGAGAAAGATCGTGACCCCGTCGGCGACGAGTTCGCGGATGATCTGCCACATGGCGCGTCGGCTTCGCGGATCGAGACCGGTCGTCGGCTCGTCGAGGAAGATGATCCGGGGATCTCCGACGAGGGTCATCGCGAGGTCGAGCCGGCGGCGCATGCCACCGGAGTAACTTCCGGCCGGCTTCGTGCCCGCCTCGACGAGATCGAACCGGGCAAGCAGTTCCGTTGCCCGGGCGCGGCCCGCGTCGCGGCGCAGATGGTGCAGATCGGCCATCAGCATCAGATTCTCGCGACCCGTGAGCAGGTTGTCCACCGCGGAGAACTGGCCGGTCACACCGATGGTTGACCGCACCGCATCGGGCTCGCGGGCGGGATCGTGACCCGCGATCCGGACGTCGCCGCCGTCGGGGGCGATGAGGGTGGACAGAATCTGGACCATGGTGGTCTTGCCTGCGCCGTTGGGTCCGAGCAGCGAGAAGATCGTTCCCTCGTCGATGTCGAGGTCGATGCCGTCGAGGACGACTTTGTCGCCGTAGGACTTTCGTAGCCCGGTGGTGGTGATCGCGGACCGGGTGGTGATCGATGCTGTCATCACTCTGCCTTTCGACTGGTCGACTTCTGGGAATCGGGGCGGCGAATCACGATGTCGCCGAAACCGGTACGGGCACGCACCTCGACTTTGTCGTCCGTCGATTCGGGCCGGTCGACGGAGTCCAGATGGTTCTGGACCTTGCCGAAGGACGTGTGCGCGTCGAGCCGGGCGGCGGTCCCGGAGCGGATGCCGATCTCGATTCGGCCGTGGCCGGTTTCCAGCGACGCAGCGCCCTGCGTCACCTGCCCGATGCGGATGTCGCCGTTGGCGGTTGCCGCGGCGAGGTCGGCGCGGGCGTCGTCGACGGAGATGTCGCCGTTCGCCGTCTTCACTCGCAGTCCGCCGCTGATCGTGCCGATCCAGTTGTCGCCGTTGGAGTTCTTGATCACGGCGCTGCCGTCGATCGCACCGACGCGGAGTTTCCCCGACCCCGTGCTCACGTCCGCATCTCCCGCGACGTGGTCCACGGTGACCGTGCCGGCCCCGGTGTGCACGTCGAGCGGGCCCGTGTCGCCGAGTTGGACGTCGCCCGCCGATGTCTTGATCCGGCACGCCCCGAGCCGTCCGGCGCCGCGGAACGTCGCCACCGACGCCTCGCCCTCGAATTCGGAACCGGTCGGCAGCGCGATGGTGACGTCGACGGAACCCGCCTTGCCGAACAGGCCGAGACCGCGCGGCTTCGGCGCCTTGACCAGCAGTCTCCCCGCGGAGTACTCGACGCGGGTCTGCTCGGCGGCGCGAACGTCCGATTCCCGCGAACCGTCGCTGGGGCGCACGTCCACGACCGTGTCGTCGCGGTCGCTCGCCGTGATCCGTGCGTCGCCGACGACGAGTTCGACCGTCGCCGAGATCGGCGCCGGGGTGCTGAATGTGGGCATGGTTGTCCTCCGGAATGTGGTGATGGCGAATGAAAGGACGGGCGGGTCGGGTCAGCGCACCCAGCCCGTGAAACGGTCGTTGCCGCGTGGGGCACGCCGTTCGGAACGGCCACTGCCGCCGTCGGACTCCAACCCTGCGGCCGCGGACCGGACGAGCCAGGCGTTCACGGACAGTCCGGCCTCCCGAGCGGCCTCCTCGACTCGGTCCTTGAGGTCTTGTGAGAGACGAAGGTTGATCCGGGTCATGGCGCTGTCTTCCACCTCCGCGACTCGCGGCGGCGTCACGTCCGGACCGGATGCGGCCGGCTCCTCGAACGACTGCTCGACGGGCGCGGGAGTGACGACGAACGTGGGCTCACGTCCGCGGAGTCGAAGATCCACCGAACCCGGTGCGAGGTCGCGGGTGATTTCACTGGCGGCCGCCGACAGCGCGTCGAGTAGCGCGAGCCGGACCCCGGACTCCAATGGTGCGGTGAGTCGCTCGGCGAGGGCACGGGCGTCCTCTCCCCCGGCCTCGGCGGCTACGGCCAGTTCGTGACGGAGGGACGCGACATAGGGTGTGAGATCCATGGTGCCATCATGGCATCACAATGGCACCATCGCAAGACTCGGTCGGGGATCGATGTGCCATCGTGGTGTCACCGCGGCGCAGTCGGTCACCGCGAGCGCAGGTCACGGCAAGAATTCAGGCAGACCGAACTGCTCGAAGTGCTCCGGACCGATGAACGAGGTCAGTTCCGCGATCTTGGTGCCGCGCAGGGTCAACACCGTGATCGACCAGCGGAGGTGGGTGCCGGCGCCCTCGTCCCACAGGTAGAAGGCCACGGCGGGCTGACCGTTGGCTCCGACCGGCAGGTGGCGCCACGAACCGCATCCCGTGAGCGGGACCCGGACCGCGAAATCCGTGACCGCGGCCAGACCGCGGTACCAGTGCGCCATCGGCGGCATCGACCAGGTGACGTCCTCCGTCAGGAGAGCGACCAGAGCATCGGCGTCACCGCGTTCCAGCGCGGTGGAGTACCCAGCGACCAGGGCTCGCAGACGCGCGTCGTCGATCTCGCGCAACGTTTGCGATTGGGTCATCGACGGAATCTTCTCCGCGACGATCGCCCGGGCCCGCTGCAGCGCGCTGTTCACCGACGCCGTCGTCGTGTCCATGGCGGCGGCGATCTCGGCGGCGGAGAACCCCAGGACCTCGAAGAGCAGGAGGGCGGCCCGCTGATTGCCCGGCAGATGTTGTAGTGCCGCAACGAATGCCAGTTCGACGGACTCGCGCTGCTCGTAGCGGGCGGCCGGCCCCGCCGCACCGGCGGCCAGTCCCGCATCGGCGTAGGGACCCAGCCACGCCACCTCGGTGAGCGGGACGTCGCCGACGACGGCGCGATCACTGGAGGGACCGAGGTCGACGGGGAGGGCCCTCTTACCACGCGATTCGACGGCGTCCAGGCAGGTGCGCGTCGTGACGGTGTACAGCCAGGAGCGCAGTGCGCTGCGGCCTTCGAATTTCGCGAAACCGCGCCACGCCCGCAGCAGCGCGTCCTGCAGGGCGTCGTCGGCATCGTGGCTGGAGCCGAGCATGCGATAGCAATGGGCGTGCAGTTCGCGGCGCAACGGTCCGACCAGACGTGTGAACGCGGCGTCGTCTCCGTCCCGGGCTCTGGCCAGGTCGGGATCCTCGGCTTCTACCGACGCGTGCGGTGTTCGAACGGAGTTGTCGCTCACAAACGATGATTCTGCCCCACCGGCGACCCGTGTACCGCGCATCACCTCGTGGGGGTCGGAGCGGGTGTGGGCGCCAGCGACATTCCTGCGTAGATCTCGTCGAGAACGGTGGGCAGCAACGCGTTCGCGGTGGTCTTGCCCTCGGGCGACAGGGTCAGATTCGCCCAGATCACGAGCGTGACATCGTTGTCCGGGTCGTATCCGATGAACGAGTTGAAGCCCGGCAGCTCACCGCCGTGGTAATACATCGACGCGTTCGGCCCGAAACGCTGGTAACTGATCCCGTAACCGTATTGCTGCCCATCGGGTGCGTCCGGGTCCTCGGGTTGCAGACTGTCCCGCCACTGTTGCTGGTAGTCCGGATTCAATACCTCGCCGGATACCAGCGCCCGGATCCATGCAGCCAGGTTTTCCGCCGTGGAGATGGCGCCCCCGGCGGCGGTGGCGTAGGACGAATTCTGGTTGGTGTAGTCGAGGGGCTGCAGTTTCCCCGCCCGCGCGGCGGCCTGCATGTCGGCGGGATACGGCTCGTCCACCAGGGCGTAGGCCGATCCGCCGTACATGTAACCGTGTGAATACCGGTCCGGGATCGCCGTATCGTCGGCGGCGGGAAGCGAGGTCTGGTTCAGCCCGAGCGGCCCGAGCAACCGTTCCTGGAACTGCTCGCCCAGCGGTCGACCGCCGACCTTCTCGGCGACCAGACCCAGCAACGCGTAGTTGGTGTTGCTGTATTCGTACGACGTGCCGGGTGGGAAGTCCGGCGGCCGGCTGAACGCGATGTCCAGGACCTCCTGAGGCGTCCAGGCCTTCGACGGGTCGCTGTCCAACGTCGCCGCCAACTCGGGCGCATTCGTGTAGTTGTACAGCCCGCTACGCATCGTCAACAGCTGTGTGATGGTGATGTTCTCGCCATTGGGCACGTCGGCGACGTAGGTCGACACCGGGTCGCTGAACCGGAGCTTGCCGTCCTGGTCCAGCAGGACCGTCAGCGCCGCCGTCAAGGTTTTGGTGTTGGAGGCGATCCGGAAATGGGTCTGCGCATCCGGCGGTGTGTCCGCGCCCAGTTCCGTGGTGCCGACCACCGCGTCGAAGGTTCCCTGCGGGGTGCGGAGCTGCACCACCGCGCCGGGGATCGACAGCTCTTCGGCGGCGGCGTCGACCGCGGCCTGAAATGCGGCCGGATCGATGGAATTGAGCGCCGAACCCGAAGCAGCCGTCGCCGTCGTCGCGGCAGGCGGTGAAGCATTCTCGGCGGTCGGCTCGGACGTGGGTGAGCACCCCGCGATCACGAGTGCGCCGCACGCCGCGAGCACAGCGAGCCGGGTGGCGCGCAGTGCGCGGAACCGACCCACTGCAGTTCGCGGGTGCCCGATGTACTCCGCCTGGGAATGCCTCATAACCATCACCGCCTCGGCGCCATGGTTCGAGTACCGCGCCGATGGGCGGCACCAGCTGGCAGGCCTCCGTCGAATCCTAGCCCGGGAGCCCACCCACTCCGTCGCGATCACCGGAACATTTCACGGCGGAACGACATACTGCTACCTGTATGCGCGAACTGCCGTCCCCAGGTAACCGTCCGACACGGAAGGCATATTCATGAGCACGCGACGCAGCATTCACAGCACCTCGTTGACCGACGGCGAGATCGTCGAACACTCCGACCTCGGCTCGATCACCCGGGTGACAGCGGACACCTTCCCGATCCTGCGAGGCCTGTCAATCAAGCGGGTGTTGATCAATCCCGGAGCGATGCGCACCCCGCACTGGCACGCCAACGCGAACGAACTCACCTATTGCCTGTCCGGTACGTCGCTCGTCTCCGTGCTCGACACCGGCAGCGTGTTCTCGACCTTCACAGTCGGCGCCGGGGAGATGTTCCACATCGATTCCGGATCGCTGCACCACATCGAGAACATCGGCGACGAGGTCGCGGAATTCATCATCGCCTTCCGGAGCGAGCGCCCCGAGGACTTCGGTCTCGGAGCGGCGTTCGGTGCGATGACCGATGCCGTCCTCGGCAACACCTACGATCTCGACGCCTCCGACTTCGCCGTTCTCCGACGCAACACCGCGGACCGCGCCCTGGCGGCCCGAATCGGCGATCCCGTGGTGCCGTCGGCGGCGATATTCTCGGATGGTCACAAGTTCGCCGTCGAGGAGCAGAATCCGGTCATCAGCCTCGCTGTCGGCTCCGCCCACCTCGCACGCGTCCAGTTCTGGCCCGCCCTGAAAGATCTGTCGATGTACTCCCTGCGGATCCGGGAGGACGGAATGCGGGAACCGCACTGGCATCCGATCACCGCCGAAATGGGTTATGTGCGCCGCGGATCGGCGCGGATGACGGTCATGGACCCGGACGGCTCCCTCGACACCTGGTATCTCGAGCAGGGGGACGTGTATTTCATTCCCCGCGCGTACCCCCATCACATCGAGGTCGTCGGGTCCGACGACATCCATTTTCTGATTTTCTTCGACCAGCCGACGCCCGGTGACATCGGATACCGCGCGTCGGTCAGCGCGTACTCGCGCGAAGTCCTCGCCGCCACGTTCGACACCCACATCGCCGACCTGCCGATCTTCCCGTTCACCCCCGCCGACCCGCTCATCGTCACCCGAAAAAACCCGCTCGACGAACGCGGTTAACCCGCTCCCCGATCCGCTACCCACGCCACGCGCCACCTTCGGGTCGTGGCCGATCTGACGGAGGTTAGTGACCGCGCCGCTCGATTTGTCTGTTGAGATACGTCCAATTCGACCGCGACATCGATCCGTCGTTGTCCTGCGACAAACATCGCCGGGTTGCTGAACGGCCCGAGTCCTCCATATTGGATCACGAAGTCATCTGTGCCGGTCCGGAGATTCTCCGGGCAAATACACTAGTGCACCAGCACTTCCGCGGATCAACCTCGTAAGTGAAGATCAAGGTTACGGTCGGGCGCCGGCTCGAGGGCTCGCTCAGTTACTCAGCGACACCCGAATCGGAGACAGTGCTATGAAGTACCACCAGCAACCGGAACCCACGTCACGCATCCTGCGGACGCCTCACCCGTGATGGGCCGGGAAGGGAAGGCCGAGAAGGTGCGTCGTTGCCAGTCAGGTTCATGTCCGATTGACAGAGGTGGACGTGGTCTCATCCCGGCGCGGTCAAGAGATCACGCGCCCGCAGTGCCAACCAGAGCTCGGTGAGGTGAGCGGTCGCGGAGAGAGTCCGGCCGGTTATTTCCTCGACTCGGCGCATTCGATAGACCACCGTTTGGCGATGGACGCCGGTCGCAGCAGAGGCCTGCTGCCACGATCGGTCGCACGTGAGGAAGATGTCGAGAGTCCTCGTCAACTCGGTCCCGTGATCGGCGTCGTAGCGAAGCAGGGGACCGAGAACACGGTCAACCACGACCTGCGCTTCTTCGGTGTCCCGTAACACCGACAGCAGGGTGGCATCGGCGTATCTACTGACCCGACCGGGTGCGTTCACCGCATCGCGCACGGCCCAGTTCGCCTCACGGGCGGCCGCCGGGGCGCGCAGGGGTGAGACGAGCGGGTCACTGACACCGATCAGCGCGCCAGGGCCCAGTCGCCGGGTCAGCACGTCGAGTGCATCGTCGGATGCCGGGAGTAGTGCGTAGAGGACGCCGGATCGTCGCAGCAGAAGGTTGTTGATCTTGCGGCGGTCGAAACTCAGGTGCAGGTGTTCCTCGCCGGTTTCGCTGCCTCCGCGTGCTGCGACGACGACGCAGTCGTCCGCCGGCAGTCCGCGCTCGGATAGTTGGCGGGCCGCCTCGTCCGCGTCGAGCCGGTGATCGAGGAGATGCGCCAGCAGTTCAGCTCCCACTCGGCGTTCGTGTTCACGTCGGATTCCTTGCTGAGCGATCAGCACCGCTGCTGCCGTGGCGATGTGTTGAAGCAGGACAAGGTCCGGCGGCGAGGCGCGATGAGCGTAGGTCAGTAGGACGGTCGGTTCTTCGTCGGGGACTTCCACGACTTGGGCGCGCATTTCGCCGGCGGCGAGATGTACCACGCCGGGCAGCGCGCCGTTTCGCCGGCGGACTTCCTCCAGCAACGCCTGGCGGAGCGCTTCAGGTACCGCCTCGGGACTGTGTAGCACCGGATCCCCCGACTCGGCATCGAGGACGGCGAGCTTGCATGCAAGGTCGCGGGCGAGCGGTTTCAACGCCCCCGCACTCACCGGCTGGGTGACCGAGCGCCGAATCATCGTGTAGACGCGCTCGGTCACCGCTAAACGCCGGCCCTCGTCGGCTGCATTGGCGTCTGCGACCGCCCGCCCGATGGCGGCAAACCCGACCGAATAGGGAGCGAACACGATGGGCAACGGCAACGAATCCGCCGCGGCAATGGCTGCGGGATCGAGAGCGGGGGTCGCAGGGTCGACACCGAGCACGAGACCGCTGATGCCGTTCGCGGCGAGACCTTCCAACAGCGCCACCTGCTCCGGCGCATTGGGCGGCAGGGTGCGGCCATTCTTCATCAACAGTTCGCCGCCGGTCATCCATTCCCACGGCTTGTCCAGGTCAGAGGTCTGCGCCCACATCACTCGTTTCCCGGCGCCGCCACTGCCGGCCCGAAGTTCGAGGCGCAGGTGGGGCATCTCCAGCAGGTCGCCGAGGCTCGGTCCCATGGGGTGTCTCCACTCTCCGGTGTGTTAGATGATCATACAAACCGCTGGTCGAGATCTATACTCTTCGAGTATTCCCGAGTGGTCGTTTCCCGACCATAGTTGCCTCACCAGGATTTGTGAGGAGCACCACCGTGGAATTGGACCAACCGCAGATCCACACAGGCCGTGACAGGCACCCCCTCGACACGAACACACCCACGCCGACGCACGCGCGTCACCTTTCGTTCGCCAACATCACGGCCAGCGTCGACGCCGAGCTGATCGCACCCTTTAGGTAACCGTCGCGCGTCCGCTCGTTCTCCACTGCGCCGCACTATTCTTTGGGCATCTCCGATAATGCCGTCGAATCCTGGGGCGGTAACGATGGTCGTCGGAGAACCCTCGCAGTGGACGCGCGCCAGCAGTGTCTCTCGGAGGGTTCATCACGTGCGGAAGACCACGTGAGCTTGGACCACAGCTGCCTACTCACGGGGATCCACCATCTCCCTGTTCGGCCTCTCCGGCGGGATTGCACACCCGATACACCCAAGAGATCCCTTGGCCGCAGAGGCCAGCCAGACGAAAACGCCGTAGCCCCGCGCCGTCGGTGCACGAGAACCTCGGTGCCATAACCGGATACATAATTCAGACCAATGGAGGAACACCCCAATGACGAGCATGACAAACTCCACCCGCTCCAGCACCACCACACCCGTCGGTCAGGTCGACGGGCTGAGCATCCCCCGATACGCCGGGCACTCCACCTTCGCGCGACTCCCCCGAATCGAAGACGTCCCCCGCCACGACGTCGCAGTCGTCGGCGTCCCCTTCGACACCGGAGTGACCTATCGCCCCGGCGCCCGGTTCGGACCCGCGCACATCCGCCAATCCTCCCGATTGCTGCGCCCCTACAACCCCGCCCTCGACGTCGAACCCTTCGCCCACCAGCAGGTCGCCGATGCAGGTGACATCGCATTCAACCCATTCGATATCGAGGCCGCAATCACCCAGATCGAGCACAACGCCTACGAGCTGATCCGGAACGGTGCCACACTCGTCACGCTCGGCGGCGACCACACCATCGCCTACCCACTACTCAAGGCCGTCAACCGGGTGCACGGCCCAGTCGCACTCGTGCACTTCGATGCACACCTCGACACCTGGGATACGTACTTCGACACACCCCTCACCCACGGCACCCCGTTCCGACGGGCCGCCGAAGACGGGCTGTTCGTGCACGGCCACAGCGCCCACGTCGGGATCCGCGGCTCCCTGTACTCCTCGAACGACCTGGCCGCCGACGCGGAACTCGGCTTCCAGATCATTCATTGCCGAGAGTTCCAGCGCCGCCCCATCGACGCCATCATCGAGCAGCTCCGAAACACCATCGGAGAAACACCCTTGTACGTGTCTGTCGACATCGACGTCCTCGACCCCGCCCACGCCCCCGCGACCGGGACACCCGAAGCCGGCGGCATGACCAGCCGTGAACTTCTCGACATCGTCCGCGGATTCGATGGCCTCAACCTGGTCGGAGCCGACATCGTCGAAGTATCCCCGGCATACGACCACGCCGAGATCACCGGAGTCGCAGCAGCCAATCTGGCCTACGAGTTCGTCTCGCTGCTCGCGAAGCGACCATGACACCAACGCCGCGCACCACTCGGTGATTCGCGGCAGGACGCCCGCAACGCCCTCTCGGCCTGACGGTAAAGGAGCTGTTGCACTTTACTTTCAATGATGCACCGAGTCGGCTCACCCCCGATTCAGCGGACCGATCCGAACGACTTCTGACACCAAACACACGACGGGAAATTAAATGGACATAGCAATAATCGTCATCTACCTGGGTGCCATGCTGGCATTCGGCTGGTGGGGAAAACGCCGCTCCCACAACTCCTCCGACTACCTCGTCGCAGGAAGACGACTCGGACCGATCCTCTACACCAGCACCATGGGTGCCGTCGTCATCGGCGGCGCCTCCACGGTCGGCGGCGTCGGACTCGGCTACAAATACGGGATGTCCGGAATGTGGTTAGTCGTCTCGATCTCGGTCGGCGTGCTGATACTGAGCCTCCTTTTCGCACCCCGCATCCAGAGACTCCGCGTCTACACGGTCTCCGGAATGCTGAAACTCCGATACGGAATTGACGGCGCCGGTGCTTCCGGAATCGTGATGGCCGCATACACCTTGATGCTCACCGTCAGCTCGACCATCGCCTATTCGACAATCTTCTCGGTGCTCTTCGGCTTCGGCCAGATCTACTCGGTCGTTCTCGGCGGAGCCATCGTCGTCTGCTACTCCTCCCTCGGAGGTATGTGGGCAATCACCCTCACCGACATGGTGCAATTCGTCGTCAAGACCCTGGGCATCTTCGCCCTCATGCTTCCGATCACCTGGAACAAGGCCGGAGGATACGACGGCATCGTCGACCGACTCGGAAATCAGGCATTCGACCTCGGCGCCATCGGCGGGGCCACGATCGTCACCTACTTCGTCGTCTATACCTTCGGAATCCTCATCGGCCAGGACATCTGGCAGCGCGTCTTTACCGCCCGCTCACCGCAAGTCGCCCGATGGGGCGGTACTGCAGCCGGCTGCTACTGCCTCCTCTACGGCGTCGCCGGAGCACTCATCGGGACCGCAGGCGCAGCGCTTCTCCCAGGAATTGAAGCGTCGGATGACGTCTATGCCGACATCGCCAAGAGCATACTGCCCGTCGGCATCAGCGGGCTCGTCCTCGCTGCCGCCGTCGCCGCAATGATGTCGACAGCCTCAGGTGCCCTCATCGCCACCGCAACCGTATGCCGCCAGGACGTCGCCCCGCTCCTACGCTCACTGTTCACAGCACAGCCGACGCCGGCATCCGACCTCGACCCAGAAGCCGACGTCCGAGGAAACCGGCTGTACGTCCTCGCCACCGGAGTTATAGCCGTCCTCCTCGCCGCGATGATCCGGGATGTCGTCGCCGCCATCACCATCGCGTACGACATCCTGGTGGGCGGGCTGCTGGTACCCATTCTCGGCGGACTCGTCTGGAAACGAGCTACCGGTACCGCCGCGCTCGCATCCATGCTCGTGGGCGCCATAGCAACGGTCACAACCATGGCCATCGTTGGGAATATTTTGGCAAACGAGCCGGTGTACTACGGCCTCGTCACCTCACTCGCAACGTTCATCGCAGTCAGCATCTTCACCGCGTCCACACCCGACCACGTGCTGCGGGAATGGACCAGTCGATCGACAGGACGTCCGAAAGAACGTAGCGAGCCAGAAGAGCCCGCCACCGTCTAGCGGAAGATCGCCCCGGTCACTTCGCAGTTCTTGTGCCGCACCCCCGTGCAGTGTCGCATCGCTCACGCGACCGTCGTTGGGTGATGCTCCAGGCATCACCCGACGACGGACCCTGGACACGGAAGCCTTCGTACTCGAGACCACATTCCGCCGCAGCTGTCCCGACATCCCGCCGCAGCCCCACGCTCTGCCGCCGCTCCGGCGAACGACTTGCCCAGGCAAGACACCGACATCGCCACCAGCCAGTACGGGCCCTGCGGCGAGCCCTGGTCGACGCCGGACCGGAGCGACGATCCGAGGACGAGGACCCGCGTACATGCTCGTCACTACGTGACGATCCGACCCACTGGCCCAACCCAGACCCGCTCGACTGATGGGGACGGGCACTCGGCCAGCCCTCAACACCATGCGCGCCCGCAGACCGGTGCACGATCAACAATCAAAGCTGCTACTCGGTGGCAGCGCCGCCGTCCACGCGATACCCCGCCCCACCCCACGTCGCCGCGGAAACGGCGTCACTCACCACGCCAATATCGGCAACGCGTAAGCCGACACTCGGACCGCTGACGACCAGCACCGATCCGCAAGAGCACACGCAGCGGCGGGCGTAAGTGACGTTCTCACTGTGGGCGGCCATGCGCAGAGCAGCGGCACCGACAGGTACCCGGGCCGCCGCCGATCCGCGCCGGTTTCAAGAAATTCTCCGAGGGTAATTGGGGTATATGGGCGCACGAGAGAGGACGACGACAGGGTCGACGGCGCTCGCCGACGCACCCCCGGGACGGCTGCCGCGGAGGCAACCACTGCCGCCCAGGCGGCCGGCAACGTCGACATCGACTTCGGCCGGGTCGCGGCACGGCCTTCCCCGACGGACCACGACGACGGCCCGGCCGAAGCGTACGGATACCCGCACCGAACCCGTCACGAAGCCGGCGGCCCGGAAGCATCCCCGGGACAAGGGGTCCCGCGGACCGGCCCACACCGGATCCTCTGGCGGCGGTCGCACGCGCCTGCCCGATCCGGTTACGCCGGACTTCGGGGACGTCACCGAGTGGCTGCAGGACCAGGTTGGCCGCCTCGTCGACGCACTGCGGGACCGCGGCGAGAAGGAGGCGCAGAATCTCCGGCAGAAATTCAAGAAATGGCTGGCGTCGCTCGTCCACGAGGTGATACACAGCAACGCCGGGGCCGGCGCCGGACTCGAGGGCATTCGCGCCGCGCTGACAGGTAAGAATCCGGTGTGGGCCGCGATCAAAGCGCTGATGTCCGGTTTGAGCGGCAAAGCCAAGGTCGGCCTTGTTCTCCTTCTCCTCGTCGCACTTCTGCTCGGACCGGTACTGCTCGTAATTCTTCTGCTGGCGCTCCTCGTCGCGGTGATCGTCGCGGCGGTACGAGCCGCCAGCCGGTGATATTTCCACCTTGCACACGGAAAGCATTGCAGCTGAATCAGTCTCGAACTACGACAGCGATGCGTCGATCCCGTCTCCGCCTACCGGGATGTGTGGGAAGCGTTCGCCGCGGCAGGTCGGCCGAACCGACTTTTCTGCCGCTGGTTGAGCGTCCTGCCGCTGGGGTAGTCGGGAGACGGCGCCCCCTTACCGCGCACGGTATTGCGACACATTACCGAGGACGGTCCTGCGACACATTGCCGAAGTTGGCGAGAGGTGCGCCGGCGACTACTCGGTAAAGGGGTTCGACGATGAAAACCAAAGGTCAGGTGGCGTTGGCCGTCGGCGCGGGTTACATGCTGGGCCGAACACACAGGATGAAAATGGCACTGATGCTCGCGGCTGCGGGTGCGACCGGACGCTTCCCCGGCGGGCCACGCGATTTATTGGAACGCGGCACGAAGGTGCTCGCGAATTCTCCCGAGTTCGCCAAGATCAGCGATTCGGTTCGACAAGAGCTGGTCAGCGCTGCGAAGGCGGCGGCGGTCACTGCCGCAAGCCAGCGCATCAACCAGCTCAACAACCGGATTCTGTCCGGCGGCGGCGAAGCCGTCAGCGACGTGGGCGACACGGTCGACGACACTGTGGGTGGTGTCGGTAAGTCGGTCGGCAAACTCAGCAGTCTCGGAAAACTCGGTCGCAAGCGACGCGGTCGGTCCGAGGACGAGGAGTACGACGAATCCGAAGTCGACGAAGAGCCGGACGAACAGTACGCCGAGGAAGACGAGGACTACGAGGAGCCCGAACCCGACGAGGACGAAGCCTCCGACGAGGAGGAACCTGCTCCGCGCAAGCGCCCCGCCGCACGTCGGCGCGCGTCCAGCAACGGCAGCTCACGGCCGACAAGCAGGTCACGCAGCGCGAAATCCGACGAGGACGACGAAGACGACGAGGAAGCCCCGACCCGCGGCCGCAGGACCCGGGCCAAAGCCACGACTAATTCCGCGCCCGTCCGGCGCGGCGGGCGGTGAGCACGATGACGAACGCTGCAAAGAAACTGAGAGAGGCCGCACCGGGAGACGGCGGCGGGTCGTCGGGCGTGCTGCAGGACGCATTGCAGAAGCTGGTCGGCACGGTGACGGAGAAAGCGCTCACGTCGGTCTCCGACAAGGTGCAGAACGCTTCGGGCAGGCTCACCGACTACGCCGAGGGTGGTGGCGGAGGGCTGCTCGCCGCCGTGACCGGTTCCGAGAAACTGGCCGAGGGTGAATCACCGATCAAGTCGGCGGTGAGCGGTGGCTGGCAGAGCGCCAAGGAAAAGGTCAAGGACACCGCTTCCGACGTCAAGGAGGCCGTCACCGGTGGTGGTGGTGGTGGTGGCAGCAAAGGCAAGAAGCTCAAGCTGACCAACATCGTCGAAACGCTCGATGTCGGGGTCCCGGTCCAGCTCGCCTACAACCAGTGGACCCAGTTCGCCGACTTCCCCTCCTTCATGAAAAAGGTCGAGCGGGTGGAGCAGGAAGCGGACGAGAAGCTCGAGTGGAAGGCACAGGTGTTCCTGTCGCATCGGACCTGGGAGGCGTCGATCATCGAGCAGGTTCCCGACGAGCGGATCGTGTGGCACTCGAAGGGTGCAAAAGGATATGTCGACGGCGCGGTGACGTTCCACGAGGTGACTCCCGATCTCACCCGCATCGTTCTCATCCTCGAGTATCACCCGAAGGGCCTGTTCGAGAAAACGGGCAACCTGTGGCGCGCGCAAGGACGACGAGCGCGACTGGAGTTGAAGCACTTTGGCCGCCACGTCATGACGCAGTCCGTTCTCCATCCCGACGAGGTGGTCGGCTGGCGCGGGGAGATCCGTGACGGCGAGGTGGTCGAGCCCGACGAGTCCGAGCAGGACGAGAACAACGAGCCCGAGCAGGACGAGCTCGAGGAAACTGACGAAGCCGAAGAAGCCGAAGACGAGGAGCCTGAGCAGGACGAGTCGGAGCAGGAAGAGCCCGAGGAAACTGACGAAGCCGAGTCCGAGGACACGAATGAAGACGACACCGACGAGGAAGAGGAAGAGGAAGCACCCCCGCGAGCGCGCCGAGGTCGCCCACGCAAGACCGCTGCGAGTTCCGAGGACAAGGCTGCCCCGAAGCGGCGGGGTCGCCCGCGCAAGACTGCGGCCAAGAAAGCCGCCGGCTCGCGCCAAGGAGCGCGGCAATGACGGCAATACAACCGGCGGGAGGTGGCGGCGGAGTCAGCGGCGGCCCCAGCTCCAGTAGCCTCGCCGACGTCATCGACACCATCCTCGACAAAGGGCTCGTCATCGATGCCTACGTGCGGGTGTCACTGGTCGGTATCGAACTGCTGACCATCGATGCACGCGTCGTCGTCGCCAGTGTCGACACCTACCTGCGGTTCGCGGAGGCCGTGAACCGGCTCGAGATCGGCAGTGGCGAGCCGAAGGGTCTGACAGACCTGGTCGGCGACGTCACCGAGGGTGGCGCCAAATCGAAGACCAAGGGCGCGATCGAGTCGGCGGGTGAGAAACTCGGCGACTTCCTCGGCGGCGGGCAGGAAGAACCTGAGCGCGAGCGGGTTTCGCGCAAGTCCACTCGAGGGGACAAGTGATGTCTACGTCAAAAGAGTCCAACGACGCGCCCGAGGAGCCGCGCACCAGCGGCATCTACGTGTACGGCATCGTGCCTGCGGACGTGGAAGCGGAAGAAGACGCGGTCGGCGTGTGTGACGGATCGGTCGCCATCGTCACACACGGCGACATCGCCGCGCTCGTCAGCGAGATCTCCGTGGACCGGCCACTCGGAAAACCCGAGGATCTCCAGGCGCACGCACACCTCCTGGACGGTACGTCGGGTGTGGCACCGGTACTGCCGCTTCGTTTCGGGGCGGTCATGACCGACGAGGAGGCCGTCGAGAAGGAACTGCTCGAGGCACACGCCGAGGAGTTCGCCGCAGCGTTGAAAGAACTCGAGGGTCGAGCGCAGTACGTCGTGAAGGGGCGGTACGTCGAGGACGCGATCCTCCGGGAGATAATCGAGGAGAACCAGCAAGCGGGCGAACTGGTCGGCGCGATCCGTGATCAGCCCGAGGAGACCACCCGCGACGCCCGGATGGCGCTGGGCGAGATCGTCAGCAACGGCATCGAGGCCAAACGGGACGAAGACACACGCACGGTGGTCGAGGCGCTCCAGTCGCTGTCCGACTCGGTCAACGTCCGGGAACCGACCCATGAGGAGGAGGCCGCGCAGGTCGCCGTCCTCGTCGAGGTCGCACGACAGGAAGAGCTCGAGAAGGCGGTGGGAGACCTGGCCGAACGGTGGGACGGCCGGGTCGAGATGCGCCTGCTCGGACCTCTCGCCGCCTACGACTTCGTGGTGACGCAGAAGCCGGAGGGCTGACCGATGGGCCTGCTGTCGTTCATCGCCACGCTGCCGCTCGCCCCCGTTCGTGGGGTGATCTCACTGGCCGAGTTGATCCAGCGACAGGTCGAGGAGGAACTCCACAATCCCGCGAGCGCGCGCCGCGCGCTCGAGGAGTTGGAGGACGCCCGTGCGGCCGGTGAGATCTCCGCCGAGGAGGAGGAAGAGGCACAGCAGGCCATCCTCGACCGCATGACCGGAACGGCACGGCCCAGCAGCCCGGAGAAGGAGTGACAGTCGATGGCAGAAGAGGAGCCGCCTCCGTTGCCTGCGCCGGAGATCGCGGAGCTCGCAACTCGTGACATCGCGAAGTTGACCGGCAAGAAACCGCTCGGTGCCACATCGGTCATGCCCACCGACGACGGCTGGACGGTGGAGGTGGAGGTGGTCGAGGATCGTCGGATCCCGTCGTCGACGGACATGCTCGCGTTGTACGAGGTGGTACTGGACTTGGATGGAGAACTGTTGTCCTACCGCAGAACCCGCCGCTACATCCGCGGTGTCGGTGACAGAGGAAGCGCGCAGTCATGACGGTCGCCGGCGGCGGTACGAGCAACCTTCCGCAGAGTTCGGGCGGCGGATTCGGCGGTGGGCACCAGTCGACGAATCTCGGCGAGATCCTCGAGCGGGTACTCGACAAGGGTCTCGTGATCGCCGGCGACATCCAGGTCAACCTGCTCGACATCGAACTGCTCACCATCAAGGTGCGACTGGTGATCGCCTCACTGGAAACCGCGAAAGAGGTCGGGATCAACTGGTGGGAGAACGACCCCTGGCTGACCGGCAAGAACAGCGACATCGAACTCGAGAACCGGAAGTTGCGGGAGCGGATCGCCGAACTCGAGTCCGACAGGTCGGTTCGTCCTGCGGTCGAGGCCGCCGACACAGTCGAGGTGGAGGCGAGGCGTCAGGAGCGCGACGATGACAGCGGATGACGGTGTCTGGCTCTACAGCATCACCACCGACAGTATCGGCGACGCGCAACTCGCCGGGGTCACCGGCGTGGCAGGCGAGCCGGTCCGGGCGGTGACGTCGTCGGGTCTGGTCGCGGTGGTGGGGACGGTGAGTCTCGGCGAATTCGGGCAGGAACCTCTGCAACGCAAACTCGAGGACCTCGACTGGCTGGCCGCCACCGCGAGAGCACACGACGCCGTGGTGGCGGCCGTGTTGCGCAACGGCCCCACCGTTCCGTTGCGATTGGCGACGCTCTACCTCGACGACGATCGCGTCCGCCTCCTCCTCACCGAGCGACAGGAGGAGTTCGGTGCGACGTTGCGCCGGGTGACCGGTCGGAGCGAATGGGGCGTCAAGGGATACGGAGACGCGAAGCTTCTGTCGCAGGACGTGAAAGAGGAGCCGTCCTCGACCGGCGCGACAGGGAAGGGAACCGCGTATCTGCTGCGCCGCCGTGCGGAGTTGAGCGCGCAGCAGGACGTGGAACGCAAGGCGGCCGGCCACGCGGGAGAAATTCACGCTGCGCTCCTGGATCAGGCCGTCGACGGGGTGCGCCGGCAGGTCACCGACCCGGTGCTGACCGGTAGGCGGGCCTGGATGATCTTCAACGGCACCTACCTCGTCGACAACGATCGGGTCGACGGTTTCACCGCACTCGTCACCGCACTCGACGCCGAACGTCCGGGCATCACATTGGAATTGACCGGACCGTGGCCTCCGTATTCGTTCGCCGGAATCGATGGGTGAGCCATGAGCGAGATGGTTCCCGCGGACGACACCCGCCGCATCGCGCTCGTCGACCTACTCGATCGGGTGCTGGGCGGTGGTGTCGTCATCACCGGTGAGATCACGCTGTCACTCGCCGACGTCGACATGGTCCGCATCTCCCTGCGCACGCTCATCGCGTCGGTGAGCGCACTCGTCCCGGATCCGGCCGAGCAGGATTCCGCCGATGGCTGAGCCCGAGCCCGTCAATTCGGATGCTCCGAGCGACATCGGTCGCCGGGTACTGCCGCAGCGGATCGACGCGGATCCCGAATCAGTCGAGAAGGGCCTGGTCACCCTCGTCCTGACGATCGTCGAGCTACTACGGCAGTTGATGGAACGGCAGGCGCTGCGCCGAGTCGAGCACGGCGACCTCAGCGACGACCAGATCGAACGCATCGGCACGACGCTCATGCTGCTCGAGGAACGCATGGCGGAGTTGCGTGATCATTTCGATCTCACACCCGAGGACCTGAACATCGACCTCGGACCACTGGGGCCGCTGCTGTCGAACGAATAGGCCGGACTCACCGAGCGTCGATGATGTCGGTCAGTGTTTGAGGGCGTTCTTGATCTTCTTTCCCGCGTCCTTGACCTTGTCGCCCATCTGCTTGGCATTGCCCCTGGCCTGCTCTTTGCTCCCCTCTGCTTCGAGGTGGGCGTCGCCGGTGGCCCTGCCGACCGCCTTCTTTGCGGCGCCCTCGGCGGTTTCGACCTTGTGGCGGATCTTCTTTCCCATGTTCATGACGCCGTCCTGTCCTCTGCTGTCACTCCCGATTGCCCAGCGTCACCGGTTTCAATCACGCAGCAACAGCGCGCTGTCCCCGAACTCGTGCCACAGATATCCGTGTGCGAGTGCCTCGTCGTAGGCGCGTCGGACGGCCGCCGCGCCCACCACCGATTCGAGCAGCATCAGGTGGGAGGCCCCGGGCGCGTGCCAACCCGTGATCAGCCCCTCCACCACGCGGGCCGGCCGCGCCGCGCTCAACACCAGGTTCGTCCAGCCCGCGCCCGCCACCGCCAGCCCGTCCGGCGTTGCCCGGGTCTCGAGTGCCCTGGTCACCGTGGTGCCGACCGCGATCACGCGGCCGCCCGCAGCGCGGCGATCATTGATCAGCCGCGCGGTGTGCTCGGGCACCTCGTACCGCTCGGGGATCGGCGGCTCCCCACGCTCGGGCGAGGACACACCCGTGTGCAACAGGATCGGCGCCGTTACCACCCCCGAGGTCGCGAGATCGGTCACCATCGGATGCGTGAACGGCCGCGCGGCGCTGGCCATCTCGGCGCTCCCACCGGTGCGGCCGAATATCGTCTGGTAATAGGACAGCGGCCAGCGCTCGTGGACGTACGCGTACGTGATCGGACGGCCCGCGGTGGCGAGCAGTTCCGTCGCTACGTCCGCGACGCCCTCGACCGAGGCCCGCCACAGCCGGGACGAACCACGGGGCCAGGGCTCCCTGAGTGTCGCAACGGCGCCTCGCGGCAGACCGATCCGCCTTCCCGCCCCGACCGAATCGAGGGCTCCCGATACCGGACCCGGCGCTCGAACCTCGACCGCCCAGTCCCCGCCCTCGAGTTCGGTGGAGAAGTGCACGACCACCGGTCCCACCGTGTCGACGGTGCCGTCCACTGCCGCGGCCAGCGTCGCCGACGCGTTCACCACCACCACATCACCAGGCCGGAGAAAGCGCGGAAGTTCGCGAAAAGCGCTGTGCACCAAAGCACCCCGATCGGACACGAGCAACTTGACCGAGTCGCGCAGCACGCCCCGCTCCTCCGGCGGGCCGCTCGCCTCCAACCGCTGCGGCAGGACGAACCGGAATTCGGTCACCGAGTGACTGCCTGCCCGGGTCACGACGACACTCCCGTGCCGGCAGCCGCAAAGTCGGATGCACGGTACCGGCCGCTGGGTGGTCTCGTATCGAGCAGCCTCAGCAGGGCCGGGACCACGGTCTCCGGCTCGGGCCGATCCGAGATGTCCTCGCCGGGGAACGCCGCCTGGTGCATCGCCGTGCGCATGTCGCCGGGATCGAACGCATAGACCGCGAGGTCGGGTTCCTCGAGTGCCAGAACCGCGGTCGCGTGATCGAGCGCCGCCTTCGCCGCACCGTAGCCACCCCAGCCCGCATAGGCCTCGACCGCGGCGTCCGACGAAACGTTGATCACGGAGCCGTCCGCGGCCCGGACCTGCCCGATCAGCTTGGCGATCAACGCGATCGGGGCCAGCACGTTCGTCGCGAAGACCTGCGCCAGTGCGTCCTCCGGGTACCGGGTCAGCGCGGGCATCGGGCTGGGGCCGAGCGCGCTGGCGTTGTTCAGGAGCAGGTCCAGTCGGCCCCGCGCCGCGATCACCTCGGCGATGCGGTCGCGATGCCGCGGATCCGTCACGTCACCGGGGATGGCGGTGATGGTGATCCCCCGCGAGGCGACCCGATCGAGCGGTTCGACCCGCCGTCCGGTGACGATCACCTCCCAGCCGCGCTCCGCGAGCGCGAGTGTGCTCGCCCGTCCCAATCCCGCCGATCCCCCAGTGATCAGCGCCGTTCTGGTGCCGTTCATCGCAGACTCCTTGCCTCCAGTGACTTCTGGCACCATCCTGAAACCTGAAGTCCACTTGATGTCAAGGGCCGCTGTCCTGCGGGGCCGGTCCAGCTGCGGGGCGCCCGCACCGAGGGGTGGGATTCCGGGGTCCAACGGACGATAATGAGTCCCTACCGTGAGACGAATGCGCCACGTGCCACGACCCGCCTGGAAGCCTGCGAGCCGAACCCGGCGCCGACCGAATCGAGAGTGACTTCGCATGAACACAGTCGCAGTGCGCTCGGCGATCGCAGCAGCCGCTGCATTCGCCGCCTTCGCCGCACCCGGTATCGCGGCCGCAGCACCGAACCTCCACGGGGATCCGAAGACTCCCGGCACCCAGGTTCAGGTGGAGAGTGAGCCGGGCGACTCGAACAGCTACACCTGTGGGGCGGTCGGCGTCGCGGGAGCCGGCGTCGGATCGAATTCCTCCGGTGGCGCCGGTTCGGTCAACGGCGCCTATTTCGGACCCGGCCCCGTCCAGGGCGGCTGCGTCGGCAGTGACGGATCGGTGTACTTCCCGACTGGCAACGCCGAATAACGTCTAATCCGAAAACGCTGTCCAGATCCGCGTGACGGTCGCGAGCCAGGCCGGTGCGCCGTCGCCGCCGTGGAATCGCGTGTGAATCCGGTCTGGTTGGATGGCTGTAATGTTCCATCCGGATCCGGGGTTGAAGGCCGCGCTCAACTCCTCCCGGCTGACGGGGTGCGGACCGGCATCGGGGCCGTCGTCGCTGAAGCACAGCACGTACAGGGTCCCGTCAGGTTCGGTCACCGAGGCCAGACTCGCCACGTAACCGGTCCGCTCGCCGGCGTCGAACGTGTGGAACAGTCCGCAGTCCAGTACCGTCGCGAACCTGCGTCCCAGCGTTTCCAGGCGGAGCGCGTCGGCGGCGGTGAACTCGATCTCGATCCGGCGATCCTCAGCCTTCGCCCGCGCGATCGCCAGCGCTGTCTCGGCCACGTCCACACCCACAACCGACAGTCCCAGCGCGGCGACGTGAAGAGCGTTCTCGCCCGTTCCGCAGCCCGCGTCGAGGACCGCTCCGGCGAATCCGCCCTCGGACGCTACCCGCACGATCGCCGGCTGGGGTCCGTCGATATCCCAGGGCGCACGGCCCTCGTGGTACGACTCGTCCCACGGCACGCCCGTCATCCGCTCGTGGCTGGTGGGTTCCCGACCGCTGTACGGATCGTCTGCGAGAGGTCCTGATCGCTCCGACATCACCTGTTTCGCTCAGAGTTCAAGCAGTCGCTGGAAGAACTCGCGATAGCGCTTCAGCGCGAGACGAAGGTCCTCCGTCGAGCCCTCTTCGCCTCGGGCCCACTGCTCTTCGAGCCGCGAACGAGCATCCGAGAATCCGGTCGTGATCCGGTCGACGACGTCGGACACGAGGCCGTCCGCCTTCTGTACGCACTCTCGGGGATCGTCGACGAAGCCCGACTGAACCTCGTCCCAGCGCAGGCGCAGAACCGAAAGTTCGTCCTCGGCGAAAAGTGCCTGCCCGCCCGACGTGTCGGCGTTCTGTGCGGGCGGTTGGGATCCCTCGGCCGACGCGGGTCGGGCTTCCCCCGCCGAGTCCGGGACCTCCGCCGACCGCTGGGCCGCCTCGGGCCGCGCGGCGGCAGCCTCGGGAGCAGATTCGGCTGCTCCCGTGGGTGATCCGGTTCCCTCGGTCGCCGAGGCCGGGGCCTCGGTGGACGTTTCGACACTCCCGGTCGGGCTGGCGCCCTCGGGTTGCCCGTGTGGGGTTGTCATGCGCGTGTCTCCTTCGGCTTGTCCTTGTTCGGCTCGTCTTTGTTCTCATCCGTCTCGAGCAACTTCTCGAAAAGCTCGCGGTAGTGCACGAACGCCTCCCGCTGCTGCTCCGTACCGATCTCGCCCTGCTCCTGCGCGAGATAGATGCCGTGCGCCGTGCGGTAGTTCTCGACGACCTTCGGGTGGTCCACCGAAATGTCGGCCGCCCGCTGATCGAAGTCGTCGATCGGGTAGCCACGTTCGCGCATGACGTGGATCACGAGCCGGTCCGCAGCGGCGACCGCGCTCGACGGGTTGTCGACGAACTCGATCTGAACCGTCCGCCACGAATCGGCGTACTTCGCTCGCGCCTCGGGTGGCAACGGGACGATGTCGAGCTTCTCCCGCTTTCGTTCGCGGGCGGCGAGTTCCTTCTCGGCGGCACTTTGGTCGCCCACCTCACCTACCGTCCGCTCGTATTCGGGGCCGAACCGTCCTTTCAGCCTTTCCGTCCTCTTGCGACTGCTGATCGAGCGGGAAGCGATGATCGCCAGCACCGCGATCACGACGAGCACCGCAATCAAGATCCATCCCCAAACAGGCATCTCCTCAGACCTCCTCGTCCCTCGACCGTGTACCCCGACGGCTCATTCGAAAACGGCGCCGGTCCGCGGCTGCGAGAAGGGGCACGGAATGATCACCGCGGTCTGTGCCATGGTCCTCGGTGTGCTTCGCGGGGGGTCGGACCTGGCGGACCGGTAGCGCAAACGCCAGTCGGAACGAGCGCGTGTCGCCGAGGTCGCTGCCGCCCTCGACCGCTTCCCATGGTTGGTTCTCGACGACCTCGCCGAGGCACGTCACCGGCCCATGTACCGACATCGTCGGCAGGGGGACGAGGAGGTCATGTCGTTCATCACGGCCCGCGAGCGCGCCACCCCGGTGCGGACTCGGTTCGTCAAGATTCAGCGGCACCGCGAAAGCGGTGCCGCTGCCGTTCAGGCAGCCCCGATTCATCTGTTGCGCAGTCTTTTCTGTGCCCTAGAGTCACTCGCATGGTCGACCGTCTCGAGCAGACCGTCGGCGAGGAGGCGAGCACTGCTGTGTGGCACAACAGAATGCGCATCAGGTGTGCAGGGTGTGGGCGAATCCAGCTCGAGCCCCGACACGTGTTGATGTCCGAAAGCGACGGTGCCGCCTGGGGACTCAGTCGTCCCAGACCAGGTTGTGCAGTCGCATCGCTTCGATCAGGTCGCGATCGTCCTTGCGGACGGGACCGAAATCAAGTGGGGTGACCTTGCTGCCGACAGCCCCGTCGCCCGGGCGTTCGTACAGCGCCCACAGCGCGAGATTGTCACCGTGCCGGGAGTCGAACTGGATCCCGGCCACCGGCTCATTGTCCGGGTCGGTGAGGGTGCTGATCCATTGTGAGATCGCCTGGGTCAGGGCGCGCGGCCGGCCGTCACGGATCGCGGCGGTGTCGAGGTCGGCGAGCCCGAGCCGGATCGCGTGCGCACGGAAGATGGTCCGCAACGTCGCCATCGTTTCGGTGTCGCCGGGAACGACGAACCACCCGCTGATCACTCCGCTCCCGGTGACGCGGGCCGCCATCCACGACCGCGGTACCCGCCCCGGCGCGATGGTGGGCCACTCGCCGCCGTCGTTGTCGACGATCTCGTCGAGTGCCACGCTGAGCTCGTCGCTCTTGCGTGCGTAAGCGAGGACTTCGAGATAGCAGGCGAGGCGGGTCGCGCCAATGTACAGGGTTCGCCACACTCCGGCCGGGTCGTCCCATCGGCCGGTGAACCGGCCGTCGGTGGCGTACACCCACGGGGTCCACTCCCAGGAGGTCGGTGGGTAGCCGACCCGGTAGGCGGCGGCGCCCTGGACGTGGACGCAGCAGACCGGGCCGCGTGGGGTGGGGGTCAGTTCGCGGGTGGGTTCGCTCATCCGACCGCCGCAAACTGACGTGCCGCTGCGAGGACCTTCGGTCCGACGTCGTTGAGGTCGCCTTCGCGCAGCATCAGCGCCGGTGGTTGGTCGTCGAGGATCGGGTTCAGGCCCTGGAACCAGGTCTGCGCCACGGCAGGGGTGTCACGCTCGGCGATCAGCCTGGCGGCACGGTAGGCGATGCGGAGTCGTTCGACATCGATTTCGTTGTTGATGGTGCGGGTGCCCTCGGCCCATTGCCGGACGGCCCGGGTTTCCTTGACCTTCCCGAGGTACGCGACCAGCTTGGCGCCGAGCAGTCCCCGCAGCTCCGTGACCAGCTGCGATTGTGTCATACGGGCAGCGTCGTTGTACGCGGCGAGGTCGGGTCGTGGGTGTGCGGCAGTCATCAAATCCACCTCCTAATCACATGGTAAATCACAAACTCAGTGCCGTCCATACTCCCATACCGCTGACCACTATCACCCCCACTGCCCGGGCTGCGCCGCTCGTTGTGGAACTTGCCGCTGGTCCTCGGCACCGGGCGATCGGCTACCTGACCGGCGCACTGGTGCCGGCCATCCCCGCTCCACCGCCGCAGTACAGTTTCCCACCTCGTCTTCCCACCTCGTCCCCGATCGAGGTGTCCCGGTGGGGCGCGGAGAAGCGGCCGGCCGTCAGGTGCGTGACGTTCGCGAAGTCCGACCCCCGCCCGCGGCCTCCCGGAGAAGGCCCTCGAACAAGTCGCCGTAAGGGCACTCCATTCCTGGCCTCGCCGGTGACGGTGGAGGGAAAGCGGTAGTGGGAGTGCATGCTTCCGCCAGTCGTGCTGGCGGTGCTCGTGGCGCCGAGGTTCGCAGTCCACTAGATTGTACGAATGTCTTAACATAGACTCGCGGCATGACCGTAAAGATTGGAATTGTCGGGTACGGCCTCGGCGGCCGGTATTTCCACGCGCCGTTCATCGAAGCCGCCGAGGGGATCACGCTGGGCGGCATCGTGACCCGGTCCGCCGAGCGCGCAGCCCAGGCCGCCGCCGACTTCCCCGGAGTGCCGGTGTTCGCGAGCCTGGGCGAACTCGTCGATTCCGGTGTCGATGCCGTCACCATCACCACTCCACCGCAGACGCGACGCGAACTCGTGCTCGAGGCGGTCGGGCGGGGTGTGCACGTGGTCGCGGACAAGCCGTTCGCGCCTGATGTCACGACGGCCCGCGAGTTGATCGCCGCCGGCGACGAAGCCGGGGTGCTGCTCGGTGTCTTTCACAACCGTCGATACGACGCCGACATCCGCACGCTGAAGTCGGTGCTGCCACGACTCGGCGACATCTGGCGTGTCGAGTCGCATTTCGACCAGGACGGTGCCGACACCCTCGAAGCAGGCCCGACCGGCGGGTTGTTGCGGGACATCGGCGCACACGTCGTCGACCAGGTGCTGTGGTTGTTCGGTCCGGCCGATCGGGTCGACGCACACCTCGATTACGTCGACCGGCCGGAGGGACGCACCGACGCCGGCTTCGTCGTCAACATCACCCACCGCAGTGGTGTCTATTCGACCGTCTCGTCGACCAAGGTCAACCATCTGGAGGGACGTCGGCTGCGGGCGTTCGGCAGTGCCGGCAGCTATGTGGCGGACGGCACGGACGTCCAGGCGCAGGCCCTGTTCGCGGGGACGCGGCCCGTCGACGATCCCGCCGGGTGGGGTCTCGAACGACCGGAGCGGTGGGGTGTCCTGCACACGGCGGAAGGACCGGAAACGATCCCGTCGCAGCGGGGTGCGTATCAGGACTACTACACCGAGTTCGCGGCCGCAGTCGCCGGTACCGGTCCGCAGCCGGTTCCGGCTCGCACCGCACTCGGCACCATCGCAGTGCTGGCGGCGGCACGCGAGGCTGCCGAAACCGGCCGCACGGTCGTCGTGCCACCCGTCGACTGACCGGCGGCGCGCGGCTCAGCTTGCTGCGGAGAGGAATTCGGCGACAGCCGTGTTGAACGGATCCGGTCGCTCCATGTTCGTCGCGTGGCCCGCCCGCGGGATGACGGTCGACGCCCCCTTCGGAGCCAAGGCCGCGGCCGCCTCCGCGTGTGCCGACGGCCAGAATTCGCTCTCGGAACCAGCGACGAAAAGCACGGGAAGGTCGCTCGAACGGATCGTCGGACGCCAATCGCGTTTCGCGTGGTCGTTCAACAGAGCGAGTTCCGGTTGCGACAGTTTCCAGTCGACGCGGCCCATCGCGGCGACGAAGCGGACCAACCGCATGCCGCGCTTCCAGATCGGGGTGCCGTGGCCGGTCGAGGGAATTCCGTCCGCAAAGTACGTGTCTACCTCGTCCGGTCCGTAGCCGTAGAACCCGTATTCCCAGTCCGGTGTGTTGAGCATCGTCGGCGTCTGATCGACCACGACCGCGGCGCGAAGCCGCCCCGTGCCGTACGTGTCGACGTACGACCAGATCGTATTCCCGCCCATCGAGCCACCGATCATCGCCGCATCCTGCAGGTCGAGTTCGTCGAGGAGCGCGTGCACGTGGTCGGCCCGTGTCTGCATCGTCGTTCCGTGCGACATGGCAGGTGCGGTCCCGTGGCCCGGAAGATCCACGGCGACGACGCGGTGGCCGGACCGGATCAGCGACGCGATCTGATACCGCCACGAGGTGGCGGGCGCTTTGAACCCCGCCAGCAAGATCACGGTCGACGAGGACCGGCCGCCGTTACCGTGCACGGTGTAGTCGATTCGAGCCCCGCCGGATTCGATGGATGGCACTGCGTCTCCCGTCGCCCTCCTGCCAGGCGGCACGGTGCCCGCCTGCGTCACTGCGACGGTAGTACAGGGCGAGGGAGCAATCCATGGAGAACTTCTCCACTGCACAAGGACTTCTGTGTGGAGTTCGGCCCGGAGGTGTCGGCCCGCGACGTCTGCAGAATTACTCGACCTCCCGGTGTAACGTTCCGGGCCCTCGCGGACACCATTCGAGTAGCTGTGGACGTCGGGTCCACGCATTCGGACAGGACACTTGAAAATGCACACCTCACTTCCCCACGAGGCTTCCCACGCGTCGAATCGTTCGGGCGCAGTGAACACGCTCCGTCGAGTCCCGCTGCGGAACCGGCTCGTGACGGTCGTTGCCGCCGCCGCTCTCGCCGTCGTCCCTGTCGGGGCGGCCACCGCCGTCGCGGCGGCGACCGAACTCCCCGCAACGACAGTCTCCGCGCCGACCATCCCCGGCGACCGCGGCGACAATGGTGACGGCCCCCGCCATGATCGGCAACGCGACCAACGGCAAGAACGCCGAGACCAGGGCATGACGCTCGACGAACTCCTCGTCGGGTGGAACAGCAGCCAGATTCATCAGATGTGACGTCGCGCGGCATCCGCTTTTCGTTCGTACCGCGAACGGGCGAGGGTGTATGCCGTGCAGAGCAACTCGCGGGTGAGCTCACTGGTGCGGGGACCCGGATTCACGACTGCCAGCCAGGCCGCGGAGCCGTAGACGGGGTGAGCGATGACAGTGTCGGACGCGCCGGCGTCGATGTCGGCGGGCCCCTGTTCCCGCGGCGCGTGGCCTAGCGACGCGATGAACCCCTCCTTCCCGGCGTGGATGTTCACCCGGAAGGCACCGACGCGGTCGAGCCGCGAATCTTCGTCACCCGGATAGTTCTTGGTGACGATCGTGGCGAACGGCTGGGTAGTCGTCGGCACAACCCCATCCGGTGAGTAGTAGAAGAAGGTGTCGCCCCAGCTGATTTCCGGCGAGCCGTCGCCCGGGTCCGGCCGGAGGGTGAGGACGTCGTCGAGACCTTCCACGAAGTGGATTATGTCGTCTATCGTCATGCTTCCAGCGTTTCATTGAAGTGCATGTGGAGACCTTGTAGAGCACGTGCAGGAGAAACAGGGGGTCAAGTCTCCACATGCAGAATTTCCGGACCGTGGACGTGGCCCGCCGTGTCGGGTGCTCCGTCCAGCAGATCCGTAACCTCGAACGCGACGGCGTGCTGCCTCCCGCGACTCGCACAGCCATCGGATACCGGATCTACACCGAGGTGCATGTGCAGTGCGCGCTGGCCTATCGCGAGCTCGCCGTCGCCGCCGGTCCGGTCGAAGCGAAGCGGATAGTTCGCAGCGTGCACACGTGCCCGGCCTCGACGACGGTCGCTCTCCTCGACGCCGCACACGCCCGGCTCCACACCGAACGCGCCGAACTCGCGCTGGCGAAGAAGGCCGCAGCGGTGATCTCCGCTGAGCCGATCGAGGACGTGCGAGCATCCGACTGGATGGGCGTGGCCGAACTCGCCGCCGCGCTCGGCGTCCGCTCGTCCACGTTGCGACACTGGGACACAGAGGGACTCGTCATCCCCGATCGGAACGCACCCACGGGAGCGCGCCGATACTCCCCGTCCCAGGTCCGCGACGCCCGCATCGTGCACCAGTTACGTAAAGCCGGTTACCGCATCGCACCCCTCCGCGCCGTGATGGCACAACTGCGGCGCGCACCCGGATCGGGCGACATCGACGCCGCGCTCGCCATCCGCGACGAGACCCTCACGACCCGCTCGAGAGCCCTGGTCGACGCAACCGCCGCGCTCGCCCGGCTTCTACCACCGTCCGATGTCAGTCCGCGCGGGACAGCACCGCCACCAGAAAGTCGGAGTCGTCGGTGAACGGACGCAGATCCCACGTCGAGAGCAGCAGATCCGCCCTCAGACCGTTGGCTGCGGCGTCCGCGAGGAATTGCGGGAACTCGTAGCCCCGGTCGGCGCCGAACCCGACGATCACCCGGCCGGTCGGGGCGAGATGAGCAGCGAATCCCGCCAGCACCGACTCCCGGGTCGACGGCGCCAGGAACGTCATCACGTTGCCCGCACACACGACCACGTCGAAATCGGCCGCGACGCCGCGGGAGGGCAAATCCAACTCCGCGAGGTCACCGACCAGCCACGTCGGGCCGGGGTGATCCTCCTCCGCGACGCCGATCAGCACCGGATCCACATCGACCCCGACCACGTCATGACCAGCATCGTGCAGATAGCCACCGAGCCGGCCCAGTCCGCACCCCGCATCGAGAACCCGGCCGCCACGGCCCAGCATCGCGTCGACCAGCCGGGCCTCGCCCACGATGTCCTGGCCCTTCGCCTCCATGGCCCGGAACCGCTCGACGTACCACGTCGAATGACCCGGGTCGGCCGCGGTGATCTCCTCCCACCGGCTGGGGGTGCGCTCGCTCATTGTCGATTCCTCCTCGATCCGGCCCGCTCGGCGAGCCAGTGCCACCGTAGCGAACCCGGTTCTCGCGAAGGGTCTCGGTCAACGGGACGCCGCGGCCCACCCCGCCTGTCCTCCGGGGAGGATTCAGCCATGAGCGAGTCCCTTCCCGACCGCGTCCAGATCACCGACCGCCTGCACGTCGTGGCAACCCTGCTCGACACGAAGGACTGGCCGGGGTTCGCCGCGACCCTCACCGACGACATCGTGGCCTACGGCCGGACGGGGCCCGCCGACGTCGTCGCGCGTGTCCGCTCCCACCTCGATGTCTGCGGCGCCACCCAGCACCTGCTCGGCAACATCCGCATCGACCTCGACGGCGACACGGCACGCACGACGTCCTATTTCCGGGCATTTCACGTCGGTCTCGGCGACCGCGCCGGCGCGACGTACGAATGCCTCGGCGAATACCGGGACCAGTGGCGGCGCGGCCCGTCGGGCTGGTTGCTGTCGGGGCGGGTGATCGATGTGCGCGCCGAGATCGGCGACCGGAGTGTCATCGCGCCCCGCTGACCGGTCGTACGGCTCAGTCGTGCTCCCGGCACACCGTCGAGTCCGGATCCGGTGCGCAGATCTGCTGCCAGGTGTAGAAGCCGGAGTTGACCACCACGTGGAGGTTGTCCTTCGTGATGTTCTGCACGGGCAGGAACACCGTCGGCACCGCCACGTATTGATTGTCGATCGTGCCGTTGATCATGTTGTCGGGTAGGTCCTCGCCGTGCAGGATCGACGTGGTCAGCTGTGCGGCGACCTTCGCCTGGTCGGACAGGTTCTTGAAGATCGTGTTGTCGAGGGAGCCCTGTGCGATGAGTTGCAGCGCACCGAGATTGGCATCCTGTCCCCCGGTGACCGGTATCCGTCCCGCCAGCCCGCGGCCGGCCAGGGCGGCGACGATTCCGCCCGCCAGGTCGTCGTTCATGGTGACGAAAAGGTCGATGTCGTTGTTCTCCCGGGTCAGGCACTCGTCCGCGAATGCCTGACCTTCGGCCGGGTCCCAGTCGTCGATCGTGGTCTCGCAGACCACGCGGATCTTGCCGCTGTCGATGAGCGGCTGCAGATACTCGTTCTGACCGAGCAGAAACTGGCGGGTTCCGTACTCACCCAGATTGCCCTGCACCCTGGCGACCTTCAGACCGCCGCCGGGCATCGCGGCGATCAGATCCGCGGCGCGACTCCCCTGACGTCGTCCGACCTCGAGCGGATCGAAGATCACCTGAACCTCCGCCGGTCCGCCGACCGCGTCGTGGTCGTAGAGCACCACCGGAACGTTCGCGTCGGCGGCGGCGGTCAACGCTCCTCCCGAGAATCTCGCGTCCGCGGAGATCAGCACGAGCACCGACGCGCCGTCCGCGATCGCCGACTCGACCTGGCTCTGCTGCCGGCCTGGATCGCCCTCGGCGTTGCGGACCGTCACGGTGGCCTTCGGCGCGAACAGTTCGAGGAAGTCGGTGAACAAGGGCTCGTCTCGCTCGATGAACCGGGTGGTCGTCGTGTTCGGCAGGAAGAAATAGACCTTCTTCGCCCCGTCGTCGCCTGGCGGCGGGGCCGCGCACGCCCCGAGCACCATCGCGGCGACCGAGGCTGCGACACCGAACGCGCGCACTCTTGCGTTCACGATGCTCGTCTTCATGATCCGAGGACCTCCAGGCCAATTATGCCTGGTGTGGACATACCCGCGGGCGCGGGCGGCTACGCGTGCTCGTCGATGCTTTCGGTGTTTTCCGGCACCGATCGGCGCACACTGAGTGCAGGGATGAGGAGGAGTGGGTGTTCGACCAGGACCGCGGCACCGTATCCAGCGGAGAGCGTGACACTTCGCCGGCGGACGAGCACCTCCTGAAAGAATCCCTGCTCGTCGAACCCGACATCCGCCGACGCCCGTGGCGCGAATTTCTGGAGTCGACGCCCGGGCGTCTGTCCGTCCTCGCTGTCGTTCTCGTCGCGGTGGCGCTGACGGCCGGTGTGGTGACGTCCGCCGTGATCGGCGCACGGCAGCAGCGAATGGAAACCCTTCGCGCCCATACCGAACCGCTGGCGGACGCCGCACAGAACCTGTTCAGCTCGCTGTCGATCGCCGACGCCGCCGCGACGTCGTCGTTCATCGCGGGCGCCATCGAACCGCTCGCGGTCCGCGACCGGTACAACCAGGCGATCGGCGATGCGTCGAACGCACTCGTCACCGCGTCGTACGGCGTCACCTCCGGTGATGTGGACTCGCTGCGCCTGCTCACCGAGATGTCGCGGCACCTCGCCGTGTACACGGATCTGGTGGCGACCGCACGGTCCAACGACTCCGCGGGAAATCCGGTCGGGGTGGCGTATCTGGGAACCGCGTCGGCTCTGATGCAGGACACCATCCTGCCGCTTGCCGAACGCCTCTACAACGATCAGGCCGGCGCCGTGGCCGACACCCAGTCCCACACCGCGCGACTGCCCGTCACCGCCATCGTGATCGCGTCGGCGGGAGTCCTCGTCCTCGTCGTCGCGCACGTGTACGTGGCGCATCGAAGTCGCCGCCGGGTCAATCCGGGGCTTGCGTGCGCGACGGTCCTGCTCGCTGCGCTCGTTGTGTGGATCGTGGTAGCGGGACTGTTGTCGACATCGGCGAGCGAACGCGCGCGGATCGACGGCGCCGAGCCTCTCGCGGCGGTCACGAAGGCGCGGATCCTCGCGCAGCAGGCCCGCGCGGACGAGACGCTCGGACTGCTCCGGCCCGGTTTCGATCCGGCAGGCAGCGACTACACCCGGCACACGGACGCCCTGACCGCGATTCTGAACTCGGACGCATCACCGGATGCCGTCGACGTACCGGCGATCGACGATGCGTCCGAAAGTTTCGAGGGATGGCGGAACGCGCACCGGGAACTGCAGCGCAAGCTTGCGGACGGCGACTACCAGGGTGCGGCAGACGTTGCGGTCGGCCCGGGATCGACGGCGTCGACGGCCCAGTTCCGTGCCCTCGACGAATCGCTCGAAGATGCCATCATCGCGCTGCGGACCGAGGAACTCGACGCGATGCGTGAGTCGTACCGGACGATGACAGCGCTCGCCGTAGGTGCCGTCGTGCTCGCCGTTTCCGCGGCGCTCGCCGTGATCGCGGGGATCGAGCCCAGAGTGAGTGAGTATCACTGATGGTGCGACCTTTCCACGCACGACGGCTGGGCCTCACCCGGCGGCTCGGGAGCCTCGCGTTCGGAACTGTACTGATTGCCGGTTGCGGGGCGCCCGATGCACCCACCCCGATGTTCTCCGGAGACTTCACGGAGTTCCCCGTGTCCGTCGGCGCCCGGATCATCGAACCGTCCGAATCGGCGCCACCCGCCGCGGAGCCGTCGTCCTGTGCACCAACGGCGAGTCTGCGTCCGGGGACTGCCGGCGTCGGCGGCACTCTCGACGAGATCCGGGCCCGCGGAACCCTGGTCGTCGCCGTCGATCAGAACACCAACCTGTTCAGCTTCCGCGATCCGACTACCGGCACCCTCACCGGCTTCGGTGTCGACGTCGCGCGGGAGGTCGCCCGCGACCTGCTGGGCGACCCCAGCAAGGTCGAATTCCGCCCACTCGGTTCCGACGACGGAGCCGACATGCTCGCGCACCGGGACGCGGACATGATCGTGCGCCCGGTAGCACTGCCCTGCGAGAGCCCCCAGGATCTGGCCTTCTCCACGGTGTATCTGGAGACGCCCCGCCGACTCATCGTGCGGGACGGGTCCGGGATATCCGAGCCGGCGGACCTGGCACGGCGACGGGTCTGCACGCACGACGATCCGGCGTCCGTGTCGGCGCTGTCGCACATGGCCCCCAAAGCCACGATCCTTGCCGTACCCGACTGGGACGACTGCCTGATGGCCATCCAGCAACGGCAGGTCGACGCGGTCGTGGGTGCTGCCCTTCTCGCCGGCCTCGTCGCCCAGGATCCGAATCTCGACATCGTCGGTCCCGACTCCGATTCCGCCCGGTACGCCATCGCCCTCGCGCCCGGCAACGACGACCTCGTCCGCTTCGTCAATGGCACCTTGGAGCGTCTGCGCACCGACGGAACCTGGACCGTCCTCTACGATCGCTGGCTGTCGCCACTCGGCCCGGCGCCCGCACCGCCGTCCCCGGAGTACCGGGACTGATGCCGCAATTACCGGGCGACCTCGGGATCATCGTCGGCAACTGTCTGCGGAAGGCCGGTCCCCATCGGGTCGAGCAGGGCGGTCGTGCGGGCACCCCACCGCTCGTGCGCCGACTGACGAGTCATTCCGCCGGCCTTTCCGATCGTTGCCCACGTTGCACCCTGAAAGCGCAGTCCGAGAACGGTTTCGATGCCGTCCAGTCCAGCCGCCAGCTGGATGCGAAGACTCAGCAGATGCCAGGCCAGGGTGCGCTGGTTCGGAATGTCCGTGTTCTGCTCGGCATCCCATTCCGCCGTGCCGGGAAGCGGCCCGGTGCCGATGATTGCGTCGGCGTGACGGCTCGCTTCGGCTGCCGCAGCCGTGATCACGGCGCGTGCGGCGGCGTCGATATCGGCACTGACGGCGCGTTCGACGAGTTCCATGACGATCTCCCATTCTGTCAGGACAAGCCTGACAGGTGTCGACCCCGGCGTCAAGGATTACCTGACACGTGCCGGATTACCCTGTCGATGCCGCGCGGAGCTGGGCTGCGAGATCGGTGATGTCGGTCGCCGAGATGTCCCAGCTGACCGTGGGCGCGAGATCGGTGGTCTGATGGGGTCCGTGTTCGAGAGGCCGCAGAATGAACGCTGTCGCCAGGCCCGCAGCCTGTGCGGCCTCGAGGTCGCCGTTGTGTGCGGCCGCGAGCATGACTTCGCCGGGGTGGAGGCCGAGAAGGTGCGCGGTGTGCAGATAGGCCCGGGGATGCGGCTTGTAGATCCGGTTGATATCGGAGCCGATGATGACATCCCACGGGATTCCGGCATTCTTCGCCATGTCGAGCAGCAGAGAAGTGTTGCCGTTCGAGAGCGGACCGATGATGTAGTCGGACCGGATCGCGGTGAGACCGGGCACGCTGTCGGGCCACGGAGTGAGCTCGTGCCATGTGCGCGAGAGCTCGTCCAGCTCTCCAGCGTCGTGATCCGAGGGGTCGATGCCCGATTCGAGGAGCGCGGCGTCGAGGTTTTCGCGGTGCAGGGTATCGAGCGTCACGAACTCGCGGGCGCCGGACCGGATGGGTTCCATCGACGGCTGGTAGCGGTCCCGCCACCGGTCGGCGAACGCGGCTGCGTCCAACTCGAGCCGATGGCGTTCCGCGTAGCCCGCCACAGCGGAGGCGATATCGGTGCGCCAGTCGACGACGGTGCCGAACGTATCGAACAGCACGGCACGAATACTGCGTCCCGTCGACGGGGACCGGAACCGCACACCACCCATGAGGCGCCCTTTCGCTCGAACACACGACGTCGCACCACAATAGGCGCGGCGACTCGTCGTCACGAGTCGCCGCGCGGATGGTTCAGGCGCGCCGAACGGGCATGATCGAGCGCACCAGCGGGTCGCGGAGGTACAGCCCGCCCCACACGAATATGCCCACATAGATCGGGAACAGGGTGGTGCTGACGATCGGTTGCTCGGTGAGCATGTTGGTAGCGACCGCTCCACCGAGGTATCCGGTGAGCAGCACGGCGCCCAGGATCGAGGTGATGGGCACGATGTAGAGAATCAGACACACCAGCAGAACCACCCCGATCACGCGGTTGAGGTTCTCGGCGAAGCCCAGTTCTGCCATCGCCTCACGCACCATCTGGGTGTTCGCGATGTGGATGAGCGAGTCGAAGAGGAGAAACAGCACCGCGAGTGCGCTGACGACGAGCCCTGCAACTCGGGCCTTCTTCGTCGTTCCGTCCGTGGGCGCGGGTGTCGCGGCGGACGCTCCGGTGGCGGGAGGTGTCGTGGTCATGAGATTTCTCCTTGTTGTTCAGGAAGCTGCAGACCGCCGGCCTGAAATGTCTGCCGTCGATGTAGCGCGGCAAATTGTCCGCTCCAACACGCTTCGTGGGTCCTCACACCAGTACAGACCGGAGGTGACGGGAAAACTCACCGCAGCGGGGCGAACTTGGTGCGCCACCCACTCTTCGACCGCCCGCACAGAGGTTCTCACGGGTGGTTGGATGGACTGGTGCAACTCGTGATCGAGGCAACCGACCTTCCCGGATCGTCGTGCCCGCCGGGGTCCAATTTCCCCGGCTACGACAACATCCATGTGGCCGTGCAGCGCCGCGGCGCTCTCGGCGATCTCCTCGACCTGCATCCAGGGGACGCGACCACGGCCCGCTGGGTTCTCGAGTGCAAGGCGACCCCGACGCCGACGGGTCTCGACATCACCGGTCCGTACGTACAGGGCCGCCCCGGCGGGCGCTTCGTCTACCTGTCGTGGGGGTCGATCGGCCGAGATGGCGAATTCGATATGTTCCGGCGGGCAAAGTTAATGTGGGACGGGGTGGATCGGGCCACCGCGGATGCGGCGGCGGCGGCCGGACGCATCACCGCGCGACTCGGACTCACCGACGCCCGCGGGAATCCCCTGTGCGCTGCAGTGCGTCCGCCGTTGATCGAGTGGTCCGCGTAGCCACCGCGATCAGGACGCGGGCACTTCCCACTCGACCACTGTCCCCGGCGCGCCGTCGCGGATGACGGCACGACCGCCGAGTTGCGCGGCTCGGTTGCATATGTTCGCCAGCCCGTGCCCCCGGATGACGTCCGCGCCCATCCCGGTACCGTCGTCGGTCACGCTCAGCGCCAGGCGGTCGTCGTCGGCGGCGACCATCACACGGCACGACGTCGCATGGGCGTGACGGGCAACGTTGCTCAGGGCCTCGCGGAGCACCGCCTGAAGTTCCGGACCGGCGTCGTGGCCCGAGAATTGGTCGACCGGCCCGTCCAGGCACACGTCGGGAGTGAAACCGAGTGCGGCCGTGCTGCTCTCGACGATCTCACCGACCGCCGCACTCAAACTTGCGGACCCGTTCGACAGCCCCGCCGCACCGATCTGAAGGTCGAAGATGACCGCGCGCAATCCGCGAACGATGCTGTCGGTTTCGTCGATCAGCGGATCGAGATCCGTGGCGAGGCGGGGATGCCGTCGAGCCAGGGAGGTCAATGCCAGCCCCAGCCCGAACACGCGCTGAATCGTCAGGTCGTGCAGATCGGCCGCCATCCGGGTCTGTTCGTCGTGGCGGGTTCGTTCGTGTTCCGCCCGCACGAGTTGCCGGTTCTGGGTGAGCAGGCTGGTTCGCATGGTGTCGACGGCGCCGCCGATCATCGACACTTCCCTCGGCCCGTCGGTGCCGATTTCCCGCTCGTAGTCGCCCTCGGCCACCGCGCCGATATCGGCGACGAGACGCTCGATCGGCCGGGTCAGCAATCGTCGCGTCAGATACAGGGAGGCTATCGCGGTGCCGATCGCGAGAACGAACGCCACGGCGGTCGCGACATTCGCCACGATCTGCGCCGAGCGAACCCGATCGACCTGTTCGGTCACCCGTTCATCGGTCAGGGCATTGAGGTCCTGAAGGTGTGAGCGCAGCCCGTCGAACAATTCCTTGCCCGTGGCAGTCATGGCCACGACCTGCTCGTCCGCTATCTCGTCGTTGCGGCGAGCGAGTATCTCCGGCTCACTGGCCTGCGCGGTCCAGGTGTTCGCCGCCTCGACGACCGCGTCCAGCGTTGCCGAAGCCTTGGCGTCGCCGGCAAGCAGCGCGTTCAGATCCGACAGGGACGCGGCCGCGGCGTCCCTGCCTGCGTCGTACGGTTCGAGGAAACTCGGATCACCGGTCAGCACGTAACCGCGCTGCCCGGTCTCCTGGTCCACATAGGCGGTCGTCAGATCCGACACAGCATGCTGCGCGGGCAGGAGGCGCTCGGAGAGTACGTTCTCGGACGCACGAACCACCAGTCTCCCGTACACGGAAAACGCGGCAGAAACGGCGAACAGGGCCACGAGGATCCCGATCGCCAGCCACAGCAACGTCCGCAACGACATCCGCCTGGCATTCGCAGTCCGACCCGACATGGTCAGCCTCTCACCCGTTCCGGACACGGGATCGGGTGCCTGGACGGCCCGACCCCGCCGGTTTCCACACTATTGCGCCCGACCTACGCCGCGTAACCGATTACCGAGTCCGATCGCCGCCGGATCCCGGGTCACGCGGGAGGGTGCGTGCCGAGCCAGGTCGCTGCCCTGCGCGCCGACGCGCGCGAGAGCCACGCATCCTGAACGAGCTCCACCAATTCTTGCCGGGACAACTCGCCGATGCGGCTCCCCCGCAGGAGCACCGACAGGTGGCCGTCGAAGTGTGGGGTGGTGAAGAACGGTGTCGCGCGGTCGCGGACCAGCGCCTGCTTGTCGGCTTCGGACGGCACCCAGAACACGATCACGTCGTCGTAGCGTTCCCCGGTGTCGGGGTCCGTCGCATCGGGTCGGGGATTGCGGAAGAACACGAACGACTTGCCCCCGACCTGGTAGACGGGATTGTCGCCAGGGCCGTGGGTGACGGTGACGTGAGGCATGCCGAGAGCCGACTCGTGCACGTCGTCGACCCGTGCCGCCCGGCTACCGATTCCCATCTCACAACCCTAATTGCCCGACTTCCGCGGCGTCCCGGTACTCGGCATCAGGCCGTGTGGACGCGCGCGGCCTCGGGTTCGTGTTGTGTTGTGTTGTGCGCATGGATGAGTCGGAGGGCCGCGTCCCGGTCACGGCGATCCAGTGCGTCGACGAGATCGACGTGCAGTTGCTGTCGTTCGGCGATGTATTCCGGCAACGGTCTGTCTCCGACCGGTTCGACGGAGACGGTGTGGGATTCGATCAGATCGAGGAGGCTCAGGTAGATCGACTTCAGGATTGCGTTGGGGCTCACTCGGGCGATGGCGGAGTGCAGTTCCCAGTTGGCTCGCACGAATCCCGTCGCGTCGCCGGCCTCGGCGGTCTGCCGCATGACGTCGAGCGCGGTGCGCATACGAGTGATGTCGACGGCCGAACTGTGGTCGAGTGCGTCCTCGATGAGCAGTGGGTCGAGAGCGTCACGGATGCGTACGGCATCGGCGACATCTCCTTCTGCGGCATCGAGGGAGAGGATCGAGTTCCCGAGACGCGCGATGGGGGTGGGTGATGCGGCGAAGAGTCCCCCACCGGGTCCCGACCGGACGGTGATCACCCCGCGCGATTGCAGAATGCGCAGAGCTTCGTTGAAGGTGCCCTTCGCGACACCGCACTGTTCCTGAAGTTCTTTCTTCGTGCCGAGGCGGGCACCGTGCGGCGCCTGCTCCGCGAGTTGACCGATGGCCAGCGCAGCTTGCTCGGTTCGGCTCAGAGATGCGTCCATCATCATCCGCTGCGCGAGATCGGTCATCGTGTCCTCGTTTCGTCGTGCCCACCGCCGCTTCATCGCCGAGAGCCGGGCCAACGCTGATTCTACCGTATTGACCATGCTCGATACGGATTGATTGGGTCGATTCTCTTGACATGCGGCACGGGTCACAGCATGCTGTGTCTATTGAACATGCTCAATAGGGCTCAATTGGCGTCCTATTGCACTCGCACCCGAGGAAGAGCAACGAACATGCAGGACAACACCCACGATGTCGTGATCGTCGGTGCCGGGCCCGTAGGACTGGCGCTGGGACGGATGCTCGGCCTGCGCGGCCACGACGTGGTGATCGTCGAACGCTGGCCGGAGCCGTACCCACTCCCGAGGGCCGTCCATTTCGACGACGAGATCGGCCGTGTCTTCCAATCGATGCGCCTGACCGAGGAGATCGAGTCGATCTCCGAGGCAGTGCCCGACCACTACGAATGGCACAATGCGGCAGGAGAGGCGCTGGTGCGGATCGACTGGTCCGGGACCGGCCCGAACGGCTGGCCGACAGCGAGCTTCTTCTCCCAGCCACAGCTCGAGAAGGTGCTCGCCGAGGCAGTGGCCACGATGCCGAACGTCACTCTGTTGCGCGGCGCCGAAGTGGTCGGAATCGACGAGGGCGCAGACGACGTCGTGGTGACGTTCACCAGCACGGTCGTCAAGCAGCGGCAGGTGCGAGCACGTTTCGTCGTCGGCTGCGACGGCGCGAACAGCTTCGTCCGTGAGCGCATGGGTGCGACCATGCACGACGAGGGCTTCTTCTTCGACTGGCTGATCGTCGACACCATTCCGCTCGACGACCGCGAGTGGGCGCCACAGAACTGGCAGCTGTGCGATCCTGCCCGGCCGACCACGGTCGTGTCGGGTGGACCGGGGCGTCGACGATGGGAGTTCATGCGGCTGCCCGGCGAGACGAGAGAAGAACTGAACACGCCGGAGAAGGCATGGGAATTGCTCCGAGAGTGGGACCGGACGCCGGAGAACAGCGAACTCGAGCGTCACGCCGTCTACACGTTCGCCGCGCGGTGGGCGGACCGGTGGAACTCCGGCCGTCTCGCGATCGCCGGTGACGCCGCGCACCAGATGCCTCCCTTCGCCGGGCAGGGCATGTGCTCGGGCATCCGCGACGCAGCCAATCTGTCGTGGAAGCTCGATCGCGTCCTGCGCGGAGAATCCAACCTCACATTGCTCGATTCGTACTCGTCCGAACGAAACGTGCACCTGCAGCACGCGGTCACGATGTCGGTCGAACTCGGGCGGGTCATCTGCGTCCTCGACGAGGAGAAGGCCACGGAACGCGACGTCCGCATGATCGACGGCGGCGCCGACCCCGCGAAGGTCCTACCGGTCACTGCCCTTCCCGTCCTCGGAGACGGCGTCACCGCGCAGGACACTCACGGCGGCGCGCTGCGCGGGACCCTCGCACCGCAGTTTCCGGTGCGGATCGGCGCCCACAGCGACCTCCTCGACGAGGTCACCGGCTTCGGTACGGTCCTGCTGGTACTCGGCGACACCGATGTCGCGCACTCGGACCCGACACTGCAGCGGCTCCTCGCCAGCACCGGAGTACGGCTGAAGACCGTCGAGGAGTCCGGAGCACCGGATCTGCTCGACGCGACCGGTCGATGGACTCGGTGGTTCCGCGGACAGAACATCAGCGCGGTGCTCGTCCGGCCGGATCACTACATCTTCGGCGCCGTCACCGACAACACCCAACTGACGGATCTGCTCAGCGAATACCGCAACCGACTGCAGATCCTCGACCCATCCCCCACCAGTCTCCACCCCGCATCCACCACCGTTTGACCTCACTCCAGGAGAACCCCTTTCATGCGTATCGCCAATATCGACCACCGTGCCGCCCTCGTCCTCGTCCTCGGAGAGAAGGGTGCCGAGCGGGCCGTCGACATCGCCCACGCCTCCCGCGGCCGGTTCGGCCCGAGCCCGCAGGCCCTCTACGAAGCCTGGGACGACGTCACCGAATGGGCCGCAGGCCAGGACCTCTCGGCTCTCGCGGACGACGGCTTCCCGATCGACCGGTCCCTCCTGCGCGCACCCTCACCGGCTCCCCGGCAGGTGTTCGCCGTCGGCCTGAACTACCACGCCCACGCCGCCGAATCCGGCTTCGAATCCCCCACCCACCTGCCGCCGGTCTTCACCAAATACGCCTCCAGCTTCACCGGCCCCGACACCGACGTGATCATCCCCACCGGCGGCAACGTCGACTGGGAGGTCGAACTCGTCGCCGTCATCGGCCGCGAAGCCGCCAAGATCAACGAATCCGACGCCTGGTCCCACGTC
Organism: Rhodococcus pseudokoreensis; assembly: GCF_017068395.1. NCBI lineage: Bacteria > Bacillati > Actinomycetota > Actinomycetes > Mycobacteriales > Nocardiaceae > Rhodococcus > Rhodococcus pseudokoreensis. The sequence continues at coordinate 8,451,819 of NZ_CP070619.1, read as the reverse complement.
GCCGGACTCACTGCCGGACAGGACATCTCCGAACGGATCACCCAGACGCGTGGTCCCGCACCGCAATTCGGACTCGGAAAATCCTTCGCCGGGTTCTCCCCGCAAGGACCGTGGCTGGTCACCCCCGACGAGTTCGCGGACCCCGACGACCTCGAACTCGGCTGCACCGTCGACGGCGAACAAATGCAGAAGGGCCGCACCCGCGACCTGATCTTCCCCGTCTCGAAGCTCGTCGCCACCCTCTCCCACACCATCACCCTGTACCCCGGTGACGTGATCTTCACCGGCACCCCCGCCGGCGTCGGTGTCGGCCGCGAACCGCAACGGTTCCTGCAGGCCGGCGAGACACTCGACAGCTGGATCGACGGCATCGGAGAGCTGCACCAGCGTTTCGTCGCCGAACCCGACGCGCAGTAAGGACACCACGCCATGGCACTACACGGACTCGGCAAGGTCACCATCGGCGTCCCCAACGTCGACGACACCATCGCCTACTACTCCGACTTCGGGCTCGAACACCGCGGGGGCGGGGTGTTCGCCACCCGCAACGGCGGCGAACAACTCGCAATCGTGCACGCACCCACCCGGCGGCTGGTCGAGCTGACCGTCGCCGCCGACGACGCCGACGACATCACCGCCATCACCGCGCGACTGACCAGGCTCGGTGTGGCGATCCGGCACGACGGCACCTCCGTCAGCGCCGTCGAACCGATCACCGGCACGCTCGTGCACGTGGCGGTGCGACCCCGGATCGTGATTGAGCCCGCGGTGTCGCCGACGCCGTACAACGGTCCCGGCCGGATCGATCGCTGGGGACGGGCCCCGTTCCTCACCCGCACCGACCCGGTACGCCCCCGCAAACTCGGCCACGCGGTGATCGGGTCCACCGACCTCGAGACCACCATGAAGTTCTTCACCGACGGTCTCGGGTTCAAGGTCAGCGACTACATGGGCGACAAGGCCGCGTTCCTGCGCTGCTCCGTCGAGCACCACAACGTCCTCGTCATGGCCGCACCGGTGAACTTCATGCATCACACCAGTTGGCAGGTCGACGACATCGACGAGGTCGGCCGCGGCGCCCACACCATGCTCGACGGCAACCCCGAACGCCACATCTGGGGACTCGGCAGGCACTACGCGGGCGCGAACTTCTTCTGGTATCTCAAGGACCCGGCCGGGAACTTCTCCGAGTACTACTCCGACATGGACACCGTGCCCGAGGACGAACTCTGGTCCCCGGAGGTGCTGCACGGACTGCAGGGCCTCTACGCCTGGGGACCGCCGCCGCCCCCGTCGTTCCTCGAACCGGACGACCTCGCGGCCCTCATGACCGGAGCGCATTCCGCGAGGGGGTGACTCCAGGCTACGTCGACATCGAGAGGGTTCTGCGATGGACTCGGACACATTGCCAACACACGCGCTTGTCGGCCGGGAGGACGACGTCGCCTCGATCCTCGCTCTTCTCCGCGACCCCGCGGTCACGATGCTGACCGTGGTCGGCGCAGGGGGCGTGGGAAAGACCGCGGTCGTCGCTGCCGTGACGAGGGGACTGGTGTCATCGGGCAGCGACGTCACGCCGGTAGATCTGTCGGCATGCGAGTCCGCGACAGATGCGGTGACTCTGATCGGCAACGCCATGACGACGCTGCCCGAATCGGAGAAGCCACACGTCGTCGTGGTGGACAGCCTCGAACGGGTCCGCTCCGAGGTACGCGCTCTCGGCGCGCTCGTGGCTGCCCACCCGCACGTCCGGCTCCTCGCCACGAGCCGGGCCGCGACCGACCTGTCACAGGAGTACCGGCATGTACTGCGCCCTCTCCCCTGTCCGGACGCGGACGGTGCCCCCAACATCGACGCGGCGACCAGTCCAGCACTGACACTCTTCCTCGATCACGCCCGCCGGGTTGCCTTCGAACGAGACCTCGAGGCCCAGTCCTTCACGGTCGCCTCGATTTGCCGACAACTCGGCGGGCTTCCCCTCGCCCTCGTGATCGCCGCCCATCAACTCAGCACGGTGACCCTGGATGCCCTGGCGGCGCGGATCGAAGACGGTTGGTCGCCGAACATGCGCGGACCCGCCGATCTCCCCGACCGTCACCGCACCTTGGCCCGCACCGTGGCGGACACCGTGTCGCTGCTCGAGCCCGTCGACGCCGCCGTGTTCAAGGTCATGGCGGCATTCGACGGCGCCATCGAACCCCCAGCACTGTCCGCGATTCTCGCCGGTACGGTGGGCGAACCGCACGGACCTGCCGGAGTCTGTTCTCCGCACGCGGTGGTGGATCACCTCGACGAATTCGTTCGACTCAGCCTGCTCGCTCCGCTACCCGATCGGCCGGACAGTCGCAGACCCGCCTTCACGATGGCACAGACCACCCGCGACTACGGCAGGCAACTACTGCGGTCCGAACCACAGCCCGAGACCGCCAGAACTGCCCACGCACGGTACTTTCTGCACAGAGTGCTCGACGGCGCCGATCTCGTCGGGCCTGCCGCCGACGACTGGCTCACACGCACCGACGGTGACCTCGGCGACATCAGGTCGTCACTGCGGTACTACCTCGAGTTCGGCGACGGGCGCGCCGTCGACATGGCCGCAGGGATGCGCAGCTATTGGCTCGCCCGAGGTCTCCTGCAGGAGGGCTTGCACTGGCTCACCGACAGTCTGCGGCTCACGGACGGCAGGCGGTCCGTGCCGGCGGTGCGGGCCCGCGAAGCCCGGGCAGTTCTCACCGGTGCCGCCTCGTCATATGCGCACGCCCTCGCCGACCTCGAAGAATGCGCACGTCTCTGGCAGGAATTGGATGAACCGGCCGCGCGAGCCCGCACTCTCGTCGACCTCGCCGCCGCCCGATTCGAGGTGCACGGATTCGACGTCGCCCGCCCACTGTTCGAGGAGGCCATCGCCAGCCTCGACGACGCGGACGACCGGTGGTGGGCAGCCCGCGCCCGCAGCCTCTTCGGTGCCTCCGCCGCCGCGACCGGCCACCACCGCGAGCTCGCCCGCAGCACCCTGGACCGTGCCGTCGAGGGGTTTCGCGGCGTCGGGGACAGCTCGTACACCAATGTGCCCCTGCAACAACTCGGCCGCATTCTCCACGAGGACGGCCACGACACTCAGGCGACAGCGCTGCTCGCAGAGGGACTACGTCTGGCTCAGGACGCCGGTGATGCCTGGAACAGTTCGGTCTTTCTCAACCTCATCGCCGAGATCGAACTGAGCCGTGGCACCGTCGTCGCGGCTGCCACACATTACCTCGAAAGCCTCGCTCTGGCGGCCGCGATCGGTGCGAGACCGCGTTTCATCTGGTGTCTGGAGGGTCTTGCCGTGTGCCTCCACGATCTCGGCGACAAGGACTACGCCGCCCGGCTGGTCGGTCTGGCCATGTCTGTCCGCTCGACGTTGAATCTGCACGGCTGGATCGAATTCCCGGCCAGAGCAATAGATGTGACCGGAATCCTTTCCGGACCGCCGTCGACTCTGTCAGTGCTGCATGCGGAGGGTTTCCGGATGACGGTCGGTGACGTCCTGGCCTACGCACCCCAACTCGTGGCGGCCCGCAGCGCCCGGCGCAGTCGGCAGGATCGCTATCCCGACGGTCTGACTGCCCGTGAGGTGCAGGTGCTCCGATTGATCGCGGCCGGCTCGACCAGCCGGGCGATTGCCACCGAACTCGTCATCAGCATCGAGACCGTCGGCAGGCACATCAGCAACCTGTACCGCAAGATCGGGGCCTCCGGGCGAGCGGACGCCACCGCGTATGCCATCAGATCCGGACTGATGGACGACTGACACCCGCCACGACTCGATTGCGTTCGGCGCCCACGGGTTGCGCCTCAGGGCCGGAGTTGACGAGAACCTGTGATGCGCCGATCGGTGTTGTCGGAGAAGGCTTACGGGCGATACGACAACTTCGACCACAGGAGCGACTGGTGCACGCAATCCGAGGAGACATCGACACCCCCACGCGATCGGCGATTCACGACCTCGTCGTCGAATTCACCTGGAAACTCGACCATGCGGAGCCGGCCGGTTTCGCGGAATTGTTCGAGGCAGACGGAAAGTTCGTCACCGGTCAGGCGGTCACAGCCGGCGCTGCCGCACTGCAGGCGTTCGCCGACGGACGCACAGCAATGGTTCGCACGTCCCGAAGCGTGCTCAGCAACCAACGCCTCGTCCGCCTCTCCTCCTCGTCGATCGAGGGCACAGTGCTCGTCACCTTGTACATGCACGACGGACTCGACGCTGGTGAACCCATCGCACAGTCGTTGGCGGAATACCGGGACATCTACGCTCGGGGCGCCGACGATGTGTGGCGTTTTCGTGAGGGGCGCTCGGTTCCGATCTTCACGAGGTCGCTGTGAATCCGTCCGGCAGCACGGTCGGCGAGGCCACCGATCGAACGCACTTGCTGCACGCGTTGGATCTGGCGCGAGCGGCGCGTGCCGACGGCAACCGGCCATTCGGCTCCCTTCTCGTCGACGCCGCAGGGGTCGTTCTGCTGACGGCCACCAACACCGCCGTCACCGAACGCGACGTCACCGCGCACGCCGAGACCAACGTCGTGCGCGCGGCATCGGCGTCCAGGTGGGGCTACGGCACTTGCCTCGACCACCCTGTACACCAGCACGGAGCCGTGCCTGATGTGCGCCGGTGCGATCTATCTGAGCGGCATAGGACGCGTGGTGTACGCGCTCGCCGCCAAAGATCTGGCGTCGCTGCCGGGGGCATCGGACCGAGTCCGCATGGTCCCAACCCCCATGGCGGAGGCCCTCGCAGGTGGTGACGGCCGTCCCGAGATCCGGCATCAGCCGATGGGACCGGCCGCCCTCGAACCTCACATCGACTACTGGAAGGGGCAGTCACGATGATCCTTACCTCGACGGTTCGCCTCGCTGCCGGGGACGGCCACACGTTCCCGGCCTACTCCGCGGGCCCCGACACACGTCCCGGTCGCGGTGGAATCGTTCTCCTGCACGAGATCTTCGGTATCAACCGTTACATGCGGACCATGGCTGAGATCTTTGCGGCGCAGGGGTTTCAGGCACTCGTCCCCGACTTGTTCGCCCGGCAAGAGGCTGATGTCGAACTCGACTACGCCGGGGAGAACTTCACGCACGCGATCGAATTGCGGGACAACCTGGACCTGTCCACCGCCGTCCTTGACATCTCCGCAGCAATCCAGTGGCTACGCCGAAGCGAGTGGGGCAATGGACGGGTCGGCGCGCTCGGCTATTGCCTCGGCGGCGGTCTGGCGATCCTGGCCGCCGCGAACACCGACGTCGATACGGCGGTGAGCTACTACGGCGTCGGAGTGCAGGACCGCCTCGACCTCGCCGAACAGATCGATGTCCCCGTCCAGTTCCACTTCGCCGAAAATGACCACTATTGCCCGCCCGAGGCACGAACCGCCATCACGGAGGCGTTCGCCGAGAACCCGGAGGTGGAGTTCTACCGGTACCCCGGTGCCGATCACGCATTCGCCACGTTCGAACGCGACACGTTCGATTCCGCAGCCACTGATCTCGCGTTCGAGCGCACCCTGCTGCATCTGCAGCGGTGGCTGGACTGACCTGACACATGCCGAGTTCTCGTCATTGCGGGTGCAACTCGAACCCGCCAGGCTTCTTGCAACGAGACTTTCGCCACACCGCCAGTCTCGACGGATCGCGGGAACCGCGAGTCCCTTCAGATCCCCGACCTCATTCTCGGAGAAGGAAACGACCGATGCACATACTGCCCCGACACGCCGTCATCGCCGGCATGGTCACACTCGCCCTAGTGTCGACGGCGAGTTGTAGTTCCTCGAACACGGAGTCCCGAACCGACGGACTGCTCGACGTCACGGTGGGTCAACTGCCCATCGTCGACTCCGTTCCCTTCAAGTTTGCGGTGGACAAGGGATTCTTCCGCGAGGAAGGAATCAACGCGACCGCAGACTTCACCAATGCCGGTGCCATGATCACGAATCTGGTCAACGGCTCCGACCAGTTCGCTCTCGGTGAGACGGCGATCGTCATCCAGGCGTTCGACAAGGGGCTACCGCTGCGGATCGTCGGGGGTGTCACCAAGAGCACCGATCTCCCCGCGGAGGACACCGGAGTCGTACTCGTCGCGAAGAACAGTTCCGTCACGACACCCGCGGACCTGACGGGCAGAACCGTCGCGGTCGGGGCCCTGAAAGGCAGCGGCGAACTGTCTCTCCGTGCCGCACTCGACAAGGCGGGGGCGGACAGCAACCAGGTGAAATTCCTGGAATTGCCGCTGTCGGACATGACCGACGCCCTCGCGAAAGGCCATGTCGACGCGATCAGCACGATCTCACCGTTCGATACCGCCGCGCTCGCCCAGGGTGCCACCCGCTTGATGTCGCCGGGCGCGGAGGCGGTACCGGGTGGCATGCAGCTGACCGTGGCAACCTCTGCGAAGTTCGAACAGGAGAATCCGGAGGCAGTGCAGGGTTTCGTCCGGGCGCTGAACCGGGGCATCGAATACGCCGCCGCGCACCCGGACGAGGTGCGGGCGGTGCTACCGGCGATCAGCCCGGTTCCCGCAGAACTGATTCCGGCAATGCGGCTCCCTGTCTTCGACGCCGGCAACCCCCGTGCGGCGCTGTCACTGTGGACCGGGCTGATGGAGCAGTACCAGTTCGTTTCCGGGGACGTCGATGTCGACGAGTTGATGAGCTGATCGATCATGACCACGCTCACGCGCACCCCTCGGCCCCCGGCAGTGACCTCACCCCGGTTTCCTCTCCCCCAGCGACGCCGGGCCGCGCGGGTGGCAGTTGTCGTCGCAGCACTGGCAGGCTGGCAACTGGCGGTGCAATCCGGACTGTTGCCGTCGAGTTCGATACCCACCGCTGCACAATCGGTGTCGGCTCTCGCTTCGATGACGACCACACCGGAATTCTGGATGACGCTGGGCCAGACCGCAGTGGGCTGGGTTGTGGGCCTTGCCCTGTGCGTCGTCCTCGCCGTCCCCGTCGGACTACTGATCGGAACATCCGACTTCCTCACTCGCAGCACACGCCTGATGATCGACTTCCTGCGTACCATTCCCGCAGTCGCGCTCACCCCTGTTCTGCTGCTGATCCTGGGCTCGACGATGGAGATGAAAGTACTCCTGGTCGTGTTCGGGGCGTGCTGGCCGCTGCTGACGTCCACCGTCGACGGTGTGCATCACGTCGACCCTGTCGCCGCCGACACCGTGCGATCGTTACGACTCTCGCGGCTCGATCGCATGACGCGACTGGTCCTGCCGTCCGCGCTCCCCTTCGTGGTCACCGGATTACGCACATCGGCCGCCATCGCGCTGATGCTGACTACGGCGGCCGAGTACCTCGGCTCGGCTCCAGGACTGGGCAAGTCGCTGGGTATAGCGCAGCAGGCCGGCGGTGTGGACGTGATGTTCGCCTGGCTGATCGTCGCGGGACTGCTCGGTGTCGCCCTCAACGTGGTCTTCCTCCACCTCGAACGCCGGGTGATTCCGTGGTCGCCCGCCAACAGAGAGACAGTGAAATGATAAGGAGAACAGCACGAGCGGCGGCCGTCGAACTGTGGCTGCCCCTCGTGGCCGTCGCCGGAGCGTGGGTGGCGACAACACGCAGCGAGAGGTTCTATTTCCCCCCACTGCAGCAGGTGGCGCACACCTACAAGCAGATGTGGTTGTTCGACCGGATCGGATCGGATGCCGTCCCCAGCGTGCGGAACTTCCTCTTCGGTCTGGTGATTGCGACCGTGATCGGAATCGGCGCCGGGTTGGTGCTGGCGCTGCGCGAGAGTCTCTACGATGCCGCTCTCCCGGTGTTCGAGTTCATGCGCTCGGTACCCGGAATCGTGCTCGTTCCCATTGGCCTCGTGCTGATGGGGGTCGGGGACGAGATGAAGATTGCCGTCATCGCCTACGGGACGATCTGGCCGATCCTGCTCGGCACGATCGACGGTGTCCGCTCCCTTGACCCGCTGGTACGAGACATGATGCGCAGCTATCACATTCCGTTCCATCATCGGTTGCTACGGGTTGTCCTGCCGGGGGCGAGCCCCCAGATTCTGGCCGGGGCGCGGATCAGCGTCGCGCTCGGCGTGGTGTTGATCATCGCCAGCGAATACGTCGCGTCCACGCACGGAATCGGATACGTGCAACTGCAGGCCGAACGCACCTTCGCGATTCCGGAGATGTGGTCGGCATTGCTACTGCTGGGAATTCTCGGTTACACGAGCAACGTCGTGTTCCGCGGCATCGAACGGTATCTACTCCGCTGGTACTACGGGCTCAGGAAAGCTGGGCAAGGAGGTTCTGCATCATGACCACATCCACCACCACGCCGGTGGCACACACCGACCCGGACGTGCACGATCGTCTCACTCTGGATGTGCGGGCCGTGGCAAAGTCCTACGGGCGCGGGACTGCCTCCCGGCACATCCTGGCCGACGTCACTTTCGCGGTTCATCAAGGGGAATTCGTCACCGTGGTCGGCCCTTCGGGGGCAGGCAAGACCACCCTGTTGCGGTGCCTGGCGGGTCTGCTCTCACCGGACACCGGAGAGGTCGTACTCGAGGGTGCGAACGTCACCGCGCCCCCGAAAGGCCTAGCCCTCGTCTTCCAGGACTACTCGCGGTCGCTGCTCCCCTGGATGAGTGTGGTGGGCAATGTCATGCTCCCACTCCGTCGATCGGGCATGAAACGGACAGAACGCCAACGCATCGCCGAACAGGCGCTGCTGGCGGTGGGCCTTGCACACGCGACGAACCTCTATCCCTGGCAGATGTCGGGCGGGATGCAGCAACGCGCCGCCATCGCCCGCGCAGTCGCGTGCCGGCCCGAAGTGCTGCTCATGGACGAGCCTTTTGCATCGGTCGACGCGCAGACCCGGGCAGATCTCGAGGACCTGATGCTCAGGCTGCGTGAGGAACTGGGGATGACCGTCGTTCTCGTCACCCATGACATCGACGAGGCGGTGTACCTGGCCGACCGCGTCATCGTCCTCTCCGGCGCTCCGACGTCGGTCACCGAGATCATCCCGGTCCCCCTTCCCGGCCCCCGGAATCAACTGCGCACCAAACTCGAGCCGGCCTTCGCCGAGCTACGTGCACACGTCCTCGGATTGATCCGGCGCTGAAGATCCCGAGTTTCGGGGATGAGCCGACGGTGCCGACCCGAGCAGTATCGAGCAAGAACACCTCCCACCACCGACCTGAAGTGAGGGCACGAATGTCGATCAGCACAGACACCCCCGACCGGACCGGCACCACCTCGATCGCCGAAGAATTCAAAGACGCGATGGCATCCCTGTGCGCCCCGGTCACGGTGATCACGGCCATGAATGACGGCATGCCCGTGGGCGCCACTGTCAGCGCCTTCGGCTCGCTGTCTCTGACCCCACCCATGATCACCGTCGCCCTCGACCGCCGCTCGCGGGTGCTGACTGCCGTCACCGCAACCGGCCGGCTGGGCGTGAACATCCTCGGCGAGCACGACGAGGAACTCGCGCGCATCTTTGCGACCGGCGGCATCGATCGGTTCGCCGAGGCGCCCTGGCGAATCGACAGTGGGCTCCCCCGCTTGAGCGACGCCCCCGGCTGGCTCGGATGCGATGTCGCCCGGACCGTCGGCGGCGGCGACCACGTCATCATTCTCGGGCAGGTCAGAACGGTCGAAACCCGGCCCGCCCACACCCTCTCCTACAGCAAACGCCGATTCGGGATCCATACTCCGCTGCCCGCCTCGGCCCGTCCGTGACACCCCCACCGCAAAGGAACCGACCGATGACCTCCACCACCACCGCTCCGCTGACCTCGTGGCCGCTCGCCCGCACCGATCGGCGCGCCGCAGCCCTCGCCGCGGTCGATTCCATCCGCGACGAACTCGCCGTCGGTGCAATCGAATCCGAATCGGGCCGGCGCCTCAGTGACCGCTCCATCGCAGCACTGCGGCAGTCGCGGGTGCTCGGAATCATGACTCCCGACGATCTCGGCGGCAACGTCGTCGATGCCGTCACCGCGTTCGAGGTAATCGAAAAGATTGGCCACATCGACCCCGCCACCGCCTGGACAGCCACGATTCTTCTCGAAGGTGCCGGTGAACTCGCCACAGTCGTCAGCGAAAACACAGCTCGCAGGATCTTCGCCGACGGCATCGCCCTCAAGGCGGCGTCGCTCAAGCCCGGCAACGCGCAAAGGGTCGACGGCGGCTACGTGGTCAGCGGCCGGTGGGACTTCGTCAGTGGTCTCTACCACGCCGACTACGTCACGGCGACGTTCCTCATCGCCGATGAGGCAGGCAAACCGGTACGCCGGGCAGCGCTATTGCCGCGTGGCGAGATAGAGGTCCTCGACGACTGGCAAGTACTGGGTATGCGCGGCACCGGCAGCAGCAGCTTCCAGGCGGACCATGTCTTCGTCGCCGACGACATGATCTACGACCCGATGGGTGAGGGCTCCCGCACCGACACCCCGCTGTCCCGCCTCGGCATGGTGCCCTTCGTGTTGCAGATGCACCCCGGCATGGTCCTCGGCGCGGCCCGTCGGGCCCTGGACGAAATTGTCGGCGCCGCGCCGAGGATTCGGCGCGGCGGGCGAATCAACCTGCATCAGCCTCCTGCCCTGACCGAACTCACCTGGTTTCAACGCGAACTCGGCGAACTCGACGCCCGCGTCCGCGCCGCACGCAGCCTCTGCATCGATACCCTGCATCAGGTCAACGACGTGATCGACGCAGGAGACCGCGTCCAGCTCCCATTGCTCGACCAGATGCAGACCGCCGCCTCGCTCGCCGCGAAGACCTCGGTGGAAGTGGTCACCCGCGCGTTCCGGCATGCCGGTGCCGCCGCGATCCTCGACGACAGTCTCCTGTCCAAACTCCTCCGCGACCTCAACACCATCTCCGCGCATGGGGTGATGGGTGAGGCCGGCTTCGAAAGCCACGCAGAATTCATCCTCGGCCTCCAGACCGACGAGAACCGCCGGATGGTGTGACCGTGGCGTCACCCGACCCATAGAGCCGAACCGGATGGAATCCCGGACGTCAATCTACGACGAAGTGCGTCCGCTCGAAGAACCGCCCGACGCCCCGTTCCCGCTGGCGTCCGATGACATACCGACCAGGGGCGATGCCGGTGGCTCCGTGCTCGGGGTGGATGAGGTAGGCGGTAACGCGGGTGTCGAGGATGCCGAGCGCGAGGCGCCGGGGGTCGTTCACCGGTGTCGACCACATGCACATGCCTTCGTCGGCGACGAGGCTGTGCGGGTTTCCGCCCGCAGCGCTCCGCAGCAATACCACTCCCGACAGCGGTACGTTCTCCGACCGCGTCCATGGGCCGGGCGTGACAATCTCGGCGACAAGCGAATACGGGACTACGATGAGGTCGCCCTGTGCCTGCATACCGTCGATGACGGGTACCGATACTTCCTGGTCGAGATAGTCGAAGACATCGAGGCCTGTGAGGGCCGTGAGATCGGACAAGGTCATGATCGAGTTCATGCGAATCACCTCTGGAGTTCGGGTTTCGGTTTCAGGTTCGACGAACGAGACGGGCGTAGTCGGTGCCGTTGATGCCGTAGGTCCACGCGGCGGCATCCAACGCCGACGAAATCCGTGTCGGCACATAGATCCCGTATCGTCGCCGACGTCCGTCGCGTTCGGGAGAACCATTGACGGCGAGCAAGATGTGATCGCTACGGCCCCAGCCGTCCGATATCACGTAAAGCTGCAGCGTGTGACCGACATTGCCGGGATCATCGGCTCGGTCGATCAGCGCGAGCCCGGCCTCGTCGATGTAGGTGTCCCATCCGATGCGCTCGATCGCGCATCGGCGGACCTCGACATTACGTTCGCGTGCGATGCGTTCGACAGTCGGCTCGAGCACGACCCAGTCGGGAACGATGGTCCCGTGATGCACGAAAAGCAAATGACCGTCCTCGAATTCGAGCGCAGGAGCATCCGGGTGGTGCAATCGGCGTTCGTTGTGTACACGGCCCGGTATGGGCTCGGTATGAAGGGCGGTGGGGCGTTCCGCCATCACGCACACGTTGTCGAACGCCCACCACCACCCGGTCGCGCCGGTCACGGCGGTATGGAGGTCGAGTAGCTCGACGTCGTCGGAGCGGAACCTGGCGAGCCCGAACCGGCGGTACGTGTCGTAGAACGCGACCCGATGTGCTTCTTGCTGCCCATACCAGGTCACCCCTCCGACGACGGCGGGCATCAATGTTCGTATCGCAGCCGCGACCCCGTCGAAAAGGCTCGTGCGCAACGAATCCCACACGGCGGCTCGGATGATTGCATTCGGACTGATGCCGACGCGGGCAGAGTCGTCGGGCGACTGGGTTCGCGCGGTCTCGATCGCCCGGCGTTCGTTCGGCCAGTCGGATCTGCCTCGGGCGATCAGTGTGTCCATGCGTCTGCGCGATTCCGACAGCATGGTTGCTATTCGGGAGGAGACGCACGCGACTCCGTCGCCGGCAAACGACAGCGTCGTCGCCAACCCCTCGACGGCGATGAGGTCCGATCCGGCTGGGGGTGACGGCACCCAGACGAACTCCGGTTCGCGGAATCCTGATCGCCGATACAGTGTTTCGACGGCCGATTCCGCTGTGGTGCGATCGGAGGGCCAGGCGCGCAACCCGTGCCCGAGCCATGCGTCACGCACAGCTCCGACACCGAACATGCATTCGGCGGAGTGATCATTGTTATCGGTGAATGTCGCTCGGCGTGCAGCCACCGGGCGAAGCGGCGCGGTGCTCACGCGATTGTGGCGGAGTCCGCCTTTCCAATAGTCATGCATATGAGCGTGGCACGCGAATGCCCCGAGCGCAAGGCCTCCGGCTGGCACCCCGATCTGTCGCGGCCCCTACCACTCGCCGACTCGATCCCGGGGTGGCCGGACACCACCCCCAGGGGGTCTAACACGGCCCGCCCCTTCGCGCCACGATGGAGTAACACCCGCACAGACCGCCGGAAGGCCGAAAGGGAGACTCCCAGTGACGAACTCTGTTCTCTCGTACACCGACCACGGGCACACCGACGAGATGACGCTCATCCCGGACCACTCCCCGATCGTCATCGGCCGCTCCTCGTACGCCGACCTGTCGCTGCCGACCGACCCGGACATCTCCCGCCTACACGCCACCATCGAGCGCATCGGCATCCACTGGACCATCACCGACGACGGCCTCTCCCGTAACGGCACCTTCGTCAACGGCACCCGCTTGCAAGGGCGCCAGACTCTGCACCCCGGAGACGTCATCCAAGTCGGCGAGAGCATGCTCACCTACCACGGGGAGCCGGGTACGGACTGCGGCATCACCCACATCGGGAACACCCTCGACTCCGACATCATTCTCACACCCGCCCAGCGCACCGTCCTCACCGAACTGTGCCGGCCGTTCCACGACGGCACCGACCACCCCATCCCGGCATCGAATCGGCAGATTGCCGACGCGCTGCACCTGAGCACCGAAACGGTCAAGACCCATCTTCGCGCCCTCTTCTGCACATTCGAGATCGAGGACCTCCCTCAGAATCAGAAACGCTCCCGACTCGTCACGCTCGCCCTCAACAACGGCATCCTCGACTCCCCCGGCCCCGACAACGGGACTGTCTGAATAACGGTTGATCTGATCTTGGTTCGACACGCCGAGCTGCTGCTTGGCGGGAAGGATCGATGATGACCGAAACACTGGATCCCATGGCAGCGACCGAAGTGGATCAGAAGCAGTTGGCCGAGCAACTCCTGGCCCAGGCCAAGGAGCAGGGGGTGGATTTGATGGGCCCGGACGGGCTATTGAATCAGCTCACCAAGAACGTCCTCGAAACCGCGCTGGACGCGGAGATGACCGAGCACCTTGGCTACGAGAAACACGACGCCGCCGGCCGCGGGAGCGGGAACTCACGCAACGGCACCCGGACGAAGACGGTGCTGACCGAGATCGGACCTGTGGAAATCGATGTCCCGAGGGATACTGATTCCTCGTTCGCGCCGCAGATCGTCAAGAAGCGTCAACGTCGGCTGACCGGTATCGATGAGATCGTATTATCCTTGACAGCAAAGGGTTTAACTACCGGTGAGGTCTCTGCCCACTTCCAGGATATTTACGGAGCGACGGTGTCGAAGGACACCATCTCGCGCATCACCGACAAGGTCGTCGGCGAGATGACCGACTGGCAGAACCGTCCGTTGGACCGGGTGTACCCCGTGATCTTCATCGATGCGATTCACGTGAAAGTGCGGGATGGGCAGGTCACGAACCGGCCGATGTACGTCGCGATCGGGGTCACCGTCAACGGCGAACGCGACATTCTGGGTGTGTGGGCCGGCGACGGTGGTGAGGGTGCGAAGTTCTGGCTCTCAGTGCTCACGGAGATCAAGAACCGCGGTGTCGCCGACGTCTGCATCGTGGTGTGTGACGGGTTGAAGGGATTGCCCGATGCCATCAACACGGTGTGGGAACTCGCAGTGGTGCAGACCTGCATTATTCATCTGATACGCAACACCTTTCGGTTCGCTGTCCGGCAGTACTGGGATGAGATGGCGCGTGATCTCAGACCGGTCTACACGGCACCGTCCGAGTCGGCGGCCAAGGAACGATTCGATGAATTCGCCGGGAAGTGGGGCGCGCGGTATCCGGCGATCGTACGGATGTGGGGAAACGCGTGGACAGAGTTCGTGCCGTTCCTGGACTATGACGTCGAGATCAGACGAGTCATCTGCTCGACAAACGCAATCGAGTCCGTCAACGCCCGTTACAGGCGCGCGATAAGGGCCCGTGGACACTTCCCGACCGAGCAAGCAGCCCTGAAATGTCTGTATCTCGCCACACGGGCTCTGGACCCCACCGGGAAGGGTAAGGCACGATGGGTGATGAGGTGGAAGCCAGCGCTCAACGCGTTCGCAATCACCTTCGAAGGCCGCATCACCCCGAACGGTGACTAACCGACGCCGAGGTCGGATCCACCGTTAATCGGACACTCCCCCGACAACTGCTGACAGCAAAATGGTTCCCTCAGCTCCAGCAGAAGGGGTGCAAATCCGAGCCCCAGGGTGTGTTTCGGTGCGCGGAGATCCGGCGGATCCTGTTGTTGCCAACAACGTCTATCCAGTGAGGAATGCATGGATCCGATCGTCGTGATTGTCGGTGGCGCGGTGGGCGCCGTCGCCGCATATGTCGTGCCGCTCTGGCTGATCAAGAGCGGTCGCAGCCCACGGCTGGCCGCGAAACGTGAGGTGTCGACGGCGATCAGCAACGGCGCGCTGCCACCGAACGCAGATATCGGGTCCTGGCCTACGCGACTGGTCGAGAGCCGGCAGTCGGTCGCCCGCGGCCGCTGGGTAATGCTTGCTGCTGGTCTCATCATGTCATTTGTCACGCTCACCGACTTCGCCGACGAGGGTGGCTCACTCCTGACATGGGTGTTCGCCGGGTCGGCTGTATTGTTACTTGTCGACGCGTTCGGGATGCATCGCCAGGTGAAGCGAGCCGATGCTCTACTCGCGGCTATCAGCGCAGGGCCAACTGGAACAAGGAATTCCAGCGCTGGTTGAGTGGACACTCGCATTCGGCGTTCGGTCGTCCGGCAGCAATCGCGAATACACTGTGCCCGCAAGTACGCTCGCCGATCTCGGCGGGGCCGATACTTGCGGGACAAGGAGGACGCATTCGCATGCGACGTGTCGTACGGGCCTTCTGGGGGCCGCGGCCGGAGCCGGTCGAAGCGCTGGCGGGGCAATGGCGGCTGACGTTGGAACAGGTCTCGCGGCTGCTGCCGGAAGCCGCGTCGCCGGCAGGAGGCGCGTGGCGGCAGGTGCACGCGTCGGGACCGGATACCGCGTGTGCGCCGGATGGGCTGACAGCGGTTCTTCTGGTCGCACAGGAGGCGGAGGCGTGGTCGGATCTGACGGGCACCGGGTTGCGGTTGGTCTGCACTGGTGCGGCCGGGTGGTCGGTCGAACTCTCCGGCGTGGCCGGGGGTACCCCGCAGTTTCTGCTGCAGTCGCTGGTGATGGGTGTCGACGCGCCCGACGGTGCCGTCGTCCCCGAATCCGAACTGCTCGCGATGCTCGCGTCGGTGTGGGAACCGGATTTCGGCGACGTCACCGACGACGACATTCTCGATGCCCTCGAGGACGACGCCGGATTCGTAGTCGGCGATCCTGTCGTCGGCCGGTTCGGTTACCTGTGCCCGGCCCGGGCCGCCCTGATACCCGACGGCCTCGAGGCGAGCCGTCGGGCTGTTCCGGACGGCGGCGCGCTTCTGCACATCGCCGCGTCAGGCGAGATCGACCCGGTGGTTCGCGCGTACGAACGGCTGCGGGGCGCCGGCGCACTCGCGCCGCTCCCACGGCCGCTGGACCGGCCGACGCTGTGAGCTCGAGCTCCCACCACATGTCGGCCGACCGCTATTCGTCTTCGGGTTCTGCACTCCTCGGCTGCTCGGTCTGCTTGGGTGCAGCCGGCACCCATTCCCGTAATTGCTGCACCACCGTCCCGTAGAACGCGTCCGCGGAGGACGTGACGCTGCTGATGAAGCTCGCCGCCGTTCCCGACCTTCGGCCGCCCATCGGGAACGACTGTTCGAGACAGAAGGAGACGATGTCCCCGGATCTACCGGCGGTGAGCACTTTCGGATCGGCCCGCACCGCCTCGATGTGCTCGCAGGCTTCATTCCCGCGCTCGGAGAACACTGCCTCCACCTGAACGTCGCCGGGGGCATCCTTGAGTTGCTTGAGCAGCCACGCAGCCGGCGACCGGAGGTTCCCTCGTTCGGCGCCTCGACCGTGGTTCGGCAGCGGATCTTGTTGGTCCGCACATCCGCGATCACCACCAGATCACCGGCAGTCTCCGGGATCCGCAGGACCGCCTCGAACACGCCGTCGGCCGCCAACCGCTCGGCAACCGCCGCGTTGCGGGCCACCGGATCGGTGCCGTGCCTGCGGGGCAGGACGTGTTTGACGGTGACCCCCAACTCGGCGGTCAGTCGCAGTGCGAGATGCCGAGACAGGGACACCCAGGTGTCGGCCACGGTGAGGGCTTTCTGGTCCCCGGCGCGCAGAGTGCCGGCGGTGACCGCGTCGCGGACCGTGACCCAGTGCCGACCCATGTCGACGAACTCGACCGCCCCGGAACGGGGATGGTCGAGGTACCGCAGGAACTCCGCAAGGACCCACGCCTGCAGCTCGCCGTCGATTCCGCCATGGGACAGCAACATCCGTGCCTCGTGCGCCACTTCCGCCCACGACAGGTGCCGCAAAGCGACCTTGGCGAGCATGCGCCGATCGACCTCCACCGGCAACTCCCCCGCGCTGGCCGGGACGTCGTTCGACAGGCTTACCACCACGTCGTACTTCTTCTTCCGAGCCACGTCGAGATAGTTCTCGAGTTGCTCCTTCTTCAGCTTGCCGCTGCCGGTCTTGACCTCGAGCAGACCGGTCCACACCCTGCTGCCGCGGGAAACCTTCAGGACGGCATCGGGAATCACCTTCGTCTCGCCCCGCTCGTAGGCCACCTCCACGTATCCCTCGAAGGTGCCCGTGGGAGCCCCCACCCGGGCACACACGGCGCGTGCGAACGGACGCACTGCCTGCATCGTCGCGATCAGTGCGGACGTGGCACGCCGCTCCTGCTCCTCACCCGCGCCGACCCCGATGACCGAGAACAACCGCGCCGGCTGCCAGGTGTCCTGTTCGGCGAGACCGAATGCGAGTGGCTTCGACTTCTTCACCGCCCGCTTGGTGGTGCGGACACCCCGGGTCGTCGCTTTCCGTGCGACCGGTGTGGTGGGCAGTTCGGGCACCAATTGCGGGGTGTCGGAGTCGGCCGGCACCGCTGCGTCGGAATTCTCACGATCGGATGGGGCGTCGGCGGTTTCGGGGTCCGGGTTGTCGTCGATGTCGACTCCGAAATCCGTGGCCAACCCCGCCAGCCCGGAGTCCCAGCCCTGCCCGACCGCCCGAACCTTCCAGTCGCCGTTGCGGCGGTACACCTCGCCGAACACGAATGCCGACTCGGTGGTGGCATCGGCGGTGACGTACTCCGCCAACGTGTGCCCGGCACCGTCGACGACCCGGAGGGCCAGTTTGCCGAGATCACCGAACTGGCCGGCAGCCACGCTGCCTCCGAGGGCAACGGTGTGCACATCGTCCGGCACGGCGGACAGGTCGATCGCGATCCTCGCCTGCGCACCCTCCTCGGTTCCGCTCGTGCCCAGGAACCGAATCGATCCGTCGGTGGACTCCGGCTGGTTGTAGAACACGAAATCGGCGTCGGAGCGCACCTTCCCGTCCACGTTGAGCAGCAACGCCGACGCATCGACCTCGACGTCCGACTCGGTCCACCCGAGCACCACGTCGATCTGCTCCACGTCGGCGGGCAGGGACAGGTTCTGCCCCTTGGACAGCATCGGAAACTCCACCACAACCACCTTCGTTCGACCCGGAACCGCAACGACTCGTGCGGCGGGACGGGCCTGTGCCCAACCGACGTCCGTCGCATCAACTGCGCATACTAATCGGTTCGTTTCGGTCGAGGCCACCACCCGGCAAACGTCGTGTCGCCGCGGATAATCACTGCCTCAGCAGGTCGACAAGATCCCGTCGTCCCGTGTCAGCTGCGTGAATGACATTGCGGAACAGCCGAAATGACAAGAGGTACGGGACCGAAGAACGGATCACAGGAGCACGCGCACACCGTTCGGCGGATGCGTTTTCCGCACCGTCAGGGCCGGGGTCCGAGTTCAGCCGTGATCGCTCCGGCGGCGAGCTGCTGGGCCCGTTCGAGGGTGATGGATCCGCTGAGCCAGCGTTCGCTCAGCCCCTCGATGAGGGCGGTGAGTCGTTCGGCGGCATCGGCGGGGTCGGCGTCCGGGTCGGCCAGTTCGGCGGCCTGCGCCTTGACGATGAGGGTCTCGACATCCGTTGCCCAGGCGCGGGTCGCGTCGCGGAGTTGGTCGCGGAGGTCTTCGTCGAAGATTGCGGTGGCCCGGAGTTCGCCCCAGGCGATGCTGTTTTCACGGACGGAGGGGGTGTTCTGAATTTCGAGCAGGAGCGTCTGCTCGAGCTGGGTCCGAGGGTTCGTCGAGGCAAGGGCCTCCGTTGTGTAGCGCTCGGCCCGCTCGTTGATGTGCTCGAGGGCGCGGCGCAGCACACCTGCCCGGTCCTGGAAGTGGTAGTAGATCAGGGCGGTCGAGACCCCGGCCTCGGCGGCGAGCTTCTCGATCCGCAGCCCGCGCACACCACTTTGCGCGATCACACGGACGGCTGCTTCCAGAATCAACGTCTGACGTTCGGACACGGAACCTCACTTTACGGGAAGGCGGCGGTGCGGCCGCCGCGGAGACCTCGGTTGCCGCAGCGCGCGATCAGCCCGCGGGCTCTTGCTGGGTAGTGCAGTGAATTCCGCCGCCGCCGGCGGCGATGGCGTCGATGTCGATCTGCACCACACGACGGTCGGGAAAGAGCCGTTCGAGTACCTGCCTGGCGGCCTTGTCCGCCACGGGGTCGCCGAACTCGGGGGCGATCACGGCGCCGTTGCAGACGTAGAAGTTGATGTAGCCGGCCGCGAAATCGTCCGATTCGAATGCGGGTCGGACGGAACCCGGCGCCTCGAGTACCACGACTTCGAGCGGGCGGCCTTGCGCATCCACTGCCGTCTCGAGGATCTCGAGGTGGCGGGTGGTCACGTCGTGGTCGAACGATTCCGGATCCGGATCGTACCCGGCGACGACCACGCCGGGGCGGGCGAAGCGGGCGTAGAAGTCGGTGTGGCCGTCGGTGATGTCCTTTCCCGCGATCCCGGGCAGCCAGATGATCTTGTCGAGCCCGAGCAGCGGTCCCAGTTCGGCCTCGACGTCCGCCTTGGACCATCCGGGGTTGCGGTTGTTGTTGAGCACGCAGCTTTCGGTGATGATGGCGGTTCCTTCGCCGTCGACCTCGATGCCGCCGCCTTCGAGGATGAGGTCCGTGGGCAACGATTCGACACCGGCGTGGCGTGTCACGACGTCCGCCACTCCCGCGTCCCGGTCGAAGTCCTGCTTTTCGCCCCAGCCGTTGAAGTTGAAGTTGACCCCCGCCCTTACTCCGTTGCCCTCGACGAACACGGGGCCGGTGTCGCGCATCCAGAGGTCGTCGAGCGGGGCCGTTACCAGTTCGACGGCGGGGCCGACGAGCCCGCGCGCGAGGTCGAGTTCCTCCTCGCGCACCAGCATCGAGACGGGCTCGAATTGCGCGATCGTCTGGGCGATGGTGGCCAGATTGCGGCGGACCTCGGGTAGCAGCTCGGCTCCCCAGATCTCCTCGCTCGCCCCGAACGCCATCCAGGTCCGCTTGTGCGGTTCCCCCTCCTCGGGCATTCGCCACATCCGCTGATCATCCTCATCGGTACTGCTGCCACCTTCGAGGTAGGACACCGGATCGGTACACGCAGCTACCAGCAGCCCACCGACCGCGGCCAGTCCCGACTGGATGAAGCGCCGTCTGAGCATCACTTCGTTTTCCCCTTTTCCTCGCATTGCAACCCCGGTCCAGCCGGAAGCCAACTGCGACCATACTATCCTGACTAAATTTTTAGTTAGTGATGCGTGCCCAGGACGCCCCACGCAAAGCAGCCACGACGATGCGGTGACGGCTCTTCCAGATGGCCGGTGCAGCGATATCCTGAGGTGCATCCTCGAGAGACCGGCGGTGGTTCACTTCTTCGACAGCGGCGCGAACCGGAAGAATCGATGTAGTCGATGACCGACATCGATCCCTTCGCGACGCAACGCGACGCGTCGGGTTCGGTCACGGCAGAGTTGGCGGCGGCCGGATTCGACGACGCTCAGGAGATCGGCCGCGGCGGGTTCGGGGTCGTGTACCGCTGCACCCAGGCGGCCCTCGACCGGACCGTGGCGGTCAAGGTCCTCACCGCCGACCTCGACGAGGAGAACAGGGCACGGTTTCTTCGGGAGCAGCATGCCGCCGGCCGGCTGACCGCGCACCCCAACGTCGTCAACGTCCTGCAGGTCGGCGTCACCGACAACGGTCGTCCGTACATCGTGATGCCGTACCACGCGCAGGGTTCGCTCGACGCGCGGATCCGCCGTCACGGACCGCTCCCGCTGGACGAAGCGCTGCGGGTCGGAGTGAAGATGGCCGGCGCCCTGGAGACCGCCCACCGCCTCGAGATCCTGCACCGCGACGTCAAACCGGGCAACATCCTCATCACCGACTACGGCGAGCCCGCACTCACCGACTTCGGCATCGCCCGGATCGCAGGCGGGTTCGAGACCACCGCCGGCGTGGTGACGGGATCGCCCGCGTTCACCGCCCCCGAGGTGGTGTCGGGCGAACCACCAGGTGCCCCCACCGATGTGTACGGCCTCGGTGCCACGCTGTTCGCCGCGGTCACCGGGCACGCCGCGTTCGAACGCCGCAGCGGTGAGCAGGTGGTAGCCCAGTTCCTGAGAATCGCCTCGGAACCCGTTCCCGACCCCCGGGAGCACGGCATTGCCGAGGACGTCAGCGCCATCATCGAACGCGCCATGGCCGGCGCCCCGCAAAACCGTCCCACCGCCACCGAACTCGGAGAGCAACTCCGTGCATCGCAACGTCTCCATCGATTTCCCGTCGACGAGATGGCACTGCACACCGGACCGGGAGCTGTGCAACGACAGGAGCAGGCGGTGGCGGCCGACCCGGTCGTTCCCAACGCCCACGAATTCTTCCGCGAGGTGACGAGTTTCGTGGGACGCCGAACCGAAGTCGCGGCGGTCAAGGCGTGTCTGTCGAGTTCCCCGATCGTGACGCTGACCGGATTCGGTGGAGTAGGTAAAACCCGGCTGGCATGCCGCGTCGCCACGGAAGTGCGCAGAACCTACGCCGGCGGCGTCTGGTTTGTCGATCTCGCCGCGATCGCCAGTCCCGAACTCGTCGTCAGCACCATTACCGAGGCACTCGACATCCGCGACGGTGTGACCTCGAGCGGTACCCACAACCTCTTCGAATTTCTCGCGGACAGGCACGCACTCATCGTCCTGGACAACTGCGAGCATGTGATCGAGGCGTGCGGAAGAGTCGCCGTCGAGATCGTTCGGCGCGCCGACCGCGTACAGATCCTGGCAACCAGTCGGGAGCCTCTCGGTGTGCTGGGTGAAACCGTGTTCGAGGTGCCGCCCATGTCGGTCCTGGACGAAGATCAGCTCCCCGAGGGACGAGAAGGCACCAGCTTCAACTCCGAGGCCGTCGATCTTTTCGAGCAACGCGCCGCGTCCGTCGTCCCCGGATACACCCTCGACGACGAGAGTCGCATCGGTGTGGCCCGTTTGTGCCGGCGACTGGACGGCATCCCCCTGGCGATCGAACTCGCAGCAGTCCGGATCAGATCCCTTCCCCTCGACCGCGTCCTGTCGCGGGAAGGCGCACTTTTCGAACTGTTGACTCGGGGAAACCGGGGCGGACCGGTGCGGCACCAAACGCTTCGTGGCGCCATCGATTGGAGTTTCGATCTCTGTTCGCCGGAAGAGCAAGTCCTGTGGGCGCGGCTGTCGGTCTTCGCGGGCGGTTTCGATCTCGATGCGGTCGAGAGCGTGTGCACCGATCCGGACATTGTCCCCGACACTTTTGAGATAATCTCCAATCTCGTTGAGAAATCGGTTGTTTCCACCGTTCAGTCCGGATCCACCGTTCGATACAAATTGCTCGAGAGCATCAAGGACTACGCCGCCCAGAAGCTTGCCGAGTACGGCAGCGAGGAAACGTGGCGGAGGAATCATCGAGACTATTTCCTCCGTTTGTCGGAACGCAGCGAGCGCCAGTCACTGGGATCAGGGCAGCTGGAATGGAACCGTCGGCTCCGGCACGAGCGTGCGAATCTGCGGTCGGCTCTGGAGTACTCCCTGTCCACACCCGGCGAGGCCCGGACCGGACTTCGGATGGCGGGTTCGCTGTGGTTCTTCTGGAACGCGAGTGGGCTGCTGCGAGACGGGCGGTACTGGCTGACCCGAGCGTTGGACGCCGACCCGCAGCCCAGCGCGGAGAGGGCGAAAGCGCTGTGGGTGATCGGGTGGTACGCCATGGTTCAAGGCGATATCGCGACCTCCAAGCAGTATTTGCTGGAATCCAGCGCCGTCGCGGAATCGGTCGGTGATCGCGTCTCCGCGGCGTATGCGCTTCAGTTCCGGGGCGCCGCGGAGGAGATCGACGGCAATCTCGACATCGCGTTGGAACTCCTCACCGCCGCCATGGCACAGCACGCCGAAGCCGGGGATGTCAGTTCCCTGACATTGCTCGGTGGCGCTCAACTCGCGTTCGTACACTGCCTGTCCGGGAACTTGGAACAGTCGCTTGCTTCGGCGCAGGATTCCATCGTCCTGGGCAAGTCCCTGCGGGAACGTTTCGCCACGTCCTGGGCGCTGTGGGCGCGCGGCCTCACGCTGTGGACCCAGCGCGCGTTCGTACCGGCATCGGACTCGTTGAAAGAAGCGATCGAACTGAAGCAGTCGTTGAGTGACTGGCTGGGCGTGTCCGCATGCACCGAGATTCTTGCGTGGATCGCGATCGAAGAAGGAAATCCCGCCCGATCCGCACGTCTGCTGGGCATCGGGCGAACCCTGTGCGGCGAGATGGGAAGCTCCCCACTGTTCGGGAACGAAGCATTGGTTCGCACGCGAACCCGCAACGAACAACGCACCCGCCAACTGCTCGGTAGTTCCGCGTACGAGAAGGAATCCCGGGCCGGTGAACGCCTCGAACACCTCGCGTCGATCGAATTCGCGTTACAGAAGCGCGCGCCCGAGACGTCGACGCCCACCCCACTGTCAGCGCATGTGAAACTCACCCGTCGCGAGAAGGAAGTAGGAAAGCTGGTGGCGGAAGGGCTCACGAACAAGGAGATCGCGGAAAGACTCGTCATCTCGCCCCGCACCGCAGAGGGACATGTCGATCGCATCCTCACCAAGACCGGGCATCGATCCCGCGCGCAACTCGCGGCCTGGATTGCCCGCGAGGAACGCACCAACCACCCGAATCCGTAGCTCGGACCGAGTCCCCACTTCGCAATACACCACCCGCTCGGGCACGCCCATGCGCTACCTGCGTAGAAAATGCGGGTAGTGAAGCAGGTAGATCTTCGCCGTCACACCCGCTGCGAAATTGCGAATCTTATCGCCATGAACAGCACACACCTCCACCAGAACAATTCACACACCAGCAGCACCTCCAAGTGGAAGCGGTTCGCCACCGCCGCAGCCGCCACCGCCGCACTCGGCATCCTCCCCGCCGGCGCCGCAGCCGCCACCGTATCGGCGCAAACTCCCGCCGTCGCCACCCATGACATCTCCCGCGACCACGACACCACCATGCAACAGCAGCGCCGGCACGACCGGCAACGCGATCAACGGCAGGAGCGCCGCGCCGAAACCACCATCGGCAGCCAAATCCACTGGAGCACCAGCAATACCCCGATGTAGGAGCGGCCGCACCGACACTCGAAAACCACTCTGCACCAACAACAACACACCAAGGAAACCCACATGTCTGTCACCGCCGAAGTCGCCATCCGCCCGTTCACCGTCGAGTTCCCCGAGACCGAACTCGAAGCGCTGCGTCAGCGCGTCGCGGCCACCCGCTGGCCCGAAAAGGAAACTGTCGCAGATCAGTCCCAGGGCACTACGCTCGCGACGAGTCAGGCACTCGCGCAGTACTGGGCGTCGGACTACGACTGGCACAAGTGCGAATCGCGGTTGAATGCTCTGCCGCAGTTCATCACCGAGATCGATGGGCTCGACATCCACTTCATCCACGTTCGCTCGAAGCACGAGGATGCATTGCCGCTCATCGTCACGCACGGTTGGCCCGGCTCGATCGTCGAGCAACTGAAGATCATCGAGCCGTTGACCGATCCCACCAAGCATGGCGGTGACGCCTCGGATGCGTTCCATCTGGTGATTCCGTCGATGCCCGGCTACGGATTCTCGGGCAAGCCGTCCACCACCGGCTGGGGCCCCGACCGCATCGCGGGCGCCTGGGTGGAGCTGATGAAACGTCTCGGGTACACGCAGTTCGTGGCCCACGGTGGTGACTGGGGTGCCGTTGTCACCGAGAAAATGGCGCTACAGGCACCTCCGGAACTGCTCGGAATCCACACCAACATGGCGTGCGTCGTTCCCCCTGAGATCGATCAGGCACTCCTCACCGGCAACCCACTGCCGTCGGATCTGTCCGACGAGGAGACCCGCGCGACCGACCAACTGGCCTTCTTCTATCAGCACATCGGTTACGCCGTCGAAATGGGCTCGCGCCCGCAGACCCTGACCGGGCTGGCGGACTCACCGGTCGGTCTGGCAGCGTTCATGCTCGACCACGACGTGGCGAGCTTGGCGCTGATCTCGCGGGTCTTCGACGGACAGTCGGAAGGCCTGACACGAGACGATGTTCTCGACAACATCACGCTCTTCTGGTTGACGAACACGGCGTTGTCCGCAGCTCGTCTCTATTGGGAGAACAGGTCCCCGTTCTTCGCCGCCCGAGGCGTCACCGTCCCGGTTGCCGTGAGCGTCTTTCCTGACGAGCTCTATCAGGCGCCGCGAAGCTGGGCAGAGCAGGCGTATCCCAATCTCGTCCACTACAACAAGCTGGACAAGGGCGGGCACTTCGCGGCCTGGGAACAGCCACAGCTCCTGGTAGAAGAACTGCGCACCGGACTGCGGTCGCTTCGGTAGACGACCGTCGCCGAGCGCGGGCACCTGCCCGCGCTCGGCTGCAGTTGCGTCGTCGCTCAGTCTCGATAGGTAGCCGGGGGTGGGCCTGCGATCGGCCCGAGCGAACCGGCGAGCCACCGGTCGTACAGGCGCATCCACGTGCCGTCCGCGCGCAGGCGGTCGAGGGTGCCGTTGACGAACCGCACCAGGTCGTCCTTGTACTTGTTGACACCGATCCCCCAATGCTCTTCGTCCTCCATCGGTGGTCCCACGATCTGAAAATGCGGGTCCTGGGACACGAGGCCGGCCAGGAGCGAGTCGGAGGTGCTGGTCGCGTCGGCTTGTCGTTTCTGCATGGTGACGAGGCAGTCGTCCCAATCGGGGACGGCGACGATCGTGGCCTCCGGTGCGACCCGTTGGACGGTGGGAAGCGACGTGGTGTCGACGAATGTGCAGACCCGTTTTCCGGCCAGGTCCGCCGGCCCCGTGATGTCGGAACCCCGCGGAACCATGATTCGCTGAAAAGCGCGGAAGTACTCGGTGGAGAAGGCGACGCGTTGGGCGCGTTCGCACGTGATCGCGGTGGCGTGAACGACGACGTCGACATCGTTGTGCTCGAGTGCCGTGAAACGGCCGGCCGAGGTGAGCAGCCGGAATTCGACTTTCGTCGGATCACCGAAGATGTCCTTGGTGATTTCCTTCGCCACGTCGATGTCGAAGCCCTGCAGGGTGCCCGTGGTCGGGTCGCGGAAGCTGAACGGGTTCGTGTTCTGGTCGACACCGACGATCAACCGGCCGCGCGCCGCGATCTCGGCGAGTGACCCACCGGGCGGCATCTGTCCCGGAGGAGGCTGCGGGCCGGGCCGCAGGCTCGCGAGCGCTCCGCACGACTCGGGAGACGGTCCTGCAGGCGGCGGATTGTTCGTGGGTGGGATGATCTGCGCACCGTTCGTCATCGGTCGTGTGGTGTACGTGCCCGCGACCGTCGGGGTGAGAGGGTCGGGTGCTGCGCAGCCGGCGAGGACGACCACAGCGAGAATGCCGACCAGGTGCCGAACACACGGCCTCGCCCCCGGTCTCGAAATCCTCATCTGCGTCATCAGTGGTACTCGTTCAGTCGCGGCCAGATTCCCCCGCCGACGGCGAATCCGCAGGACACGCCAATAATCATGCTACCGACCGCCAACGACGACATCGACCGGTAGGCGTCGGTCACAGCGTTTGCCTCGTCGTCCCGAAGTCGGTCGATCGCGTTCTGCAGGGCCTCGTCCATGGCCGCGAACTTCGCCGCCGACGTACCGGAGCCGGACCCGGCGGCGATCGCCGCGGCGGTCGGGTAGTCACCGCGTTCGAGGGCGATCTCGATGTCCCGGTGCGCGGCCAGCCAGCCGTCGCGGGCCGCCACGGCGTCGCGGAGGTCGTCCGCGGCGACGTCACCGTGCGAGCTGTCCAGCTGCCGGGTGAGCTCGTCGGACAACGCCTGGGAGTGCCGCGTGTAGTCGATTTCCGATTGGGTGTCGGCACCGCGCTGCAGGAGGGCGAGGGTCTCGTCGGCGCGGGCCTGCTGCGCCAGGATACGAGCGCGGGCAACAGTGTTGATGGGTTGTGTTCCTTCGGTTCTCGCGTGTTCACTCGCCGACGTCGACACCAGGCTTCCGGCGATCAGCCAGACCAGCAGTCCCGCCATGAGCAGGGTCGCGACAACAAGACCGGGGTTGAACCGGCGCTTGCTCTTCCGCACCACGTACAGCTGGGCGAGGACGAGCGCGACGAGCGCGGCCGCGGTCACCGTGAACGCGGCCGCGGGAAGTTGGGCCGTGTGTGTCTGGGTCTCGGCGACCGCGTCGGACTGACGGATATACAGCTGCTCCGCCAACGGGAGGATGGTGTCCTGCATGAGCGCGGAGGCATCCGACAGATATGCCACCCCGACCGGGTTGCCGGCCCGATCGTTCGCCTGAGCCGTGGCGACGAGATTGAAGTACTCGGCGAGGTTGCGCACGACGTCCGACAACAGTGCCAGCGATTCGGCATCCTGGGACGACACCCCGTTGGTCGCGGTGACCAGCGCGTTCGACGCGTCCCCCACCGCCTGCGTGAACTGCTCCGCGCCGGTACCCGACTCGCCACCGGAGATGAACGATGTCGTAGCGGCCGCATCGGCGATCGACAGCGAGCTGTAGAGGGCCTGGGCGGCGTTCGCCAGGGGCTCGGTGTGGGTGCGCAGCACCTCGACTCGCTGTTGCCGCGCGCCGATCGCCGCCGACGTGAGCACGCCGGCGGCGATGACCACGGCGATGAGCGCGACCCCCAGCACGGTCAGCCGTCCGGGCGTGGACGTGAGGAATTCGACCCACGGGCGGCGACCTTCGGGCTCGACGAGCAGATCCTCGTCGAGCGTCGGGGTTTCGGTGACGACATGGTCGCCGCGGTGGAACATCCGGCCCTCCTGCACCGCCGCCCGCGATTCCGGTTGAGCACCGATCCGGGCGGCGTCGCTGAGTCC
Organism: Rhodococcus pseudokoreensis; assembly: GCF_017068395.1. Lineage (NCBI taxonomy): Bacteria > Bacillati > Actinomycetota > Actinomycetes > Mycobacteriales > Nocardiaceae > Rhodococcus > Rhodococcus pseudokoreensis. The sequence continues at coordinate 8,423,644 of NZ_CP070619.1, read as the reverse complement.
AGTGTGCACCGAACGCGGCGGCCGACGGACCGACATGACGGTCGTCGGTTGCGCTCAATCGGAGCGTGCAGGTGAAGCCGAGGTCCTGCGGGGAAGCAGGGTCGGGTCGAGCAGGCTGACCGTACGCGCGGCGTCCGGTTCCTCGATACGAGCGACGAGCTTCTGCACGGCGAGTTTGCCCATCTCGACATAGTTGTTGTCCACACTCGTCAGGCCGATGTAGCCGGTCCGGGCGAGATAGCTGTTGTCGTAGCCGACCACACTGAGATCTGCCGGGACCGACAACCCCAGCTCCACGGCATGCGACATGGTGATCAGTGCGGCGTAATCGTTGTTGGCGAGAATCGCCGTGGGCCGGGGCCGCGATGTCATCAACGCCCGGGCCGCGCGCGTATCGCCCGCTTCGCTGCGATCACTGATCTCGATCTGAATGTGCTCGGCGAGCCCGTTTCGGTGCATCTCCTCGCGGTACCCGTCGGTGCGCAGGTCAGCCGCGCGTCCCGTTCCGGCGAGGTGAGCGATGCGGGTGTGGCCGAGTTCGACGAGATGCGCAACAGCCCGCGCCGCGCCGGCACGGTCGTCGCCGGTCACCACGTCCACGTTCGGCAGATCGGGCTCCCGGCCGGAGACGACGACTGTCGGCAGATTCCGTGCCGTAGACAGCAACTGTTCGGTCGGGGGCACGGTCCCGAGGCAGAGCAGCCCATCGACGCGGGCTTCGACGAACGCATCGAGCACGGACGTGTCGGTCTCGAGTTGATGATCCTCGGCCAGGAAGAGATTGAGCCCCCGCGCCGACAACTCGGTCCGCGTAGAGGCCAGCAGATCGATGAACCAGGGATTGCGCAGGTCACTGAGAAGCGCGCCCACCGTGAAGGTGCGCTTCTGCGCCAGCGATCGGGCCGCAGCGTTCGGGCGATACCCCAACTCCTCGACGGCGCCCAACACCGCGGCACGCTTGGCGGCGCTCACCCCGGACTTGCCACGCAGGACCACGGACACCAACGATTTCGACACGCCGGCCCGACTCGCCACGTCGAAGATCGTCGGCCGGGCCGCGCGGACGTCGGCCGAGGGTTCGCTGTCGGTCACGGAACCACCACTCCCCTTCTGCGGCATCCGGGGTCACAGCACTGCGTCCGAGACGTCGCCGAGCAAGCATAGCAACTATGGAGCGTTCCACAATCGGTGCCCGCATTCCGCTCGCCGCCGCCGCACCTGCGGCAGCAGCGACGCCCCCGAAGAATCACGCCCGCGCAAGACCGACACCTCGACCAGTTCGGGGTATATCCCCACTTCAGCGCCTGGTAGTACACTCCCCACTCCCCCTGAGGCCATGCATGGAAATCTGCAACACTCTTGACAGCACGATGTGATCGTCGTTACTTTTTGCCGTGTGGAACGTTCCACAATTAGTTCGGATCGGTCGGGATTGCCCTCCGCTTCCGTGTTCAGCCAGAGAAAGCGAGATCGTTCGATGTCCCCACAGCAGAAGATCCGAGTGGCGCTCGTGGGCGCCGGTGCCGCAGGCCAAGCGCATGCCTTCGGGTTCCGCAACGTCTCGATGGCGAGCGGGCTCGACACCGTCCAGATCGACTTGGCCGTAGTCGTCGACCCGAACGTCGAACTGGCGCGTCGCACGGCCGCCCGCTACGGGTACGCCGAGGCCACGGCAGACCTGCAGAAGGTCCTCGACGACCCGACGATCGACGCAATCTCGGTTGCACTTCCCAACAGCGTGCACGCCGACGTGCTGCCGGCCATCCTGCGCTCGGGAAAGCATGTCCTGACGGAGAAGCCGATCGGACGCGGCTCCGCGGAAGCAACCGAACTGGTGGCGCTGGCCGAACAGTCCCCGGCCGTGACGGGAGTCGGCTTCTCGTTCCGGCGCCTGCCCGGCCTGGCGGCGGTACACGACCTGGTCGCCGACGGCGCAATCGGCACCGTCCACAACTTCACCGCCTGGTACAACGCAGACTACGGTTCCTCCCCGCAGACCCCGTTCAGCTGGCGATACGCCAAGGACACCGCCGGTGCGGGCGCACTGATCGACATCGGAACCCACGCGATCGACACGGTGCAGTACGTGGTCGGCCCCATCCGCCGGGTGCTGTCGGCAACCCTGCGGACCGCCATCGACCGCCGTCCCGTCCCCGGTACCGGCGAGTCCGCCGTAGTCGACACGGACGACATCGCATTGCTGACAGTCGAACTCGAAAGCGGCGCAGTCGGCCAGATCCGGGTCAATCGGATCGCGACCGGAATCCCCAACTCCCTGGGTATCGAGGTTCACGGCTCCGAGGGGCATGCTCGGTTCGACTCCATCGCCGCCGGTGAGTTCCACGTCCACATCGCCGAAGGACCGGCAGCGCTGTCAGGCCCCCGCCGCGTCTTCACCAGCCCGGCACATCCCTACTTCTCCGATGTGGCGGCGATGCCCGGCGGCGGCGTCGGTACCGGATACGCCGAGGCGTTCGTCGCCGAGATCCAGCACTTCGTGCGGTGCATTCTCGCCCGGACCCCGATGGACACCGGTTTCCCTTCCGCCTACCGCGTGATGCTCACGGTCGACGCTGCCCAGCGGGCAGCCGAGACAGGAACCGCCGTCTCCCTCGACGAGGTCGACACCACGTTGGCGCTCAGCTCCAGCCCTGCCCCCGCCTGACCCGAAGTACACCGACCTGAAAAGGACGCCGTTATGACCTCACCCGATCTCGCCGCTGCAACAGCGGCCCGGCCCGACCCCGCGTTCTCGCGACTGAGCCTCGGCACCGCCCCCGACTCCTGGGGCATCTGGTTTCCCGACGACCCCAAGCAACCGCACTGGAGCACATTTCTCGACGAGGTCGTCGAGGCCGGCTTCAACACCATCGAACTCGGCCCGTACGGCTATCTGCCCACCCACCCCGAACAGTTGAAAGACGAACTCGGACAACGCGGATTGACATTGACCGGCGGCACTGTCGGCACGGCGCTGCACCACGGCGAGGAGGCCTTCGAGAACGGCCGCAAGGACGCCTTCGCGGTCTGCGAACTACTCTCTGCGATGGACGTTCACCACCTGGTCGTGCTGCCCGAGCAGTACACCGACCTGCACACGGGAGCACTCACCCAACCTTCCGAATTGACCGCCGAGCAGTGGCGTGACCTCGTCGACGGACATTCGAAGCTCGGCCGCCTCGTGGCGGAGGAATTCGCGGTGCGGGCCGGCTTCCACCCGCACGTCGACACCCACGTCGACACCCAGGCGTTCATCGAGAAGTTCCTCGACGACACCGATCCCGAGACCGTGTCGCTGTGCCTGGACACCGGACACGTCTCGTACTGCTCGGGCGACAACCGCGAGATCATCAGCCGCTACCCCGACCGCATCAGCTACATCCACCTCAAGCAGGTCGACCCCGGGGTGGCCGCCCAGGCCCGCACCGATCGCGTCGGGTTCTACGAGGCCGTCCAGCGCGGCGCCATGGTCGAACCGCCGCTCGGTGTGCCCACCATGGAACCGCTGCTGCGTGACCTCGCCGCGCTGGGCCGAGATCTGCGACTGATCATCGAGCAGGACATGTACCCCGCCCCGCCCGGCAGTGCGAAGGCCATCGCCGTCCGCACCCGCGAATATTTCGCCGGCATCGGCCTGCCGCCGGCCGTGCGATAGGTCCCGTCCCGCCGGCACCACCGACTTCGGCGCGCGGGAGCCTGTCCTCCCCGTTTCCGCGCGCCGAACGCACGTCCACGCCCGCGTGTCGTGATCGCCCGATCGGACACCGACACCATCTGCAACTGATCGTCGGCCCCGGAATGCCGGGCCGCGATGAATCGGAGACCGCACGATGAATACCACCCCCACTCTGACCTCCCCCGTCGTACTCCCACCCGACAGACCAGGTCCGCACACGAGGCGGCTCGGCGTGGTCACGGTGGTCGCGTCGTTCGGTGGCCTGCTGTTCGGCTACGACACCGGCGTGATCAACGGCGCCGGCGACCCGATGAAGACAGACCTCGGGCTGAGTCCGCTCAGCGAGGGTTTCGTCGTGAGCATCCTGATCTTCGGGGCCGCCTTCGGGGCGTTGGTCGGCGGCCGACTCTCCGACCGTCACGGACGCCGCCACAACCTACTCATGCTGTCCTGCATCTTCATCATCGGGACCCTCGGGTGTGTGTTCGCCCCGACCTGGCCCGCCCTCGCGGCGTTCCGCTTCGTCCTCGGGTTCGCCGTCGGCGGTGCCTCGGCAACGGTTCCGGTCTATCTCGCCGAACTCGTGCCGGCCGAGCGACGCGGCAGCCTCGTCTCCCGCAACGAAATCATGATCGTCGGCGGAGTGTTCGCGGCATTCATCGTCAACGCCGTCATCATGCATACCTGGGGACACCACCACAACGTCTGGCGCTACATGCTCGCTGTCTCGGTCCTGCCGGCGTTCGCGCTGCTGATCGGCATGCTGAGGATGCCGGAAAGCCCGCGATGGCTCACCTCCCGTGGTCGTGACGGCGAGGCCCTCGACGTACTGCGACAGGTGCGCTCGCCCGAACGGGCCGACGCCGAGATCGCCGAGGTGCATGCCCTCGCCGAAGAGGAGCAGATTCTGCACACGGGCGGGTGGCGCGACCTCGCCGTGCCGTGGATCCGCCGCCTGGTGATCATCGGCGCCGTCCTCGGAATTGTTCAGCAGTTCACCGGGATCAACTCGATCATGTACTACGGCACGCAATTACTGCAGACGGCGGGATTCTCGAGCGGCGGCGCGATCATCGCCAACACCGCCAACGGGCTGTTCAGCATGCTCGGCATCATCGTCGGAGTCCTGCTCATCAACAGAGTCGACCGCCGCACCATGCTCATCGGCGGACTATCCCTGATCGTGACGTTCCACGTACTCGTCGGCACCTCCGCACTGCTGCTGCCCGACAACGCGATCAAGCCCTACATCATCCTGGTGTTCGTGGTGCTCTTCGTGTTCTCCATGCAGGGCACCCTCGGTCCTCTGGTCTGGCTGATGCTCGCCGAGATGTTTCCGCTCAAGCTCCGCAGCTTCGCGATGGGACTGTCCGTATTCGTGCTGTGGGTCGCCGACGCCGTCGTCACATTCGGCTTTCCGCCGCTCGTGTCCGCGCTCGGCATCGCACTAACGTTCTTCGTCTTCGCCGGAATCGGTGTACTCGGGATCGTCTTCGTCGCCACCATGGTTCCTGAGACCCGCGGCAAATCCCTCGAGGAGTTCGAAGACGAGTTCCGAAGCGCCCACGCCCGTCGCTGACCACCCGACCCGACTGCTCACGAACGAGGAGACCCGATATGAGCTCTGCCCAGAGGCATCGCCGCCTCACCACACTCGCCACTGCTGCACTTGCGGCCGCGGCCCTGCTTACCGCGTCCTGCTCGAGCACCGGCGGAAAACCCGCAGATACCGGTAGCGGGATCTCCGCCGGAACCGCCGACACCCCCGTGGCGACGATCGCGATGATCACGCACGGCGTTCCCGGCAACGCCTTCTGGGACCTGATCCGCAAGGGCGCCGAAACCGCCGCGGCCAAGGACAACATCGAACTGCGCTACTCCTCCGACCCGCAGGCCCCAAACCAGGTCAACCTCGTCCAATCCGCGATCGACAGCAAGGTCGACGGGATCGCACTCACTCTGGCCAAACCTGACGCCGTGGGCCCGTCGGTCCGCGCCGCCGAGAACGCCGGGATCCCCCTCGTCGGCTTCAACGCCGGATACGACGCCTGGCGGGACCTCGGCGTTCAGCAGTACTTCGGTCAGGACGAAACCCTCTCCGGCCAAACCGCCGGCAAACGTCTCGCCGCCGAGGACGCCCGCAGAACGCTCTGCATCAACCACGAACAGGGCAACGTCTCCCTCGAAGCCCGCTGCGCGGGTGTGGCGCAGGGTCTATCGGGCGGCAACACCGAAGTTCTCAATGTCAACAGCCAAGACATGACATCCGTCGAGGCGTCCATCACCGCCAAGCTCCAACAGGACCCTACGATCGACCATGTCGTGGCGCTCGATACCGCCATCGCCCTCACTGCCGTGCAGTCCAAAGAGACAGCCGGTAGCGACGCCACCATCGTCACGTTCGACACCAACGCCGACCTCGTCAAGGCCATCCAGGCCGGCGACGTCGAATGGGCCATCGACCAACAGCCGTTCCTGCAGGGCTATCTCGCGGTCGACTCCCTCTGGCTGTACCTGAACAACGGCAACACCATCGGCGGCGGGCAGCCCGTACTCACAGGCCCGGCGTTCATCGACCGGACGAACATCGACTCCGTCGCCGAGTACGCCGCCAACGGCACACGCTGAGTCCGAGACCCGCCCCGTGATCGAGCCCTCGATGCACCCCGTCACACACCGAGTAGCAGGCACCCGGTCATCAGCAGAGCAACGACCTTCACAACTTCCAGACCGATGTAGACGTAGTGCGCGTGAGAACGCGGGACGTCCTCGCCGGCGAGGACGTGTCGGATCAACGCGTCAACCGGGACCGATCCCCAGCCCGAGCGGCACCGTTACCCCAGGTGCACGGAACTTCAGCGGTGCTTCCAGGAACGAGATCGCGACGACCATCCCCGGCCAGATGAACGTCACCGCGATCGAGACGGCAAGAGCTGCGGTCATCTGTTCCTCCCCTTCCTCCTGCTCCCGCCGGTGCGGTGGGTGCATTTCGCGGAAGCATCGAATCTGTTTGGAGGAGAGAGGATATCGCGGTCGAGCACGTGGTTCGCGGGTCACCCTCAGGATCAAAGGATTCGACATCTGCGCTCCGCGGTGACGGTGCGACTCACCCCCCACTGTCCAGTTTCGACTCGCCCTGCCCTTTCCTCCCAGACCGGTCGGGTCCGACAATGGGACGGTGAGTTCGCGAGGTTCCGCCGCAGACTGGGCGCTCGGCCAGGTCCACGCCGTGCGTGACGATCCTGATGCCCGCCTCGAGCTGAGTGCCCGCACGTATCACGGTCCGGTGGGCAACGCACCGCGGCATTTGCCGTTTCGCCGTGCGGCGCTGTCGTTCATGCGCTGGCAGGTCGGCCGCGGCGTGCTGGCCGCGATCGACGCGACGCCACCCGGCAGTCCCTGGTGGCGGGCCGTCAATGAGCGACTGTTGCGCGACGGGTGCGAGGCCGTCGCCCGGAGCGGCGGAATGGGAGGGAGGCCGTCATCGCACGCGGTCGACCTGTGGATGCTGTTCGTTGCCGATCCGACCGCACGCACGTGGTACCGGGCCCACAACGCGAGCATCGCGTCCGCCTATCTCGACCATCGCGACCTCGCCGACACCGAGAGCCGTCCCGAGCGCTTCTTTCTCAACGTCGTGCTGCTCCGCGTTCTCTTCGCCCATGCCTTGGTCGCGGCGCCACGACTGGCGCTCGGGCGGCTCGCGCCGGCAGGACCCCTGCTCGGCGATCCGCGACTGTCGATGACCGGGATCTTCCTTTCCCTCTCGCGGGTTCTCCCCGACCGATATCCACTCGGAGACGACGTCGCTGCGTACGTCGCCGCCGAGCACAACCTCGGCGAGATGCTGGACTACGGCCTGATAGGACCGCGCCTGCAGCAGCTGTACGAATGGTCGGCGGACGAGCTCGACGAACCGCGGCTGCTCGACTGTATTCGCGACGGCAGCCCGATCTATGCCTGGTCGTACACCGATCGCGACGTGTGGCATCCGGCGCGACCGCCCGCAGCGATCCGCGCGGTTCGGCGCTTCGTACCGGCTCGCCGGTAGTTGTCTCTGCAGACCGGGAATGACGAAAGGGATACGAGAATGGCCGACCAGTACGCCCGGCAGGATCCCACCACGCAGTACCCCGATCCCGACCGCGAGCATCAACCGGAGATACCGCACCCGGGACTGACCGCCGACATGGTGTCCACGCCGGATCACGGCGAGAAGACCTATCGGGGCAGCGGCCGCCTCGACGGCCGTCGTGCCCTGATCACGGGCGCGGATTCGGGCATCGGACGGGCAGTAGCGCTCGCGTTCGCTCGTGAGGGCGCGGACGTGGTGGTCAGCTGCCTCGACGCCGAGGAGTCCGATGCACGGGAGACCGTCCGACTGGTGAACGAGGCCGCGCAGCGAGGCGTCGTTGCAACCGGGGACATCACGTCGGAGGACCACTGCCAGACTCTCGTGGACCTGACGGTGCGGGAACTCGGCGGCCTCGACATCCTCGTCAACAACGCGGCGTTTCAGATGGTCCAAACGGGTGGCATCGCCGACATCACCACCGAGCAGTTCGACCGCGTCCTGCGGACGAACCTCTACGCACTGTTCTGGCTGTGCAAGAAGTCCGTCGCGGTCATGGAACCGGGATCGACCATCGTGAACACGTCGTCGATCCAGGGCATGAATCCCTCCCCCGGCCTGCTCGACTACGCCACCACCAAGGCGGCGATCATCAACTTCACCAAGGGACTGGCCGCCGATGTGGCGAAACGGGGAATACGGGTCAACGCCGTGGCACCGGGCCCCATCTGGACGCCGCTGATCCCCGCGACCATGCCCGCCGACGGCTACCGGAACTTCGGCGACGACGTGCCGCTGGGCCGGCCCGGCCAGCCGGCCGAACTGGCTCCCGCGTACGTGTTCCTCGCGTCGAACGAATCCAGTTACGTCACCGGGGAAGTGCTCGGCGTCACCGGGGGCATTCCCTTCACGTGACCACCGTGGTGACTGGCGTGCGACCGCACTCCGAGCGAGCTCACTCCTTGTTCTGAGCGGCGACTATGGCGGCGAGACTGGCCGCGATGTTCTCCTCGACGGCGGCTTTGTCGACACCCAGTCCGGCGAGCACACCGACTCCGTCCTCGACCTCGAGCAGGGCGAGCAAAATATGCTCGGTTCCGATGTAGTTGTGCCCCAGCCGAAGTGCCTCACGGAAGGTCAGTTCGAGTGCTTTGCGTGACTGGGCGTCGAACGGGATGAGTGCGGGTAAATCCTCGACGGCAGGAGGCAGCGTCGCGGTCGCGGCGTGGCGGACCGTGTCCAGATTCACGCCCTGTGCGGCGATCGCTCGGGCCCCGAGCCCATCGGGGTCGGTCAGGAGTCCGAGGACGAGATGCTGAGGCAGGATCTCGGCGTTACTTGCGGCCCTGGCCTCGTTCTGCGCGACGACCACGACCTGCCGTGCGCGCGGAGTGAATCGGCTGAATCCCTGATTCGGATCGAGGTCGGAGGCCTGCCCAGGGTCCTTGGGGACGAACCGCTTCTGCGCAGCCTGCTTGGTGACTCCCATGCTCTTGCCGATTTCGGTCCACGACGCCCCCGAGCGGCGGGCCTGGTCGACGAAATGCCCGATGAGGTGGTCCGCGAGTTCGCCGAGGTGTTCGGCGGCGAGAACCGCGTCGGTGAGTTGCTCGAGCGGGGCCTCCGAGTGCACCTTCTTGATCGCGTCGATGAGGTCGTCGAGGCGGATGGGCGGGGTGGCGGGCGTTGAATTCTCCATGCGTCAACTCTAAGTTGACGGTCCCCCATCGTCAACCCTGGGTTGTCGATCGAAGCATTCACGACGATCCGCAACGAGAAGGCATTGAGCGACGGGCCGTCTGCTACTTTGATGGCTAGCAGATCTAGGGATAGGGGTTCTATGCATATCGAGAAAGATCTGGTGGCCGCGTCGGCCACTCCCCTGGTGCTCGGGATTCTCGCCGAGGGCGAGTCCTACGGGTACGCCATCCTGAAGCGGGTCAACGACCTGTCCGGCGGACGGATCCAATGGACCGACGGCATGCTGTACCCCCTGCTGCATCGGCTCGAACGGCTGGGATTGGTGTCGGCGTCGTGGGGCGCCTCCGACAGTGGGCGGCGGCGCAAGCACTACACGATCACCGATAAGGGCCGGGAAATGCTGGCGGAACGGCGCGCCCAGTGGGACGTGGTCGCGGACGCACTGAGCCAGGTGTGGCGCTCCGTTCAACTGCCCCCGGCGCCCGCGGAAGGATGGTCGTGATGGATACCGACAAGGAACTCGAATCGCAGATCGGTCAGTGGCGGGGGTTCGTCGAGCGCCGCCACGCGATATCCGCCGCCGACACGGATGAGATGGAAGACCATCTACGCGATCAGATTTCGGATCTGTCCGCCGCCGGCCTGAAGACCGACGAGGCGTTCCTGGTCGCGGTCAAACGGATGGGCAACGTCGACGACATCTCCCGCGAGTTCGCGCGGGAGCACTCCGATCGGCTGTGGAAGCAACTCGTCCTGCTGCCCGCCGCGCCGGACGGCGATCGCACTCGCCCCACCCGTGAACTGTTCGTCGTTCTCGGATTCGCGGTCGGCGCCGCACTCGCCCTCAAAGCGGGCTTGGCGACACTCGACGAGCAGGACCTCGCCCGCAACCTCAGCCTGTTCGTTCTTCCCTTCCTCACCGGATACTTCGCGTGGAAACGGAAGGTGACGCTCCGACTGGCCGCGGCGCTGGTGGTGCCGTTCGCCCTGGCGGCGGTCCTGTTGAACGTCTTCCCGTTCGTCTCGAACGGCTCCACCGAGGTGATCGCGGCGATCCACACACCGATCGCGTTGTGGTTCGCGGTCGGCGTCGCGTACGTCGGCGGCCAGCGGCGGTCGGACCGGCGGCGGATGGATTTCATTCGATTCACCGGCGAATGGGTGGTCTACCTGACCCTCCTCGCCCTCGGCGGCGGCGTGCTCATCGGCCTGACGGTCAATGCTTTCGACGCCCTCGGCCTGAGCGTCGAGTGGGTCGTCGAGGACTGGGTGGTTCCGTTCGGAGCGGCCGGTGCGGTCATCGTCGCCGCATGGCTGGTGGAGGCGAAACAGAACGTCGTGGAGAACATCGCCCCCGTCCTCACCCGAGTGTTCACACCACTGACGACCCTCATGCTGCTGGTGCTGCTCGTCGCCTTCGCGACGACCGGCAGCGTGGTCGATGTCGACCGGAACCTGCTGATCCTGATGGACCTCATCCTGGTCGTCGTCCTGGGCCTGCTGCTGTACGCGATTTCCGCCCGCGACCCCTACCTGCCGCCCGACCTGTTCGATCGCCTCCAGCTCGTCCTCGTCGTCAGCGCCCTCGCGGTCGACCTGCTGATGCTGTTCGCCATGCTCACGCGAATCGCGGAATTCGGCTTCACCCCGAACAAGGTGGCCGCACTCGGAATGAACCTGGTCCTCCTCGTCAACCTGACCTGGTCGGCCGTTCTCATCCTCGGGTTCCTGCGGGGCCGGCGCGAATTCGGCTCCACCGAACGCTGGCAGACGCGTTACCTCCCCGTGTTCGGTGTATGGGCGGCGTTGATGGTCGGCGTGCTTCCACCACTGTTCGATTTCGCGTGACCACGTCGTGACCGCTTACCGGGATGCTTCCAATGACCGCGATACCTTCCGAATGACGCTGCCGCTGCGTAACATCAAGCACATCTCGCTGGAATCCCTCTGGAGGCCGACGTGGGTGGACTTGGTATCGATCTCGGAACTGCCAACACTGTCGTCGGAACTCCCGACGACGGCATCGTACTGAACGAGCCGTCTTTCATGCTGGTTCGGACGAAGGAACCGCACCGTGCTCTCGCCATCGGTACCGAGGCGCGAAGTCTCGTCGGCCGTACGCCAATCGGAATAACTCCGGTGCGGCCGTTGCGTGACGGGGTGATAGTCGACCTGGAGTCGGCACGGGCCTTCGTGACGGCGATCGTCAAACGGGTGTCGCCGGGCAGGCGATACGGGGTGCGGCCCAAGGCCGTCATCTCGGTGCCTGCCGGCGCCACCCCGCTCGAGCGCAGGGCCCTGCTCGAGGTCGGGCACGAGGCCGGCCTGCGGAAGGTGGGGTTGGTGCCCGAGCCGGTCGCGGGTGCCCTCGGCTGCGGAATCAATCCGCTCGAAGCACGCGCCCACCTCGTCGTCGACATCGGTGGCGGCACTTCGGAAATCACCGCCATCTGTTTCGGTGGCATTCTCTCCCACCGCAGTTGCCGACTCGCCGGGGACGAACTGACCAACGCGCTGTACCACTACCTGCGGTCGGAGCACAACATCGTCGTCGGCGAGCTCACCGCCGAGCGCGCGAAGCTGGGCGCACCCGACACCGACGAAGGGCAGTCACTCGTCGTCGAGGGCCGTGACGCCGCCACCGGCCGGGCACGGTTCGTCACACTCGAAACCGAGGAGATCGTGGATGCATTGCGGCCGACAACAGCCGGAATCGTCCGCACCCTGACCGAGTGCCTCGAAGACCTTCCGCCCCAGGCGATCGGCGACGTGATGTCGGAAGGGCTGCTCGTGATCGGCGGCGGGGCGATGCTGCGCGGCCTCTCGCAGCTGCTCGAGGAAGCGTTCGGATTCCCGGTGAAGACGGCCGAGCGCCCCCTCACCTGCGTCGCCGAAGGCGCCACCGCATGTCTCGTGCATCCCGAGGTCGTTGCCGCGTACAGCAGCTGATCACCGGGGCGGCGCCGGAGCAGGTGGTCGCGGGAAGTAGTGCTCGAGGATCTTCTTGACCACGGGGCCGGAAGTCGCCGACCCGAAGCCGCCACCACGGACCAGCGCCGTCACCACGATCTCGGGGGCGTCGAATGGCGCCACCGCGGAGAACCAGGCGTTCAGTCCCCCAGGCGCTGACGGATCCTCCGCAGTTCCCGTCTTGGCGCCGGCCGGTACCGGAAGGTCCGCGAGTTGCCCGGCGGTCCCGGCCGCCGCGGACGCCCGCATCCCCGCCCGGACAGGATCGAGACGGTCGGCGAACGCGAGCCGCTGTGGTGCCTCTGTCGGGATGGGGATCAGTTCCGGCCCGTACGACGCGGCCAGCTGAGGAGTCACCATCGCGCCGGTGGCGATCCCGGACGTCCAGCGCGCGACCTGGATAGGGGTCGCGCTGACGGTGCCCTGCCCGATACCCATCAACAGCGTCGACCCGGGATACCACGTGGACCCGATGCTTCCGACGTTCTCCGGGGTGCCGAGGAATCCCTCCGCCTCGCCGGGCAGGTCGATCCCGGACTGCCGTCCCGCGCCGAGTTGACTCGCGACGTCGGCCATCTTCTCCGGACCCAGGAGCTCACCGAGTTTGTAGAAGTAGACGTTGTCGGACCATTGGATCGCCTGCAGCATATTGTTCGGGCCCATCGGCTGCCAGTTCCGGAAGGTGTGCCCACCGTAGGTGTAGGCCGCGCCGGTCTCGACCACCGCGTCGGGCGACAGCATCGGGTACTGCATGTCCGTCGACGCGACGACGATCTTGAATGTCGAACCGGGCGGGACCGCGGTCTGGGTGGCGTTGTTGACCAACGCGCTCGGGCCCGGGGTCTGGCTCTGCGCCGCGAGCGCGACGAGGTCGGCGGGGGGTCCGTAGACATTGTTGTCGGCGCCCGGGACGCTGGCGAGAGCGAGCACGGCTCCGGTCCGCGCATCCATCACGACGGCGGCGCCGAGGTCGCCCTTGCTGGTGCGCATCGCCTCCACGAGCGCGTCGGTGGCCAGGGTCTGCACACCGATGTCGAGGTGCAGGCGCAGATCGTGGCCCCGCACCGGGTCGATGCGCTCGCCGGTGGCCACCGGATTGCCCGACGGGTCGACGTACATGCACTGTTTGCCGTCACTGCCGCGGAGCAGAGCGTCGTACTGCTTCTCGAGTCCCGCTTTGCCGACCCGGGATCCGAGTGCGAGGTTGGGCCAGCGTTCCATGTCGTCGGCGTCGGCGACCCCGACGTGTCCGAGGATGGACGCGAGTACGGCACCGTACGGGTACTGCCTGCGTCCGGACGGCACCACGAGAACACCGGGAAGGTGCGCATCCACGATGCCCCGAGCCTGGTCGGGTGGGACTCTCCCCACCTCCACCTGGGTTTCACCCTCGCCGCCGGCGTCGATCAGGTCCGACAGCTCGTCGGGTGACTTCGCGAGCAGCGCGGCGAGCCGGTTGCGGGCGTCGTCGTCGCTCTTCTCGAACATTCGAGCGACCACGGCAACGGCGTACTCGGCGACGTTCGCCACGAGAGGGACGCCGTTGCGGTCGACGATCAGTCCGCGTTCGGCAGGCAGGCGGATGCACCGCATCATCTGTGCATCACTCATCGACCGATACTCCGCACCCCGGTCGTGCTGCACCTGCCAGGCGAACACCGACATGGCGACGAGTGCGGCGATCATCGTCATCGTGCCCGCCGACATTCCGCGTGGGCGGCGCCGGCGCCGGGGGTCGGGGGCCCACAGTGGTCGCGCGACGCCGTCTCGGCGCACCGCGAGTACCAGTCCGATGGCGGCGAATCCGACGATCGCGGCCGTCCCGCCGTAGCTGAAGAGGGGAATCGGCATTCCGGTGTGGGGCAGCAGCGACAGACTCTGACCGATCGACACCAGCGCGTGGATTCCGAACAACCCACCGATCCCGGCCGCGACGAGTGCAGCCTCCCGGGTCCGTGCCGTGCGCGCAGCGAGTGCGGCCCGCCACACGATCACCGACGTCGCCACCACGACGGCCAGGCCGGCGATCAGGCCCCACCCGTACACCAGGCTGGCGAACGCCAGATCGTGCTCCGATTCGGGGAGAAACTGTGCCCGCACGGAGTACATCGGGTCACGCGCCAGACCCCACAGGCCGCCACTGCCGATCGCAATGTTCGCCTGCAACTCGGCCCACCCCGCGCCTGCCGGGTCGGCGTTGCTCGACAGGAACACGTGCACCCGTTCGAGCTGATACGGCTTGAGGAACAGCACCGCGAGCGGTAGCGACGCAATCCCCACCACGAACAACGGGACCAGCGGCAGCAGCGGGACCCGCGCCAGGATGAGCATCAGCCCGGCTGTCGCAACGAGCACGACGGCCGTCGACAGGTCGGGCTGGACCGCCACGAGCGCCACCGGCACCGCTGCAATAGCCAGGGTGGCGACGAATCGTGCGAGGGTGAACCCACCCGCGAGCATGCTCGCGGGCACCAGAATCAGGGCGAGCTTGGCCAACTCGGAGGGCTGGACGGTGAACACGCCGAAGTTCAGCCAGCGCTGCGCGCCCTTCGTCGCGACTCCTGCCAGGGACACGGCCGCGAGCAACAAGGTCGCCACCGCGAACAGGGCCCAGCCGAAGGCCCGGAGGTCACTGATCCGCATGCGGGACAACACCCACATGATGACCAGTCCGACCGCCGCGAAGAGGAGATGGCGAACGGCGTGGCCTGTCATCCCGGTCGCCGTCAGATTCAGGAGTCCGAGCACGACGAGGACGATCGCCGCCCCGACGATCCACGGGTCGGATTCGTGCTTGTCCTCCTGCATCGCTGCCCCCCCCCCCCCCCCCCCCCCCGGCACTCAGCAGCGTGCGTTCTCGGCGGGGATCAGCAGCGGTTCGGACGCGGCCGTCGCCGGGGCGCTCGTGATCGCCGCGACGGCGAGCGCGGTCCCGGGCGGCAGATCGGTCCGGACGATGCCGTACACCTGCTGAGTCCCGGACTGGACGCGCTCCGACACGTCGCCGCCCGCCCGCACCTCGCCCGAGCAGCGGTCGTACACGTTCACTCTCCAGGTCACGGCGTCGACAGTCGCCGCCGGATCGAGGTGGACGTCGACCCGGATCTCGCACGCCTGCCCGGGCCCGCACTCCCCGTTGGCGCGGGTGGCCGTGACTAGCGTGATCGGCCCGGCGCTGCCGGGCGCACCGACGTCGACGGGTGGCGGCACTCGTCCGGCCTCGGTCGTCGCCGGCGCGGCCTGGTCGGCCGGGGGTTCCGGTGGCGGAGACACGGGTCGAATCTGATTCTGCTCCTCGGGATTCACCGGATTCAGGACGGCGTCCCAGCCTCGCCGCAGTTCCGACCACGCCCGCGGAGCCATCCACACTGCGGCGAAAAGTATCAGGATCGCGACGAGCCCGAAGGCTCCCTGCCTCCGCGAGTGGCGTCTCTTCCTGCGATGCCACGGATTCCGGACCGGCGGGAACCAGCCCGGCGATGCGAGAGTGGACCCGGTGGCCGCCGACGGCGGCTTCTCACCGGCAGGCGGCTCCTCCACGGTGCGGCCGTCGGGGCGCGGTCGTCCCTTGGTCGCCGCGACCAGCCGGGCAATCTGACAGCGTTTCCGACTCTCCTCGGCGGGATCGACACCGGGTTCGATCGCTAGACGAACTCGTTGCAGCAGCGCATCGAGATCTGTTGTTTCGACGAGCGATTCGTGCAACCGTTCAGGCAGGGCCGAACTGCGACAGTTCGTCGCGATGCTACGGAACAGTCCGGCAACCTCCTCGTTCACGTCTTGCCCGGACACCGCACCGCGCCCGTACTCGATCGTGAGATGCCCGCTGTCGGATACCGTCACGTTCCGGAGACGGATGCGGTCGGGCCCGTCGCTGCGCGCCGGTTCGAGTTGATCGAGCGCATCGGCAACGAGCAGCGACGCCTGTGCCGGCGACAGTATCGCCGCCGCGAGAAGTCTGCCGAGTGCCACACCACTGACAGGGCCGGCGTGATCGGGTTGTGCGGGCAGTTCGGGTCGAGCATCGGCGGGTTCATTTCTCCTCGTGAGGAGCCCTGTCACTGCTTCGATCATCGCGCACCCCGACGCTCAGCCTCCCGCGCCGTGCGAACGAGAACGGAGCGGGCGGCGACGGACCTTGAGTTGGGCTTACCCTGTGCCGAAATCCTTTACGCCTGCGTCATTCCATTTAACTCCCGCCGATGCTCCGGCGTCCGCGAAATCGTCCCGCCCGCTTCCGCACAGTCTCGTCAACGTTCGCTGGGGGTACACCGAAGGCCTGCATCACGACCGCACCCCAGTCCCGCCATGCCGGGCAGGGCGGAGGATCCCGGTGGTTCAGGAACCGGATCACCTCATCGTCGAAGGCGGCGGAGGTCGGAAGGGACGAGTGCGCGGCGCGGACCGGGCAACCGTTGCGTTCGACGTCCAGGCGCCGGCCGTGCGGCATCAGTGGAAGATCGGCGGCCGACGCGATACTCAGCACACGCACCCCTTCGGGCAGTCTCTCGCCGAGAACGGCCTGTGCGCTGCCCGCGTCCCCGAGCAGTTGCCGCGCCGCGGGAGTGTCGGGGTCGAAGGAGAAGAACGCGAACTCGATCGCGGGCACCGCCCACCGCAACACGTCGCCGAACACCCGGCCCGGTCGGTCGACGTCCGGCGGCGGAAACCCGAGCGGGGTCTCCGGGAACACACCCACGAGGATCAGCACGTCCACCTGTGCCCGACCCGCGGCGACCGCTTCCCACGCGATCCAGCCGGCGTGGGAATGCGCGGCAACGGTCAACGGCCGCTGCAGGTTCGCCGCCTGCTCGGCGAACAGTGCGACCTGCTCCTCGACGGGACGATGGGTATCGGCCGGTTCGTACGGGGCGCCCGTTCGGATCGGGCAGGTAGCGTCGCGTCGGGGCTGCCCGCCACCGGTTCCGGCATAGGAAAAGTAGTACACCTGTTCGCATTCGTACCCCAGGCGCTGCACGTCGGCCCGGTGCATCGTCCCCTCCCCCGAACGCGAGTCGATGCCGGCCATGACGAGCAGCGAACCCGCCTGTCGTGGCCCGGGTTCCGGATCGTCATAGGTGCGGGTCCGAACGAAGATCATCGACACGACCGTCGACGCGACGAGCACCGCGGCAAGTGCCGCGGCGGGCCGCCTCAGCGGCGCACGGCCCATCGCCCACACCGTCAGCCCCGTCGCCGCTGCAGATACCGGCACGAGCAGCACGGTAAGGGCCGGCACGCGCTCCGCCAGGGCGCCCAGTGCGAGGATCGCCGCGCAATACGGCACCATCACCTCGACTCGCAGGCCCCGGCGCCAGGTCCGCCCCATTGCCGCACGCAGGCCGGTGCCGCCCTGCCACGGCACCGGCCCGAGTATCCACACCAGCACCGCGACGAGCGCTACCGCCGGCCAGAACGCCCGCGAGTACAGCATCGCGTAGCCGGTCGCGTCAGCGCACGACGCCAGCAGGACGGGACCGAACGCGGTCGCGTAGAACGCCGTCGCGAAGCGGATACGCCTCGTGTCGAGACCGCCGAGCAGCCAGGCCATCAACATGATCCGCACGGCCGACACGACAGCCAGCAGCACGAGGAACTGCGGCCACGAGTCGGTGCATACCAGCAGAAGTCGCAGGTCCGCGAACTGATCCAGCGGCGGCAGCGCGACGAGGTGCAACAGTCCCGGCCACACCGGAACCACCCCGCACACCGCGAGCACGACGACCAGCACGGCGGCGGCCGCCAACGGCCACCACCGCGCCCCGCGCCGCTCCCACCGGCTCATCCCTTCGCTGTACTCGCTGCCGGTGGTCGTGCACAACCCGGCCTGCCGGCCGCGCAGGACTTCGTGCCGGACAACGCGATTCCAGGACGGGTCATCCGTGTCCGCGGCGGGATCGTCCCGGCGGAAGAATGAACATGACATAGCCGGGGCGGATCGGGGAGGATGATCACCTGATGGACGGTGCGGAGGTCGGGGGCCACGGGTCGCTCATGACATTCGACCAGTTCGAGGACATCTTCCGGGTGGCCGCCAGTATCGGCGTCGTGAGGGACGACTTTCACCGATTCGACGATGTCGTCACCGGGAAGCTGTACGACCTGCTCGTCGTCGCCCAGTCCGATGCCGCGGCACAGCACCGGCACGTCATCGAACTCACCGACCTGCCGATCACCAGAGGCCTGCAAGAAAACATCGGATTGTTCCGGGAACTCGGACCACACCTCCGGATCGATCCGATCCTGGAGCGACTGACCGGCTACCCGCCGCTCGACGGCGTCCTCGCAACCGACACCCGATCAGGGCTCCCGGACATCACCGGCGGGCTGAGCGTCGCCCTCGCGCGGACCTTCCGCATCGTCTACCCCGAGCTGAGGACCCTGCGGGCCCGGGCCACGCACTGGTCGCTGGTCAGCACCCTCGTCGACCTCTATCTCTGACACACCGACGGCGGGCCACTGCCCATTCACAGCTTTGGGAACACCCCTGGGGGTGCAAACAACCACCCCCGGATGGAGGGTCGACCACCCCTCTGGGGGGAGTTGGCGGGGCCCCGTAACGGCGAAGACTGGTGTTCGTCCACAAGGGACACCGGAAACCCACCCACACCAGACTCAGGAGCAACGCAATGAATTCGACCAAGACACGCATCGCCGCAGCAGCCGCAACGGGCGCCGCCCTCGGACTCGGAATGTTCCTGAGCCAGAGCGCCACTGCCGTCGCCGCACCCGCGCAGTCGACGTCGCCTCAGGTCGTCTCTCCGGATTCCGGGCTCTCCCCGTACAAGGTCGAGGTCAGGGACCGCATCGGTTGCGCCAATGCATGGCCCATGGTCTCCTGCGACGCCCCCGACGAGGACGTGCCGCCGCAGGTCACCCTCGTCGAACCCGGCACCACCCTGGTCGAGCCCGGTGGCACATCCCTCTACGGTCCGGCCTCCGCGACCATCCATCAGGTCAACTACCCCCTCGAGCCCGACGACGGGGTGATCTCCCACCCGCTCGATCCCGACATGCCCTGGATGTGATGTGACGACGACCTGAAGGAGACGACTCGGCCGCCGGAGCCCATGGCACCGGCGGCCGAGGTGTGTGTGAAGACGAATATCCTGCGCAGCCGAAATATTTAGAAAGACGAATCATCGCTGACATTCGCACACGCGAGGAGGACGATAAAACAGACCGGTCTCGCTCTGATCGTGGAACGGGTCCCGTTGTCGCGGGTCTTTTCGAAAGCGATTCACCTTCTCCGCAGTTCCCGATCGAACGTGAGGCGGCCGAGATGACGGCAGAGAACGTAATGGGCTCGCAGACCGCCGATCAGGAATGTCAGGACTGCGGGTATGAACCGGAGCTGAAGCGAACTCTGGGCTCCTTCCAGGTGTTCGCTGTCTCGTTCGCGTTCATCTCGGTGGCGGTCGGGATCTTCGGCACCTACGACGACGTACTTCGCGACGCCGGGCCTGTGGGGATCTGGCTCTGGGTTGTCGTGGCTCTGGGACAAACCCTGGTGGCGCTGGTGATCGCCCAATTCGCGGCCCGCATCCCACTCAGCGGCTCCTCATACCAATGGGCGTCACGGCTGGCCAACCCGAAGGTCGGCTGGTTGTTCGGCTGGCTGACCTTCTGCTACCTGGCGCTCGGCGTGGTGACGGTCGACAATGCGATGGCGAGTTCCGCTCTCATGCCGCTGTTCGGCATGGAGCCCGACGAGGGCACGGCGCGCGTCATCACGCTCGTCGTGGTGCTTGTCCAGGCGGTGCTCGTCGTGTTCTCGACGCGCCTCGTCGGCTTGATCACGTCGGGCGCGGTAGGGCTCGAACTGGTGATCGTCGTGGTGCTCGCGATCGGGCTCTTCGTCGCCGTGGCGGTCACCGGCGACGGCTCCGTCGGCAACCTCACCTCCCGCGGTGTCGCCGAGGGCGCCCCCAATTACTTCGCCGTCGGCGGCGGGTTGATGGCTGCGACGATCATGGGGCTCGCCACACTCGTCGGCTTCGACTCTGCGGCGAACATGGCTGAGGAGGCGAAGGATCCGTTTCGCAGCGTCCCGCGCGCGATCGTGGGATCGGTCGTGGCGGCTGCGGTGCTGGGACTGGTGTTTCTGATCGCGCTCACGATCGCGATCAAAGATGTTCCCCGGATCAGCGCCAGTGACACGCCCGTGGCGGCGATTCTGCGCGATCAGCTGGGTCCGGTGATGGAGAGGACACTGCTGGTGGCGATCGCGTTCGCCTTCTTCGGCGCGGGGATGGTGACGTTGGCGACGTGCTCGCGGATGGTGTTCGCGATGTCGCGCGACGCACGTTTCCCTGCTCACCGGGTGATGCGCCGTGTCAACCCGCGCACGCAGACCCCCATACCCGCGACCATCTTGATCGTCGTCGTGGGGGTCGTGCTGATGGCCGCGCTGCCTGGCGGCGCACTGCTGGAGTTGCTCACAGTGGGAACGGTCATCTCGGCGGTCCTCTACGGCGGGATAATCGTCCTGTATCTCGCGGTCCGCAAACGATTGGATCGTAAGGCGGGCGCGTTCGATCTCGGGCGCTTCGAGCTACCGATTGCAATCGGCGCACTGGCGTGGTCGGCCTTCGTGGTGTTCGTGATCGTGTCGCCCTCGAGTGCGTTGACCTCGATACTGATTGCGATCGGATTGCTCCTGGCGGGCGGCGTCTATTTCACCTACCTGTTGATATTCAAACGCGAGGTTCTGGACACCGAGCCAGGAGACGCAGATGTCTTCGCGCACTGACCGAGAGATAACGCCCCTCACCGCCACCACCGCAATGCTCACCGGTGATGTGGTGCGTCCGGGCGATTCCGGCTACGAGGAGGCGCGGGTCGGCTGGAACCGCCTGTATTCCCGCTACCCCGAGGCCATCGTGTTCTGCTGCGACGCGCAGGACGTGGTCAACGCGGTCCGCTGGGCCCGAGAAGAAGGCATCGCCCTACGTGCCCGCAGCGGACGCCACAGCCTCGAGGGCTGGTCGTCACTCGACGGCGGCCTCGTGATCGACGTCAGCCGGATGAAGAACATCGAGATCGATGAATCGGCGGGCACGGCGACGGTGGGAACGGGCCTGACGCAGACGGAGACGGTCGCGGCGCTCGGACAACACGGCTTCGCCGTTCCGACCGGATCGGAGGGCGGTGTCGGACTCGGCGGTGTGATTCTCGGGGGCGGCTTCGGACTACTGACCCGCAGCATGGGCATGGCCTGCGACAACCTGCTCGCCGCGGAGGTCGTGGTCGCCGACGGCGCACGCTCGGCGAAGGTCGTGGAGGCCACCGAGCACAGCAACTCCGACCTGCTGTGGGCGTGCCGCGGTGGGGGCGGCGGCAACTTCGGGATCGCGACGTCCTACACGTTGAAGCTGCACGAGCTGTCTGACGTCACCTTCCTGGTCGCGAGGTGGACCGGTCACGGCGCTCTCGGTGACCTGCTTCGAGCGTGGCAGCGCGAGGCGCCGGTCGCCGACGAGCGGCTGACGAGCGCACTCGAGGTGGATTCCACCGCGGTCGAGTTGTCTGCGCTGCTGCACGGCGGTTCGCGGCGAGAACTCGAGGACCAACTGCGCTCGCTGTTGACGATCGGCAGTCCCGAGGTGACGGTGACGGAGGGTTCCTGGCCGACCGTGTACCGCGACGTGGACAGGGGGCCGAACGACGTCGCCCTCTGGAAGTTCTATTCCCAGTTCGTCACCCGCCCGTTCCCCGACGAGGCGATCGATCTGATCGTCCACTTCATGGACAACACCCCCAGCCCGCCGAGCAACTTCTTCTGCTCGAGCTTCGGCGGGGCCGTGCGGCAGGCGCCGCCAGGAGGATCCGCGTTCCCGCACCGCGACGCGCTGTTCTACTGCGAGCCGGGTGCGGCGTGGAACGACCCCGCACTGAACTCGGCGGCGCTGGGCTGGGCCGCCGACTTCTGGCGGGCGCTGCGCCCCTACGGCGACGGCGCCTACGTCAACGTGCCCAACGCCGCCGCGTCGGACTGGGAGCGCGAGTACTACGGCTCCCACCGCGAGCGGCTGCGCGAGGTCAAGGCCACCTACGACCCGGAGAACGTGTTCAACTTCGAGCAGAGCGTGCCCCTGTCCCCGGGCTGACCCTTCCGGAACCCTACGCTGGGGCGATGACGGTCAACCGAAGTCGCAGGGCCAGGGTCGCCCGTAAACGCAAGCGCCGGATGGACAGTGTCGAGCACGACCTCACCGACGAGCAGTGGAGTGCACTCACCGAGGCGTGGGGCGGCTGCGCGTATTGCGGTGCGACCGACAAGCCGCTGCAACGCGACTGCGTCCAGGCGCTGTCCCGCGGCGGGCGGTACACCCTCGACAACATCGCCCCGGCCTGCGGCTCCTGCAACGCCAGCAAATGCAACGACGAGGTCACCGGCTGGCTGCGGCGCAAGCGACTCGACGAGCGCGCCTTCCTGCTGCGTCACATCGAGATCAAAACAGCACTCGCGTTGCGGTTCCCTGCGTAACCACCGGCAACGTGCTATTTGGTGCCGAAGATGCGGTCGCCTGCGTCGCCGATGCCGGGCAGGATGTAGCCGTGCTCGTCGAGTTGGCGGTCGACGGCGGCGGTATAGATCGGCACATCGGGATGGGCCTTGTCCAGCGCGGCAACGCCTTCCGGACAGGTCAGCAGACAGACGAACTTGATGGATTTGGGACCGCACTCCTTCAGCCGCTCCACCGCCGCCACCGCGGAGTTGCCCGTCGCCAGTAGCGGATCGACCACGACCACGTCGCGCTCGTGCAGGTCGCCGGGCATCTTGAAGTAGTACTCGACCGCCACGAGGGTCTTGGGATCGCGGTACAGACCGATGTGGCCCACCCGCGCGCCCGGCACGATCGTCAGCATGCCGTCCAGGATGCCGGTCCCCGCGCGCAGGATGGAGACGAAGACCAGCTTCTTGCCGTCGATGACTCTGCCGGTCGTGACCTCGAGCGGCGTCTCGATCTCGACCTCCTGCATCGGGATGTCGCGCAGCACCTCATACGTCATGAGCGCGGAGATCTCGTTCGCCAGGCGCCGAAAGCTGTTGGTGGACGCATCCTTACGACGCATCATCGTGAGCTTGTGCTGTACCAGCGGGTGGTCGATCAGATGTACTGTCCCCATGTGTTCGTCCTCGTTTCGTTCTAGAAGACCGTGCCGTCGCTGACGACGGAGAGCGGAGGCAGTCCACCACGCGTGCGCTGTGCGAGCGCACGGCCCGCGGCCCAGGTGCCACCCTCCAGGACGCAGGCCAGCGGCATCTCCCGGGCATCCACGCCCAGGCGTTCGCGGACCAGGGGGGCCAGTTCGTCCAGCAGCGCGACCGTCAGGGCGCGCCACTCGACGACCAGTTCGTCGCCCGCCGCCCAGCTGCGCGCAGTCCAAGCCGGGTCGCGCAGGCGCAGGACGCCGGTGTCGAGCAGCAGGCCGCCGTTGCGGTATTCGGGCAGGCCCGTCAGCGCGTCCAGCCCCACCACCTGCACGCCGGCCAATTGGTAGGGCTCGAGAAGCGAATAGGTCAGCCACTGCGACAGTTTGTGGAACGGCACCCAGCCCCGTGTCAGACCCGGGCCGGCCACGGCCTCGTGAGGCCAGCAGTCGCCCAGCGGCTCGGTGCCGATGGCGTTGCCCGCCGGCCAGATGCCCGACAGCGACGTCAGAAGCTGCGACAGGATGTCGTGGGCTGCGACCGTCGAAGCGGCCGAACCCTGTGGATCGACCAGCAGGTCGAACAGACCACCCGGCCGGCCGTGCGGGCCGAAAACGTCGGGTTGCGCAGCGAGCGCGTCGCCCAACCGGCGCAGCAGCAGCACCCGACCATCGAGTCCCACCAACGGATTCGACGGACCCACCTGGAACGCCTCGGCCAGCAGGTCCGCGTCCAGGCCACGCAGTCCCGCCGCGTCGACCTGCAGCGGCTGCGTCGCGTCGCTCGAGAACAGTCCGCCCAGGAAGGCGTGCCAACTCGCGACGCCCAGACCCTCGGAACGGGTGAAGGGCTGCCCGCTCGCCGCCTCTCGGTACTGCCAGTCGGGACCGGCGCCGGCATCGAGCAGCACGCTGACGACGGCGAGGTCGATCATGGCGCGGGCGCGGCCCGGCGCGTCCAGCGCCGCCAGCCGTGCGTCCAACTCGGCCTTTCGATCGACTCCGCCGGCCTCGAAATGGCGCCACCGGCTGTGGTACGGAATCTTCAGGTCCGGATAGCGGGCACGCGTGACGTCGACGACCTCGTCCGCGGCAGTCGGCAGTGCGTCGTCGTCCACGCCGAACCAGTGTGAACCGCCCTCGCGCGCGCGACGCAGCAGGAGTTGCGCGCGTTCCCGCACGGCGGACGTGGTGCGCAGGGCCGCGGCCGCCCCCTCGGCCCGCCCGACGTCCAGGGCGGGACCGACGCCGGTCAGGCTCATTCGTCCAACTCCCGACCCTTGGCCTTCGCCAATTCTTCGGCGTCCGGCACCGCGCCCGGGGTGAAGTAGCCGGCCGCCATCTTCGCGTCGATCTCCACGCGCGCGTCGGCCGGAATCAGATCCGCGGGGAGGTCCACCCGCTCCCCGACCTCGATGCCCGAGCCGGTGATGGCGTCGTACTTCATGTTGCTCATGGAGACCAGGCGGTGGATCTTTCTGACGCCGAGCCAGTGCAGCACGTCGGGCATCATTTCCTGGAACCGCATGTCCTGCACGCCTGCCACGCATTCGGTGCGGGCGAAGTACTGATCGGCCGTGTCGCCGCCCACCTGGCGCTTGCGGGCGTTGTAGACCAGGAACTTGGTCACCTCGCCCAGCGCGCGGCCCTCTTTGCGAGAGTAAGACACCAGCCCGACACCGCCACGCTGCGCACCCCGGATGCATTCCTCGATGGCATGTGTCAGGTACGGACGGCACGTACAGATGTCGGAGCCGAACACGTCCGAACCGTTGCACTCGTCGTGCACCCGTGCGGTCAGCTCCACCCCGGGATCGGCGAGGTCTCGCGCGTCACCGAAGATGTACACGGTCTGCCCGCCGATCGGGGGCAGGAACACCTCGAGGTCCGAGCGCGTCACCAGCTCCGGGTACATGCCGCCGGTCTCCTCGAACAGCACGCGGCGCAGATCCGTCTCGCTGCAGTGGAACCGCTCCGCCACACCCGGCAGATGCCAGACGGGCTCGATCGCCGCCTTGGTGACCAGCGCAGCACCGCTGGGCAGCAGGAAGCGGCCGTCCGGGTGGAGGCGACCCTTCTGGATGGCCTCCATGATCTCCGGCAGGATCACGTGCGCCTTGGTCACGGCGATGCTGGGCCGGATGTCGTGGCCGGCCGCCAGCTCGGCCGCGAAGACCTCGGCGACCGTGGCGCCCCAAGGGTCCAGGCTCACGATCTTGCCGGGCTCGCTCCACTGCGGATACGGACCGATGGCAATGGTGGGCGCGGTGTTGGTGAGGTCGGCCTTGTGCTGGCGCGACAGCGCACCCGACGCGACCGCCAGCGCCCGGTAGATGCTGTACGAGCCGCTGTGCGTGCCGATCACGTTGCGGTGGGCGCGATTGGTGGTGGTGCCGACCACCGGACCGCGCTCGGACGCCGTGGGTGCGCCCCAGTGGACCGGAATGGCCCCGACACCGCCGCTGTGGGACGTCAATCGGATGTGGCCTGCGGGGTTCTCGGGCGTCGCGGCAACGGGTTCAGCGGACATGACATTCCTCCGTCAAGGAAGGCCCGGCGGCACGGCATGCCTCCGGAACGTGTCTCCGGCGCCGGATGCTGCCTGCCACCGGAAACCGAAGCATAACCACCTTTCAGCCACAATGTCGTGCGGCGAAGACAGCGGTCTTTTCGGCACAGCGGCAGCGCGGTCGAACCTGATCGCGCGACCCGGCCCTGTGGCGACCGCGAGATAATTCACAGCGACCCCACCTACCGAGGGGTGAGCATCATCGGCACACCGTTGCGCGGCCGCAAGGCGATGTCGTAATGGGGCTCGAGCACATAGCCGGACGCGATCTCGCGGTCGAAGCGTTGGGCGACGGTTGCGACAACGACCTGCTGCTCCAGCAAAGAGAGGTTCGCACCGATGCACAGTCGCCGGCCGAGGCCGAAGGGATAGTAGGCCTCGTTCGGACGCTCGGTGGAGTGGTCTGCACCGAATCGCGTGGGGTCGAATTCCTCTGGGTCAGGCCAATGGGCGGTCAGGCGGTGAGTGACATACGGACTGATGATGAGTGCAGCATCCGGTGGCAGGTTGTACGGGCCGAGCTGGTCGCGGTCGTAGGACGTGCGGAAGAACGTCGGAAATGGTGGATACAGCCGAAGGGATTCGCTGATCACCTGGCGCGTGTAAACCAGCCGTGGCAGATCCTGCAACGACGGAACACGACCGCCGAGCACGAAGTCCAACTCGGTCTGCAATCGCGCATCCGCGTCGGGGTGCTGGGACAGCAGGTACCAGGTCCAACCGAGCGCTGCGGCGGTCGACTCGTACCCCGCCATGAGGATGCTCATCACCTCGTCGCGCACCTGTCGGTCGTCCATAGCCGCTTGGGTGCCTTCATCATCGTGGGCGAGCAGCAACATCGACAGCAGATCCCCGCGGTCGGCCGGGTCTTTGCGGCGCTCGGCGATGATCCTCTCGACGACCTCGTCGACGACGGACAATGCGGCAATGAAGCGCCGGTGACCGGGCCTCGGTATGCGCATCGGGAGGAAGAAACTGAAGACCAGCTTCTCGGAATGGTGAAAGATGACATCGGACGCGGCACGGAGCTTTGCGATCTCGCTGTAGTCGATGCTCGTGCCGAACAATGTCCGCAAGACGATCTCGATGTTGATCGGCACCATTTCCTCGAGCATGTCCACCGGCGTCTTTCGGACGATCCGATCGTTCCAGCGTACCGTCGCCGCTTCGACGACGTCGGTCATGACCCCGATCATCGCGGTCAAACGCGGCCTGTGGAAGGCCGGAGACATCAAGCGCCGCTGCCGTTGCCACAGCTGCCCGTCGCTGCCGAATATCCCGTCGCCGATGATCAGTTTGATCCCGCGGAGGATTGGGCCCTTCCAATAGTTGGCATGATTGTCGACGAGGATGTGCCGGACATGTGCAGGATCACTGACGAGGTACACCGTGGCAGGGCCCAACCTCATTCGGACCAATCCGCCGTAGTCGCGCGCAGCGCCGACCAGGTAGCCGAACGGGTCGCGCGCGAGCATTGGAATGACGCCGACGAGCGGTAAGCCTCGAGGGCCTGGGATTTCACGCTCCGCGGAGAAGTGAGCCGCCATCTGCAACCTCGCTGACATCGCGGTGGCCGATCGGACGCGTCTGCTGGTTCTACTCTAAGACCGCGCGACGCACTCGATAAGGGTGCAGAGGTCCTCGCCGACGCGCACGCCCGCGCCGACGCATCCGCGATGCACGGTGGTACCCGCGCAAATGCCTCCGATAGTGTCGCCGTGGTGACGAAGAATCGAGCGCGCGCCGTGGACCTGCGAACCCAGGACGACGCGGACGACGTCTTCGCGCGTGGGGACGCGTTGCAGGCAACCGTGCCGTCCCGTGCACACGATCACGCCGCGACCGGCGCCGACAGACCGGATGTGCTCGACTTCGTCGAGGCCGATAACGAGGGCAGGCTGGCGAATCTCGTCCCGCTGCGGATCGGTCGGATGATCGCCTCGCCGTTCGCCTTCTTCCGCGGCGCCGCCGGCCTGATGGCCGCCGACCTCTCCGCTACTCCGGTCACCGGATTGACAGCGCAGCTGTGCGGTGACGCGCATGCGGCGAACTTCGGCCTGTACGGGACGCCGGACGGTCAAATTGTCATGGACATAAATGATTTCGACGAGACCATCCCCGGTCCGTGGGAATGGGATCTCAAACGCCTCGCCGCCAGCCTGGTCCTCGCCGGACGCGAAGGCGGAGTGTCCGAGAGCGGGTGCGTCGAGGCCGCCGAAGACGCCGTCAAGTCGTATCGGCGCACCATCCGCGAACTCGCCGAACTTCCGTTCCTCCAGTCCTGGAATGCGCTGCCGGACAAGTCGGTGCTCGCGCGGGCGAAGGCCGACGCCCTGCTCGACGACTTCGACAAGGCCGCACAGAAGGCGCGACGCAACACCAGCGAGAAGGTGGCGGCGAAATGGACCGCCCACATCGAGAACCACGAGACCGGGATCCGCAGCCGACGGTTCATCGACGATCCGCCGATTCTCACCCACGTGGATCGCGCGACCGCCGATGCGGTGACCGACGGGCTCGAACGCTATGTCGAGTCACTTCGGGAGTCTCGACGAAATCTGATCACCCGATTCGCCGTGTCCGACGTCGCCTTCCGGATCGTCGGAACCGGCAGCGTGGGTCTGCGCAGCTATATCGCCCTACTGCACGGCAATCGGGACGAGGTGCTCGTTCTTCAACTGAAACAGGCCCGGCCGTCCGCACTGGCGGCATACCTGCCGGTCGACGAACCGAAGCACGAGGGCAAGCGGATCGTGCACGGCGCCCGGCTGGTGCAAGCGGAGTCGGACATCCTCCTGGGCTGGACGACGATCGACGGCCTCCCCTACATCGTGCGGCAGTTCCGAAACCTCAAAGGCGACATCGATCCGACCGGTCTGGAACGGGACCATCTCGACGACTACGGCCGACTGGCCGGTGCCCTGCTCGCGCGTGCACACACCCGCTCCCTCGATCCGCGGGCGCTCGCCGGATACTTTGCCGGCGACACTGAACTCGACGAGGCGATCGGACGGTATGCCGTCCGCTACGCCGATCAGACCGAAGCCGACTACGCAGAACTGGTGGCCGCCGTGAAATCGGGGCGGATCGCCGCCGAGCCGGCCTGATCCGGCACTGGTAGCTGGATCGTCGTGGGCCGAGACAGGTCGCCACTCCGCCGAGATACGACGCGCGGTTGCGCCTCGTATCCACCCGAGCCGAACTGCCTCGGATTCGTGAGTGTGAGTGGCGACCTGTTTCGTCGCAAGCAGAAACCTACCTCGCCCCACCGACACGAATCTCCCGGCCGGGCTCTGCAGCGGCGGACCGCCGCCGCCAGTTCAACCACCGGAGGGACAGGGCCAGAACTCGCGGCACGACGAGATACACCGCGGTGGGAACGACGACACCGGTCAGCGACAAGGCCCTGAGCCAGGTCGGCCAGGTGGCGGTAACCGGGCCCGACAGCGTCATGACGGTCATGCCCAGCGTGACGAGCGGGAAGATCGAGACCCAGGTGACGGCAACCCGCAGGTGAATGGACGGCACCGGCACGACGCCCGGGGCAGCCCGTCCCGTCCGTGTGCGGTGACTCCTCGTTGCCGCCGGGGCTAGTTGCTCCAGCACTGCGGACGCGAGAGCGAGAGATTCCATCCTGAGGGTGACCCTTCCAAATTCCAACTATTCAGTTGCACTTGGAGTGTAAGGCGTGGAAGAGCAACTTGCAACCAAACAGTTGGAGTTTGTCCTAGGATGCACCGGTGGCGTGGGATATCGAACGAACCAAGAGACTTCTGCTCGACGCCGGCGCCGAGGAGTTCAGTGCGTTCGGGCTGGCCGGGGGCCGAGTCGACCGGATCGCCGCGAAAGCAGGAGTGAACAAAGAGCGCATCTATCAGTATTTCGGCAAGAAGGAGGCGTTCTTCAGCGCCGCCGTCGAGAGTGAACTGACGGCGTCACTAGCCGCCGTCGAACTGTCGGGAGACGGAGTGTCCGCCGTCGCCGACTACGCCGGCCGTCGATTCGACTACCAACGCACGCACCCGGCCTTCACCCGGCTGCTGTTCTGGGAAGGCCTCGAACTCGAGACACCGGTGGCCGAGGAAACCCGCAGGAAGCACGCGCAGACATTGGTCGCGGGGGCTCGGAAAGCCACCGGCCTGTCCGAGGCCGACGCGCAGGAACTTCTCATCACGGTGATCACCCTCGTCGATGGTTGGGTCACTCTCCAGACTGCGGACCGGCTGTTCTCGCCTCCTCCTTCGCGCCGCGACGACCGCGATTCACGAAGACGCGAATTCATCGTGATGACCGTCGACGCCGCCACCCGCGCGGCGATCGCCCGGACCGATCAGACCTGACCCGTTGCGGTGCACGGGAGCGGATCGAACTGGCAAGGTCTAGTCATGGCATTCGGGTGGCGGTCGGTCGCTACGGAGTGGCCGCTGGTGATACCGCCCGTCGCGGTTGCGGTGCTGGGCCTG
This sequence comes from Rhodococcus pseudokoreensis, assembly GCF_017068395.1. NCBI lineage: Bacteria > Bacillati > Actinomycetota > Actinomycetes > Mycobacteriales > Nocardiaceae > Rhodococcus > Rhodococcus pseudokoreensis. The sequence continues at coordinate 8,393,036 of NZ_CP070619.1, read as the reverse complement.
ACCTGGGGCCGCCACATCGGCACGGTCCTGGTGCTCGCCGTCGCCGTGGTTCTGGTCGGTGCGGTGCTCGCGGCCGTTCATCACGCCGAGGTGGTTGCACACAAGGTCGGTGAACCGTTCGGGTCGCTGATTCTCGCGGTCGCGGTCACCGTCATCGAGGTCGGACTGATCGTGACATTGATGATCTCGGGCGGCCCGGCGACTGCGTCGCTTGCCCGCGATACCGTATTCGCGGCGGTGATGATCACCGTCAACGGCATCGCCGGGTTGTCGCTGTTCGTCGGCGCACGAAAGTACGGGCTCGCACTGTTCAATGCGGAGGGCACCGGCGCAGCACTGGCGACGGTGGCATCACTCGCGACGTTGAGTCTGGTGCTCCCGACCTTCACGACGAGCCGGCCGGGTCCCGAATTCTCCTCGGCCCAATTGGCATTCGCGGCGGTGGCCTCGCTGGTGCTGTACGGGATGTTCGTCCTCACCCAGACCGGGCCGCACCGGCACTTCTTCCTGCCTGTCATCGCCGATGAACCGGAAACCCGCGACCGGAACTCCGCGCCCCCGACGGGCAGGATGGCCGGGATGAGCCTCGCCCTGCTGGTGGTGGCACTGTGCGCAGTCGTGGGATTGGCGAAGGTGGAATCACCCGCGATCGAAGATGCGGTCGAGGATGCCGGATTGCCGCAATCCATCGTCGGTGTGGTCATCGCCTTGCTCGTGCTACTGCCGGAGACCCTCGCCGCGGTGCGGGCAGCGCAGCGAAACCGGATCCAGATCAGTTTGAACCTGGCCTTCGGATCGGCGATGGCCAGCATCGGCTTGACCATCCCCGCCATCGCCGTCGCGTCCATCTGGCTGGACGGGCCGCTTCTGCTCGGCCTCGGTCCGACCCAGGTCGTGTTGCTCGCGATCACCGTGGTTGTCGGCATGCTGACGGTGGTCCCCGGCCGCGCCACCCGACTCCAGGGCGGCGTCCACCTGGTGCTGTTGGCCGCGTACGTGTTTCTCTCCGTCAACCCCTGACCACGGTCCGCCACCTCGCCGCCCGTGGAGACGTCACCAGCGCGCCCGCCGGATTCACGTTCGGGTAAGTTTCCGCGCATGAGAACCGCATCGTGGGTCAGCGCGGCGACTGCGGTGCTGCTCGGCGCCACCGCTGCCGCAGCGTGGAGAAAAGCGAATCTTGCCGATCAGGCCAGGCGCGAAGCGGAGGCCGCACTGGATGCGGTGCTAGAGCAACTCGAAGCGATGACCCGGATCGCCCAAGCCGCGCAGCAGGCGCTCCCGCGACCGCTGGAAGTCGAATTCGACGTCCAGCGCATCCGTGGACCCGTCGACCGATTCCGGCTCCACAACGTCGGAACGGGAATCGCCACCAACCTGCGGTTCGTCGTCGATCCCGCCGAGGAGCAGAATCGGCGGGTCCCGACGCCGCAGTGGCTGACCGACGACGCTGTGACGCTGCTGCCGAAGGAGTGGGCCGATTTCTCCGCGAGCGCGCTGTCTCCCGTCGCCGGCTCCTGGCGAATCGTGTTTCCGACCTTTGTCACCGTGATCCACGACGAGGCCGGGACCCCGCGACGCGTCGACCTGCCGACGGCCGTCGCCTCCGAGGACGGAGTGATCGGCTGACTGCCCGACGCCGGCACCCGGCGAGACGCGGCGGAACGTTCACCGCCCCAGCCGGTCCTCGACCAGGTCGAACCAATCGAGCACTGCGCGCTCGTACACGATCCCGAAGTCGAGGGTGGCCATCGCGTATCGGTTGGATCCGTGCACGGCGGCGTCACGCTCGTACTCGGCGAGCTGCTTCTCGTGGGCCGCGCGGTGCGAGTCCAGCATCGCGGCCAATCGCTCGGGCGGAAGGTGCGCGCCGAACGCAACCGTGAGAAGTAGCGGGTAGCGAATGTTCTCCTGGCCGGGTTCTCGCTCGATCCATTCCGCGAACGCCCGGCGACCCTCGTCGGTGAGCGTGTAGGGCTTGCGCTCGCGGGCTCCGCGCTCCCCTGCCTCGATCAATCCGGCCCGCTCCATCGCCGCGAGTTCCCGGTAGACCTGGCTGGTCGTGATCGACCAGAACTTGCCGATGCGTTCCTGCGCGGTCACCACCAGATCCCACCCGGTCTTGGAACCCTCGTGCAGGAACCCGAGGAGCGACGCCGCAGTGGCGTTGAGGGGGCGTTCGTCCATCTCGCGGTCCTTCGCTCGATCGGGGGTTGACATTCCACTGTGGCATATCGATCATAGTGGTAGCGACATTCCACAGTGGAACGTCATCGCCGAGGAGGGTCCGATGCAGTACGCGGACAACATCCGGATATCCGATTCCGAACGTGAACAGGTCGTCGGTGAACTCGGGCGGCACCTCACCGCCGGGCGACTGACCATCGGGGAGTTCGACCAACGGGTGGCAGAGGTCTATCGGTCCACCACCCGGCAGCAGGCGCATCAGGTGTTGCGCGACCTTCCGTCCGCAGCCTCAGCGGTTGCCGCCGCCCCGGTCGCGACACCACCCACCCGTCCGGTGCGTCGCCGCATCCCGGGTCACCAGCAGATCGAGTGGCTCGCCTGGGCCGCCGCGGGCGGACTCAACATCGCGATCTGGGGCATCATCTCGCTCGCTACCGGCGTGATGATCTACTTCTGGCCGGTGTGGGTGATAGGCCCGTGGGGGTTGGTGCTGCTGGGCAGGACGCTGCTCGGCCGCGAGAGCGGGTGCAGCAAATTGACCGACACTCTGCGCGACGACCGGATGAGACCCGTCGCGAGTCGCTGACCATGCCGGCACCCGTCCCTCCCGGCCGAACTGCGTCACCCGGTGAAACGCGTGGTCCAGAGTCGGATCGTCTCCTCGGTGGCACCGCGCTCCCGCAGCCACGCGTGGACTCCACCCGGGTGAGCGTCCCAGCGGGCGAGGACACCCTCGATTGCCTCGGGGACGGCACCGCGCAGATCGCGGTCGTTGGGATGTGTCTGACCGAGTTCGGGGGCGAAGCGGGTAATGCGCGCCAGGACGGCACCCATGTGTTCATTGGTCGACTCGTAGTCGGCGACGATGTGCTCTGGCTCGACTCCGGCGGTTCGCAACAGCAAGGCCACGGCGACCCCGGTGCGGTCCTTGCCCGCCGCGCAGTGCAAAAGGACCGGGCCGGGCGCGGTGGCCGCCACCTGGAGGATGTCCACGAGCCGCTGCCCCGCATTCGCGAGGATGCCCTGGTAGATGTCGGCGAGCCGAGACCCCTGATTCGGTGCGGTGACCTCCGCGTCGGACAGCAGGGAGATCAGGTGCACCACCGTCTCGTCCGACCGCAGCGGGTGCTCCCTGGTCGCGAACTCGCGGGGGCTGCGGAGATCGATGACGGTGCGGGCAGGCCACTCGTCGACCGCGGTAGGGCGGGCGTCGCCCGGCGCGGGCAGTGCGCTGCGGTACAGCACACCGCTGCGCGTCCGGCCGCCCTCGGCAACGGGAAGTCCACCGAGGTCACGCAGGTTGGGAAGAACGTCGAGGTCGGTCACTGTCATATGAGCTTCTTTCTGAGGTAGGCGGCGGCGCGGTCCAGAGCGACCACGACCACCAGGACAACAAGGACGATTGTGAGGACGTTGCCGTACTCGAAGAGCCGGAGTTGCTGGGTCAATTCCATGCCGATGCCGCCGGCGCCGACGATGCCGAGAAGCGACGCGGCCCGCACGTTCCCGTCGAGCACGAGCAGGGTGTAGCTGGCCACGGTCGGCACACTCTGCGGCAGCAGCACCCAGCTGATCCGCTGCGACCGAGTGGCGCCGGCGGCGGCAGCCGACTCCCATGCCCGCATGTCCATGGTCTCGAAGATATCGGCGAACAGCCGCGCCATTCCCGCCGCGGATCCGATGACGATCGCCAATGTGCCCGCGAGTGGGCCCAACCCGACCGCGGAGACGAACAGCAGCGCCCACATCAGTTCCGGGATCGCGCGGGTGACGTTGATCGACGCCCGCGCCGCGTGGTGGAGCCAGGCCTGGTCGAACACCGACCGGGCCGCCAGCAACGCCCACGGCAGCGCGAGCAGGACGCCGATCGCGGTACCGATGACCGCAATGGCGAGGGTCTCGCCCATCAGCGAGACGGCGGTCGGCAGAACGGCGAGATCGGGCGGAAACATGCGGCCGACGAAGTCGGCGATATGGGGTAGGCCGTCGACGACGGCGGCCAGGGAGAACTCCGTGGTCTGCGCCGACCACAGGACGACGGCGAGCACGACCACCACCCCGGCGCCCGTCTGCCAGGAGGGCCGGCGCAGAGCCGCGAGATCGGCGGTCGAGGGCGTGCGCTCGGCAGGCTTCGTGTCGAGTGTCATGGTCACTGCACTCCTGCGAGGGGGCGGGCCGAATCGGCATACAGGAGATCGAGATCGGTGTCGGAAATAGAAGCGGTCGGCCGGTCGAACACCAACCGTCCCGCGCGCAGGCCCACGAGTCGGTCCGCGACGTGCCGCGCCAACTCGACGTCGTGGAGATTCAGCACAGCGGTGAGTCCCTCGACACGGGCCAATCGCACGATGTCGTCGACGACTCCGCGAGCCAGGACGGGGTCGAGGTTGGCGACAGGCTCGTCGGCCAGCAGCATGTCGGGCTGCTGCGCGAGCGCACGGGCGATCGCCACACGCTGACGCTGCCCACCCGAGAGCGCGTCGGCACGCTTGCGGAGTTGTTCCTCGAGACCGAGCCGGCAGACGGCCTCGACGGCAATCTCGCGGTCACGGCTCCGCACGAAATGCACGAGGCTCGGCAGGAGTGGCTGACAGGCGAGCCGCCCGATCAGGGCATTCGACAGCACCGTCGCCCGTTCGACGAGCTGAAACTCCTGAAACACCAACCCCACTCGCGCGTGCGCCCGCCGCCTGGCGCGGCCCCGCAACCCGCTGCGGTCGACACCGTCGTGCAGCACCCGGCCCGATGTCGGCGCCTCCAGCCCCGCAAGACAGCGCATGAGCGTCGACTTCCCCGCGCCACTGCGACCGAGCACCGCGACGATCTCGCCGGGCGCCACCCGCACCGACACCTCGTGCAGTGCCGTGGTGCCGTCGGGATATCGGTAACTCACCGCATCGGCTTGCACGCGGGGAATTCCGTTTCGTGTCGACGTCATTTCCGCGACAACTCCTCGAGATCCACCCCGAGTTCGGACGCCGCGTCACGGAAGATCGTGAAATCGCTGTCCTGCGCCTTCTCGAAGCTGGTTGCCCCGACCACTCCGAGTGCCGCCGCATTGTCTCCGTTCACGAATGCATCCACGATTCCCTGCGAGATGGCCGGGTCGAGATCCTTGCGTGCGATGACCACCAGCGAGACCGGGATGGGGTCGGACTCGGCGACGATCGTCTGCGCTGCTCCGTCGATGACGCCCTTGTCGACCATCGTCTGGTACGACGACCGGGCGTCGGCGGCGCAGTCGACCGAGCCCTGCTTCACGGCGAGTTCGGCGGTGTCGTGGCCACCGGCGTAGCTGCCCTCGATGTCGATCTCCGGATCGATCCCGGCCCGCTTCAGCAGGAGCTTGGGGATGTAGTTTCCGCTGGTCGATCCGGCGTCGACGAACGCGATCCTGCGCCCGCGAAGATCGTCGAGCGAGTCGATGCCACGGTCCGTGCGGCACACGAACACAGAACTGTAGGCCGCACCCTTCGCCACCACGAGCGGCTCGACACCGGCGACGGCCTCGGCGAGGGGCGTCGGGAAGGGGCTGAACGCAGCGACGTCGAGGAGCCCGGACCGCATGGCCTCGACGATCGACAGGTAGTCGCTCGTCGGCTTCACCTCGACCGACTTCCCCGTGCCCGCCGCGACCAGCGAGGTCACCGGCTCGAACTTCGCCTGGAGGTTCGCGTTGGCCTCCGCCGGTGGTAGCCCCACCTTCAGTACGTCGGGCGCGCCGTTTTCGGCGGAGGAGTCGCCGCAGGCGGCGACGCCACACAGGGTCACCGCGCAGGCGGCGGCGGCCAAGGTGCGGCGCAGGGTCGGGTTGATGCTCACGGGCGGGGCCTTTCCGAGATGTATCCGAAGTTGATGTCCGAATATTCATCTAGACAAGTAGCCTAAACCACCTCTTCGGGTGACCGCGAAGTGAATGCATCCTGAACTGGAAAGACGTGTCGATCACACCGCCCGCCCCAGGTCAAAGTCCTCTAGACTTATGAAATGCCGAGCAAAACGCCCACGGGTCGGGTGCCGCTCTACCGACAGGTGCAGGACGTCTTGCTGCAGCGACTCGACGGTGGCACGCTGCGGCCGGGAGACCGGTTGCCGCCCGAGACCGACCTCGCCGCCGAACTCCGCGTCAACCGGCTCACGGTCCGGCAGGCGATCGGCGAACTGACCAGGGCCGGGCGACTGGTCGCCAAGCAGGGGTCCGGCACGTTCGTCGCCCCGCCGCCCCGGCACTTCCCCATCGAACTCGCCGCCAGTTACATCAACGATGCCGACGGTCTCAGCGCGGCGTTCAGATCCGTGGGCCGCACACTGACCGAGTCACTCGTCTCGAGCGAGATCGTCCTCGGCGGTAGCGCACCGCAGGCAGAGGAGTATCTGCCGGGATGCCGGTTGCGCCGCGTCGACACGGTGCTCGCGGTCGACGGTGAGCCGTGGTTCGCGAGTTCGGTCTGGATGGACGACCGCCGGTTCGCCGACATCGACCGGCACCTGCGAGACGGTGTCCCGCTGTACACCGTGTGGCGCGACGTCTACGGCGTCCGGCTGAAGGCGGCGTGGCGTTCATTCGCCGCAGGCGCTGCGTCTCCGCAGGTAGCGGCACTGCTCGGGGTGCCGCCCGGTGCAGCGGTCCTTTTTCGCGACGGCCTGAATCTCGACGACGACGACGCACCCACCGTGTACATCCACCGCGCGTGTCGCAGCGACCGGGTGCGGTTCGTCGCGAACTACTCCGCGAAAGACTGACCGGGTATATCCGGAGCGTGGGGTGGGCGATCCCCGACGCTGTGACCAGGCCAAACATTCCCGGTCGCCGACCGGGAGCCGGCCGCGCGGACCAGAAATAGGTATACCCCCCGGTGATTCGGCCGATGTGTCACGTATCCCGAATGGGCCATGATGTGAGCTGTCTCACTCATAAGCACGGAGTCGCCTGATGGTCCGACGCCGCCACTGACGGAGGATGCCCGCACCGATGAACGCACAACCGATGACCTGCGGTGACTACGTCACGGCCACCTTCGCTCGCGACTTCGTCGCCGAGGGATTCGACCACGACACAGTCGAGCGCATCCACCGCGGACTGTTCGACGAGTGGACACACGCCCTCGCCCAGTCGGGCCTGTTCAGCAACGGAACAGTCGCGGCCACCCTGGACTCCTGGCAGGACGACCCGCATTCCCTCCTCAGCGCCCTGCTCGCCAACGCGGACGAGATCACTCTCAAGCGCTACGACCTCGTCTGGGAAGCCCTGGAACGAAGCGCCCACGCCGGGGCCGACGCCGTCGTCGAATACGCATGACCCGCCCGCCGGCGGCGGTGTCACCGCGAAGTCCACCTCGCCCGGGACCGACCCCTCCGCTGCACCGACCACACCACCCACACCGACGAACGAGACCATGAGCACCAACACATATCCCACCATCGAAACCATCCGCATCGGGCAGTACGGTCACGAATGCCGCTACTGCGGGCACGCCGTCGCGAAGGACGGCCCGGGCTACCGGCACACCACGACCGGTCAGTACCGCTGCGATCCCACCAGTCGAGCGCTGCAGGAAGCGCGACTGTCCGACAGCCTGGTTCGGAGCTGAGCACGATGAACACACAAGCGATGCAGTTGCTCCCGCCCCGTGACGGTCTCGCCGACTACCGCGACGCGGTCGATGCGCTGCGCGCCCTCGAAACCCAGGGCAGCCTTCGGGCCGATCCCCGCACAGCACTGCTGTTCGACAGCCTCACCGACGACCTCATCGAGGCCGCTCAAACGAACGGCTTGGGCGACACGATTTCACAGCGCGACATCTTCGCCATGATCGATTCCGCGATATCCCGCCCGCGCCCCTCGCTGTGAGCTAGTCGCACCGCGACTTCCCTTCGTCAGCAACACCTCACCCGTCTACTACGATCCTTCGTAGATGGGACGCACGGTCCGGGCGCCCGGTGAGACGAAGGATCGGCGATGACGAACGACCCCAGCGAGAGCCCGCAATCCCGATCGAAGCCGGGCGGCCTGCGGCGGCGTCTGCCTTGGCTGGTGGCTGCCGCGGTAGCGGTGGTGGGGGTTGTCGCCGTCAGTGCGTACGTGCTGACCTCCGGTTCCGACGACGCCGGCGAAGCCCACGACTTCGCACCCAGCGCGGACAACCCTGACCCGTCACTGGGAATCGAGGGGATCGTCACCGTCGACTATGGGCCCGCCGACCATGTGCAGGCGCCGCAACGGGTGGCCTACGACCAGAGTCCGCCGTTCGGTGGTGCACACGATCAGTACTGGGCTACGTGCACCGGAATTGTCTATCCCGATGCGATCCGCACCGAGAACGCCGTGCATTCCCTGGAGCACGGGGCGGTGTGGGTGACGTACGACCCGGATCGTCTGAGCGCCGACGACGTCACCGCGCTGGCTGCGCACGTCGACGGGGTGCCGTACACCCTGATGTCGCCGTACCCGGGTCTCGATTCGGCGGTGTCGCTGCAGTCGTGGGGTCACCAACTCCGACTCGACGATGTCCACGATCAGCGGATCGCCGACTTCCTCATGGCGTTGCGACAGAACCCGAACACCTACCCCGAGCCCGGAGCGACCTGCTCGACGGTGCGCGGCGGATTCGATCCCGCCGATCCGCCGCCGTTCGATCCCTCCGCACCGGGTGCGGACGCAGTTCCGATGGACGACAACTGACTCTGAAAATTCTTGCCGGGAATTTCGGCGAAAGTGTCGATATTGCGCTTGCCCATTCGACTCATTGGTAGAAGCACAATGAGGAGGTGAGAGCGATGTTGTCGGCACATCTGTTGTCCGGTCTGACCAGTGACGAGGTCGATCTGATCGTTGCAGAGGAACTGCATCTGCTCGATGCCACCGAATGAGGGGCAATGTCCGCCACGGCGCGTACCGTCAGCCGCTTCGGGAAATGTTTGCGTCGAGCGTAGCGGCGATCCGGTCTCTGATCGAGCGGAAATCGACGTCGGTCACGAATCGGTGCACCGGCCCCCGCGCCGGAGTGACGCCCCAGACACTTGACCGCCCGTCCACCCGGTGCACCCGGGGTTGGGCGTCGGTGGCGGACAGCACGACCGTCGGGTCGAGCATCACGGCGGCTGCGACGGAATCGTGTGAGGTGTAGATCGGGTGGTCTGCGCGGTATGTGATTGTGCAGTGCCGGTGGTAGTCCTCAGTGATGTCGCGGACGAATGTCGCGACTTTCCCCGGTGCGGAGCGAGCGACCAGGTCGGCCCAGTCCAATCCGAGTCGGCCGGTGACATTCATTCCCACCCACGTGATCGACCCCGGCGCTGCCGCGACGGCCGTGGCCGCGGCCGGATCGTGGTTGGTGTTCGTGTCGCCTTTTCCGAGGAACTGTGGTTGCACGGCGGCCTCGGCGCCTCTCCGCGAGGCTGGCCCCATTCCGCCCATGATGGTGACGGACCGGAACCGCGTGAGGATCAGTGGATCGCGTGTGACGGCGGCGGCGATGTTGGCCAGCGGTCCGAGACACAGCAGGTCCACGGCACCGGGCCGTTCTTCCGCGGCGCGGAATAGTTGCTCGACGGCGGAACCGGGCGCCGGGCCAGTGTCCGGCGGTGGCCGATGGCCGCGGTCGCCGAGTCCGTCCAGACCGTGTGCGGACGGCGTTGCGGGCGGTGGCCCGGGACGTGGCCGTCCGATACACACCGGAACGTCGCGGAGGCCGACGACGGAGAGGACTGTGAGGGCGTTCGACGCGGCCTGCGTTTCGGTGCAGTTGCCGAAGACGCTTCCGACACCGACGATCTCGATGCCGGGGTCGTGCGCGAGGGTGAGCAGGGCGAGGGCGTCGTCGACGCCGGTATCGGTGTCGACGAGTACGTGGCGATCGGTCACTGCCCGTCCCGTCCCCCGCGATCCTCGATCGGATCGGACTCGAATGCACTCGTGCGCAGTGTAACTGAATCAGCAACGCTCGCGCCCCGTGCCGGTTCAGTAGCTGAACGTGACCGCTCCTTCGTCACCGATCCACTTCCACATCGGCACCGTCCCGGCGAGTTCGGCATTGGATACCAGCGCGTCCTTGTCGAGGTGCTTGGCCTCGAAGCAGATCGGACACACCATGTAGGTGCCGCCTGCGTTCTCGAATCGTGCCGCCAGATCGGGAAGCGGCGGACAACCTTCGCAGGCAACGCCCTGAATCGTGCCCTCGAGCGCGAGCCGTACCGCTTCCTTCGTGAGAAACATCAGCGTCTGGCGCTGTTGTTCTGCCGCGCCGACCGCGACCAGAAACGCAACCGTCACCTTCTCTGCGTCCTCGAGACCGGTGGTGAGACTGACCACTGCTTTATTAGTCATGAATTCGAGTCTTCGCCGCGCGACAACTACCGACAAGGGCCCGAGGGGAGAGTATCGCGCCTAATCTGAGGTGGTGTTCGAACAGCGTCCGTTACAGCAGATTTCGATGCGGCGGAATGGCGACGGTAAGGTCACCGCTCGGCTCGAAGTCCGCCGAAGTCGCTCCACCAGCGCAAACGTCGCCGAGCATGTCGGTATTCACCCGCGCCTGCTGGCCCGGATCGGAGCCGAGCCCCGTCAGCAGGCACGGGTGAGTCACCGGGGAACGACCGCACTGTTCACACTGATACCGGACGCCGATGTAGGAGGGATCGACACCGTTCGGGTAACTGATGGTGGATGCCGTCGGATCGGCGCCGAACCGGGACACGCGGTGGTCCTCGACCTTCGGTGTATCGACCCCACCGTGTCCGAGGCAGAGGCCGAAGTCGAGGGTGAATTCATCGAGCGGCTCGAAGACGACGGGCGCCATCACCGCCTCGTGGTCCTCGCACCGCACGGCGGCGCCATCGAAAGCCACACGGATCGGCAGGCCGAACAGGTTTTTGCGGCGCTCGGATCGCGCGATTCGACACTGTGGACGTGCAAAGGGTGGCGACCGGCAGGCAACGCATACCGGGCATGGCACATTTCCTCGGGCGATCTCAGCGTGCGCAGCTTCCCGCTTCTACGTTCCCTCGGTGCACGACGATTCCAGTGGGCGGTCTCGTTCCACGGCTACAGAGGACACGACGTCCTCATCGGGGGCCGAGCACCCGCACGGCTCAAATCGGAGGTCCGCAACGCAGTCGCGAAGGCACTCGACGGAACCGGAGTCCGTGTTCGCGTAGCCGAACCCGGAGAACGATACAGCGGTGAATCCGCGTCCAACCTGGTCAACCGCCTCACCGTCGACGGTGCGGGCGGAATCCAGATCGAACAGCCCCGACCCGCGCGGACGCTGTACGGAGAAGCCATCGCTGCCGCTGTCACCGAGGTGTGTGAATCCTGGATCGCCGCCGACGCCGGGCCGTGATCGCCTCACCTGGTCGCCGATACCAACCTTCGCCGGTGCGGCTCACCCACCGGGCGCCCAGCACGGCCCGTCCGGGGGCGGCGTGTGCTCGTAGCCCGGGTAGCACGGCAGCACCTCAGGTGCGGGTGCAGGCGCGGGTGCGGGCACAGGTGCCGGAGCGGGTGGCGAGCCGGGCGGGAGACACGGTCCGTCCGGAGGCGGAGTGTGCTCGTAGCCGGGGTAGCAGGGCAGCACCTCAGGTGCGGGCGCGGGCGCGGGTGCCGGTGCGGGCACGGGCGCCGGCAGCACCGGCGGTGATTGCGGCGCCGGAGTCTCTGCCGGCGGGACTTCGTCCTGAACCGGAGCCTCCGCGGCCGGTGGCGCCTGCTCGGCGGCCGTCGGGTTCGGTCTGGCGGTCGGTGATGTGGCGGGTGCCGGCCCGGCCGCGCTGGACGCCGGCACGGGCACCACGACGTCGGGTGAGGACGATTGCGACCCGATGATCACGCCCCCGACGATTGCGACGGCGATGATCGCGGCGAGCGCGAGCCCTGCGAGCAGGAGACGGTTGCGGTCGTTCGGAGGGGTCGCCGGAGTGGGATCCGCGGCGGGCTGCGGACCCGTCGCCGCGGCACGAGCGGCGGCCGCGGCCAGGTCGCGCGGCGACCGGTAGCGCCGCGCGGGATCGGCTGCCGTTCCGCGCGCGATCACAGCCTGCATGCCGACGGGCAGCGTCGAGAACATCGACGACGGCAATTCCCGGCCGTTCGACGCGAACTGCCCGCCGGTCAGGCACTCGTACAAGACGGTGCTCAGACCGGGGACTCCCGACGCGGCACCGGGAGCCGCAGGGAGCCCGACGTCCGTGAGCTGAACCAGTCCCCCGTCCAGCACGACGACGTTCGCCGACGCCACTCCCCGCTCGACCAGCCCCGCCGCGTGCACGGCCTCCAGCCCCGACGCCAGCTGATCGACAACTCCGACGGCGCGGGATGCCTCCATCGGTCCGCCCGATTGAAGGATCGTCCGCAGGTTCGTTCCCCCGATGAGCGGAGTCGCGAGGTAGAGCCGGTTTCCGATCTGCCCGAAGTCGTGGATCGGTACCACGTGCGGGTTCCGGATGAGTGCCGCGATACCGGCTTCACGAACGAACCGATCGCAGTATTCGTCGTCCTCGGCCGCGTCCCGCGGCAACGCCCGCACCGCGACGTGCCGAGCGGTCACGGTGTCGAATGCAGCCCACACCTCGCCGTTCTCGTCCACCGACAGCGACCGGTCCAGCCGGTATCTGCCGAATAGCGCTCCAGTTTCCATTGCCACTCTCCGCCGATTCGAAATTACCGCGTCTGCGGGTCTGTGCACCTGGGACGGGCGACGCATCGGAGTGGGGCGCCCGCCTCCACCGAGATTCTAGGCGGTGGCGGCCGGCGGTTCGCGGTGGAGGCGATCAGGGCACGTCGAACGTGCCGAAGCCCGGAAGTAGCGCCTGTGGATACTCGGCCGGGGCCATCGTGCCGACGACGATTCGTCCGCTGCCGGTGGCCACGTCGATCTCGGGGCGAGGCGAATCGGTCGACCCGGCGGTTCCGATGGGGATCGTGGCCGCGCCGGTCGCGCCGGTGTTCACGTTCAGCCAGTGCACCCGCACAGCGTTCGCCTTCATGTTGTTTCCCGGTCCGGGTATGCACGTGTCCGCACTGATGGGATTCAGGACGTAACACTCGCTCACGGTGCGTAACCGCACGACTCCGGGTACCCGGCCCGTGACCGCGTCGACGGTGAAGTAGGCCGCGAGAACCGGGCTCATCCCGATCGGTGGGACCTGCAGAGTCGTCACTGTTTCCGTCGTGTCCTCGGGCGCCGCGACTGCGATGCCCTGCCCGGTCGTGGTGATCACCGCCGAGACACCGATTCCGGCGAGAATCATTCCTGCTCTACGCATCTGCACTCCCCCTACCTGCGCCGAGCCGTTCATTGCGAAGGGCCCTTCCCGCATCCTAGGGGCCGCACGGGTGTCACCGGATCGGAAGTTGCCGGATCACCGGATTCGCTGCGGCGGGCGCGATTGACCGGCGCAGCTCTCGCACGCACCGCCATCAGGCATGGATGCCGGCGCGGTCGAGTTGAGAGACTCGTTGCGGGCTCAGGTCGAGGATGACACCGATGTCACGCACCGACAGACCCGATCGGCGCAGGTGCGCCACCGCGGCCCGCGAGGCCCGCGCTGCGCATTCCTGCGCGTGGGCGGCGGACTCGACCTGCCAGTGGGCGGCGCGGGCCTCCATGAGCGCGGACGAATCTCCGATTTCGTAGTCGAGTTCCACCTCGACGTCCTCGGCCCGAACACCCCGGACAAGATGCACGGCCTCCGCCACGATCGCGCACACCTGATCGAGCCGCCGCACCTGGGTAAGCGCGCCTTCGACTCCCGGAACCTCCACCACCCACGATCCGCCGCGACGGGTGGCCGTCGCCGTCACCTTCATCACGAACCTCCCGGCCCGTATCCTGTGCGAAAATTCGCCCTCCCGACAACAAGTCTAGTCCCCCTCTACTGCGCACAACGACACGGACAGAGGACATTCAGCGTGCGCACATGGCGGACGACAACCCGTCGCCTTCACCAGAAGTCGAGTGCCTGCGCGGTCGCAGTGGACTCGGCATGCGTGGGCCGGAGCGCACCGCCGATGGCGTAGACGGTGTGCCCGACCGTCGCGACGGACATCCCGTGAGCTCCGGTGGGCATCGGCGGCAACGCCGACCAGGTCGCCGAGGCGACGTCGTAGGCCTCGACCGTCGAGAGCACCCTGGTCGGCTGTTCACCGCCGACCGCGACGATGCGGCCGTCGATGAACGCCGCCCCGAGCCCACCGCGAGGGGTCGGCATACTGGGCAGCGTCGCCCACGTCCCCGCAGCCGGATCGAAGCGTTCGACCGCGGCCGTGTTCTGATCCGACGCCAGATCGCGCCCGCCGATCGCGTAGAAGTACTTCCCGTCCGAGACGCCGGCCAGATGCTCCCGTGACGTCGGAATGTCCGCGACGGTCGTCCACTTCGTTCCGTCGAACACCTCCGTCGACGCCACCAGTTCGCCGTCCGCCTGGCCCCCGGCGACCACGATCTCGTCGCCCACCACGGCCGCGGCCCCGGCCGCCCGCGCCACGTTCAGCGGGGGCAGATCCACCCAGTTGCCGTCCCGCAGCGCGAGCACCCGGTCCGACGTCTTCCCGGTGAGATTCGGCCCTTCCGGCACCCAGCCTCCGAGGACCACCAACTCGCCGCCGTATTCGACGGCCATCGCATGATTGAGCGGGATCGGAAGATCGGGGCCTGCCTTCCAGGTGTCGATGGCCGGGTCGTTGCCCTCGACCTTCGGGGTCGACCCCACGTTGTCGAGTCCGCCGAACACCCAGATCGTCCCGTCCGCAACGGCCGTCGCGGTCTGCTGGCGGGCGATCGGAGCGTCCCTCAGCGGACGCCACGCCGGTGCCCATTGGGTCTTGCGTGGCGCGATCTGCAGCGCCTCGGAAACCGCGGTCGACTCGGCGTGCGTGGGCTTGATACCGCCGCCGACCGCGTAAACCGTGTTGCCGACTGCGCCGACCGCCATCCCGTGCCGCGGCGTACGCAGAGCAGGCAATTGCGACCACGTCCCTGCGACCACGTCGTAGGCCTCGACGGTGGACAGCACCCGGGTCGGTTCTTCACCACCGACCGCGACGATGCGGCCGTCGATGTACGCCGCCCCGAGCCCGCCGCGCGGGGTGGGCATGCCGGGCAGCGTCGCCCACGTCCCCGCGACCGGATCGAACCGTTCGACCGCGGCCGTGTTCTGATCCGACGCCAGGTCACGCCCGCCGATCGCGTAGAAGTACTTCCCGTCCGAGGCGCCGGCCAGATGCTCGCGGGGCGTCGGGATTTGCGAGACCGTCGTCCACTTCGTTCCGTCGAACATCTCCGTCGGCGCCACCAGTGCGCCGTCGGCCTGTCCGCCGGCAACTACGATCTTGTCGCCCACCACGGCTGCGGCACCGGCCGCCCGCGGCACGTTCAGAGGGGGCAGGTCGACCCATCGTCCGTCTCGCATGGCCATCACCCGGGCGGAGGCTACGGCTGTCAGGTTCTGTCCTTTCGCTTGCCATCCGCCGATGACTACGGGTTCGTCGTTGTAGGTCACGGCCATTGCATGATTGAGCGGGACGGGGAGGTCGGGACCGGCCTTCCAGGTGTCGATGGCCGGGTCGAAGCCCTCCTGCCGGGCGGACACACCATTGTCGTCCAACCCTCCGAAGACCCAGATGGTCCCATCCGCAACCGTCGTCGCCGTCTGCTGGCGGGCGACCCGGGCGTCGGCGACCGGTCGCCACGCCGTAGTCGGGTCGACGGCTGGGGGCTCGCTCGCCTCCTGGGCGGTCGGTCCCGCGGTACCGGGTCCCGATGCCTCCCGGTACACGAGGTAACCGCCACCGGCCAGCACCAGCGTCACCACCAGAGCGAGCGCGATCAGGATCCCGCGCCGCCGGGTGCGCGCCGGTCCACTGCTACCCGGCACTCCGGGCGGCGGCCACGGCGACGGACCCGTCGGCGGCCAGAACGGGCCCGAGGGGTGCGACTCCGGCTGGATCTGCTCGGTCGGTGCGAAGAATCGGCGCTGACCGTCCGAATCCTCGAACCGGATCTGACGGTAGCCACCGGTATCCGCCGCAGACGGGTGCGACTCGGCCGGCTGCGCGGGCTCCAGGGGTGCCAGCGCCATCGCGTCCGAACGCAACCCGATGTGTCGCTGGGCGGCTTGTAGTTCGTGTCCGAACTCTTCGGCGGAGGCCGGCCGAGCGAACGGATTCGATGCCATCGCCCTCTCGATGACGGCGCACACACCGTCCGGGATGCCTTGAGCGCGCAGGTCCGGCACCGTTTGGGTGCTGATCCTCACGAATTGCGCGACGAGTTCCTCGCCGGTCTTCCGCTCGAACGCCGCCCGCCCCGCGATCAGCGAAAAGATCGTGGCGCCCAGACCGTAGACGTCCGAACGCGCGGTCGGCGATTCGCCGTTGAGGACTTCCGGCGCGGTGAACGCCAGTGACCCGGTGAACCCGCCGGTGGCGGTTTCGTAACCGCCGGCGATGTGCGCAATGCCGAAATCGGTGAGCTGCGGCTCGCCGTAGTCGGTGAGCAGGACGTTCGCGGGTTTGATGTCGCGATGCAGGGTGCCCGTCCGGTGCGCCGTCTCCAGTGCACCCGCCAGCTTCACTCCGATGCTGATCGCCTCCGGCCAGGGCAGCGGACCTTCTCGGCGTATCTGCACCGCCAGCGAGTCGCGGGGGTGGTAGTGCATGACGATGTAGGGGCGACCGGACTCGGTCACGCCGACCTGCAGGATGTTGACGATGTTCGGGTGGCCGGAGAGTCCACCCATCGCGTAGCCCTCCCGCAGGAAGCGCTCGCGG
This sequence comes from Rhodococcus pseudokoreensis, assembly GCF_017068395.1. Classification (NCBI taxonomy): domain Bacteria; kingdom Bacillati; phylum Actinomycetota; class Actinomycetes; order Mycobacteriales; family Nocardiaceae; genus Rhodococcus; species Rhodococcus pseudokoreensis. The sequence continues at coordinate 8,376,082 of NZ_CP070619.1, read as the reverse complement.
TTCTCGGAGTCCAGGTCCGACGTCAGGACCTTGATCGCGACGATTCGACCGAGCGATCGCTGCAGGCAGCGGTACACGACACCGAACCCGCCCCGGCCGACCTCTTCGGCGCCCGCGAACCCGGCAGCGTCCAACTCCGCCACGATCCCGTGGCCGACTGCGCGGATCGACGCCGCCTGTGTCGCGTCCGGGTCGAATTCAGCCATCGAGCGCCTCAGTTCCATCCGACATCCACGCCGACGCGCACACCAGCCGCCGAAGACGCGAACATCTTTCTCCCACAAGGGCGAAATGCGGATTTCCCTCGTCGAGTGTCGACGGGAACCGCCTTGTCAGCAAGTATTCGACGCGTCGCGAAGCACGTCAAGATGACAATTTCCCCACCCCAGGGTGCCTATCGGTGGCCACGAATTCGTGTCACGTCGGCAATGCCGCACCGATCAGGCTCTGCCGCCGCCATGGAAGGTGTCGTCGTACAGCGCGTACCCACCCGCTCCCGCTGCCTTAGCACGATACATCGCCGAGTCCGCCCGCCGAACGAGCTCTTCACGGGTGCACTCCGGATCGGACAGCGCGACACCGATACTGGCACTGATCGGCCACTCGAGTGACCGCGCCCGGTTCAGGTCGGCGAAGCTACCGGCGATCCGGGCGGCAATCGCGACCGCCTCCGCCGCGCCCGCGACATGCTCACAGACAACCACGAATTCGTCACCACCGAGGCGGGCAACCGTATCGCCCGGGCGCACCGCCGACCGCAGATGCCGGGCGAGCACGATCAGAGCGTCGTCGCCGACCGCGTGACCGAGGCTGTCGTTGACGGTCTTGAAGTCGTCCAGATCCACCAGCAACAGCGCCACACGCGGGCCGCCACGCGGCACCGCGTCCAGCGCCTCGTCGAGCCGGCGGCGAACCAAGGTGCGGTTCGGCAATCCCGTCAGCGGGTCGTGCAAGCTCTGGTGCACCAACGCAGCCTCGGCCTCGATCCGGCGGATCGCCGCGGAGAGCACAGCTGTCACCGAGCGCAGAAAGTTCAGGTCACGGTCGGTGTATTCGCGGGGACGCAGACTGTGCGCCGTCAACACACCCCACACCGCGTCGGAACCGATCGGAACGCACACCCCGCTCTCCAGCCCGCGCCCCCTCATCCCCACCGTGGAGAACCGGGTTTCGTGAACCCGATCGGTGCACACGACCACCGACCCGTCGGCGGCGGCGTACCCGGGCTGCGATCCCGGACCCGGGGCGAACGTCTTCGGACCGGGCTCGGGTCCGCGGTAGGCGAGCACGGTGAGTTCGTCGTCGTCGGCCACTCGCGCGATCGACGAACAGTGCACACCCATCAGCGCGGCCGCCGCCCCGGCCGCCGCCGTGAGGAGTTCGTCGAGGTCTCCGCCGACGGCGAGTTGGCTCAGGTCTGCGATCGCCTGCTGCTCCCGGGCCCGGTATGCGGACTCCCCCAGTGCGCGTTGCAGCCGTTGCTCGTCGCCTTCGGCGCCGCGGCGATCCTGGGCAATCGACCCGATCACCGACGGCCCGGTCTCGGTGTATTCGAGCACGAAGGTCGAAATCAGCATCGGGATCGGCTCGCCCGTGACGAAATGGCGAAATTCCGTCAACCCGGTCCACTCGCCCCGGTCGGCCAGAGCCGACTCCACGTCACGCGCCTGCACGAGACCGACGTCGGTGAACAGCTCCGCCGTCGTCCTCGAGTACGCATGCACGGCATCACCGAATCCGAGGACGCCGACACCCGCGGGATTGACATACACGATCCGACCGGACACGAATTCGGACACGAACACCAACGCCGGACTGTGTTCGAGGACTGCGAGCAGCATCCGCGAATCCGGCAGCGACTCCATGGACACTCCCTCCGCTGCAAACCTTCCGTCCTGCACCCGCCTCGACCTCCATCCACGATAGGCGTTCCCGGAAGTGACGCCTCGAGCGTCGTCACGCCATTGTGCCGCGCCTGCCGTCTCGAGTCCCGTCCCACGCACGCGGGCGTGGGACGTTGATTCCGCCTCGATGTAGGTGCACCATCGTGGGCATGCGCAGAGCGCGTTGGCCGGCATTCGCGCCGCCGACAGCCAGTGGGACCGCAGTGCACGGTCCCACCATTCTCGCGTCCGGAACTCACCTCACCCTCGACCTCCTCGGAATTGTCGCGTTCTCGTCGGGAATCCACGTCCGTCTCGCGTTGACCGCTACGGGGCGCACCGCCGAGCGTGCACACCACGAGACACGGGTGCTGTCCGATCCTGCGGATCCCGACACCCAGTGGTCGTATCTGTCGGTGCTGCTGCAGTTGGGGTCTGTCGTGGGCGTTGCCGACCCCTATCTGCCACGGTCCGGCTCACCCCGGAAGTGGGGTGGGGTGCCCGCCTACCGCACGGAGCCGAACTACTGGCTCGGCACGTGTACGCGCCCGCACGACATCATGATCTCGGCGGGGTGGCCGGAGATCGGCCTGGGGCCGACCTGTCTGACTGCGCTCCTGGAACCCAGTCCGTCGACCGTCACATCCGACTGACTCGCGAGGTTCAACCTCACCCATTCCGGAGTGGTTCCGGCTAGCGTCGAAACCACAGGCCCCGAGACGGAGGTTCACGATGCGTTTGTCCACCCGGAACCAGCTCACCGGAACGATCACCGAGGTGACCCTCGGCAGTGTGATGGCGACCGTGAAGGTGCGTCTCGACGGAGGCGAGCAGATCGTCACCGCGTCCATCACGAAGGAGGCGGTCGAGGAACTCGGACTGCAGGCCGGCGTGACTGCAACGGTGCTCGTGAAGTCCACCGAGGTGATGCTCGGCGTCGACTGACCGACGGCCCTGGTCCGGTTCCCGCCGGCGTCGACTCGCTGTTAGAACGCCGAGATCGTGAGGGACTCGGACGCGGTCACGACCTCGAACGGCATCTCGATGTGGGCAACCGTCCCGGAGCGTGGTCCGGGGCGGATGGAGAAGCTGCCCCCGGCCGCGACGACACGGAGTTCGTGCGACGTCAGTCCGATGTGCCCTCGGCTGAGACTGCGGTCTATCGCCTCACGGGAGATACCGCACCCGTCGTCGATGACGTCGAGGACCGCATGCTCACCCGTCCGCGACAGTTCGACCCGGACGGTGCGAGCTTTCGCGTGCTTGACCACGTTGCTCAGCAATTCACGTGCCGCGCTGAACAGCACGTCATCGGCCGACGTGCGCAAGTCGTCGTCCCATTCCACCGTCTGGAGATCCACGTCGAATCCGCCACGCGCCTGGGCGGACCGGACGATGTCGCCGAGAGCGCGGGCAAGTCCGACGCGATCGAGCACCGTGGGATGAAGTTCCGAGACGGTGGCCCTCAGCAGCGACGCGGACTCGGTGAGTGCGTGGGTGATGCGATCGACGGCCTCCGGATCGGCGCCGCCGGTGAGGTCGTCGAGATCCATCTTCGCGGCCAGCACGAATTGCAGCGCCCCGTCGTGGAGTTGCTCGGACAGTGCCCGTCGTTCGCGCTGTTCGAGGCCCATCAGCTCGGCGAGCAGGGCTGTGCGGTCGTGGACGAGGTGACCGATGGTGAGCACCCTGGATCGTTGAATTCTGCTGAGCACGACTGCGCCCGCCGAGAGGATGGCAAGTGCCATCGTGCTGAGCAGGATGGACGACCACGGTTCCTCGTTCGACGCCATCGTGGCCCAACTGGCGGCGAGGAACACCAGCACCGTCGGCACGACCACCGCGGCGCACACACCCGGGCGAAGCTGAGTGCAGGCCAGTAACGGGATCACGAACAGTCCGTTGGTCAAGATGTCTGCGGTCCAACTCTGTTGCGCCGCAATACCGGTCAACAGGGTGAGGCTACCGATGACCGCAAGGTCCACGAACAGGGCGAGCCACATCGCGTTCACCGGGCCCGGACCGCCTCGACGGGTCCACAGCGCGAGCCCGACGGTCCAGAATGCGTAGCCGATCAGGATCGCCAGGCACACATTCGCATCGTTCATGGGCGGGACGAACAGCAGTGTCAGCGCAATGAAGAGCGCGAGCAGACCACGCAGTCCGAGTTGGAGGTGCGCGCCGCGATACGCGTGTTCGAGGACGATGCGTTCGAGATCCGGGCTGCCGCCGAGATCCGCGGGTAATACCGATGACTCAGCCATGGAACGGCCTCCTCGGCCGGGCGACTCCGACAGGAAGATCCGGGTACATCAACTGCTGGACCTGCGACAATGCCCCAAAATTCTAGCATCGCCGAGTTTACGAACCGCAGGATCGGCAGACCACGTCCGCTCGCCCACCACCAGCAGTGTTCGGGGCCGATCCGTCGATGCGACGCGACACCCTGGTATTCGTGGGAACATCTCAGGCGTTCGGTCCCGCGGACCGAACAGAAAGGGGTCTGACGCATGACCAGGATTCGACGGCGGTCGGCGGTGGCTCTGGCCTCGATCGCCGGTGCCATGTTTCCCCTTCTCGCTGCCTGCACCCAGGATGCGTCGTCGACCGGCGGCACGGAATCGGCTGCACCTGGCGCTTCCAGCGAGCAACCGACAGCCGAACCGGCGGTCAATGGGGTCGATGCAAATCAGTACGCGTCGAGCGATCCGACGGGCGACGCATACGGCTTCGTCACGCCGTCGGGAAAATGGCTGTGCGCGATCATACCTGCGAAGAAGCTCGCCGGATGCGCGTCGCATCCCACCGCGGGTCCTCTGGGAGTCCCGGGCACCCCGCAGATCGCGTCGCCGGACGGCGGCGCGCCGGCCGAGGCCAACCTCATCGCGGTCGAGGCGGGGAAGGAGCCGAACTTCCAGAACTGGAACCAGGCGCTCTTTCCCGGCAACGCCAATGTCCTCCCCTATGACACCACCCTCGCGATCGACGGATTCAGTTGCAATGTGCAGTTCTCGGGAGTCTCGTGCCGGGACGATGCGACGGACAAGGGCTTCACCGTCGCCACCAGCGGGTACAGATTCGAGTTCACACCGCTGCCGATGAGCATTCCCAGCGCGGGCCCACCGCCGATCGCACCCACCGCCGCGCCCCTCCCCCAGCAGGCTCGCGGATCGAATCAGTGTGGCCCCGTTACCTACCCGGAGACCGGAAAGCCCGCGACGGTGGTCATCGTGAAGGGGACACTCCGCTGCGACGAGGCGCACACGATGCTCACGAAATACTTCACCGGACGCGACAAGAGCGAACCGGAGTACAGCTTCGACGGGTGGGAATGCCGCCTCGCCGGAGACCCGGAATCGGCTCAGATCGGCTACACGATCAACTGCACCGACGGCAACGGGAACTCCGTCGTCGCGCAGCCGTAGAAGGCACGCGCACGCCCATCACCGACGTCCCGGCATGCCGGCACGACAATCGCCCATACCATCGGATATTCGCGTAACCAGTAGTATGATGGTTCGATGGCATCGGCTACCGGAGGGCAGTTATGGCCGTGCATCGCCTATGAGCAGCGCCCATGGACCAGCACTTCGGCCGACTACGGGTCTCGGCGGGAGAAGCGCCTGACTTCCGGCCCCTACCGCGCTTCGGTACCGGCATTCATCGCGGACCGGGCCCTTTTATTGAGCGGCGAACTGCAGGCATTGACAGAAGAAGCTGCTACCGAACTCGCCCGGTTCGATGTCGAGGTCGGCCACATCACCGCACCCTTCGCCTCCATCCTGCTGCGCACCGAGAGTGCGTCGAGTTCGGAGATCGAGAACCTCACCAGCGGGGCACGCCAGATTGCGCTGGCCGAACTCGGTGAGCACGCCTCCCGCAACGCGCGCCTGATCGTCGGAAACGTCCGCGCAATGCAGGCAGCGTTGGAGTTGTCCGACGCCATCGACGCCGAAGCGATTCTCCAGATGCACCACGCGCTGCTCGAAAATGGTGACCCGACCATTGCCGGTCGATGGCGCGAGCAGCAGGTCTGGATCGGCGGCGGAAATCTCGGACCGCACACCGCACAGTTCGTGCCCCCGCATCACGACCGGATTCCCGAACTGATCGACGACCTGATCGCCTTCGCCAATCGGGTCGATCTGCCCGTCATCGCTCAGATAGCGGTCGCTCATGCGCAGTTCGAAACCATCCACCCGTTTCCGGACGGCAACGGGCGCGTAGGGCGTGCGCTGATTCAGGCGATGTTTCGCGGTGGGCAGCTCACGCGCAGCGTCGCCGTCCCGGTGTCCGCAGGGCTACTTCACGACACGGGAGCGTATTTCGAGGCGCTCGGCCACTACCGGTCGGGGAACATCGAGCCGATCGTCCGCGCGATTGCGGAAGCATCATTCGGTGCGGTCGCCAACGGCCGCACACTGGTGAAGGACCTCGAGTTGGTTCGTGCCGACTGGCGCACTCGCGTCACGGCGAGGCGGGACGCGGCGGTGCACCGACTGGTGGAACTCCTTCTCCGCCAGCCGGTGGTCGACAACAAACTGGTCATGTCTGCGCTCGCGGTGACCGGCGCCAACGCGCAGATCGCCATCGATCGTTTGGTCGACGCGGAGATTCTCACCCAGATCACCGACGGACGACGGAACCGGATCTGGCAAGCGAAGGACATCGTTCGTGTGCTGGACGAGTTCGCCGCCCGCGCCAAACGCCGCCGATAGTGCGGTCAGATCCGGGCCCGATGAAGTCCCAGCGAGACTCGTCGCCCGATGTCTACGCTGACGCCATGCACCCACCGAATGACCAGGCCGGTACCTGGGAAGGTTCGTGGCTCGCGGCGATGACGGTAATCAAGAGCGCTCAGCGGGTGTTCACACCGGAGAACCGCCCGCCTTCCGAGCTCATCCCGCTCGTCGAACCCCTGAGTCGGCTGGGCGATGCGCTGCGGGCAACACCGCCCGACCCCGAGGAGTCGCGTCGTCGCGCGGCCGACCTGGTCGCCGATCGAGACCTGATCACCTGGGCTTGTCGGCCGGACCAGCCCAGCGAAATCCGGAAATTCGGGTTCACCTTGGCCTTCCTGTCCATGAAGCTGACCACCTGAGCCTCGATCCCGCCTACGCGGCAACCCGAACAGCTCAGAAGTCGTAATCGACGACGACCGGCGCGTGATCGCTCATCCGGCGATCCGCCGCCGGGTCCCGGTCGGTGCCGGCTGTCACCGCAGCCCGCGCCAGTTGCGGCGTCGCGAGGTGGTAGTCGATGCGCCAGCCGACGTCGTTCACGAACGACTGTCCCAGCCACGACCACCACGAGTACGGACCGTCGACGTCCGGATGGTGTCGCCGGACGACATCGACGAGGGTGCGCGGCGACACGATGGAGTCGAACCACTCGCGCTCTTCCGGCAGATAGCCCTCGGCCTGATTGCTGCGCCGCCAGTTCCGAACGTCGTATCGGGTGTGCGCAATGTTGAGGTCACCCATCAACAGCAGTTCCCTGCCCCGTGCGCGAGCCGTGCGGCGCGAGCGGGTCAGCTGGCGCGCAAACGCGGACAGAAAACGCATCTTGCGGTCGTAGCGGGCGCCCCCGTCGGGTGCCTCCCGCATCCGCCCGGGCTTCTGGAGATGGGCGGGCAGTCCGCCCTTCGGCAGATACATCGAGACGACGGTGATCGGGGACTCGGCGAGGTCGACCTCGATGTACCGGCCATGGTTCGCGAACTCCCCCAGCCCCCGAGCCAACGGATCCGGATCCAGTTCGACTCTCTCGATGTGCGTTTCACCCGGCGCCTGTACCAGCGCCGTACCGCTCCACGTCCGGACCGCGACGGGCGCGCACCGGGTGAGGATCGCGACACCGTTGCGCCCGGCGAACTCGCCCTCGTCGTATGCGAGGTGATACCGGCCGAACACCCCCCGTGGGATGGCGGCGGCACGAGCGCGGACCTCCTGCAGCGCGACGACGTCGGGTTCACGCTCGCCCAGCCACTCCTCGAAGCCGCGCCGCTGCGCCGCGCGGATCCCGTTGATGTTGAAGGTCGCGATTCGCACGGGACACAGTGTAAGGATCCGTCCCACTCCGCCCGCACTCCGGCGGGATGGTCGCCCGCCCGCACGCGGGTTTCGCTGAGTTGGCCGATTTGTGTGTGAACTCGAGTACTGATTGCTAGCGTTCGCGTAGTCGAGTCCACGGCGGGGGGAGTTCGTGATGCGGATCGCCAAAATGCGGCGAGGTGTGGCTACCTCCGCCCTTGCCGTGTCGGTCGTTCTCGGAGTCGCGACCAGCCCCGCGCCCGCCATCGCATCGGCCGAGACGTTCTTCTTCAACGACGTCGGTTCGACAGCCGTCCCGCGGGCGGACTGCGGTCCCGGTTCGCTGCCGGAGACGGGTATGCAGGGCGACGTTCCGGCCGAAGACCGCAACAGCGGACGAAGCACCCAGGGTTATCAATGCAACATGTCGCTGATCGGGGGCCTGCAGGATCGCGGGGGTGGCCTGCTGTCGGTGACCTATGACCACTGCTCCTACACCAGCACGTTCTTCCCCGGGAACCTGCTGGACCCCAACACACCTGGAGTGCAGGTGCTCGACGTGTCGAACCCCGCCCAGCCGGTGCTGTCCACGACCCTGAACGAACCCGCGATGCTGGGCGGTACCTGGGAGAGTCTGAAGGTCAACAAGGCACGCAAGCTGCTCGCGGCCACCGCGGTCCCGGCAGCTCTAGGCACCGGCTACTTCTCCGTCTACGACATATCCGACTGCGCCCACCCTCGATTGCTCAACCGAGGTGCCGGAACCGACGTCACCATGCCGCTGCCGTTCATCTCGCACGAGGGCGGCTTCTCCCCCGACGGCAACACCTACTGGGTGTCCGGTCCCGCCCCAGGATTCCTCACCGCCATCGACATCAGAAACCCGGCCGAGCCACACATCACCTGGCAGGGACTGCACGGACTCGGCGGGCACGGTTTCGGCATCACCCCCGACGGGAACCGGATGTACCTGTCCAACCTCGGGGGGATCACCGTCCTCGACATCAGCGCGGTGCAACGCGGCGACCCGTATCCCACCGTGCCGCAACTCGCCACCTATCTGTGGACCGACGGGTTTTTCAATCAGCACAGCATTCCGGTCACGTACGGGGGGAAGCCCTACATCTTCACCGTCGACGAAACCGGTGGCGGTGGGATCAAGGTCTTCGACGTCGCCGACCCGGCGCACGCCGACATCGTGCAGAGGATCAAGCTCGAGATCCAGCTTCCCGCCAACGCCGCCGCGAACCTTCGGTCCTCGCAAGGCGGCTCGGTCTTCTCCTACGATCCGCACTACTGCGTCGTCGACCGCCCCACGGATCCGACCGCGCTCGCGTGTTCCTGGGAGTCGTCCGGGATCCGTGTGTTCGACATCCGCGACCTGGACGGCATCTGGGAGATCGCCTACTACAACCCGCCGGCGCAGACCGGCAAGAATCTCCAGTTGACCAATTCACCACACGCGCTGTCCTCGCTGATCGGTGTGTCGCTCTTCGATTTCGTTCCGCTCGCCCGCGCGGTCTTCGAGGGCAAGACGGATCCGCGGGTCGCGTTCGGTCCACGCGCGGGCATGGTGGCGTTCGGCGACCTGTCCGCGGATTGGTGCTTCTCGCCGCCGGAATTCCACGGCAACCAGATCTGGACCTCGTGCAGCGACAACGGTTTCATGGCGCTCCAGTTGGACGACTCGGTCTATCGAGCACCGGCGAATCAGGCTTCGACCTATGGGCAGTGACACGCGGTGGTCGCGGTTCCGTCGCCCCCTCGTCCTGTTGCTGTGCGCCGTGCTGCTCGGTGCCGGCGGAATTGTGGCCGGAATGTGGCTGCAGTCGGCGCGCGGCACCGTCACCGTCGGGATTGAGCTGTCCCCGGCCGACGTCGGTTTCGCACAGGACATGTCGGCGCACCACGAGCAGGCGGTGCAGATCGCCCAGACACTGCCGCAGGACGTCGACCCGCAGATCCGGGTCATCGCCGACCAGATCGTCGTGGCGCAGACTTCCGAGATTGCGACGATGCGGGGCTGGCTCAACCTCTTCGACGAACCCTTCACCACAGCGCATCCGATGCAGTGGATGCACGGTTCCGATCACGTCATGAGCGAACAGGGCGGCGCACCCATGCCGGGAATGGCGAGCACCAGCGAGATCATCCGGCTCGCCGGCCTGCACGGACCAGACGCCGAGGCACTCTTTCTGCAACTCATGATCCGGCACCACCAGGGAGGCGTCGACATGGCCGAGGCCGCCATCCACGCGGTCGCCTCGGAACCGATCCGCCGCGTCGCGCGCGGGATGATCCGCGACCAGAGCAACGAGATCGCTGTGATGACAGCACTACTCGGCACCAGGGACGCGAATCCGCTCCCCCACCCCTAGTCCAATGCACTCGATCGTGGTGGCAGGTCGGCGGACGACTGTCGAGAGGTAGGGCCGGTTTCCCCAGCCCCCGGTGGTACCTCCTGCCGGATCGACTTCATTCAGGGATTTGTACGGCCACATTCCCTCACGAGCAGCGGTCATGTCAATCGCAGTCCTCTCAACTGCGCGATGTTGCGTGCAGCAGAGGGAATGGGGAATGACAGCATTGCCGATTGGGTCTAGATTTGGCCGCACAAATTGTTGTAGCCTTTTGCACAACCGAAGGAGCCTTCATGACGCATCGGCCGTCGCAGCCGCGTACCGATTCACCGCGGTATCTGACCGAGGACCGCCTGGCGATCCGGGACCTGGCTCGCGAGTTCGCGATGACGCAGGTGCTGCCGGTCGCGAACGAGTTGGATCCGGTGCAGGGCACCATCCCGGACACGTTGAAGAAGGCGATGGCCGAGGTCGGGTTCTTCGGGATCATGATCCCGGAGGAACACGGCGGTCTCGGGTTGGGGGTGTTCGAGTACTGCCTGGTCGCGGAGGAGTTGTCGCGGGCCTGGATGAGTGTGTCCGGACTGCTGGCCCGCGGCAACGGGATGGGCGGCGGGTTCACCCCGGAGCAGGAGGCGGCGCTGCTGCCGAAGGTCGCCCGCGGTGAGTATCTGGGGGCGTACGCGTTGTCGGAGGCCGAGGCCGGGTCGGATGTGGCGAACATGTCCTGCCGGGCGACCCGTGACGGCGACGAGTGGGTGGTCAGTGGCACGAAGATGTGGTGCACGTACGCCGACGAGGCCGATTATCTGGTGTTGTTCGCGCGCACCGACCCGCACAAGGATCCGGCGAAACCGCACCGGGGGATCAGCGCGTTCCTGATCGACAAGGAGCGGGGTGGGTTCCCGGCCGGGATCAGTGGGACGAAGATCCGCAAGATCGGGTATTTCGGGTGGAGCACCTGGGAGTTGTCGTTCGACAATGTCCGGGTGCCGGCGACCGCGATGCTCGGGGAGGAGGGCAAGGGCTTCTACCTGGCGGTGTCCGGGTTGGAGGTGGGGCGGGCGCACACGGCGGCGCGGGCGATCGGGTTGGCGCGGGCGGCGTTGGAGGATTCGATCGCGTATCTGCACACCCGGCGGCAGTTCGGGCGGGAGTTGGCGGATTTTCAGCATCTGCGGTTCAAGGTCGCGAAGATGGCCGCCGATATCGAGGCGGCGCGGCAGTTGATGTATGCGGTGGCCACCGATATCGATACCGGTCGGCGGTGTTCGTTGGAGGCGTCGATGTGCAAGTTGGTGGCGACGGAGATGGCGGAGCGGGTGACCAGTGAGGCGGTGCAGATCCACGGCGGCGCCGGGTACACCACCGACTTCCAGGTGGAGCGGCACTGGCGCGATGCCCGGTTGACGAAGATCTTCGAGGGCACCAGCGAGATCCAGATGCGCATCATCTCCGACGAATTACTGGGTACCGTGCGGTAATTGCCTCTCGCGTCCACCGACCACTTCGGGCGTCGCGCGTGATAGAAAGCGGACAAGGGCCGAGACCCGCCGAACATGGCAGCGGGTCCCGGCCGCACCGAGGTCTACTTGCCGCGAAGACCGATCGGGTTGCCATCGGCATCGGCGAGCACGCATACCCGCGCCTCCGGCGTTACCTGGCGCGGGGCACTGCGCTCGGTCGCACCTGCCGCGAGCAGGGTCGCGCGGGCCGCATCGAGATCCTCGACATCGGCGAAGGCCACCGGTCCCCCGCCCTCTTCGCCTGGGTTCAAGGCGACCTCGAAGCCGTCGACGTTGTATCCGACGTAGTAGGGCTGGTCGGTGTGCGGTTCGCCGAGCAGCGCGGTGTAGACGGCCTTCGCGGCGTCCAGGTCGGACACCGGAATCACCAGGCTGCGGATCGTGGCACTCATACTTGTCTCCTCAGAGTCCGGCGGTCGCGTCGGCGACCGCTCTATGTCCACGCTAAGGGCAGTCCGAGACCGGCGCTTCTTTATTCCTGATCGGTCTGCTACCTGTTTCGTCGGGCTCAGTCGAACCTGGAGCCGACCAGTGAAGCGATCTCGTCCACGTGGTCATCTATATAGAAATGACTGCCCGAGAATTCGCGGGTGTCGAAGGACCCGGTCGTGAAGTAGCTCCAGAGCCGGATGTCGGTGTCGGTCACCGACGGGTCGGCGTCGCCGCGAAGGGCAACAATCGGACATGATACGTCCGGCCCGGACTTGTACCTGTAGGTCTCCACTGCCTTGTAGTCGTTACGCACGCTCGGTAACACCATCTCTGCAAGGTCGGGGTTCTCGATCAGCATCTGCACCACATTCGAGTCCGCACCGCCGAGCCGGCGCATGTCGCCGAGCAAGGCCTGATCGCCGGCCAAGTGCAACATTGTCGGCTGGACGACACTCGGTGCCGTTCGACCAGAGACGAACAGTGCCACGAGCGCGTGACCTCGCTGCTCGAACCGTCGCGCCGCCTCGAACGCAACTGTGGCACCCATACTGTGACCGAACACTGCAAGACGCCTACCCGCAGGCGGAGTCGACTCGCGCACCACCTGCTCCGCGATAGCGCCGATGTCGGAAATCATGTGGTCGCCGAGGCGATCCTGCCGACCCGGATACTGCACCGCGAGCAACTCGACCCGCGGGAAAAGTGCCTCGGCCAACTTTCGGTAGGCACTTGCTGTCCCACCACCATGTGGAAAGCACAGCAAAACCCCGGATGCGTTCGGGGAGGCCTGGAAACACCTGATCCACATCTTCACTCACCACTCCCCGCTGTCGACATGACGGTGGACGGTGTTCACGGTAGCGCGTGTCGTGGTCGATCAGCGACACGTAGTCGGCCAGCCGATCCCGCCGGCCCTCAGACGCCGGGCTGGAAGAGTTCGATCAGGTTGCCGGCCGGGTCGGCGATCAGGATCTGGCGCCCGCCCGGACCGGCCACCACATCGCTGCGGAATGCGACGCCGGCATCGCGCAGGCGGGTGAGTTCGGCGTCGAGGTCGCCGACGATGAGGTGAACTCGGTTTCTGCCCGCACCGGCGTTGTCGGCCGGGGTTGCGCGAGCACCCGAACTGGCCGGGCCCGACAGCAGGAGCCTCAGCGAGCCGCGGATCACGTCGGCGAAGGCGGGGGCCGGATTAGTGTGCAGGGCGAAACCGAGGTGGCTGGTGTAGAAGTCGATGGCTGCGGCCACATCATCGACAAGGTAGCGAACACTGACGTATTCGTCGGGTGGCGTCATCATCGCAAACTCCTCTTCACGCTTCGGGGGTGAGAATTGATAAGAGGTACCGGATGCGGGTGTCGATCTCGGCGGCGGTCGCCTGGAAGGCCGGGTACGTGTCCTCGTCGGTGCCGCCGGGAGCCGACGGGTCGGGGATGCTCCAGTGGATCCAGTGCACGTCGTCGCCGCAGTCCGGACAGACTTCACGGGCCTTGTCGCACAATGTGACTACCGTGTCGAACCGGTGGTCGGCGAGGGTGTCGAGGTGGCGGGGATTCTGGCCAGAGATGTCGATCCCGAACTCTTCTCGCAGCACCCGCACCGCATTCGGGTGCATTACCGGTTTGGGACGGGTGCCGGCACTGTGCGCTTCGACCCGACCGTTGGTGCGCTGCCGCAGCAGAGCCTCCGCCATCACGGAACGGGCGCTGTTACCGGTGCACACGAACAGCACTGACGCAGGTGCCTGCGAATCGAACTGCGACGAGACAGGATTCGGCCCGAGCGCAGGGTGCAGCGCGGCGCCCGCGCCGGTCAGCATCTCGGCGCAGCAGTCCAGATCCAGGTGGTAGTAGCTGTCGCGGCCGTCGAAGCTGCTGCGGGTAGCTCTCACCAGCCCGCCGTCACGCAGCAGGCGCAGGTGGTAGGAGACCAGATTCTGCGGCTCTCCCAGCAGAGTCACCATCTCCCGGACCCGGTAGTCGCCGCCGGACAGCGCCGCCAACAACTGCCACCGCAATGGATGAGCAGCCAGTTGCACGAACGCCGGGACGGGCTGACGTACCAACACCACAACACCAGGCTACCACTGAATACATCAAATGAGTTTGATGTATTCAGTGGGGTTCCTCAGGCGTCGGAAATATCGAGACCGAAGGTCTCGCGGGTAACACCGAAAACCATTGCCTGCCATGGTTATTGCATTGTTCACTGTCACCAGTGGGATGGTCATGCTTCAACCTTGGGGTCGGTAATGGGGTGCTGGGAGTGCCTGTCGGACGAGGTGCCCGGACTCGCAGTGCGGTGTCGGGCGGCGGGGACGATCACCGTGAGCACCACGACGAGCGCGAGCAAGAGCAGAATGGTGCTGCCGGTGAGGGCGGCGCCGACGTGGTCGGTCACCGCGGCCGGCCCGTCAAGGGTGCCGCCTACATTGGCCGAGATTGCGACGAGGACGCCGAGTCCGAGCGCCATTCCGAGTTGGTGGGCCGTGTTGACCAGGCCCGATGCCGCGCCGGCGTCCGCCGGATCTACACCGGCGATTCCTGCCCTCGTCAGCGGCCCGAACGCCAGGCCTTGCCCGGCGCCCACCAGGATCATCGGCAGCGCAACGTCTACGAGGTATGCATCGAGTGTGCCGATTCGGCTCAGCCATGCCATGCCGGCCAGGGTCAGCGCCGTCCCGGTAGCGAGCAGAGTCCCGTTCGACAGCCGGGCGCTCAGCCGGGGCACCGCGAGTGCGACAGCGAAGTTGACGAGGGTCATCGGCAGGAAGGCGAGGCCGGCTTGCAGTGGGGAGAAGCCGAACCCGTCCTGGAGCAGTTGGGTGGTGAAGTAGAAGAACCCGACCATCGCCCCGAGGTAGAGCAGCCGAGCGGTGTAGGCACCGCTGCGCTCACGACTGCGGAACAACCGCAACGGCAGGATCGGCTGCTGCACCCGACCCTCGTGGACGACCAACGCGACCAGCAGGACGGCCCCGATTACCAGAGCGGCCTGCACCCGTACCGATCCCCATCCAGCGTCGCCGGATTCGATGATCCCGAAGATGACGGCGCCCATGCCGAGTGTGGCAGCGAGCGCACCGATCACGTCGAACCGCCTGGTTCGCCGTGGTGTTTCCACGAGCACGCCGGACCACGCTATCAACGCGACCGCGATCGGGACGTTGACCAGAAATGCCGCTCGCCAGGAGACCCACTCCGTGAGCGCACCCCCGACGAGAAGACCGAGACTGGCGCCGATACCCGCCGTTGCGGCGTACCAGGCGATGGCTCGATTGCGGGCCTCCCCGCCGAAGTACGTCGTGATCAACGCCAACGAGGTCGGTGCGACGATCGCCGCACCGATTCCCTGCACCGCGCGGGAGGCGATCATCCACCACCCCGCCGGCGCCACCCCGACGAGCAACGACGCGATACCGAAGATCGCGAGCCCGATCCTGAACAGTCGGCGCCGCCCGACAATGTCCCCCGCGCGGGCGGCCAGCAACAGCAGACCACCGAAGACCAACGTATAGGCGTCTTGCACCCACGACAACGCCGTCGGCGACAGGTCGAGTCCAGACCGGATGCTCGGCAACCCGGTGAAGATCACCGAATTGTCCAGCAACACCATGAAATAGCTGACCAGAATGATCCCCAGAATCGCAGACGGCGCAGCGGGAGACCGACTCGAAACCGCGGTCGTCACGGCCGGACCGCGACCTTGAGCGCTTCCCGGGCATCCATCGCGGCATAGCCCAGCGGTGTCTCACCGAGGCCGACGGTCCGGTCGAACACCTTTCCCGGTTGCACGGTGCCGTCCAGGACCGCAGGAAGCAGCTGCTCGATATACGCGCGCACCGGTGCCGGACCACCGGTCAACGTCACGTTCGGTCCGAACAGGCTCCCGAACCCGACCGGCGCGTCCTCGTACTGAGGCACCCCCACCCGGCTGATCACTCCGCCCGCGCGGACGACGCCCACAGCCTGGTCGTAGGCGGGCCGGTGGCCAACCGCCTCGAGGACGATCGCGCTGCCGAGTCCGCCGGTCAGCTCACGAACCTTCGCGATCCCCTCCTCGCCGCGCTCGGCAACCACATCGGTTGCACCGAACTCGCGACCGAGGTCGGTCCGCACGCGGTGCCGACCCATCAGCACGATCTGCTCGGCGCCGAGTTGGCGAGCCGACAGCACGGCCAGCAATCCCACCGCCCCGTCGCCGATCACGGTCACGACACTGCCCTCGCGGACGCCTCCGCGGACCGCGGCATGCCAGCCGGTGCCGTACACGTCCGACAGCGTCAACAGGGAGTTGAGCAGCATCTCGTCGACGTCCTCGCCGACCGGTGCCTTCACCAGTGTGCCGTCAGCCAGCGGCACGCGGACTGCTTCGGCCTGACCGCCTGCCGTTCCCAGCGCCGCGTCGTTCCAGAATCCGCCGCGCACGCACGAAGTCTGCAGACCCTGTGCACAGAACACACAGGTGCCACACGACACCGCGAACGGCGCAATGACGAAGTCACCGGCCCGCAACGACCTCACGTCCGATCCGACCGCCTCGACGACGCCGATGAACTCGTGCCCCATCGACGTGCCCGCAGGGTCGACGCCCATGGAGTGGTAGGGATGCAGGTCACTGCCACACACGCAGGCCCGCACGATCCGTACGAGAGCGTCGGTGGACGATTGGATGGTGTGATCAGGGACATCGATGACGCGGACATCGCCCGCTCCGAACATGTACGTCGCTTTCATGCCTTCCAGTCGACCTCCAATCCGGCCGTCCGGGGAGTCACGGATGTTCCGGGTACTGCCAGTACCTCCCACACCGAGCGGTTACTCCCTACCGTGGACTCATGAGTTCGATCGACCTGCGCACCGAAATCCGCGAATTCCTCAGCACGCGGCGCGCACGCATCACCCCCGAACAGAGCGGACTCCCCGTCTACGGAGGTAACCGCCGAGTCAAGGGCCTGCGCCGCGAAGAGGTCGCCATGCTCGCCGGCGTCTCGGTCGACTACTACGTCCGCATGGAACGCGGCAACCTTTCCGGTGCTTCCGACAGCGTCCTGGATTCCCTCGCCGGCGCCCTGCAACTCGACGACGCCGAACGCGACCACCTCCTCGCCCTCGCCCGCCAATCGCGAGCAAGCAGCACCCGGCGCCCCCGCACCCCGCCCATGACGATTCGCCCGGCGATCCAGCAAATACTCGACGCCACCACCGACGCACCGGCGTGGATCCGCAACGGCCGCCACGACATCCTCGCGATGAACGACCTCGCCCGGGCCCTCTACTCCCCCGTGCTCGCCGACCCGCGCCGTCCAGCCAACACCACCCGATTCGTCTACCTCCACCCCCGCGAAGCTGAAGAGTTCTTCGTCGACTACGACACGATCGCCAAGGACGCCGCCGCCATGCTCCGACTCGAAGCCGGCCGCAACCCCCACGACAAAGCACTCATCGCACTGGTCGGGGAACTGTCCACCCAAAGCGAACTGTTCCGCCAACGCTGGGCATCACAAGACGTGCGCTTCCACCGCAGCGGTCGAAAACGACTGCGCCACCCCGCCGTCGGTCAACTCGACCTCGACTTCGAAGCACTCGAACTGCCCTCCGAACCGGGCCTCCAACTCAACATCTACACCGCCGCCGCCGGAACACCCACCGCCGACGCCCTCAAACTCCTCGCGTCCTGGGCCGCCAGCCAGGAAATACTCGACACCGAACAAGACACTTCCCATAGTCCACGGTGATCCCGAACGCACACGGGTGACCGTCACCGACATCAGGACACGAGCATCGCAGACCCCGCCCAAGGTCTCTACCGACTCGGGATGCGAGGTGGGCCGACCCGCAGGCGGACCCGCATCTGCCCGGCGCGCCCACCGAACGGGTACAGACTCTCCAGCCACCATGTCGCACCGGCCCCGACCCACTCCGACACCGCGGCAACATCATCGGACCCAGACGTCGAGCCGCTCGCCACGTACGCGAAATCGTCCTCCCGCCCGATCGCGAGCCGGATCGCACGGAGGTCATCGGTGGTAACCAGCCCCGTTTCGTCGTCGGCCTTGCGGGGAACCACACCGTCGAAGCGAGCGGCCCGCTCGAACGGCGCCCGGTTCGGCCAGTGACCGCCGACCCAGATCGGGATCGTGCCGTTCACGGGCGCCGGCAGCATCGGTGGACAATGCACGTGGTGGTACCTGCCGTCGAAGTCGACCGGACCACCGGTGAACATCGCCGTCAGGACGGCCAACGATTCGTCGAGCACATCCCCGCGCGCGGTCAGTCGCTCACCGAAGACCTCGAAGTCGTAGTCGGCGCCCATACCCACGCCCAGGAGCGCGCGTCCACCCGACAGGTGATCGACAGTCAGGACCTGACGAGCCAAAATCTGCGGCCGACGACGCGCCAGCGGCGTCACCACCGTCCCCAGCAGCACGTGCGAGGTTGCCGTCGCCGCGGCGGCCAGGCACGTCCACGCGTCAGCGATGGGCGGCGTGCCACCCCACTCGGGGTTCCACGTCACGTGATCCCACAGGAAGAAACCATCCCAGCCCGCCGCATCCGCCTCGGCTGCCATCTGGACAACAGTCAACGGGTCGGACCACTCCATGAACGGTGGCAGCGTGACGCCATAACGCATGGGATCAACCTACCGAGACGACGCCCCGCGGACGCAGGAAGTTCGTCGTGAACTTCTGATCAATACCGAGATTCTGTGCGGCCCCGTGGTTACGCTTCGCATACTCTTCCTCTCTGTTTTGAAGCACTCTGAATGGGGTCGGCATGACGGACATCAGCACATCTCGCGTTGGGTACAAGAGGTTCACTCGCAGTGTCGCGGTCGCGGGCATCGCAGCGCTCGCCATGGTCATGGGCAACGGCACGGCGTCGGCCGGCGTGGACAATTCCAGCTCGGTCGTCGACGCCGCCGGTAACCGGATCGAAGTTCTCCAGGGCGACACCTCGTACCAGGTGGTACCGCCGCTCGACGGCGTACCCACCAGCGTGGAGTTCTTCCACAACGGCTATGCCGGGGTCAACATCACCGGGCCGAATGCGGCGGAGTTCAAGGGCACACAACTCACCGTCGGCTACCAGATCGGTTACCCGATCGCGTTGGCGGGCGCAACGATCGTCCTGAACACACCCGGTCTCGGGTTTGCGATCGGCTCGAGCAACGGCATCGACCTGGGTCTCGTCCCGGACCTCACTCTGGGGCTGAACGCGGGCACCAGCGCCACACTCGCAGGCGACATCATTCCGTCGCAGGAACTCGACATCGACCTCGAGCCGGGCGGCATCACCACTGTCCCGATCCTGGAGGGCCAGGAGTTCGACGGACCGGCGGCCTCGGTGAGGATGCAGGGCGTCCACGGTTCCATCTCCGGCGCCCTCGGTGCGGTCACGATCCGCCCCTACGCCATGGCAGTCACCGCGGACGGCGACACGGTCATGACTTACGGTGTGCCGCAGAAGCTCAACTAGTTCACTCCGACACGAACGACGATGTGCAGGCCGGCGCGACCAAGTCGCGCCGGCCTGTCGTCGCGCGGTGGCCCGAACCGCAAGCGAACTGAGACATGTTCGGAAAGAACAGAATTCATGGCGGTTCGGCCCATGCATGCGAGTAGCATTCAGGGTGTGCTGCTGCAAGTTCGATGCAACCGATCCAGCGGCATGTCGGCCCCCGCTCACTGCCCTCGAAAGCGGTGGCGGGGGCGCGTCGCACGTACGTCAGTTACCCGTATCGGTAGTGCATCATGCCGTGATGGCCACCCCCGTGAGTGATGACCACGACGGCGACCAGGGTGTAGAGGATCACGAACAGGAGCAGCAGCCCCCCGAAGATCCACAGCGACAGTTGCCCGAGTCGGCGCACTCGGTCCGACGCGTCCTGTGCGCCGTCGACGTCGCCGCTCGCCCACAGCGGATACACGTTGAACGCATGTGTGAAAGCAGAAAAGGCCAGCGGCCAGAAGAACAACGCGGACGCCACGGCCCACCCGGCATTCGCCGACGGGCGCGGCCTGGCCGACTCACTCAAGGTGCGGGCAGCAGTAGTGGGCGGGGTCGGGTCCGAAGGAATCGGATCGGTGGCGGAGGACGACATGGCAGCGCTCCTGAGGATCAATGGATTCTCTGCTCACGGTAGGAGCCGAAGCTGAGGAGCGCCTGAGATCCAGCTGGCAATGTTGCACTTCTACGGCGCAACCGGATAGTGGCTGGTGACCGCAACCCGGTTCCAGGCATTCATCACCGTCGCGAGCCAACTGATCGCGGACACCTGCTCGTCGGTGAGGGAGCCGTCGTCCCAGGTTCGCCGTTCCGGAACGGCAAGAGCGGTGACCTGTTCCGCGAGGTCGAGCGCAGCGCGCTCCTGATCGCTGAAGTACTGCGCTTCCCACCACGCCGCGACGACCGCGAGCCGATCCGTCGTCTCTCCCTTGGCCAGGGCGTCGCGGGTGTGCATGCGAAGGCAGAAGGCACAGCCGTTGAGTTGCGAGACGCGAATCTTCACCAACTCCACCAGGAGCGGGTCCACTCCCGCAGTCTCCAGGGCAGCCTTCACGTCCGCGTCCAGCTTCATCAGGCTCTTGTACACGGACGGGTGCTGCTTGCTGAGATTCACGCCGGTCATGATGTTCCCTTCAGTAGGCGGTGCGTGCCGGTCACGCAGACCAGGCCGATTCCATGATCCGCTCCACCATGCTCACGCGGCGGAAACCCGGAACGAAATGTTCGAGCACGTCGGCATTGACGGTGCCGTAGGTCGTGTCCGGCCGGTAACTGAGCCCGTCGACGAAGGCACGCAGAAACTCGTTCTTGAAATCGCCGCGCGGATGAACAGCGGTGATCTCCTCCACCTGCCCCGGATCCAGGCGGTCCAAACCCAACCCGACCACATCGGTGAGGACACCGAAGTTGGTGGCAGCGACCTCGTCCCCCATCCGGCCCGGAATCCCCGGCGTGGTGTGCAACGCGATCGCCGTCCAGACCACCTCGGCAGCGGCACCGGAGAAACCCCGATCGAGCAGGAATTGGCGAGCGTGGTCGGCGCCGTCGAGTTCGAACCGCTGCTCGACTTCCGAGAACGGGCGCAGCAGACCCGTGTCGTGAAACAGGGCCGACAAGTACAGCAGCTCGGGGTCCGGCCGCAGGCCGAGCTCACCAGCCCGGAGCGTGCTGAAGAGGAACACCCGCCGCGAGTGATGGAAGATCAGTGGGTTCGTCGTCTCCCGAATCAGCCGCGTCGCCTCCTCCGCCGCCTGTGTCTCGGGAATTTCCACTCCTGCGATGATCTCGGACATGGGGCCCTGCCCTTCCAGATGTCGATGTTGTAGAACGGACGGTGTGTCCGTCCCCTTACGATGCCGAACATCCCGGACCAGCGCCGCCCCGTTCCGGCCATGAAGCACCCGAATCAGGACAGGCGGTAAGAGTGGACAGCAGCGCCCACCCGCATCGGGTCGCGATTCTCGTCTACGACGGCGTGAAACTGCTCGACGTCGCCGGCCCCGCCGAGGTGTTCGCAGAAGCCAATCGCTGCGGCGCCGACTACCGGATCGGGCTGCTCTCCCCCACCGGCGCCGACGTGGCCTCGTCGATCGGCATCCACCTCTCCGTCGACGGCGACCCCGAATCGGAGCCTGCCCCCGACACCTTCCTCGTCGCCGGCGGCGACATCTATCCCCGAACCGCCGTCGCCCGAGACCTCGTCGACGCCACCCACACGCTCGCCACGCGAGCCGCGCGGGTCGGGTCCATCTGCACCGGGGCGTTCATCCTCGCCGCCGCCGGACTCCTGGACGGCAAGCGCACCACCACGCACTGGAAAGTCGCACACCAACTCGCTGCCCGGCACCCCTCGACGCACGTCGAACCCGATTCGATCTACGTTCGCGACGGCACCACCTACACCTCCGCCGGCGTCAGCGCCGGCATCGACCTGGCACTGGCACTCGTCGAGGAAGACCACGGCCCCGACCTGACCCGCGACGTCGCCCGGCACCTGGTGGTCTACTTGCAGCGCGCCGGCGGACAATCACAATTCTCCGCCCCACTCCAGGGCCCACCACCGCGAACACCCGCCCTGCGCCGCATCGTGGACCTGGTGACAGCGGACCCCGCCGGGAAACACTCCCTCACCGAACTCGCCGAACACCTCAACGTCAGCGCCCGGCACCTCACACGCCTGTTCCGAACCGAACTGTCCACCACCCCGGCCCGCTACGTCGAACTGATCCGCTTCGACCTGGCAAAGGCCCTCCTCGACCAGGGACACACCGCAACACAGGCAGCATCACTCGCCGGATTTCCCAGCTACGAAAGTCTCCGACGCGTGTTCGTGCGAGAGCTGTCGATGTCTCCGACCGCCTTCCAACGCCGCTTCGGCACCGCCCACCGCGCCGACGCGGAGTGACTCGAAGCAGGCCTTGGGTGGTTGCCGCTGGGCACGGGACTGTCGTGGCTCCGGTTACACGACCGCAATTCCCGGCCACAGAGTCGCCGCGACCTTCTCGGCCAGATCCTCGCGATCGCTGTCGCCGCGAAGAAAGGCGGCGTAGTAGCTGCCGAAGCAGACGGTGGCCAGGGTGTGGGTGTCGATGTCCTCGCGTACTTCGCCGCGACTTCGCAGATCATCGAGCACGCGTTCGACCAGATCGACGCGTGGTTCCACTGCGTGTTCACGCACGATCTCGAGTAGTTCGGGTGTTCGGAAGGCCTCGCCCATGAAGTTGCCCATGAGAATCATCGCGTCCGGATTGAAGTAGCACGGGTCGACGCGCCTGATGGCCTCGGTGAAGGCTTCGAACGGTCGCAATTTCGCGAGTTCTTGATTCGGGTAGGTCGCACGTTGCGCGCGGAAGCCGAAGTCGAGGGCGTCGACGACGAGTTCGAATTTTCCCGGCCACCGTCGATAGAGCGTGGGGCGGGTGACGCCTGCATCGGATGCGATGTCGCCCAACGTCATTCTCGAGTACCCGTCGACTACCAATCGCCGCCGGGTCGCCTGGATGATGGCGTCGTCGAGAGATGGATCACGGGGACGGCCCCCACGGGTGGCGGCCTCTGCGTCGGCACTCTCCTGCGAATCCGTGTTGGTTGCCTTCTCGGTCATGACCCACCCTAACGCTCGTTCCGTTACGGGTGATCATTGTAACCGAGTAGCCTCCCCGCTTCGGGGCCGCATTGAAGCTCCGCCCACGTTCCGGGTAGCACTGCTACGCCGTGGAGTTGGCGACTCGGCCGCGCTGCAGCCTCACAGATACGTTACACATATTGACTGTAACTGAACTACGTCTTAGTGTGGCAGTAGCCACAGACGTGGCGGGAAGTCTCATCCAGGAGTGCGCCATGAATCCCAGTCAGGCCCTGATCGATCGCAGTATCCCGTTTCTCGACGAGGTCAAGAACCGGACCGCCGGCGGCGAGTTGGAGGCGTGGCTCAACACCAACTACGGCCCCGGGACCGAGTTGTACGACGACCTGGCTCGAATGATCACCGAAGGCGTCAACGACGGGTGGGCAGCGAATGTGGAGCTCGACGGAGCCAAGTATCGCCGCAGCCGAATTGCCTCGCCGAGTGAGGAACTCCACTTCTTCAGTGTCACTGCGGTCTACATGAACAGCATTTCCCGGTACCGGGGCCAGTACCACCAGCATCCGTACGGTGAACTCAACTTGGTAGTACCCCTCGACCCCGGCGCCGAGTTGGCCGGTCCGCGCGGATGGTGCGGCGCAGGCTGGACCGCACCCGGACCGGGAAGCCACCATTACCCGGAGGTGCGAGGCGGCGCCCTGATCGCTCTGTTCTATCTGCCCGCTGGACGGATCTCCTACGACATCACACCCGCCGCCACCGTCTGATCAAGAAAAGGGGGTGCATGCACTGTGAATGACGTGACCACCACCGCCCCGCCGGCGTCCCGCGCCGTACACCGAGCGAATGACGACATGACCGTCGAGCAGGCGTTACTGAGCAGGCGAAGTGTTCGGGCCTTCCTGCCGACACCGGTCCCCCGCGACGATGTCGAACACCTACTCGAGTTGGCCGCACGGTCGGCCAGCAATTCGAACTGCCAGCCGTGGCAGGTCCATGTCGTAACCGGCTCAGCGAAGACGCGCCTGACATCAGCACTTCTCGCTGCCCACGAATGCGAGGAGCATGTCAGTACGCGGGAGTACAACTACCAGCCCAAACCGGACGAATGGGCGGAGCCGTTTCGTACGCGTCGGCGCCAATTCGGTGAGGGCCTGTACGGCAACACCCTGGGCATCGCGGCAAACGACTCAGCGGCCAGGCTGGCCCACCATCGCCGCAACTACGAATTCTTCGGCGCTCCCGTCGGCATCATCCTGTCGGTCAGTCGGCACCCCCTCGACGGTGCGCTCGTAGACGCAGGTCTCTTCCTGCAGGCATTGATGCTCGCCGCCCGCGGCGCCGGACTCGCCACATGCCCCCAGGCATCGTTCATCGACTTCTACCCGGTTCTGCGCAGGCACCTCGACATCCCCGACGATCAGGTGATCGTCTGCGGACTTGCGCTGGGATATGCGGACCACGAGCACCGGCTCAGCCGGCACCGAACTCCCCGGGAACCCGTCGCCTCATTCGCCACCTTCCACGGCGACTCCCCGTAGGCCAGTGGCCCCCCACACGAAGTGTGGGGGGCCACCGCCGTTTTCGGATTCCTACGTGCCCACCGCAACCTTCGCGGGTCGATAGAACAGCGCCAGTTGTACTACTCCGCCGAGAATTCCCACCCCGGCCGCAATGACGAGGCCGGCCCACCCGTCGACCGGGTTGCCGCCGAACACCAACTGCTCGATACTGATCCGCCCCGCACCGAGCACCGCAACGCACACCGCGGATACCGCGATGACGAGGGTGTACTCCCAACCCGAGGTCATCACGTAGAAGCCCATGGTGCGGTGCACGGTCCACGCTGCAACAAGCATGAGCGCCACAAACACTGCCGCGGCGACGGTGGTGAAGAATCCGGCCGCGAGACCGATTCCGGCGACGATCTCCGTCCCGGCCGCCACCCGAGCGTGCAGGAAGCCCGGACGCATGCCCAAGCTTTCGAACCACTTGGCGTTACCCGAAATTCGGCCACCGAGAAAGATCTTGTGGTATCCGTGAGCAGCCATAGTCAGGCCGAGCGTGACGCGCAGCAGCAGCATGGCGAGATCGAATGAGTTCATCGCTGGTTTTCCTTCGGGATGTTGGGTAGATCGGCCGCGGCGGCATCGAGTGCCCCGCAATGGTTTCGCACCGACCTCCGGCGGGCGAAGCCTAGATCCACGTTTCGTTACAGTCAATGTTCGTAATGCAATACAACAAGTTAGGTTACAGGTATTGACTGTAACGGAACGCACTTCTATGGTTTCAGCACCGGCCCCGATCCACCGTCCGCTCCCAGAAGGGCTCGCGGCGCGTGACGAAAGCCGAAGAACCAACATTCAACTCAACTCAACTCGCACCTGAGCGAAAGCGAAGTCGCAATGGCCTCTGAACTCTCCAGTTCGCACGCATCCGTCACCGGGGTCCGCGTCGGTGAACTCATCGACCGGCAGCCCGTGGGCCGCTTCCACTACCTTCTCCTCGCTCTTGCCGGCGCAGTCATGTTTCTCGATGGCTTCGACACTCAGGCAATCAGTTTCGCGGCCCCGTCCATCGCTCACGAGTGGGGACTACCCGTTGCCTCCCTCGGTCCGATCTTTTCCGCGGCCATCGTCGGCCTGATGGTTGGCTACCTGTGCCTTGCACCGCTCGCTCATCGATCCGGGCAGCGACGCGCAGTTGTCTTCTGCACCGCGATGTTCGGCATCTTGACCCTGCTGTGTGCATTCACAGAATCGCCGCTCCAATTGATCGCACTGCGATTCCTCACGGGGGCCGGGCTCGGCGCTGCCATTCCCAGTCTCGTCGGACTTGTCAGTGAGTTCGCACCGGCCCGGCGACGCTCGTCCTTCGTGATGTTCATCTATTGCTGGTACGCCTTCGGATTCGTGGCGGCCGGGGTCGTCTCCGGATTCGTCATTCCGCTGTGGGGTTGGCGCGCGATGTTCATCGTCGGAGGCACCGTACCGTTGGTGCTGTTGATGTTCTTGCTGCGTTACTTTCCGGAATCCCCCAGATACCTGCTCCTACGCGGCGCCGGCGATCGCGCAAATGCCACTCTGCGCCGCCTCGATCCCGCCCTGCCCTGCAACGCCATCGTCCTGGCGGACGCATCAGAAGACAGCCGCCCCGCGGGAACCTCGAAAGGGAAAACCTCAGCAGTTCTCGACCTCGTACGGGGTCGGTGGTTCCTGAACACCCTCCTGCTCTGGCTTGCCTTCGGTGCGAACCTGGCGGCGTTCTATGCCATCCAGAGCTGGCTTCCGACGATCGTCGGCTCCCTGGGTCAATCGTCACGCGTCGTCATCGCTTGCACTGTTCTCACCACTGTGGGTGGCATTGCCGCGGCCATGTTCATCGGCCCTGCCATGGACCGCATCAGCCCATTTCGCACACTCGGAACGGTCTATCTCGTCGGTGCCGGTTTCGTGGCCCTGCTCGGATGGGTGCTCGGCGGCGGCAGCACCGTGACCCTTCTGGTCGCGGCGTTTCTCACGGGGACATGCGTCACCGGCGGTCAGATGAGCGTGATCGCCTTGGCGACAGTCCTCTATCCGACCGACATGCGCTCGACCGGAGTGGGATGGGCACTCGGAATCGGCCGACTGGGCGGAATCGCCGCCCCACTGATCGTCGGTGCCGCGCTGAGCGCCGGCGTTGCGCCCCGCGAGGTCTTCTTCGCGATGGCGATGATCCTCGTTGTTGCGGGCTTCTGCGTGCTGGCCCTCGAACGGCGTGTGCGGGCCGTTCCGCAGCCGTAACACCAGGACCGCCGTCCTTCGCGGAACCACCCCCGAGGGGTGAATTTCGAACCCGTACAGGGGTGGGGGGATGCCCACCCTGTGGGTGTTACCGCGGGCCCGCTCCCGGAGCAGAGTTGGTGTCGTTCGCAAGACGCGGACTTCACCCACCAGGCAGGAGTAACACAATGACCTCGATCAACACCCGCACCGCCGTCGCAGCCGCCGCAGGCATCGCCGTAGGACTGGGGGTGTTGATGGCGCAGGGTGCCACCGCTGGTGCCGCACCCGCCGACGGGGTCGCTCCACACGGGGTTTCCTCGTACACCGTCCAGGTGCGAGACCGCATCGGATGCGCCGACGCCTGGCCCATGGTCTCCTGCGACGCCCCGGACGAGGACCGGCCCCCGCAGGTCACCTTGGTCGACCCCGGCACCTCGCTGACCCAGCCCGGCGGCACCGATCTCTTCGGATCCTCGAGCGCCCAGTTCCACCCGGCGAACTACCCCCTCGAGCCCGACGACGGCGTGATCTCCCACCCGCTCGATCCTGACATGCCCTGGATGTGAACCCAATATCGTGGAGTGGTGGGCGACGACAGCTGGGAAGATTTGGCCGACCATTTTGCCGACGAGGCCTACGCCTCGGTGAAGGGGCTCGTGCGCACCACTGTGTTGCACCAGCAACTGCTCGAGCATCTCCCGGCGCCACCGGCGGCGGTGCTCGATGTCGGAGGCGGCGCCGGCCATCAATCGTTTCCGCTCGCCCGAGCCGGCTACGACGTGACCCTGCTCGACCCGTCCGCAGCGATGTTGGGCAAAGCCCGCCAGCGACTCCTGCAGTTGCCCGATGACGCCCGGCACCGGGTGACGCTTCTACAGGCCGACGGCGAGAACGCCGACGAGGCGGTCGACGGCCGACGCTTCGCCGCTGTGCTCTGTCATGGCGTGGTCGGATACCTCGAAGACCCGGAACCGTTGATCGACCAACTGTGCCGGTGTGCTGATGCCGGCGGAGTCGTCTCGATCATGGCGGGCAACGCCCACGCGATGGCGGTCCGCCCGGCCCTGGAACGGCGGTGGGACGACGCCCTGGCCTCTTTCGATGCCAGCAGCGAGATCGGGGTGCTGGGCGTTCCGACCCACGCCCACACCGTCGAGGAACTCAGCGACATCATCCGAGACCGCGGTATCGAGCCGGTGCGCTGGTATGGGGTCTGGCTGTTCGTGGACTGGCTCGACCTCAGCGGCGCCCGGCTGGATCCGGGCGATTCCGAGCAGGTCGCCGCGGCCACCGCCGTCGAACTCGAAGCCGGCCGACGAGACCCTTACCGCCAGCTCAGCCGAATCTTTCACCTCGTCGGACGCAAAGGCCCGAACTGACCGGGATCACGCACCTGCACCGCGTCGAATGATAGATTCCCCAATATGCGGAGTGAACGCTCCGCTTCGTTGGGAGTATTCATGAAAACCGCTTCGCCGCGGACGCACTATCAATTGACATTTTCCGTTCTCACTATCGGTGTCGGCGCCTTCGCCCTTCTGCAGTCGCTGGTGATTCCGGTGCTGCCGACCCTCGAGTCTGCACTGGGCACGAATCAGGCCGACGTCACCTGGGTGTTGACCGCCTACCTGTTGTCGGCGTCGATCTCCACCCCGGTCATGGGACGCCTCGGCGACATGCACGGGAAGAAGCGCGTGTTCGTCATTGCACTCACCGCGCTGGCGGTGGGGTCCCTGCTCGCCGCCCTCGCCACGTCTCTGCCGGTGATGATCGCGGCTCGGGTGATCCAGGGCATCGGTGGCGGTGTGCTGCCATTGGCGTTCGGCATCATCCGCGACGAGTTCCCCGAGGAGAAGGTGGCGGGAGCAGTCGGCACCATCGCCGCACTCACCGCTGTCGGCGCAGGTCTCGGCATCGTCCTCGCCGGTCCCATCGTGACCGTGCTGAGTTACCACTGGCTGTTCTGGATTCCGCTGATCATGGTCGTCCTCGCGGGGGTGGCCGCGCACATCCTGATCCCCGACTCCCCCGTGCACACCGCCGGCAAGATCAACTGGCTCACCGCACTGCTGCTCTCCGGGTGGCTGGTCACGCTACTGCTCGGCGTGAGTCAGGCGCCCACGTGGGGTTGGGGCTCACCGATCGTCATCGGACTACTGGTAACTGCCGCGGTCCTCGTCGTGACGTGGGTGGTCGCCGAAACGCGATCTGCCAACCCGCTGATCGACATGCGGATGATGCGGGTCCGCAGCGTCTGGGCGGCCAACCTGCTGGCGCTACTGATGGGCGTCGGCATGTATGCCGCATTCGGCTTCCTTCCGCAGTTCCTGCAGACACCCACGTCCGCCGGATACGGCTTCGGCGCTTCGGTCACCGAGTCGGGTCTGATGCTGCTGCCCCTGAGCGTGGGAATGTTCCTGCTCGGGCTCGCCTCCGGCCGCCTGGCCGCTCGACTGGGTTCGAAATTCCTGCTCATCGCAGGGTCGATCGTGGGTGCGATCGGTTACTTCGTGGTGGCGTTCGCGCATGACACCGAGATCGACATCTACCTCGCCACGTCATTGATCGGGATCGGTTTCGGGCTGGCCTTCTCGGCGATGTCGAATGTCGTGGTCGCGGCGGTACCGCCCGAACAGACCGGTGTCGCCAGCGGGATGAACGCCAACATCCGCACGATCGGCGGCTCTGTGGGCGCTGCACTCATGGCCAGCATCGTCACCGCAGGGGCGTCCTCCACAGGAGTTCCGCCCGAATCCGGTTACACCCATGGATTCGTCATGCTGGGCGCGGCAGTGGGTCTCGGCGCAGTTGCGGCCATGTTCATCCCGGCGATGAAGCGGGACGAGACCACGCGTCTCGAGGAATCGGCCGCACTGCGGCACCCGGAACTCGCGATGGTCGCGGGAGGCACTCTCGTGGGCGACGAATCCGAATGAAGTCCGACGTGAGGGTTCGGGGAAGCGAAAGGGCGCTGCGCCGCGACGCCGCGGAGAATCGGCAGCGGCTCCTCGACGCGGCCGCGACCGTGTTCAGCGAGCGCGGCCTGGATGTGGGGGTCGACGAGATCGCCCGGGTCGCCGGCGTCGGGATCGGCACCCTCTACCGCCGGTTCCCCACGAAGGATGCATTGGTCAGTGAACTCGTCAGACAGGTATACGACGACTTCCTGGCCGTGGCCAACGAAGCCTTGTCCGCGCCGGACGGTGAAGGCCTCGAGCAGGTTCTGTACGGCACCGGCGCCATCCTGGCGTCCAACCGCGGATGTTTGTCTCGTATGTGGAACGACGACGAGACCAGGATCCTGCGGGACGAGTACCGACGGATCCTGTTCGAACTCCTGGCGCGGGCCAAGCAACACGGCCGCATCCGCGAGGATGCCGTCGACGCCGACCTGGACCTCATCTTCTGGTCCGTGCGCGGCGTCGTCGCGACAACCCGCGGCGTCACCGACATTGGGTGGCGGCGGACCATGGCGATCATGATCGCGGGACTGCGGCCCGGCGCGGACACACTCGACGCGAGCCCGATGAGCGCCCAGCACGTCGCACAGATCATCGACAACATGTCGGCCCGATAGGGCACAGCGGATCCCTGCTGCTTCAGGCACGGCGCAGGTGGCCGGCCGTCCAGTCGGCCACCTGCGACAGCACCTCCGGATCCACGGCGTCGCGCACGAGTCGCCGATAGGCGCGCAGCGACGGCGGATCCGCATCGCGCCGGATCAGATGCGTCAGGTCCGGCACCCGGACGGTGTCGACCTCGCCGGGGACGAGTTCTGCGATCACCGCGAGGTCGTCCGGGTCCACCTGCACGTCCTTGGCTCCCGTGATCGCGAGGACCGGCGCGGTGTTCTCCCGCAACAGCGTTGTCGGGTCGAAGTCGAGAAACTCGCGGAACCATCGCGCATTCACCTTGCGACCACCCATCCGCGCGGTGTCCGTGGTGGTCCGGGACAGCTTCTCGAGCGCCGCGCGTTGCCTTTCCTTCACGTCGATGCGCAGTGCCCGCAGGACCGCGCGCACCGGAGCGGGCAGGCCGTCGACGGCCTTGCCTGACTGCCAACGCAGCACCTGCCGTCCCGTCACCGCCGGACACGCGAGCAGCACCACTGCGGCCGGGTCGACCCCCCGATCTGCCCCCAGCGCCACTGCCAGGCAGGCACCCTCGCTGTGCCCGATGACCGCGATCGCATTTCGTCCGAATCCCCCGGTCGTGCGTAACCAGTCGACGGCGGCAGCGGCGTCGGCGATGTTGTCCGACAGGCCCGCCGACAGGTAATCGCCCCCCGAGTGCGCGACGCCGCGCTTGTCGTATCGCAGCGACGCGACACCGGCCTGGGCCAACTCGTCCGCGAGGGCACGGCTCACGCCGATCGGGAGCTTTGCGTGGTCGCCGTCGCGATCGAGCCGGCCGGACCCGGTGAGGATCACCGCCGCCGGACCGCCCTCGGCACCCGCCGGAACCGTCACAGTGCCGGTCAGTTCGGTGCCGTCCCCGGAGCGGAACGTCACCTCGCGTTCGGACACTCCGACCCACCCCGCATCGAGCACATCGCGGATCTGCGCCGCGCCGCGAGCGGCGTCGGGCACGGTCACGATCAGTTCGTCGAACTCCGCTCCCGAGCCCCGTCCGAGGGTGCGCACGCGAATCGCAGGCAGACCCGCCCGCGCCACGACGAAGGAGCGCACCCCCCTGCCCCGCCAGGTCCCGATGCACCGACGCCGAGGAATTCCCAGACCCGGCGCCCGCACACCCCGGATGTTCGCGAACGGGTCGGCGATCACCTCGGCGCCCCGAATCAGTGGCATGGGGACGGCGACGTCCCCGTGCAGTCCCGCGAATCTTTCGAACCTGGACAAAGCCAGACGTACCTCGCTCGCGCTCACACTGATCTCGGCCATCGGACACCCTCCCGTCGGCGCTGTCCCATGTCGATCTCATCACTGTGTGACAGCTTCGCGCATTGAATTGGAGTCGCCGCCTCGCACCGGGACGGCGAGGCGGCGACGGTGAACCGGCAGGCTCAACCCTTGATCAGGTCGTCGATCTGGCCGATCGCCTGCGAGGATCCCTCGACCACGCCCATGTCGAGCACGTGTTGGAGACCTTCGGCGGTCGCGTAGGTACTGACGTAGGTGGCGACAGTGCTGCCGTCCCTGTCCTCGAAGGAGAACTCGTTTGTGGACACCGGCATCGATTCGACCGGGGTGAAGTCCGCATCGGCAAATCCGTCGGTGAAGGTGAAGCCGGTCGGCTCGTCGATCTGCCAGATCCGCGCTCGGGGTGCGGCGAACTCGGCAGTGATGGTCACAGTCAAAACGACACGGAAATACCTGTGTGGCATAGATCACACCACAGTGATGCGGCCCGCTGGTGGATCTACCATTTCCTCGCGACGGTACACACCCAGTGCACCGCGCCGACGCACTCGCTTCCTGGCCAAATCCGAACCGGTCGAAGGCGATTGGCGCAGTTCGTTGCGCCGAGATCCACCGTCCGCACGAGCGCGGCGGGGACCGAAGCAGTGTCTTTCCATACGTCACGGCGAGGCCCGGTCAGAGCGGAAATCCACTCCGACCGGGCCGCTTCGGTTCACCCGACGGATCACCGCATCCACAGACGGACCGGCGCCCGCTACCCTCACCCGACACAGATCAGCACACCCACGACCACCACCGCGACCAGCGAGGCGCCGCCGCAGATCAGCCACGCCCGGGTCGCGAGTTGTCGCCACTGATCGCACCGGCCGGTCATTTCCGCAACCGCGACCGATCGCCCCTCATTCGCACCGGGCGCAGGTGACTCCGATAGACGGCGAGCCTTCGCGTCCGCGCGTGCCGCCACACCGAACGACACTGGGACCACCAGCAGCGCAACCACCAGCAGGCCCACCATCGCGCCCAAACCCGTCCCGAACATTCCCAATTCCTTCCACACCAGACGACGCCCGTCACAGGTGCCGCGCCTCTGCCACCGCCCACCCGCACCCACGGGCACAACCAATCCCCCGTCAGCTATATCGCCAGACGGCCGCCTGGTGTTGCACCCCCGGACCGCGGGCCCTCGCGAAGGACAAGATTCACCGCCGGACTACACGCCCGGGACCGGGAAGTTCCACATCGCCACGACGATCACGCCCATGACCAGTCCTGCGCACACGACGGTGCCAATGACGCTGACACGTAACGCATCCAGTAGATCGGCCCCCGATTTCTTGCTGATCCGTGCCATGACAACTCTTTCTTTCACGTGCAGGGGTTCCTGACTGCCACGTCGATGACGGTGCACCACATACACTCGCCCGAGTTCGCCACCGGCACAACGGCCGATATACCTACGCCCATACCCCTGTCGGGCCCCGAGAAGCACCCCAACCACAACCCGTACCCGCGCGCCGAACTTCTCCGCAGAATTACGTGTGTTTCATGTCACATGTTTGCGTTTCGCCCTGGTTGCCACACGCCGGGATTCGAAATCACACCTACCGGTCGGTAATTCAGGGAGTTGGAAAATTATGCAATGGCATAGGTCACACTCTATGGACTTCCGCGCTGCGCCTCACGAAAATCGTTGATACGCCGCTCATTACTACGGGCGGGCTGTCCGTGTAGCGCCCCTGCCAGCTGATATCCATCGTTGGCGGGGGCTGCGCTTGGTTGCGCCGCAAGATCGTACGCGCAACCCCGATGCCCCGATCCGGTCGTACCGCCTTGTATTGCAGCGCAATTCGCCGAGACATCATGAGATGTGGGCAGACACCCGATCCGTGTGTCAACTGTTGATCGCGCGGAACCTTGTGTCAGAAGGGGTTTCGCCGTAACGCCGCCGGTACGCTGCCGCGAAGCGGGAGAGGTGAACGAATCCCCACCGGTAGGCGATGTCGGTCACCGACTCCGTGTCCCGACTGCTCGGTGCGAGAAGGTCCTCTCGGACCCGGGCCAGTCGAAGCGATTGGAGATAGCGGCTCGGGGACGTGCCGAGATCCTCCTGGAACGCGCGTTGCAACGACCGAACGCTGACACCGACGTGCTGGGCGACGTCGCCGATCGTCACCGGCTCGGTGAGGTGTTGCTCGTAGTACTCCACCGCGCGGGCGAGTGCGCGGCGCCCCAGCCGCGGCTGATCGTGTTGGTGGAGGACAGCCGAGTAGGTGTGTGGCTGTGCGAGGAGCAGACCGGTGAGCAGCATGTCCTGCACGCTCGCGGCGGCCAAGGGGTGGGCGGTCAGGCCACCGTCCGCGTCCAGGTCGCGGATCAGTACCTGCAGTGACGACATCCAGGTCGACAGTTGGGGCGTCGTCAGATCCACGGACAGATCGAAGATCACCGGCGCGGGAACCGACCGTCCGATCAGGCACTCCAGTCGACGGTCGAGGGCGTGTTGTTCGATGCGCAGATGCATCTGCCGATACGACGCGTCCATCTGCATCCGGGCTCGCATCCTGGGCGACAGCACTGCGGCGTGGGCAGGCCCGACGTGCGTGCGAGCGTCGTCGCAGGTGATCTGGTTGGTGCCGTCCACTGCGAGCATCAGGTCGTAGTAGTCGAGGTGTTCGAGGATGTCGACGTCGATGCCGATGCCCTGTTCCAGATAGACCAGTTGGAGGTCGCCGAGCGACGCCGCACGCACCCGGCCCCGGAACGGCGCCGTGTCGACCGCATCTATACGGCGGATGCGGTGCTCGCTGAGCAGGCTGGAGGCCTGGTGGCGGAACTCGTCGACGCTGGTGGTGTCGAGTGTGTCGTGGCGCGCCAATGGGCCCGGCAGCGTGGCGGCGTGTCCAGGACTGTGCATATCGAATTGGTGAGTGCCCACGTCAACCTCGTCCGATCGAGCGCCCGGTCATCCCGATGGTATCCCGGCTGAGCGTCCGGACCGGCGCGGCCGAAAAGTTCGTGGCGTGATGCGGCTACCGCTGGCGCGTTGCGGATAGCGACCCGGATCACACCCTCGTAGCTTCGTGGCATCGGGCAGAAAGCCCCAGGTAGCAAGGAGTTGTGGTGTCCCCAGATTTCGATGTCGCGGTGGTCGGATACGGGCCGACCGGTCTTGTGCTCTCGTCGCTTCTCGGTCGCGCGGGCCACCGAGTGGTGGTGTTCGAGCGGTGGCCGGATCTGTACGGTCTTCCGCGCCTGACTCACATCGACGGCGAGACCGCGCGGATCGTTCAGGCGGCCGGCGATATCGAGTTCGCGCTGCGTGATGCTTCCCCGAAACAGGTATACGAGTGGCGCGGATGCGACGGCGAATTGTTGCTCGAGGTGGACTGGTCCGGGCAGTCCAGTGGTTTCGAGGCCCATTACTCGATGTACCAGCCTGATATCGAGTCGGCGATCGATCAGCGCGTCCGGTTGTACCCGAATGTGGAGGTCAACCAGGGAGTCGGTGTCGTCGCCGTCGAGCAGGAGCCCGGCCGGGTGTCGCTCGTGGTGCGGCCGTGGAAACGGGACCGGGACGAGCAGTGGTCCAGCGGAGCCGAGGACCGGACCGTGACCGCGCGGTATGTGGTGGGCGCGGACGGCGCCAACAGCTTCGTGCGCAACGCGTTGGGCATAGAACGCTCGGACTTAGACGTCGAGGACCGCTGGTTGAACATCGACACCGAGTGTCTCCGTCCGCTCGGCCCCGAGTTCGAGGTCACTCGGCAGTATTGCGATCCGGCGCACCCGAACATGTTCATGCCGATCGGACGCAGCCGGCAGCGATTCGAGGTCGCGGTGTTGCCCGGCGACGATCCCGCGGAGATGGAGTCCACGGAATTCGCGTGGTCGTGGTTCCGCGAGCGGCACGGCCTGGGACCGGACGACATCCGGATCTTGCGGCAGATCATCTACACCTTCTCTGCCCGCACCGCCGACAATTGGCGCAGCGGTCGGGTGCTGCTCGCCGGGGACGCCGCGCACACGATGCCGCCGTACATGGGCCAGGGCGCGTGCTCCGGGATGCGGGACGGGATCGCGCTGGCATGGAAGTTGGATCTGGTGTTGTCCGGTCGGGCGGGCCCCGAGCTGCTCGATACCTACGAGACCGAACGCCGGCCCCACGTCGAGGTCATCCAGCGGTGCGCGGTCGAACTCGGCCGGGTCGCGAATCTGAAGGATGCCGAGGCTGCGGCCGCCCGCGATGCCGCGTTCCGGCGCGGCGACGTTCCGCCGATGCCAGCATTTCCCATACTCACGACCGGGATCGTCGCCACCACGGCGGACGGGACACCGCAACCGTTGGCGGGGACGTTGTCACCGCAAGGCGTCATCGCGGTCCGAGACCGGGTGGGCCGCTTCGACGACGTACTCGGGTGGGGCTTCGTCGTCGTCACGACAACCGATCCCCGCGCGGTGCTCGATGCCGACCACCTGGACTTCCTGAATTCGCTCGGCGCCGTCCTCGCAACAATCGAGCCGGGCAGCGCGCATTCGTTCACCGACGTCGACGGGACCTACACCGACTACCTGGCCGCGCACGGAATCGAGGCGTTCCTCGCGCGACCCGATTTCCATCTCTACGGCGCGGGAACGATGCTGGAGCTGCCCGGCCTCGTCGATGGGCTGCGTGCCGCGTTGGGCACTGCAGAGGTGCCGCCCCGCCGGCCCGAGGGAGCCGCACTGTGACCGACACCGTCATCGACGCTGCGCTGTCGGCGGAGAATGCGGCGCACCGTCGGGCGATGCCGGCCACCCGGTTGCTCGACGGCGGCATGCTCTACGCCGACGTCGTCCTCCTCGAACAGGCGATCCTCGCCGGCGACCACTGGGATGTGGCCGCCGAACGCCTGGGTGAGCACCGCTTGGAGCTGGCCGAGTGCGCGCTGGGGTCCGGGCACGGGGTGACCGCCCGGCAGCAGTTCCGGGCCGCGGCCGCCGCCTTCGTGTTCGCGCAGATGGCGATCAATTCGGACACGGACCGCAAACGGGAGCTGTACGACAGATTCGGGGCCGCGGTCGCCGCGGTCGCCGCGGCAGCCACGGTGGTTCCGTCGTCGATACGGAAGGTCGAATTGCCTTTCGCGGGTAGTTCGTTGGTCGGCTGGCATGTGCAGCCGACGGGCACTCCGGTGGGCACGGTGGTGGTGTTCGGCGGCCAGAGCGGTTGGGGTGCGACGTATCTGCGATACGCCGATGCGCTCGCAGAACGCGGGATGGCGACCATTCTGGCCGAGGGCCCCGGGCAGGGAGAGACGCGGTTGCGGCACGGGATCTACCTGGACGTCGACGTCGCTGACGCGTACGGCCACTTCGTGCGATACGCGACCGAACAGGCCGGTGGCCCGGTCGGGGTGTGGGGCAACAGTGTCGGCGGACTGTTCGCGGCACTGACTGCCGCCCGCAATCCCGCCGTCCGCGCATGTTGTGTCAACGGTTCGTTCGCCGCGCCCCGGTTACTCCCGTTCCGCACGTTCACCGAGCAGGCCGCCGCCATGTTGGGCACCACCGACGAGGCCGCGATCACGGCGAACTTCGCCCGTCTGCGCTTCGACCCGGGCACCGAATCGATACGGTGCCCACTACTGGTACTGCACGGAGGCGCCGATCCACTCGTGACCATGGAGGACCAGCAACCGTTCCTCGACGGAGCGACAGGCGGCGACGTGGCCCTGCGGGTCTGGGACGATGGTGAGCACACCCTCTACAACCACGCCGACGAACGTAATGACGTCGTTGCCGACTGGTTCGCCGACCGACTCTCACTGAGCGAAGGGAACACGCACCATGCGTTTTGAACACGAAACCCTGCCGCAGCGTGTCTGTTTCGCCACGGGCGAGGCGAAAGCGATGCTCGCCGGCGAGGTGGCCCGGCTGGACGCGTCCAGGGTGATGGTGATCGCCTCGGCGGCCGAGGCCGGGCGCGCAGAACAGGTCGTCGCCGACCTGCCGGGCCTGTATCGCCACGACGAGGTGGTGATGCACGTGCCGGTGTCGGTGGCCGAACGGGCCCGGGCAGCGGCCATCGCACACGACGTCGACGTCGTGGTCTGCGTCGGTGGCGGGTCGGCCACCGGGCTCGCGAAAGCGGTGGCGTTGACCACGGGGCTGCCGATCGTGGCGGTCCCGACCACCTACGCAGGCTCGGAAGCGACGAACGTGTGGGGTCTGACCGAGGCATCGCGCAAGACCACCGGCGTCGACGACCGGGTGCTGCCGGTGTCGGTGATCTACGACGCCGAGCTGACGCTCTCGCTCCCGGTGGAGCTGTCCGTCGCCTCGGGTGTGAACGGGCTCGCGCACTGCATCGACTCGATGTGGGCGCCCCGCGCCGACCCGATCAACGGCGCCCTGGCAGTGGAGGGCATTCGGGCACTGGCCGCCGGCCTGCCCGCGATCG
The DNA here is from genome assembly GCF_017068395.1 of Rhodococcus pseudokoreensis. NCBI lineage: Bacteria > Bacillati > Actinomycetota > Actinomycetes > Mycobacteriales > Nocardiaceae > Rhodococcus > Rhodococcus pseudokoreensis. The sequence goes on along the minus strand of NZ_CP070619.1, from coordinate 8,337,669 downwards.
CGACGGACCCGCACAACGTTCCCGGCCGTGAACAGGCCCTGTACGGGGCCTACCTCTCCGCGGTTGCCTTCGCGTCCGCCGGCTCCGGGTTGCATCACAAGATCTGCCACGTTCTCGGCGGCGCCTTCGACCTCCCGCATGCCCAGACCCACGCCACCGTGCTGCCCTACGTTCTCGCCTTCAACTCCGCTGCGGCCCCGGAAGCCGAACGTCGCATTGCCTCCGCTTTCGGGGCGTCGACAGCCGTCGACGGGCTCGAGCGGCTGCGGCAGCAACTCGGTGCTCCGACAGCGCTGCACGACTATGGATTCCGCTCTGCCGATATCGACCAAGCGGTCGAGGCGATCCTGCCGGTGGTGCCGACAAGCAACCCCCGCCCCGTCACGGCCGAGGAACTTCGGCGCCTTCTCGACGCGGCACAGCGCGGATCCGATCCGAGAACGATGACCACGAATCCGAACGCACGGAGCCGATCATGACCGAGCAGCCCACGACTGCACCCGACTCAGCCAGCACACAGAGCGACGAGCAGCAAACGGTGGAGGAGGAACTCGTTGCACGAGTGGCCGCCTCGTTTGCCGGCACTGCGGATCCGCGACTGCGGCAGCTCATGCAGTCCCTGGTGAAGTATCTGCACGGTTTCATCCGGGAGGTCCGGTTGACCGAGGCCGAATGGAACACCGCCATCACGTTTCTCACCGAGTGCGGGCACATCACCGACGACACGCGGCAGGAGTTCGTCCTGCTCTCCGACGTGCTGGGTGCATCCATGCAGACGATCGCGGTGAACAATCAGGCCTACCAGGGCGCCACCGAGGCGACCGTGTTCGGCCCGTTCTTCGTCGACGACGCCCCGGAAATCCCGTGCGGTGGCGATATCGCCGGCGGTGCGACCGGACAACCATGCTGGATCGAGGGCACCGTCACCGACACCGACGGCCGTCCCGTCGCCGGCGCCCGCATCGAGGTGTGGGAATGCGACGAGGACGGCTACTACGACGTCCAGTACGACGATCACCGGATCGCCGGCCGGGCCCACCTGTTTTCCGACGACAACGGTTGGTACCGATTCTGGGGGCTGACACCGGTCCCGTACCCGATCCCGCACGACGGACCGGTCGGCCGGATGCTCGAGGCCACGGGCCGCTCCCCCGTGCGGGCGGCGCACCTGCATTTCATGGTCTCCGCACCGCACCAGCGGACGCTGGTCACCCACATCTTCGTCGCGGGTGATCCGCAGATCGACATCGGAGACTCCGTCTTCGGTGTCAAAGACTCGCTGATCACCCGCTTCGATCAACAACCCGCCGGAACCCCCACCCCGGACGGACGCGACCTGACTGGGCGCAGCTGGGCCAGAGCCGATTTCGCCATCGTCCTGGCCCCCGAAGGCGCCTAGAGTGGGGTTTTCGTCAACTCGCCGGTCGGCGCAACGCCGCGTGCCCCACCTCCTCGAGGATGTCGAGACGATCGGGATCAGGCATCCAGCCGAGTTCGATGCGACTGCGCGGCGCCCGCGAGCGACTGCACACGCTGAACGCGATGATCGCGGTGAACTTGTCCCAGATCCCGACGGCTTCGGCGAGATCGATACTGCGCGTGGGTACATCGAGGTCCCGGGCCACCGCTTCGGCGATGGTCCGGAAGTTCGTCTCTCCCGACACCGCGTGATACAGCGCACCGGGCTTCCCCTTCTCCAGCGCGAGGTGGAACAGTTCCGCCACGTCGTCGACATGGACGTTGGAGTAGAGGTTGAGTCCCCGGCCCACGTAGCAGACGGATCCGGTCTGCGCAGCCGACGCGTAGAGGTTCCTGATCATCGGACAGCCGCCGCGACCCCAGATCATCGAGGGCCGCACCACGATGCCTCGGACTCCTCGGCGGTTCGCGGCGAGGACGAGATCCTCCGTGTTTCGGCGGGCACCGATGTATTTCGACGGTACGAAGTCGTCCTCCTCCGCGAATACATCGGCACTCCACTCCCCGTCTGTCCGCTGGGACAGCACTGCGGTGCCCGAGGTGAAGATGAAGGTCTTCCCGGTGCCGTCGAGTGAATCCAGCATGGCCGAGACGACGCGATATTCGGGCTCGAGCATGAGTTGTGCGGCGAATACCACCGCGTCCGCGTCCCGAAGCAACCCGAGTGATCCGTATGGGTCGGTAAGGTCTACCAGCGCAGGGACCGCACCGAGGTCGCGTACGTTCGCGGCCGCTGCATCGCTTCGCACCGTCCCGGTCACGGAATGTCCTGCTGCCAGGAATCTCTCGACGAGCGCGCCGCCGAGGTAGCCGCTTGCACCGAACACGATTACGTGCACTGGTGTGTCTCCCTTCTCCGTTCGACTGTTCGGCGGCTACGCCACGGACTCCCGGGCCGCTCCGTCGACTCGTGCCCCGGACCGGCCGACGGTCGCGGTGGCGATGTAGCCGGCGGAGCGGCCCTCCTGGAAGTCCTGCAGGCTCGTGGCATTGCAGGTGAGGTAGAGGGTCTCCAGATCCGGCCCGCCGAATGCGCAGGCAACGGCCCAGGCGCCGTCCACCGGGATCTTGTCGGTGATTTCACCGCCTTCGACAACTCGGTAAAAGCCACTGTCGTCGTCGGAGGTCATGGCGTTGCCGAACCACACACCGCCCGCGGCGTCGAAGGCGATGCCGTCGGGATGGTAGGTGTCCGGGAGTTGTGCCCAGACTCGATGGTTGGTCAGCGATCCGTCACCGTTGATGTCGAACGCACTGATGCGGTGAGCGAAGGTTTCGGCCAGAAGGAGCGATCCGTCAGGGGTCAGTGCCGCACCGTTGGGGAACGTGACGTCTCCCTCGACACGGGTGACCTTGCCCGCGGCGTCGATGTGCGCGAGGTTGGTCGGCTTCGGGGCCTCCTGCAGGACTGCGAATCCGAAGTTTCCCACGTAGGCATGCCCGGTTTCGGTCACCAACATGTCGTTACCCAGTCCGCCGGCGATGTCGCTGAAATCGGCGTACTCCGCTGTGGAGCCGGAAGTATCGATGCGGAGGACCTTGGCGTCCGCTTGGGAGACGACCAGGACGGATCCGTCGCCGAGGAATCCGAGGCCCGAGGGGGCGCCGGAGAGCTCGGCAACGGTGTCTGCGGAACCGTCGGGGTGAAATCTTAAAGATGGTTCGGTAATAGGGTGTGTCATTGCACGGGATTCCCACTGTGCTGCTGGATCATTGATGAATGGCAGGTAAGGAAACCGGTTCCGGCGAGGAGCCCGACGCCCGGAAAGTCAAGCAGCGCGGTACTCGCCGTGATCTCGGTGCGTTGCGTGACAGGCGGATGCGGGCGGCGGAGATGTTCGCCGCAGGTCGGCGGCAGATCGATGTCGCGGTCGAGTTGGAAGTCTCCCAGCAGACCGCCTCACGCTGGCATCGACAGTGGACCGAAGGAGGCAGTGAGTCGTTGGAAGGTGCCGGTCGCGCGGGGCGCCGGCCCCGGCTCGATGACGCCCAGATCGAGGCGATCCGAGAGGAACTGCTCAAAGGACCGCAAGCGCATGGCTTCGCGACCGGGGTGTGGACCCTGGGCCGGGTCGCGATCGTCATCGAGCGGCTCACCGGCGTGACCTACGGACCCACCCAGACGTGGACGATCCTGCGGACCCGGCTCGGGTGGAGCCGACAGCGGCCCGCACGTCGGGCAGTCGAACGCGACGAGGACGCCATCGTCGCCTGGCGCGAGAACGAGTGGCCGCGGATAAAAAAATAGCGCGGCGCCGAGGTGCATGGATCTGCTTCCAGGACGAAAGTGGTGTGTCGCTACTCCCGGTGGTCCGTGCAACCTGGGCGCCCAAAGGTATGACACCGGTTCTGCATCACCGATTCTCCTGGAAACGGATGTCCATGGCCGGGGTCCTGGCCTATCGCCCTGACCGCAGCCGCAGCGCGTTCGTGTTCTCCATGACCGACGGCGCCTACAACACCGACAAGCTCATCGAATTCCTCACCGAGCTACGCACCCACTTCGCCGGCGAGAAGGTCATCCTGATCTGGGACGGGCTCATGGCCCACCGATCCAAGGCGATGACCGCGTGGCTGGCCACCCAACGCGACTGGCTCCACGTCGAACGCCTCCCTGCGTATGCGCCTGAGCTCAACCCCATCGAACAAGTCTGGGGCAACATGAAATCCACCGAACTCGCCAACCTTTGCCCCGACATCCTCGACGAGGTCCGCATCGCGACCGAGGCCGGCCTGACCCGGATCGGCTCGAACTACGACCTGTGCCACGGCTTCCTCGACCACACCGGCCTTTCCTTATGATCAGTGCTCACCCTATTACCGAAACATCTTTAGAACCTTCTTGGCGAAGAAGTCGCTGGCCCAGAGTTGGCCGTCATGCCATCGAGGTGTCTCGAGGAACTGATGCCCGGACGAAAACACGTTCAGACCATGTTGTTTCATCGTTCTCTCCTGGTTGTCGATGATGAGTGTCGGGTCGGTCGCTCACGTTGTGACCGCCTTCATGAACGCCTCCAGCTCGTGCGGGACGTCCGGCCCGGAGGGTGTGTAGGTGACCTCGGTCGCTCCGCCCGCCTCGAGCGCGTCGACCTTGTCCCGCCATGCACCGGCGGAGAGCGCCATTCCGCTCTTGACGAGGATGTCGCCGTCGATGAACGGGCGGTCGACGGCCGATACGAATACACCGTGTCCCTCGTGCAGCACCAGGTGACGGGTATCGGCGGGAACGTCGGAGTACGCGTTCGCCCAGTCCGTCGCATCGAAGGGAAGCTGGTTTACGCCGTTGAATTCGACGGCGTAGTGCAGCATGATCGCGGCGCCCGGTCCCCCGGCGTCGAGAACCCGTTGCGAGCCCGGGTCCTCCCCCTCGTCGAGAACGGTGCCTTGCGCCATGACCATGCTCCAGTCCCAACCACGGTGTGGTGCGAAGGCTCCGATCGCGCCGTCTGCGAGTTCCCGGGCAACCGCCATCCCCTTCGGTCCGTCGGCCGCTACGAGAAAGGGGACGTCGATCGGCCGGTCCGGGCCGGTGAGCGGTCCGTGCAGCAGTTTGACGCTGCTGCCTTCCCACGGGACGGTCTCGCCGCGCAACAACGCACGGACGGTCTCGATGTACGCCGCGACATAGCTCCATTTCGACGGCCGCTGACCAGTGACGATTGCGCCGCTGAACCCGCTTCCCACGCCGACCGCCACACGGTCGCGGCCTGCGATCGAGACGAGTGTCGATATCGCATTGGCGGTGGTGATCGGGTGACGCAATGCCGGAGCCAATACGCCGGTCGCGAGTCTGATGCGATCGGTGCGATCGGCCGCTCGGCCGAGTTGCATCCACACATCCGCGCACACCGGCGCCGTATCGAACATCCACGCCGTGTCGTAACCGAGTTCTTCGGCGATTCGCGCGTGTTCGTGGCTGTCGAGTGATGTTGCCAGGCCGCACGACAGGGTCAACGCCATTGTGGATCTCCTCCGAACGTGGTCGAGGGCAGCATGCCCGGCTCAGCTGTCCTGGGCGCTGGTGAAGGTCTGCTCGCCATAGAAGATGGTCAATTCCACAACCTTGCCGTCGCGCACAGTCGACTGTTCGGCGATGTAGACGTCCTGACCCGACGCCACCTCCGGCGCATGGAACGTGACGAAGCACTTCTCGCCCTCGGCCACCATGCCCTCGATCACGATCTTGGTGAGGTCGATCTTCTGCACGAGGGTGCCGAAGAGTCCGAGGAACTGCTCGTGCCCCGTATACGTCCCACCCCAGGGGAGGTAGGCGGGCTCGTGGACGACGACGTCCTCGGCGAGGCTTTCGAGCAGACCTTCGACGTCCCCTGCGGAGCCGGCGGCGTAGAGCCCTGCCACCACTGTGCGGGTCTGCTCGGTCTGCGAAATCGTGTCGGTCATGGTGTCTTCCCTTTCATCAAGACGCCCACGTCGAGTGAGTGAGCGGTTCGTTCTGTTCGCCGGCATGCGGCGGCATCGTCAGGCCGAGCAATGGTCGGACCCACGAGCCCATTCGCTCGATCGCCCGATCTGCTTCGGGCGCCCGGCCCGCGAGGCATGGATAGATGTGCTGCATACCCGGTTCGGTCTCGACGGTCACGTCGACCCCGGCGGAACGTGCTTTCGCGGCGAAGCGAATCGAGTCGTCGAGCAGAGCTTCGTGGGAGCTGACGTGGATGAGAATCGGTGGCAGTCCCGTCGGATCCGCGTACAGCAGGTTGATCGACGGATTCGATATCGCGTCGTCGGGCACAGCCAGACGGCGGATCGTCTCCAGCATCGCCCGGTTCACCGTCAGGTCGTGTTCGGCGTTGGTGTCGAGGCTCGCGCTCCCGAGTTCCATGTCCAGCCACGGAGATATCGGCATGATGGCGGCAGGCGGGGCGTCACCGTCCGCTATCTGCTCGAGAGCTACTGCAATGCAGAGGTTTCCACCTGCCGAATCCCCGGCGGTGGCGATGTGCTGCGCGTCGATACCCTGCTGCCGCAGCCAGCGGTATACGGTGACGGCGTCCTCCAACTGCGCGGGAACCGGATGCTTGGGCGCCCGTCGATAGTCGGGCACGAGCACCGGGGCGCCGACCGCCTTTGCCAGGTGCCCGGCCAGCTTGCGGTGCGAATGCCGGGACCAGAACAGGAACCCACCGCCGTGCAGGTAGAGCACCGCCCGGTCCATCGCACCGCCGCTCGGTACGCACCACATCGAGGGCACGCCGTCGGCATCGATCTCCTCGTATCGCACGCCGGTCGGCTCGACCGTCGCACGGTGCCACTCTTCGAGCATTTCCCGGTTGGCGGCGAGGCTCATGTCCGGCTGTGCGGCGGCGCGTTCCGTCCAGCTGGAGTACAGCTCTGCCAGGTAGCCCGATTCCGTGCTCGCCATCTCGTCTCCGTTCGTGTTCTCGCGTGATTGTCGGCTGCGAAGGGTGAATCTCCGGCAGGTGCGCCGATGGTCAGCTCGGGCTGGGCGTCTCGTACGGGAAGGTGACGTTCAACCCGCCGTCCACTGTGATGTTCTGGCCTGTGATGTAGCCGGACAGCGGGGTGGCCAGGAACAGCAGCGCCGACGCGATGTCCTCGGGGTACGCCCTGCGGCGCAGGGGGGTGTTGTTGCCGTTCCGCTCCCCCAGCTCCTCACCGAGCATTGCGGCGATTCGCGGTGTCCAGACGAGACCCGGGGCGATCGAATTGACCCGAATTCCCTCGGGCCCCAGCTCGACAGCCGCGGTGCGGATCAGCGACATCAGGCCGGCCTTCGCGACACCGTATCCGACGTGTCCGGGCGCGCTCGAGATGCCGGACACCGACGACACGAACACGAGCGGTCCGCCGCCGTTCCGGGCCATCAAGGGCGCCGCGCTCTGGATCACGTAGTACGCGTGCCGGAGCACGATGTCGTGGTGGAAGTCCCAATGCTCGTCATCTGCGTCGAGCAACGAGGTCCAGCGACCCATCCCGACGATGTCGACTACACCGTCCACCCCTCCCATCTCGTCGACGGCGACGTCGAAGATTCGCTCGACCTCGTCCCGCCGGGTGACGTCGCCGACGAGAGGTATCCCGTCGATCTCCGCGGCGACCTGGTCCGCCCGCGCCTGGTCGACGTCGACGAGCAGCACCTTGGCGCCGACACCGGCGAGGGCATGGCAGGTCTGCCGGCCGATGCCCACGCCGCCGCCGAGTACGACGAAACGCTGTCCGTCGAGTCTCGACATCGCCGCGTAGTCGGGGACCTCGCTGTAATCCTGTTCGATGACGGGTTCAGCGCTTGTTGTGGTCGTCATGGTCTTCTCCTGCGGTCGAATTGTTCAGCTGAAATGTCGTGCACGGCCGTGTCGACGGCCGGGAGCTACGCGGGCTGCCGCTGGGTGAACCGCTCGCGCAGAGTCAATTTGGCGACCTTCGCCAAGCCTGTGCGCGGCAAGGTGTCGACCAACTCGAGTTGCTCGGGCAGCTTCTGGCGAATCAGACCGGCTTCGCTGAGCCACTCCGTCAGGGACCGCAGGTCGATTACCGGCGCGCCTTCGCGCAGCGCGACCACCGCGCAGATCCGCTCGCCACGCTCCTCGTCCGGAAGCCCGATGACCGCGACCTCGGCCACCGAGGGGTGGCCGGCAAGTAGCCCTTCGATTTCCGCGGGAGCCACGTTCTCGCCCTTGCGGATGATCATGTCCTTGGTGCGACCGACGACCTCGACGATGTCCCCGTCGCGGACCCGCCCGGTGTCGCCGGTGCGGAGCCAGCCGTCTCCGGTGAAGTTCACCGAAGTCGCCGCCTCGTCCGTGTAGCCGAGGCACAGCGCGCGTCCGGACACCTCGAGTTCACCGGTCGATCCGTCGGTCAGCAACTGCCCGTCGAGGCCGCGCACCCGCACCCGATTTCCCGGGAGAATGTGACCGTCGGTGTCGGCGAGGAGATCCTCCGGGTCCTGGGGATCGCCCACCGCGATCAAGGGGACCTCGGTCATTCCGTAGTCGTGCGCAACGACCACGCCCAGTTCGTCTCGCGCCGCCTCGAACAGACTCGCCGAGCACGGTGCCCCGCCACCGACAAGTTTGCGCAGGTCCGGATACAGCGGAGTGCCCGGATGAGCGCGCTGGTGTGCGAGCAGCATCTGGTAGAACGGCGTCGCGCCGCCGGTGACCGTCACCCGATGGCGGGTGAAGAGTTCCACGGCGCCCGCGGCGTCGAACGCCTCGATCAGCAGAGCCGGGAACCCGCCGGACAGCAGGGTGGCAGTGAACGAGATTCCTCCGCTGTGCGCGAACGGGAACCCGAGTGCCGCGACTTCGTCCTCGCGTTCGCCCAGGCGGCCGTGCGCCGCGAAACCGAATGCGCCGCTGAGCAGACTGCGGTCGCAGTGCCGGACGCCTTTGGGCATCCCCGTCGAACCGGAGGTGAAGTACATCCAGAGTGCGGCCTCGGGTTGGACCGGATTCGGAGGCAGGGTCGTGAGGTCGTCGCTCTCGGGTGCGTCCTGGCCGATGACCTCGACGCGTGTCGCGATCGCCCCGCTCGCGTTCAACTCGGCTGCCATCGCGGAATGGTCGAAGCCGTTCCACGTGCCCGGCACCAACAGGAGGTCGGCCTGTGCCAGTTGCACCGCGGTGGTGACCTCACGTTCCCGGTAGATCGGGATGATCGGGGCCTGCAGTGCGCCGAGTCGGCGCAGTGCCACCATGACCAGGACCGTGCTGATCCGGGTCGGCAGCTGCCAGGCCACACGACTCCCGGGTCCGACTCCGAGCGCGGCGAGTGCGGCCGCGACTCGTTCGGCCTTGTCGCGGAACTCTCGGCAGGTGAGTACGGTCCCGTCCTCGGCGATCAGGAGTCGTCGATCCGGAGTGGTGGCGGCTCGCCGTTCCACCAATTCCCAGATCGTCGACGCAGTCAGTACCCAGGGCCAGGCCTGGAATGCCTCGGCGAGGTCGAAGTCTTCGTCTGATGTCATCAGGGCTCCTGCGGGGTGAGCGGATCGTGGTCCTAGATCGTCGAGACGCGCGGCACGTAGGTCTGGTCAGGTGCCGCGGGCCGGCGGACCGCCGATCGGGGTCGCTCGACCAGCTCGACCATGGTGCCGTCCGGATCGCGAAGGAACAGGATGGTGAATCCACCGGTCGGAATGTCCTCCATCGAGATGTGCGCGGGTTCGGGGATCCCGTCGTACTTGTCGGCGAGCGCGTTTCGGGACGCCCACACGTCGTCGACGGCGAGTGCGATGCGGTACAGACCGTGCGTGTTCGCCGCAAGGTTCCGGTGCGCGGCGATCTGAGAGGCGTCGACATCGGCCTGTTCGAACTCGAGGGAGAAGGTCGGATCCTCGGGCAGAACCAGCGAGACCGCGTCGCCGTGGGTCTCCCCGGCCACCACCTCGAAGCCGATGTCGCGGTACCAGGCAACCGTTGCGGACAGGTCGGCGCAGCGGGCGCGCAGGTGTGAGAACAACGTGGTGTGCGGCTCGTCGGCACTGGGAGCGACCTCGACTACTTCGAACCCGATGCCCTCGCCGTCGATGCCTTTCACTGCCCTGCGCGAGTGTCCCCGGACGGTGACGTCGACCTTCTCGGTTGCGCGGCCGGCGCTGTCGAGTCGCGCCGCGACCGCGTCCAGTGCCGGCGTGCGGAAGCCTGCCGCGAGGTAGCCCAGCACCTTGTCGCCCGAGGAGGGAATGACGGCGGGACGCTGCCACTCGACGAGTTCGAACGAAGGCGCGGATCGCGGGCCGCGGGCATCCCACAGGAAACGGGTGTCGCTCGTGGCGGGTTCGGTGAGGCCCATGGCGGTGACGTCGGTGCCGTTTCCGAGCGACGTCATCTTGGTGGTGTGGTCGAACGCCGTGTTGTAGAACGTCTCGCCGGCGGTGATGTCGGTCGTGTTGAGATTGCAGTGGAGGACGGCGTGCGCGCGTAGCGCGTCGGTGTGTTCGGACAAGGAATGTCTCCGGATCGATGTCGTTGGTGGTCGGGCACGGGCATGCATCCACCCGTGCCCGCGAGGTGCACGAAACTAGACGCCTGCCGGCGCAGCCACCGGGAGATTCATGAGGCGTCTGGCGTTGTCGCCCATGAAGTCCCGGGTTCGCTTCTCGTCCATGCCTTCGGCGTAGGCGAAGAAACCCTTCGGTTCGGTCAGGCCCTCGGGGTGCGGCCAGTCGGAGCCGAACAGCACCTTGTCCCAGCCCAGCCACTCGACGACGTCGGCGACGTTGCCCTCCCAGAACGGGCTGACCCAGCAGTTGCGGCGCAGCACCTCGATCGGGTTCTCCTCGAAGTTCTGCGGCATCTTGGCGTAGGTCGCCTCGAGGTCGTCCATCAGCGGCTTGATCCACGCACTGCCGTTCTCGACGCTGGCGATTCGCAGTTTCGGGAAGCGCGTCAAGGTGCCGTGGCAGACGAGACTGGCGAGCATGTCGGAGATCTCGCGGTGGCCCAGCGCCACGTACTTGAAGGCGGATCCTTCGAAGACGTTGACGGAGTTGTCGGGCTCCCACTTGAGCACGTAGTCCTCGAGGGGCGGTTGACTCGCGTGCAGGCCGACCGCGATGCCCGAGTCCTCGACGTCCTTCCAGAACGGGTCGAACTCCGGCAGGGCCGGGGAGCGCCACCCGCGGTAGCCGTACACCGGTGCCGGCTTGATCAGCACGATCTTGGCACCGTTTTCGACGACGTACTCGAGTTCACGGCGGGCCTCGTCGACGAGCGCACAGTTGATCACCGGCGTCATGAAGAGACGGTCCTGGTAGGTGTATCCCCAGACGTCGAGCATCCAGCGGTTCAGGGCGTGGATGACCGCGACGGTCAGATCGGGGTCCTCGGCCGTGGAATGCTCGACCAGGTTCGCCAACGTCGGAAACACCATCGCCTGCTGAACCCCCTGCTCCTCGAGCACCTTCATGCGGGGCCCGGGCTCACGGAACGCCGGAATGGATTCCATCGCATGTTCGTGGGACATCTCTTTGAGCGACTTGCCTTCCGGATTCTGGCCGGAATAGAAGGCCTCGTGTGCACCCGGGGCAGCGACCCGCTCGAACGTCGGATTCGGGATGAACTCCCTGATCTTGCCGAGGATGGAGATCTTCGTCCGGCGGCCGGACTGAACGAACTCGATCGCGTTCCTGAACCGGTCCGGCAGGTACCGGGTCAGCGCATCCGGAGTTTCGTACATGTGAGTGTCGAAGTCGAAGATGGGTACGTCGGTGTACTGAGTCACTGTGTGCCTCCGATGAGTTGAGATGTGCACATTGCGCGACGGCGATGTGAATGAATACTTTCGATGGTGAATCCGTCATAGCCACCGTCCGCGGCAGCCTGACACGTCTTGCGATAGGTGCCGACCCCACCGAAGAAGAACAACACTCCGCGGGGCTTGCCGGGAATGTTCGCGCCGAGAAACCAGGAATGGCGGCCCCGCGGCAACAACGTCGCGTTGATGTAGTCCTGTAAGAGTTGCCACCAGGATTCGACGGACTCGGCTGTCGGCTCGATGGTGTCGAGTTCGTTCATCCGCAGGTGCCCGATTGCGTCACCGATCCACTCGACTGTCCCTTCGACCACGACCGGGATGTTGCCGAACGGACTCTGAGGGCCGCTGACCATGAACATGTTCGGGAATCCGTCCACGGAGATACCCAGATGGGTCCGCGGCCCTTCCGCCCACTTCTCTCTGAGGGTCTGTCCGCCCCTTCCTCGGATGTCGATGTGGTTGTAGGCCCCGGTGCCCGCGTCGAAGCCGGTGGCGAACACGATGACGTCGGCGGAATACTCGTCATCGCCGACGCGAACGCCACCCGCCGTGATCTCGGTGATCGGGGTACTGCTGACGTCGATCAAGCTGACGTTGTCCCTGTTGAAGGCCTCGTAGTAGAAATGCCCGAGCGGGGGCCGTTTCGACACGATCGGATAGTCCTTGGGGCAGAGCAGATCCGCCGTGTCCGGGTCCTTCACTATCGTCCGGATCTTCTCACGCACGAACTCCGAGGCGATCTCGTTCGCCTCCTGGTCGAGCGTGATGTCGTCGAACGTCTCGAAGATGAACCGGAACCCGCCTGTCTCCCAGCCGCGCTCCAGAATGTTCCGGTGCTCGTCCGGGGTCACGTCCTTCTTTGTGACACCGGCCCGGTCGAACGCGTACCCGAAGGGATGCTTCCTCGCCTTTCGCCAGATCTCGTCGTACGAAGCGCGGATACTCTCACGCTCGAAGTCGGTCAGGGTGTAGTTGCGGGCCGGAAGTACGTAGTTCGGCGTCCGCTGGAACACGGTGAGCTGTGCGGCCGTCTGCGCGATCAGCGGGATGGCCTGAACAGCTGTGGCGCCGGTCCCGATGACCGCGACGCGCTTGCCGGCGAACTCGACGTTCTCCCGGGGCCACCGACCGGTCACATACCACTCCCCTTCGAACTTGTCGATGCCGTCGAAGTCGGGCTTGTAGGGCAGTGACAGCAGGCCGAGCGCCGTGACGAGGTACTGGCAGTGATAACGCTTCCCGTCCTCGGTGGTGACCAGCCAGCGCCCGGTCTCCTCCTCGTAGACCGCGGATACGACCCGGGTGTCGAAGACGATGTCCTTGCGAAGATCGAATTTGTCCGCCACGTGACGCAGATACCGATGAACCTCGTCCTGGGTCGGAAAACGCTCGGACCAGTCCCACTCGTCCTGCAACTCCGTGGAGAACGAGTACGCGTAGGTCCAGCTCTCGCTGTCGGTCCGCGCTCCTGGATAGCGGTTCCAGTACCACGTGCCGCCTAGGTCCGGGGCGGCCTCGAGAATCTGCGCACGGAGTCCTCGCCCGCGAAGCTCGTGCAGCATCCGCAGTCCGCCGAAGCCGGCGCCGATCACGACCGCATCGATCTCGACGACATTCGCGCCGGCCACCGCGTTGTTGTTCGATTGGTCTGACATCACGTGCCTCTCTGATTCGTGCGGGGTCACGGGATGGCCGGTGCCGCGGCACGCAGTTCGAAGCCCTCGTACCCGTTCGCTGTCGCCTTGTCGATCAGCTCGTTGTACGCGGGACCGCCACCCAGATACACCAGGCAGGCCCGCGGCTTCCCGGGGATGTTGGCGCCCATGTACCAGGAGTTCGCCTGAGGCAGCAGGGTGTATGACGCGATCTCACGCGTCTGCCGATCCCATCCGTCCTCCGCTTCGGCCGTCGGCTCCACCGTCTCGAGACCGTTCTCACGCATGTGCCGTATCAGATCGGCGGTCCAGTCCGCGGTGTCCTGCACGGCGAAGGGGATGCTGTAGAGCGCCGACGGGCTCTGCGGTCCGAGCGCCATCACGAGGTTCGGGAACTGGTTGATCATCCGGCCGAAGTAGGTCCGCGCTCCCTGCTCCCAGTGCTCCGCCAGCGGAAGTCCGCCACGACCGCGTAGGTTCATCCTCAACAGCGGACCTGTCAGTGCGTCGAAGCCGGTCGCGAGGATGATGTCGTCGAATTCGTACTCGACGTCACCCGCCTGGATGCCGTTTTCGGTGATCCGCACGATCGGGGTGGCTCGAAGATCGATGAGTTCGACGTTCTCCCGGTTGTACGTCTCGTAGTAGTTCGTTTCCAGCGGCGGCCGTTTCGTGGCATACGGGTGATCCCGCGGAGTCAGCAGATCCGCGACCGCCGGATCCGTCACCCGCTGGCGAATCTTGGCCCGAATGAACTCGGCCGCCAGTTCGTTCGACTCCGGATTGAATGCCAAGTCGGCAAAGGAATCGAAGCACAGCCGAAACCCGCCTTGGCGCCATTTCTCCTCGAAGGTGGCAACACGCTCCTCGTCGCTGACCGCCACCGCGGAAGGCTGGGCGGTGTCGTAGGGGATGCCGGCATAGGTTCGGCGTGAACGCTCGATCAGCGTGGCGTGATTTGCCTTGATCTGCGCCTGGAACTCGGGGTCCATGACACCGTTTCCGAGCGGAGTGGCGTAGTTCGGAGTCCGTTGGAACACCGTCAACGCGCCCGCCTCCTGTGCGACCAGGGGGATGAGCTGAATGCCGCTCGATCCGGTGCCGATGACCGCCACTCGCCTGCCGGCGAAATCGACGCCCTCGTGGGGCCAGTGCGACGTCCGGTACACGTTGCCCGTGAAGTCCTGCAGACCCTCGAATGCCGGTTCCTTCGCCGCCGACAGGAAGCCCACACCGGAGTGGAGGAACTGCGCGGTATAGGTGTCGCCGTCCTTCGTCTCGATGACCCAGCGGTTACGCTCTTCATCGAACGTGCCCGAGCTGACTTGCTTTTCGAACATGTAGCTTCGACGCAGGTCGTACCGGTCGGCGACATGGTTGAGATAACGCAGAATCTCCGGTTGGCCGGCAAACCGCTCGCTCCAGTTCCAGTCCTGTACCAGTTCCGGGTCGAAGGAGTACGAGTAGTTGTAGCTTTCGACGTCGCAGCGTGCACCGGGGTAGCGGTTCCAGTACCACGTTCCGCCGACGTCGGTCGCTGCGTCCAGACCGAGCACCGCCAGTCCCTCGATGTTGCGGTACTTGTGCACGGCGTAGAGCCCGGCGAAGCCGGCGCCGACGACGATGACGTCGAAGTCCTTCTGTGGCGTTGCGCCGCCGTTCTGGCCGTGAGTCGAACTGGGCACCGTTCCTCCTCGGTAGTTTTCGGTCGAGCCGTGCGCCGATTGCATTCCGCGGCAGGGCGCGTACAGGTCTCGGTGTGCGGTTCGGGCGGAACAACTCTCGCCCTGACGCTGTGGCCGGTTATCGCCGGGACGTTCGAAGCTCTCCGGCTGACGTGACCTATGCCACTATCGGCCTCCGGGCCCCGTCGCCGCATCCCGCAAAGTACGTAGAGGAATGACTAGAGGCGCGAGATACGCACTTCTTCGGCCTCGCCATCCCCCGTTTTGCCTGAATAATCGAAGTTGACGACAGGTTCAGTTGGCTTGATCGCTCAGACTGCGTCCAGCCTCGGCAATCCACTCGGTGTCGCGAGGCGCGAAGAATTTCGACTTGAAGAGGTGAACTCGAATGAGCAATTACGACGTCGCAGTAATGATGATTCGCGTTGTCGTCGGCGGCACGATGATCGCGCACGGCTACAACCACCTATGGGGCGGCGGGGGGCTCGCGGGGACCGCACGCTGGTTCGATGCCCTCGGAATGCGCCCAGCGAAGTTGCACGCCGTGCTCTCGGGTGCCGGGGAACTGGCCGCGGGCGTCGCGCTCGCGGTGGGACTTCTCACTCCGTTGGCCGCAGCGTTCGTGGTCGGCACAATGACGGTCGCCGCCGTCACGGCCCACCGCCATAACGGCTTCTTCGTCTTCAAGGACGGCTACGAGTACGTGCTGATGATCGGCATCGTGTCCATTGCCCTCGCGATACTCGGGCCGGGCAGCCCATCGATCGATCATGCGGCGGGACTCGACGCTGGACTGGACGGAGGCGTCGGTGCAGCTATCGCCGCCGGTGGAGGTGCACTCGGCGCGGTCGTACTACTCGGGACGACGTGGCGCCCAACACGTTGCAACCAGGTCGAGACTGCACAGCCGTGACCACGGGTGACGCTAGCGGTGAAAGCTGAATCCGACCGTGCACGGAGCAGCCATCGAAACCGACTCGACGCGATCGTCACGCCCACCGGGAAGGCCGGTGAAGAGCGCGGCAGCATGCTCGGCTCGCATGACGATCTCGACCCGATCGCACGATTCAGGCTCGAGTGAACCCAAGGCGGATCACGCTTTTCGCGCCGTGATCCACGCAGCGATACTGGTCCGCGAGGTGAAGCCCAGTTTGACGAGGACATTTTCGACGTGCGTTGCGACCGTGCGCGGCGAGATCACGAGCCGCTCGGCGATCTCGCGATTGGACAGGCCCTCGCTCACCAAGCCGGCCACCTCCGTTTCGCGCGGTGTCAGTATGTCGCGCTGCGACGACGGTGCCACCGGCGCCGGGACCGACCGCCCTTCGAGCGCGTATGCCAGCACCTCCTCCGGAGGCAGTCCCGCACCGCGCTCGAAAGAACTGTCGAACAACCGGTTACCTGCATCCCGCCGCGCAGACTCTTCACAACGCTCCCGATGCACCTGCCATGACCTGGAGCCGAACAACTGCTGTCCGAGGCTCGACCACAGACGTTGAGCGCATCCGAGGAAGAAGGCGGCTCGCTCGGGCTCATGGTTATCCGCACACACCCAGGCGTAGAGGTCGAGCGCCATGGCTCGGCCGAGCGAGTCCGGAAAGACTTGGTACAAGCGCAATGCGTCGCGCACACCGCGTTCGGCCGGTTCGAGGTGCCCTTGCGCGAAATCGACGAAGGCCCGGCCGTAAATCGCGTAGGACAGCATCCAGCGCTCGCCATGGCTCTCGGACAGCGTTCGACTGCTCTCGAAATGCTCGAGGGCGACCTCGGGTTGCTCCAGGAAGATGTATGCCAGTCCCAGCCCGATCCGCAGGTTGGAGACCAGGCCGGCAGGAGCGCCCAGCCCCGTGTACCGAGCCAGGGCCTCGGTCATCGCCTGTACGCCGAATTCCCCATCACCCGCGAGGTATGCCGGCATGCCACGGATATGACGGCCGTACGCCACGGTCAACTCGTCGCCGAGGTCGGTGGCCTCGACGAGGCAGTCCTCGAGCGAGACCGCCGCAACCGCATGGTCCCCCTGCAGGGCAGTGACGAATCCTCTCGTTGCGAGCGCCCATGCGTGCTCCTGGCTGGGTCCGGATTCGACAGCGAGCAGCCGATCGAGCCAGTGCCTGCCTTCGGCGAGGGAGAACGCCCAGAGAAACCATGCCGGCCCGGCGATGCGCAGACCCGAGGACAGCTTCCCCGATTCCGTGAGGCAGTACTCGAATGCTGCGCGCAAGTTCGGCTGCTCCTGGCGTAGGCGCGCGAACACATCCTCCTCGGTCGGGCCGAACCAATCCTCCACGGCGGAATCCATCAGCGCCGCAAACCAGCTCAGGTGCCGATCGCGTAACGTCGGCACCGCGTGGCTGTCGCGCAGCTTGTCCTGGCCGTACTCGCGGAGAGTCTCCAGCAACCGGAACCGAACGTGACCGTCACGATCCTCCCGCGCGATGATCGACTGGTCGATCAATCCGGAAAGTCCGTTCAGAATCGAATTCTGATCGAGCCCGTCGCCGCTGCATACGGCCGTCGCCGCAGCCAGATCGAAACTCCCGGCGAACACCGCGACCCGAGTCCACAGGAGTTGCTCCGACGGGCTGCACAGATCGAAACTCCAATCGATCGTCGCCCGCAGCGTCTGATGCCGAGCCGGTGTGATGCGTGAGCCTTCGGTCAGAAGCTGCAACCGGCGATCGAGCCGATCGGCCAGATCGGATACCGACAGCACCTTGAGCCGCACTGCTGCCAATTCGATCGCCAGCGGGATACCCTCGAGCTGCTGACAGATACGGGCCACCTCGGGAAGGTTGGTCGGCGACACCTCGAAACCAGGAACCGCGGTCGCTGCCCGATCGGCGAACAGGACCAGCGCGGCGTAGCGCTGATCGGACCCGGCGGCCACAGGTTCGTCCGGGGCGGGAACCGGTAACGGCGACACCGACAGCACCCTCTCGCCGGGGACCCCCAGCGCTTGACGGCTGGTGGCGATGATGCGCAGGTGAGGAGCACTCTGCAGCAGCCTCACGCCGAGACGAGCGGTCTCGGCCAGCAGTTGCTCGCAATTGTCGAGGACGAGCAACACATGCCGCGATCGAAGATAGTCCTCGATGGCTTCGACCGAGTCCCGCGCCGACACTTCGGTCAATCTGAGCGAGTCGACGACGGTCTGCGCCAGGAGCCGTGGTTCCCGCAGCGCCGCGAGCTCGACTATACGAACGCCGTCACGGAAGGACCGCTGCACTTGCGTGGCCGTCCGCAGAGCCAGCCGCGTCTTTCCCACTCCCCCGAGACCGGTCAGGGTCACCAAACGGTTCTCGGCGAGCAACTGACGTGTGTGCGACAGTTCCTCCCGGCGACCGACGAAGGTCGTCAACTCCGGGTCGAAATTCGTCCGGGGCGCTGACTCCGATCCCATCGCGCCAACCACCCCTATCTCGTGCGATGCCGGCGTCGGTGTCGACTGCCACCCGCCTCGGCGATCTCGAGGTGAACCTCGAGAATCACGTTAGCACCAATCGGCGACGGTAAGAACCCCGGAACAGGTAACACGATCAGGTCGTCAGCGACACACGGCGCTCGTAGTGCTCCGCTCCGCCGCTACCCGCCAGGTGCGCGCCCATCGCGACATAGAATGCCTTGAATTCTGGAGTCCTTCGGTAGCTTTCGTGCGATTCAACGCTGTCCCAGGTGATGACTATCAGGCAGGCATCCGGACTCTCGACCCCCTGCAGCACCTCGGCGCTCGTGGGGACACCGTCCGACAGCAGACCGAGTAGGCCTGCCTCGACGTCCGCGAGGAAGGTGCTCAGATGACCTTCCGCGACCTGGACCCGTACCACTTCGACAACACTCACTGGGACTCCCTGGGCCCCGGCGACGGGGACTTGTCGGATCGACACTCGCCGACCATGACGGAGTGGCCGGCGGATCAAGAGTTACAGTCGACATCAAGTTCGACTTTTCGCCCACGGTAATTGTCGGCCCTTCGAGAAGTCAATGGCCGCCGAGCCACTCATCGTCGATAATTGAAGTTGACCATAAGTTCAGGGTAGGTTGAAGGGCGTGACAGCCGCTCCGAAGCCGAAGAAGTCGCCGGGACCGTCGATAACCCCGCAGGGCCTCCTCCGGGAGCTGCCTCCCACCGACCGCGGCGCTCGTCGCCGCGCCGCCCTGATCGCCGCCGCGCGCAAGGTGTTCGAACGATCGGGCTACGTCAACACCCGGTTGTCGGACATCACGGAAGAAGCCGAGTGTTCGGCCGGGACCTTCTACACCTATTTCAAGACCAAAGAAGAGATCTTCGCTGCACTCCTGGAGACGGTCCAGGAAGAAATGCTGCATCCGGGCGCCGGCAGCGAGGTCGTCGACGCGGCCTCCGCCTACGAGGTGCTCGAGGCCAGCAACCGTGCCTACCTGGCGTCGTACAAACGTAACGGTAAGTTGATGGGCCTCCTCGAGGAAGTGGCGCTCGTCGACCCAGTTTTCGGCGACCTGCGGCAGCGCCGCGCAGACGCATTCATCAGCCGGAATGCCCGCAATATCGCCGAACTGCAGAAGCGCGGGGTTGCCGACCCGGATCTCGATCCCGAATTGACGGCGCGGGCGTTGTCCGCAATGGTCAGCCGCACCGCGTACCGATATTTCGCCGCTGCCACCGGGCGCAAGCGCGTGAACTTCGACAAGCTCGTCGAAACTATAACGCGGATCTGGGCCAATGCGTTGAGGATTACACCCTGACGCTATCGCTCCGAGGGGAACTCACCATGCCCCACGGTGAGGACGAACGGAGGGAATCGGGGCCACCTCCGTTCGCTGCGGCGGCGACAGAATGTGCAAGGGGCACCTTCCTGGTCGACGGCAAACTGGCGGTGAACGCCAGCATCGTGGAAGGAGAGATGGTTCGGGCGGTGAACCTTCTTGGTTGGCGCGCCATTGGCCGTGAAGCGGATACGGACAGCTGAGAGTTCGGCGAATTCAGTTGATGCCCTTCGCCCACCATCCGGATGGCGGGGATGCCGCAAGCTCCCAGCGTGGCGCGTAGTGCTCGAGGAATATCTGCCCCACCAGTTCCCCGCGGCTGCGCACCCCGGTTTTGTCGAAGATCGACTTCATGTGGTCTTGAATTGTATAGACGGATAACGACATTGCGTGCGCCATCTCCCTTGTCGATCGCCCTTGGACGCACAGCGCAGTGAGATGGCATTCGCGTTGGGACAGTCCGTAGGCCATGGCAATGACGGGCGCGATCTCATGCGGCGTCGCGGGTTGGATGATGACGGCGGTGCGTCCGTCTTCGACGCCGGAAAGCCTGGTCCCGTACAGCAACAGCCAGGCGCCGGATCGCGTGCGTACCCGCGAGCGCGCGGCAAGTTCCAGCGGATCGGTGCCCGGTTCGATCGCCCGCGCCCGGGCCGCGATGGCCTGCACGACCTTCGATTCGAACGGCGTCGACGGCGCCGGGACCTCGACAATTTCGTCGATCCAGCGTTCCGCGGCGGGTGAGACCGATTCCGGGTCGCCCGCGGCGTCGAAGACCACCACGCCGGGGCCGTAGTCCACGGTCGTCACGGCGACCTCGACCTCGTGGAGCATCGAACGCCGCAGACCGGTAGCGAGCGCGGGCGCCAGCGCGGCGATTGCGCGGACGTGCTCGGCGGTGTACCACGGCGCGCCCGCATCGCGCAGGAATGCCGCTGCACCCCAATAGACCCCGTCCGACACCAGGGAGACCCGCAGCTCGTCGCCGATTCCGTACGCCTCGTGCGAACGGTGCCGTGCACTGCGGGACAAATCTCCGTGGGTATCCAGACTCAGTGCACCCGCCAGGCGGCCACTGTGCGCAAGAAACGCCCACTTGTCGACGTCCTCGACCTCGTATTCGTAGTGCGCCAACCAGGATCCGGAACACCCAACGTTCCGGTTCACGCTGCCGGTGAACAGGATGGTGCCCGGGTCGACGGTGTGCCAGCAGCAGCGGTCATGTGGGATCACCGTGCGCAGGGCCTCGCTCATTCGCGCGCTGTACCCCACCCAGTCCAGCTGGTCGGCGACGGCACGCGAGATTTGATCGCGGACGCGTGGCAGCAAGCTCTGCGCCATGTCCGAAGTGTATCGCAGCAGGTTAGGGCTGCCTACCCCAGAAATCTGGGTGAATTCCCCAGGATTCAGGGATATGACGCAGAACCGACAACAACGACGCTGGTTTCATGACGATGACAGCCCATACCTCCGCCGAAACCGACCTGCCTAACCCGGAGCCGATCATGCAGCTGGCGTCCGGGTTCATGGCCGCCAAACACCTCTTCGCCGCCAGCGAACTCGGTTTGTTCGAGGCGTTGGGCGAGGGCCCCACCGACCTGCATGGCCTGGCCGCCCGCACCGGGCTTACTGCCCGAGCCGCCCGGATCAGCGCCGACGCCATGGTCGCGCTGGGTATGCTCGAACGCCGAGGCGAACAGTATGTCAATACCGAGACGGCGGCCGCGTTCCTCGCCGGCGGATCGCCCGCCGACCTGCGTCCGCTGCTGCGGTTCTGGGACAAGATCAGCTTCCCGGCGTGGGAAGGCCTGGCCGACGCACTAGCCCGCGGGCCGAAACACCAGATCTTCGACCTCGACGCCGCCCTGCAACCCATCGCCTCGATCGGTATCGAGGCGTTTTCGGCCGGCCCCTCGCTCGCCCTGCCGGACACGGTCGATCTGTCCGGCAATCGTCGACTCCTCGACATCGGCGGCGGCACCGGCTCCTGGTGCATCGCGGTGGCGCGCCACTGCCCGCAACTGAGCGCGACCGTGTTCGAGCTGCCGGCGGTTGCCCAGACCGCGCAGGACCGCATCGCGTCGGTCGGGCTGGAGGGGCGAATCGACGTATGCGCCGGCGACGCAGGGGCCGACCCGCTGCCCGCCGGATACGACGCCTTCCTGGTCGCGAACCTGGCGCATTACTGGTCACCGGAGCAGAATCGTGCTCTGCTACACCGCATTCGCGACGTCGCCGCACCCGGCGCCACGCTGCTGATTGCCGACTTCTGGACCGACCCCACCCACACCCAGCCGGTCGCGGCCGCCCTGATGGCGGGCGAATTCGCGGTCCACCTCGAACACGGCGACGTCTACAGCGTCGACGAAGGCATCGCCTGGCTGCAGGACACTGGCTGGCGTTACCGCGACCATCGCTCGCTCACCGGCACGATGAGCGTCATTGTCGCCGAAACCGCATGAAACAAGACAACACCCAAGGAGCACACGATGAGCGAGCATCAAGTCGCAATCGTCGGTGCCGGCACCTCCGGGGTCGCGGCGGCGGTGGCCCTCGCCGACCGTGGCATCAACCCGTTGCTGATCGACCGAGCCGACCACGTCGGTTCGTCGTGGCACTCTCGTTATGACCGGCTGCGACTGAACACCGGCAGGCAATTCTCCCACCTGCCGAACCGCCCCTACAAGCAGGGCACACCGACCTTTCCCACGCGGGAACAGGTGATCGAACATCTCGAGCGGCACGCACGCGCGGACGGGATAGAGCTGCGCCTGGGCTGCCCGGTGGAACGGCTCGACCGAACGAACGGGCACTGGCGGTTGACCACCGCTGCCGGTTCGGTCGACGCTGCCGAGGTGGTGGTCGCGACCGGCTTCGATCATGCGCCCTTCGTCCCGGACTGGCCCGGACGCGGGGATTGGCGGGGTGCACTGGTTCATTCCTCGCAGTACCGGAATCCCTCGCCGTACAACGGGAAACGGGTCCTCGTGGTGGGAGCGGGCTGCTCGGGCATGGAAATTGCCTACGACCTCGCCACCGGAGGCACGGCAAAGGTCTGGCTTTCGGCTCGCACGCCGCCGAACATCATGCTCCGCCAGGGACCTGGTGGCATACCGGGAGACTTCATCGCAACGCCGCTCTACCATGCCCCGGTCCCTATCGCGGACGCAATCGCTCGGTTCGGCCGGGAGAGGAGCATCGGCGACCTGCGCGAGTTCGGATTACCGATCCCCGACGAGGGGATCTTCGCCCGCAGCGCCCGCCTCGGCGTGGCACCGGCGATCGTCGACAAGGAGCTCATCGCCGCGATCCGAGACAGGTCCATCGAGGTCGTTCGCGGAGTCGAGTCACTCGACGCGGACAGCGTGTGGCTGGTGGACGGGATGCGAATCGACCCGGAGGCGATGGTCTGCGCGACGGGGTTCCGCCAAGAACTCGAAAAGCTGGTCGGGCACCTCGGCGTACTGGACGAGCGAGGTTGGCCGCACACGACCGGTGAAAAGCCGGCCGCCGAGAGGTTGCGTTTCATCGGGTTCGTGCCCAGGCCGTCGCAGATCGGGTTCGCGGCGAAGCAGGCTCGCCGCGCGGCCCGAGCGATCGCGCGGGAACTGCGGTGAGCGTCGGCGGTAGGATTCTCCCGCCCTGCCCCGGCCTCGAACAACTCAGCGGCTGAAGGTCCCGCCCTCACGTGCCAATCGCACCAACAGCGATGCCGGTTCCCAGCCCGGAGGGGCGACGCGGCGAAGCGCTGTCAGTACGGTGTCCAGTCCGACGGTGTCTGCGTAGAACATCGGCCCACCGCGGTGGCGCGGGAACCCGTATCCGGACATGTACACCACGTCGATGTCGGACGCGCGCGAGGCGATCCCCTCCTCGAGAATCCTCGCGCCCTCGTCCACCAGGGCGAAGATCAGTCGTTGCACGATCTCGTCCGGCTCGAAGGTCTGGAGCGCAGTATCCCGCGATGCGCGGAAGGATGCCAGCAGCGAATCGACCGTCGGGCTGGGCAGCGCGACCCGGCTTCCGGCCTCGTAGTCGTACCATCCACCTCCGGTCTTCTGCCCGAATCGACCCAGCTCGCAGAGAGCGTCGCTGATCGCGTCACGGGGAGATTCCGGTTGCTCGGCGTAGCGACGCTTGCGGATCGCCCAACCGATGTCGTTGCCTGCAAGATCGGCCATCCGGAACGGCCCCATCGCGAGGCCGAAGTTCTCGATCGCGTCATCGATCTGCGCGGGCGTCGCACCGGCGTTGAGCACCACTTTGGCGGCGGCCTGGTATCTGGCGAGCATCCGGTTCCCGATGAACCCGTCGCACACCCCGGAGACCACACCGATCTTGCCCACCCGGCGTCCGGTCTCCATCGCGGCGACCAACACGTCGTCGGTGGTCTCTTTGCCACGGACGACTTCCAGCAACGTCATCACGTTTGCGGGGCTGAAGAAATGCATGCCGACGACGTCGCCCGGCCGTGACGTGATCGCCGCGATCGCGTCGATATCGAGGGTCGACGTGTTCGAGGCGAGGATCGCACCTGGCTTCGCGGTCGCGTCGACGGCGGCGAAGACGTCTCTCTTTACGTCCATGTCCTCGAACACTGCCTCGATGACGAGATCGCAGTCGGCTATATCCACGTAGTCGAGCGTGGGCGTCAACAGGTCCATCCGTTGTTGCAGCGCGGCGGCGTCAAGTTTTCCCTTGTCGACCTGCAGTTGGTAGTTCCGCCGGATGACCTGGATTCCCCGGTCGAGTGATTCGGACTTCGATTCGACGAGCGTGACGGGGATCCCGGCGTCGAGGAAGTTCATGGCGATGCCGCCGCCCATCGTCCCCGCTCCGATCACCCCCACCGTCTCGACTACGCGGGAGCGGATCCCCCGGGGCAGACCGGGGATCGTGCGTGCTGCTCGTTCGGCGAAGAAGGCGTGTCGGAGCGCCGCCGATTGCTCCCCGGCGACCAGAGCGGCGAAGGTGCGGCGTTCGGTGTCCAGCCCCTCCGCGAAGGGCAGGGTGGTGGCCTTCTCGAGGAGGTCCAGGGCGGCGAGCGGAGCGAGCGAACCGCGGCTCCGCTGATGAAGCTGTTTACGCGCCGCCTCCGTCACGGCGCCATTGTCCGGGGCAGCGAGATCGCGGATACGCGGCAAGTGCTGCACCCCCGTGACCTGCCGAGCAAACTGCGATGCCGCGCCGACCGCATCATCGTCGACGACGAGGTCGAGCAGGCGTTGCCCGGGCAGGTCGGCAAGACGACGGACCGTCTGCGGATTTCCGTGGACGATCATGTCGATCGCGGTCTCGAGATCGACGACCCGCGGTAGACGCTGCGTGCCGCCCGCACCGGGCACCAGTCCGAGCGTCACCTCAGGTAGCGCTATCCGGCTGTCGGCGGTGGCCACACGGAAGTGCGCACCGAGTGCCAGTTCGAGGCCGCCTCCGAAACAGATGCCGTCGATCGCGGCGATCACCGGCTTGTCGGCGGCGTCGAATGCGTCGATCACGGTCTGCAAGGACGGTTCCGCGGCGGCATTCGGTGTTCCGAATTCGGTGATGTCGGCGCCGGCGGAGAAGAATTCTCCCCTTCCAGTGAGGACGACGGCGTCCACCTCGGGTGACTCGAGAGCGCGGCGCAGGTCTGCCAGGATCCCGACGCGGGTGGAGTGCCCCAGTCCGTTGACGGGAGAATTGTCGAGGCGAATCGTCGCGACGTTGCCCGCGACGCTGTACTGGGTTGGCATGGTGGCTTCTTTCTGAGCTGGTGTGATGGAAGCGTTCATTTCGCTACGCTGACGCCACCGTCGACAGGGATCACCGCGCCGGTCAGGTATGCACCCGCCCGCGACGACAGGAAGAGCGCCGTGCCCGCGATATCTTCCGGTGTGCCCGTCCGGTGTAGCGGCACTTTGTCCGTCATCCGCCGGCGTGCCGCGTCGTCGTCCAACGCGTGCGCCATCATCTTCGTCGGAAAGAGTCCCGGGGCAATGGCATTGACGGTGATGTGCTCGGCCGCGAGGGCTGCGGCCGTCTGCCTGGTCAGCATGTGGACCGCGGCCTTGCTCGCGGCATAGGAGAAATTGTCGGCACTCGATACGCGGAGTCCGTCGATCGAACCGATATTGATCACCCGCGCGGGGTCTTCGGCGCTCGCGGCGACTCGGAGCTGGGGCAGCAGTTTCTGGGTGAGCAGGAAGACCGCCTTCACGTTGACGCCCATGACCTTGTCGAATCCGCCACCGGGGAACTCGCCGATCGGTGCCCCCCATGTGGCTCCCGCATTGTTGACGAGCACGTCGAGTGATGGTGCGATCTGTGCCGTCCCGTCGGCAAGACTGTCGATTCCTTCGTCGGTGGCGAGGTCGGCGGCGTGGGCGATGCACGTCCCGAACCGGGACAGCTCCGTCTCCGCCTCCTTACAGACATCGGCCTTGCGAGAGGAGATGATCACGGTTGCCCCGGCCTCGACGAATCCCCGGGCGATCATCAGACCGATGCCACGGGAACCACCCGTGACCAGCACGTTCTTGCCGGCGACGTCGAACAGGCCCCGCATCACAGAACCTCGAACAGTCCGGCTACGCCCATCCCTGCGGCGACGCACATCGTGACCACGACATACCGCACTCCGCGACGTTTGCCCTCGATGAGAGCATGGCCGACAAGGCGCGCCCCTGTCATGCCGTACGGGTGTCCGACCGAGATTCCGCCGCCGTCGACGTTGAAGCGGTCGGGGTCGATTCCGAGTTCGTCGCGGCAATGCACGGCCTGGGATGCGAACGCCTCGTTCAGCTCCCACAGGCCGATGTCGTCGACGGTGAGATTGTGGTTCCCGAGGAGTTTCGGGATCGCGAACACCGGGCCGATACCCATCTCGTCGGGCCCGCAGCCGGCCACCGCGATACCCCGGTAAAGCCCGAGCGGTGTCAGGCCACGCCGCTCCGCCTCTCCCGCTTCCATGAGCACCGACGCCGACGCGCCATCGGAGAGCTGCGACGAGTTACCCGCGGTGACGGTCGATTGCTTCGTCACCTGCCCGTCGGGCAATACCGTGCGCAGGCCGGACAACCCGTCGAGAGTGGTTGACACTCTGTTTCCTTCGTCGTGCGTGAGGTTCACCTCCTCGGAGCGCACGGCGCCGGTGGCTTTGTCGGTGAGGGTCTTGACGCTCGGCATCGCGACGATCTCCTCGTCGAATCGCCCGCCGTCCTGTGCTGCGGCAGTGCGCCGTTGGGACGTCAATGCGTACTCATCCTGACGGTCTCTGCTGACGCCGTACCGCTCCGCGACGATCTCCGCCGTCTGCAACATCGGCATGTAGAAGTCGGGCTTGTGCTCGGTGAGCCACGGATCCGCCGCGCGGTGCCGGTTCATGTGGTCGTTCTGAACCAGCGAGATCGATTCCACCCCACCGCCGACCGTCACCTGCATGCCATCGGTGATGATTTGTTTTGCGGCGGTAGCGATCGCCATCAGTCCCGATGAGCACCTCCGGTCTATCGTCATCCCCGGTACCGAGTCCGGTAGCCCGGCGCGAATCACGGCCTGGCGGGCGATGTTGCCACCCGCAGTGCCTTCCTGGAGCGCGCAACCGAGGATCACGTCCTCGACTTCGCCGCCGTCGATTCCCGCGCGCTGGACAGCGTGCGACAAGGCGTGAGCGGCGAGTTCCTGCGCTTGGGTGTCGTTGAATGCCCCGCGGTACGCCTTGCCGATCGGCGTGCGTGCCGTGGAGACGATGACTGCTTCCCTCATGGTGCTAGTTCACTTTCTTCATCATGGTCGATTCTTTGCCCGCTTCGCCTACGTCTCACATGCCGGCGTCATCGGCGATCTCGTGGGCCTTGTCGACGAGAGCGCTGACCCGTGCCGCCGTGGGAGTTCCCGCGGTAGCCCTGTTCTGGGGCTCGTCGATCGCGCGTTTGCGCACTCCCTCTGCGATGACGGCGATCTTCCACAATCCCAGGGCATGCCAGAATTTCAGTGCCGCCGGATCTCTGCCCGTCTCGGTCAGGTAAATCTGGGCGAGCTCGTCGCGGCACGGGAATCCGTCGAGTGTGGAGGCTGCGAAGTCGCTACCCATCGCCTCTCCCCGCTCCGGCCAATAGGCGAGCACGGTGCCCATGTCTGCGAGCGGGTCGCCCAGTGTCGCGAGCTCCCAGTCGAGCGCGGCGATCACCTCGCCGTTCTCGTATGAGGTGATGACATTGCGCAAATGGAAATCGCCGTGCACCAATGTCAACTCGCGTTGCGAGGGAACTGCTGCGGACAGGCGTCTGGTGAGGCTGTCGAGCGCAGGCAGTTCCCGAGTCTTCGACTTCTCCCACTGCATACTCCACCGCCTGAGTTGGCGTTGCGCGTACGAGTGCTGGCTTGCCAAATCGAGCAAACCGACGGACTTCAGGTCCACCGCATGGATCTTCGCCAAGGTTCGCGGTAGCGATCGTCCGATGTCGCGGCGCAGGCGCGGTGCCAGTTCGTCTGCGATGGGCATGCGGTCAACCACCAGGCCGTCGACGAACTCCATCAACACCAGCGGCACGTCGGTGACAGCTGCATCCGCCGTGACGCCCAGGATTCGCGGAACCGGGACCTCGGTTGCCTCGAGCGCGGACAAGATCCTTGCTTCTCGCACCACATCGTGCGCGGACGCAAGCAGCTGTCCGAGCGGCGGTCGGCGCAGCACCCATTTCCGTTCGGCTTGATCGCGAACCAGATAGGTGAGGTTCGATTGCCCGAGGCCGATCCGATCGAAGCGAAGCGGTCCGGTCACGGCCACACCGAGGGTGAACATCCAATCAGCAGCCTTCACCGGTGCTGAGGGTTCGAGTGGAAACACGGTAGCTCCTGAGGGTGTTGACGAGAGTAGGCGGCTCCGCCGCCCGTGCGTGGTTAACGAGTCTCTGCACTCGCCGACCACGCACGGGCCCGGAGGGCCTACAGGGCCTTGAGTTCCTCGGTGACCTCGGAAACCGACTTCTTCGCGTCCCCGAACAGCATCGAGGTGGTGTCCGCGAAGAACAGCGGGTTGTCGATGCCCGCGAACCCGGAATTCATCGACCGCTTCAGCACGATCACCGACTTCGACTGATCCACATTCAAAATCGGCATCCCGTGGATCGGCGACGACGGATCATTCCGCGCGGCCGGGTTGGTGACATCGTTCGCCCCGATCACCAGGGTGACATCGGTCCGCGAGAACTCATCGTTGATGTCGTCCATTTCCTTCATCGCGTCGTACTCGACGTCCGCCTCCGCCAACAGCACATTCATGTGCCCGGGCATCCGGCCCGCGACCGGGTGGATCGCGTACTTGACCTCCACACCCTTCGCCTCGAGCAGCTTGGCCATGTCCTTGACCGCGTGCTGGGCCTGCGCCACCGCCAACCCGTAACCCGGGACCACGATGACCTGGTTCGCGTACGCCATCTGAATCGCCGCGTCCGCCGCCGAGGTGGCCTTCGCCGTCTTCGCGGTACCGTCCCCGACCGCCGCCGCCGCGCCGCCGCCACCGAACCCGCCGGCCACGATCGCCGGGATGGACCGGTTCATCGCCTTCGCCATCAGGTTCGTCAGGATCGAACCCGACGCCCCGACGATCATGCCGGCCACGATCATCGCCTGATTATTCAGCGCCAGACCCGCCGCCGCCGCGGACAGACCGGTCAGCGCGTTCAGCAGCGAGATGACGACGGGCATGTCGGCGCCGCCGATCGGCAGCACCACCATCAACCCGAGCACCGCCGCCAACACCAGCACCCCCACGATCCACCACTGGGAGGTGGGTCCGGTCGGGTCGATCGCCTTGACCCCGATCGCCACCGCCAACGCGACCGCCCCGACCAGTAGCACCGCATTGAGGGGTTGCTGCAGTTTGCCGATGCCGATCGGCCGGCCCGGCAGCGTCTCCTGCAGCTTCAGGAACGCGATCACGCTGCCCCAGAACGAGATCGACCCGATGACCGCCGCGAACAAAGAGGCGATCACGATGTGCACCGTCGGGGACTCACCGTGCGCGAACGCGGTGAACCCGTCCGAGTCCAGGAACTCCGCATACGCGATCAGCGCGACGGTGCCGCCGCCGACACCGTTGAACAACGCCACCAACTGCGGCATCGCGGTCATCTTCGTCCGCAACGCCGGCGGCACCCCCAGCACCACACCGATCACCAGACCGGCGACGATCAGCACCCAGTTCGAGGTGTCCCGGATCGAGATCAGGGTGGCGACCACCGCCACACCCATACCGACCGCGGCGATCTGATTACCGCGGACCGCGGTCTTCGGGCCGGTCAGACCCATCAGACCGTAGATGAACATCGAGAACGCCACGATGTAGAGCACGTTGACGAGGTACTCCATTACCGGTCCCCACCCTTCTCAACAGCAGCGGCAGGGGCGGCCGGCTTGGACTTGAACATGCCCAGCATCCGGTCGGTCACCACGAAACCACCGACCACGTTGATCGTTCCGAACACCAGCGCCACGAACAGGATCACCTGCAACCCCCACGGCGGGTTGTCGACCTTGCCGAGCACCACCAGGGCGCCGAGCACCACGATGCCGTGGATCGCGTTCGTCCCCGACATCAACGGGGTATGCAACGTGTTCGGGACCTTCGAGATCACCGCGAACCCCACGAACCCGGACAACACCAGGATCGCGATGTTCGCCAACAACTCCGCATACATCAGATGGCCGCCTTCGTATCTCGACGAACATCCGTCTCGCCCGCCAGTTCCTCCGACAGGTCGACGAATTCGTACGTTCGCCTCGGTACCATCACGTGGTCGAGGAACACTGCCAGCGGTGTCGCGAGTGTTTTGAAAAGTGTTGTGATCATGACGATTCCTTGGTGTCGCGGGTGACGCAGGACGCGGCGAGGACCTCGTCCGAGAAATCGGGCGCCAGCGCGCCGTCGACGAGCATCAGCTCCAGCAGCGCGGAGATGTTCTTCGAGTACAGCTCGGAGGCGTGCTCGGGCATGGACGCGGGCAGGTTCAGCGGCGAGCAGATCGTCACCCCGTGCTTGACGACGGTCTGACCGGGTTCGGTGAGCTCGCAGTTGCCGCCGGTCTCGCCGGCCAGGTCGACCACCACACTGCCGGGTTTCATGCCCTCGACCGCGGCGGCCGTGACCAACCGGGGTGCCGGGCGGCCCGGGACCAGGGCGGTGGTGATGACCACGTCGAACCCCTTGATCGCGTTTTCCAGGGCCTGCTGCTGCTGCGCCCGCTCGTCCTCGGTGAGTTCGCGGGCGTAGCCGCCCTCACCGGCGGCGTCGATTCCCAGATCGAGCCACTGCGCACCGACCGAGCGGACCTGGTCGGCGACCTCGGGGCGCACGTCGTAGCCGGTGGCCCTACCGCCGAGCCGCTTCGCCGTCGCGAGGGCCTGCAGGCCGGCGACACCGACCCCGAGGACCAGCACCGTCGCCGGCTTGACCGTGCCCGCGGCGGTGGTCAGCATCGGGAAGAACCGGGTCGACTCCGACGCCGCCAACAGCACCGACTTGTAGCCGGACACGTTCGCCTGCGACGACAACGCGTCCATCACCTGGGCGCGGGAGATCCGCGGGATCGCCTCCACCGCGAAGGCCTGCACCCCGGCCGCCTTCAGCGCGGCCACCTGATTGTCCTGATTACGGGGGGCGAGGAACCCGATCAACGTCTGCCCGGCGCGCAACCGGCCCACTTCCTCGTCCGACGGCGGCGCGACCTTCACGATCACCTCCGCCGACCACGGGTCGGCGATGGCGGCTCCTGCCAATTTGTACAACTCGTCCGGAATCAACGCGCCCAACCCGGCACCCGACTCGACCACCACGTCGACGCCCTTGGCGATCAACGACGCCACGATCTTCGGCACCAACGCCACCCGACGCTCACCGTCGTTCGACTCCCGAACGACACCGACTACGGGCGGACGGGGAGATTTCAGAGACTCAGACACATCCAATTCCTTTCTGTCCGAACCAAGAGCACTGCTAGTGCTGCGGTTCGAGTTCCAGGTCCGGGGACTCCGACGCCACTTGCCTTCTCCATCGGAGCGCAGCCAGCGCAATCAACCCGGCGCCGACGGTGAGCGCGACAATGGGAAACCACAGCCCGATGGCGGACAGGAGAGTCGCATTCTTCGAAAGGTCGTCGGCAACCGCGGTGACATCCGCGGGCGCGGTATGAAGCGTCGCGACGGACAGCGGAAGTATCGGCACGTCCTGGCCGTCGATCGGCACCGTGACATACAGCCCCTGTGTCTGCGCGATGTCGAGTGGCGTTCCGAATTGCTGATCGACGGCGACGCTCATCGAATTCGTGCTGCCGTAACCGATGGCGATCCGTTCCGGCAGCGAGGCCAGTCCCTCTTGGACAGCTGGGATAGAGGATTCCGGAACGATTCCGGCCTGCAGCAATCCGAGGACGAGCGCCTTGGGGAGTTGGGTGGGAAACTGCTCGAACTGCGCCAAAAGGGCCGGGCTCTGTATCGGTCCTGCCGCGTCAACCTCATATCGCTTGACCTGGCGACCGGCCACGGTGTCCTCACCGGTGAAGGTCGCGCTCTGGCCCGTCATTGTCACCGTGTCGTAGATCTGATTGCCATCGGCCGGGGGGTTCGGTGTGAAACTGAAGGCAACGCCCTCGTGTGGCTCGAACGTCGCCCGCTCACCTGCCGGTACCACTGCCTGCATTTCCTGCTCGGTCAGCGGCACGGGTGAGAAATCGACACGATTGACGGCAAAGGTGTGAGCATCCTTTTGCTGCGTACCGTCAGGGAGATTGATCGCGGTGTCGGTGGTGACAATTGCCGTGTCACCATCGACGGCATCCACGGACAGTCGACGGTCTGCGGTCACCGCGACTGTGGGACCGACCAGATTCGCCAGGTCATTCGATGCGAACGCCTGTTGGTTCAGCGCGCTGATACTGCCCTCGTACTTCTGGCTCGCAGTGAAGTCGGCAGGCAGCTTGGACAGCGCCGGCAACGCGACGAATCGGACCAGTACGCCACTCATGATCAGCACTATGCCGAGGACGAGCCATACGATCGAAGATCGGCGGACGGACATGTTCGTTCTGCTCCTAGTTGATGTCGGGTCGTTCGAATTGTGCGAGTGCGTGATTCGGCATTGCAGGAATTCTGCGAACCGACGAGACACCCGTCAGAGGAAGGCACTGACGCCGGTCTCGGCGCGCCCGATGAGCAGCTTCTGGATCTGGCTCGTGCCTTCGTAGAGCGTCATGACGCGAGCGTCGCGCATGTACTTCTGGACCGGATACTCGTCGACGTAGCCGTACCCGCCGAATGCTTGGATCGCGAGGTTGGCTGCTCTGACAGCGGCTTCACTCGCGAAAAACTTCGCCTTGGACGCCTCGACGCCGAAGGGCTTGCCCTTCTCGATGAGGTCGGCTGCCCGCCAGACGAGCAGACGCGCGGCGTCGGCGTCGACCGAGATGCTCGCGATCATGTCCTGGATCATCTGGAACGAGGCAAGCTGACGTCCGAACTGTTTGCGTTCCTTCGAATACTGCACGACCGATTCGAGACACCCTTGGATGATTCCGACGCAGCCGGCGCCGACGGAGACCCTGCCCTTGTCGAGCGAGTGCATGGCGATCTTGAACCCTTCGCCTTCGCCCCCGAGCAGGGCGTCACGAGGTACTCGGACGTTGTCGAACGCCAGCTCCGCCGTGGCCTGACCACGGAGACCGAGCTTTCCCTTGATCTCACATCTTCCGAATCCAGGAAGATCAGTCGGAACGAGGAAAGCTGAGACGCCGGTGGGTCCCGGACCGCCGGTGCGGGCGAACACCAGGCACAGGTCCGCCCACGTCCCGTTCGTAATGAACATCTTGGCGCCGTCGATCACGTAGTCGTCGCCGTCTCGAGTAGCTCGTGTGCGGAGGTTTCCCGCGTCGGATCCGGTGTCCGGTTCGGTCAGTCCGAAACAGGCGAGCACCTCGCCGGTGGCGATGCCTGGTAGCCACTTCTGCTTCTGCGCCTCGGTACCGTGGGACAGAATTACTTTGCCCACCAACCCCATCGACACCGAGACGATTCCCCGCACTGCAGAATCAGCCCGCCCGAGTTCTTCCATCCCGGTGCAGTAGGTGATGTAGTCACCTCCGAGACCGCCGTACTGCTCGGGGATCGTGAGTCCGAAGAATCCCATCTCCCCCAGTTTGGGAATGATCGACGTGTCGACCGACTCATCGCGGTCCCACTGCGCGCGGTAGGGAACGACCTCCTTGTCCAGGAACTCGCGCGCGAGCCGCTGGAAACTCAACTGTTCATCGGTCAGGACCAAGTCCATGGTCCACCTCCACATCGTTTGATCCGAGTGCCACGACTTTGGCCCGCACGGCCACAGACCCTCGAAATGCTCGACTTCGTTTGTTCCACAACGGCACTCACTGACAGCGAGCACTGCACTCCAAGTGAAACCCGAGCCGGACCAGAGAAGTTGTAGTTGACTTCAATTTCAACTGAAGCCAAGAATAAGCAACCCGAGACCGGGAAGTCAACGGTCAGCGGCGACCAATTCTGAAGTTGAGCGTAACTTCAACTTGAAGGTTGCGGGTCACCCACGAAGGCTGCGTAATCCCCACTGAAGTCAGCGCTCGGGGTGGGCGGCGGTATAGGCCTCCCACACCTCGGCGCGCAGTCGTCCGCGGTCGGAGACGGGAAAGTCGTGTTCGCGAGCCCACGCCCGGACCTCGGCGGTGGACGGCGCAGGTGCGTCAGTGCTGCCGTCATCTTCAGTGGGAGTCTCGTCGGCCGGTACTTCGTCGGCCGGTGTTTCGCCGGCGTCGTCGTCCTCGTCATCAACGTCGGCGGACGGGTCTGCGGCCGGCGATTTCCTGCTCGTCGCAGGCCGCCGGCGCTTCAGCTTGCCCGCGGCGCCGAGCAGGCCCTTACCCACGTCGACGTCGACGGCGGCGGTTTCGGCGCCGTCGATGACGTGTTCGACGGAGTCGTCGACGGGGACATCGTCGACCAGGTCCGCGGCATCCTCGACCAAGTCTTCGGCGGCTTCGTCTGTGCCGCCGGGGAGCAGACGGTCGATATCGACGTCGACGTCACCCCGAGCGGTGCCGGCGGTCACGGCCGCCACCCTCACGGCATCGAGGAGTTGACCGCGCATCGATTCGTCGAGGGCGGCGAACTCGGGCGATGCATCCAGCAGCTTCGCGGCGTGGTCGACCATCTCCTGCGGACTGCCTGCAAGGCGTCCGGCACCCGCCGCGACAAGCTTCGTGTGGCGGGCCCGGCCCAGCCAATATCCCACGATCACCGCGATCGCGACCTGCAGCCTGGTCATCATCGTCGACTCCCACGGATGGATTTGACCGTGCGGACTACTGAGCCGACTACCCTGGACCGCCCGCGCTCAATCGCCAGTAAACGACGGTGAAGGCATCACGACAGACCCGATCGAGCCGTTTCGCGATGAACACCCGACGAGTGCAACGGCAATTGCAGTAGCACGTCTTGAAGCAAGATCGCAACCATTACGATGGCGTTAGCACGACAGTGATCACCCACCGGTTCCCGAGGAGAAGAGGGCGCGCATGGCCACGAAGTCCAAGACGGCGGGTCCTGCGACCTTCGAGGAATTGCTCACCGAGATTCGTCAGCGCGAGGGCACGTTGTCGCCGTCGCACAAGAAACTCGCCGAGCGGGTGATGTCCGACCCTGAGGCGGTGGCGTTCATGACGATCTCGGAACTAGCGGCCGCGGTCGGCGTCAACGAGGCCACCGTCGTACGGTTCGCGACGGGACTGGGACTCAAGGGATATCCCGGGCTGACGCGCCTGTGCCGCGAACGTCTCCAGGAGCAGGCGCAGCTGCTGCGCCGTTTCGACAACCTCGAGCACATGGCCGCGGACGGGGCCGGGCTGCTGGAACAGACCGTCGCCCTCGACCAGGCCAACATCGCCCGCACGTTCGCCCGGATCGAGGATTCCACTTGGGATTCAGCGGTCGAACACCTCGCCCGGGCTCCGCGTGTGCACGTCATGGGATTGCGCAAGTGCCACGCCCCGGCGTACTTGCTCGGATACTTGCTGCGCATGCTGCGTGAGGACGTGGAGACGGTCAACGCCAGCGTCGGTTCGCTGACCGACGATTTGCGTCGGGTCCGCGAGGGCGACTGCTTCGTGGCGATGTCCATCCACCGTTACAGCGTTGACACCGTTCGGGCCGCCGAGTGGGCGAGGCGCAGTGGTGCACACGTCATCGCGTTCACCGACAATGCCAGCTCTCCGCTCGCCGCGTCGGCGCACGACACCTTTTACATCGACGCGTCGAGCGCCTCGGTGTTGCGGTCGATGACAGCGTTCACCTCGCTGGCTCAGGCCATGTCCGGCGGCGTCGCACAGCTTCTCGGACACCGGGTGCGCGAAACCCTCCTCGAGGAGGAGAAGCTCTTGAGCAGCTTCAGCGTGTACGTCACCGACGCCGCGACAGGCAAGCAGCAGTAGCCGGTCCACCAGAGGAGTGGGGTGCACCCGATCGGATGCACCCCACTCTCCTTGTGCGCGAGGGCTACTGCCGGCGAGATTCGGTCAGCGTGGTGTTGCCGTTTCCGGCCGGCACGGTGGTGCGTCGCTGGTGAATCAGGCCCGCGGCGACGGCCAGGGCGGTGACGATCATGGTCAGCACCAAGGGCGTTCGAGTGGCGGGAGTGAACGCCATACCGGCGACGATGGCGAGCAGGATGACGCCAACCACATAGGACAGGTAGGGGAAGCCCCACATCTTGACCGGCAACGCAGCCGTCTCCTCCGCGGTCTTCTTTCGGCGGCCGACGATCTGGGTACCGCAGATGCACAGGTAGACCACCACGGCGACGGCGCCGGACGAGCTGAGCAGGAAGGTGAACACGGCCCCGGTGGGCAGGAAGTAGTTCGCGATGACCGCGACGAATCCGGCACTGGAGGCTGCGAGCACCGCTTTCACGGGAACTCCGGACTTGCCGGTCCGGGCGAGCACTCGGGGGCCTTCCCCGCGGCGGGCCAGCGAGAAGAGCATCCGGGAGGAGGAGTAGATGCCCGAGTTCAGGCAGGACAGCACCGCGGTGAGGACGACCAGGTTCATGATGGTGTGCGCGCCGGGCAGGCCGAGGAGGTTCAGCACGGCGGTGTACGGACTCTTGGTGACCTCGGCGGTGTCCCACGGCAGCAGCGTGACGACGACGAGGATGGAGCCGACGTAGAAGATCAGGATTCGCCAGGCGACGCTGCGCGTGCTCTTGCGGACGGCTGTGACAGGGTCCTTTGCCTCACCAGCGGCGATGGTGACCAGTTCGGTGCCGAAGTAGGAGAAGAACACCGTCAAGGTGGCGATCAGCAGAGGTGTGAGACCGTTCGGGAACAGCCCACCCTGCCCGAGCAGGTTCGAGGTGCCGGGCGAGTCGAAGTGCGGCAGGACGCCGAAGATTGCGGCGACGCCGATACCGATGAACAGCACGATCGCCGTCACCTTGATCAGGGCGAACCAGAATTCGAACCGCGCGAAGGAGGTGACCGCCGCCAGATTCACCCCGGTCAACGCGGTCATGAAGATCAGTGCGTACAGCCAGGTGGGCACGACGGGGATCAGTTGGTTCGCGATCGCGGCGCCGGCGATCGCCTCGAAGGCGACGGTCACGCACCAGTGATACGCATAGAGCCACCCGACGGAAAGCCCTGCCCACGAACCGAGTTCGCGGGAGGCATAGGTCGAGAACGAACCGGTCTCGGGGCTCGCGGTGGCCAGTTCGGCGAGCATCCGCATCACCAGGATGATGAGGAGCCCGGTGAACAGATAGACCAGGACGATGCCCGGGCCTGCGGAGGAGATCGCCTTGCCGCTGCCGACGAACAGGCCGGCACCGATGACGCCGCCGATGCCGATCATCGTCAGCTGACGAGTGTTGATGGAGTGCTCGAGGTTTTCCGAGCTGGAAATCGAGGTTGGCACGATGCCTTCTTCCGTGAAACGCGGATGTGACCCAGGTAACTGCGTGCCAGCCATGAAACACGCCATCTGCGCTGGATGCAAGTCCATTTGCATATATGCCACTCGATGCAATTCATTACTGCGCTCACGGAAACACCCTCTCACCTGGCTGGACGCCGAACGGTCGACGCTCGGACGTCACCCGAAATGAGCATCCCCGCTGCGTCCAGAGACCCGCACTCGACCGGAATCATCGGGTGCCACAACGACAACCAGGCTCCCGACACGAATGAAGAACTCCCAATTTGCGTGACCTCACCCATTTGCAACTTTTCTTGCATCGACAGCCGGGATGCGGTTATATGGATCACAGCGGCCCCTATCGGAAGCACCCCGACGGGCAGTACCCTGCGGCCACACCGTCAGCAGGACAACGCATTACAGTCAGCTCGACGAGAAAGAGACGTGAGACGATGACGACCGTCCTGGCAACCCGTTCGGGTTCGACCGCGACCCTGGCCCTGAACCGCCCCGACCGCCTCAACGCGGTGAGCGAGGAGCTGTACCAGACGCTGATCGACGAACTGGTCGCGGCAGATTCCGATCCGGACGTGCGCGCGGTCGTGATCACCGGTGCAGGCCGCGCCTTCTGCGTCGGCGCCGATCTGAAGGCCCACAAGTCCGGCACCCGCAGCCGGGAGGAGCAGGCTCACTATCTCGACCTCGGCCAGAGAGTGTGCGAGCAGATCCAATCGATGGATACCCCGGTGGTTGCCGCGGTCAACGGCTACGCACTCGGCGCCGGCGCGGAGATGGCGGTCAGCGCCGACTTCCTCGTCGTCGCCGAGGACGCCCAGTTGGGCTTTCCCGAGGTCAGCATCGGCACCTTCGTCGGAGGCGGTGTCACCAACCGACTCCCCCGCCTCGTCGGACTGCGGCGGGCCACCGACATGCTGATCCTCGGCGAACGCTTCACCGGCGCCCAGGCGCTGGAGTGGGGACTCGCGCACTCGGCAGTTGCCGCCGACGCGCTATTGGACGCGGCGCACGCGCTCGCCGACACGCTTGCCGGGAAGGCCCCGCTCTCGCTCGCCCGGATGAAGGCAGCGCTGCGGCGTAACGACCCCCTCGACGTCGTCCTCGAGACCGAGCCCCAGGAGTTGCTGGCGCTGATGGGCACGCAGGACTGGGCCGAAGGCGTGGCGGCATTCGCCGAACGCCGCACTCCGATCTTCCAGGGAAAGTAGAGATGACAACGATGGCTCAGCCTTCCTCCGTCGCGGTCGCCGACACCCTGCCGGCCGAGACCCGCACGGCGCTGCAGCGCCTGTTCGATCCCCGCTCCATTGCGATCGTCGGTGCCTCGACCAGCCCGACCAAGCGCGGTTTCCAGGCCGTGCGCGCTCTGCAGCAGGCCGGGTACGCGCACCCGGTGTACCCGGTCAACCCGAAAGCAACCGAGATCCTCGGCCTCGAGGTCGTCCCCTCGATCGACGGACTGCCCTACGGCGTCGACGTCGCTCTCATCGCCCTGCCCGGCGCCGCCGTGCCCGACGCCCTGCGCCACTGCGCGGCCGTCGGCATCGCCGGAGCGGTGGTGCTGGCCAACGGATTCAAGGAAACCGGAGACTCGGGCGCCGAGCTCGACGCCGCGCTGGCGCGAGCGATCGCCGAGACCGGTATCCGGGTCATCGGCCCGAACACCTCGGGAATGCTCAACGTCTCCACCGGCGCCAACCTGGTGGGCCTGCAAGACGTGCCCACGGGCCCGATCAGCGTGGTCACCCAGAGCGGAAACATGCTGCTGTCCCTGGTCAACGACAACCGTGCTCTGAAGGGCCCCGGCTTCCACGCCTACATCGGCCTCGGCAACCAGGCCGACGTCCGCTACGACGAATGTGTCGCCGAACTCGCCCGCGACACCCGCACCGGCGCCGTCGCCATCCACTCGGAGGGTTTCGCGGACGGCCGGGCGTTCCTGGTCGCCGCGGCGAGCGCGGTGCAGGACAAGCCGGTGGTAATGCTGCGCGGCGGCCGCTCCGACGTTGGGCGGCGCACGGCGCTCTCCCACACCGGGTCGATCGCCGGTTCGGACGCCGTCGCCACCGCGGTCCTCCGCCAGGCCGGCGTGGAATTGGTCGACCGCTCGGACGAACTGGCCGTCGTCGCAGGAGCGATGGCCACCACCGCGCCGATCGCATCCGGCCGCAAGGTCGCGATCCTGTCCGACGGCGGCGGCCACGCCACCTTGGCCGCCGATGCACTGACCGCGCGCGGGATCGAACTCGCGCAGATCAGTGAGCGGACCCAGCAGGTCCTGCGTGATCTGCTGGGTGGGCCGGCGTCGGTGGTCAACCCCGTCGACGTGGCCGGGGCCACCGATGCGGATCCCACGGTGTTCGCCGACGCGGTGGACGCCCTGATGAGCGATCCCGCAGTCGGGTTGGTGCTGATCGTGGGACTGTACGGCGGCTATCACCTGCGGTTCGACGCCAGCCTGACAGCCGCCGAGGACGCCACCGCCGACCGACTCCTCGAGCTGACCACCGCCCACCGGGTTCCCCTGCTGGTACAGAGTTGCTATGCCGGGGACATCGTCTCCAACCACGACCGCCTGCGGGCCGGTGGGGTTCCGGTGATCAACTCCATCGACCATGCCGTCCGGGTGGTCGCCGCCCTCGACCGGCGCGGACGACGACTGGCCACCGCGTCGCAGCGGTCGTCCCTCACCCTGCCCGCCCCCGCACCACGTGCTGCGGCGGGAACGGGGATCCTGGACGAGCCCACCGCCCGCGCCCTCGTCGAGGACGCCGGGGTCGACATCGGCGGATGGACCTTCGCCCGCACCGTCGACGAGGTCGTCACCGCGGTCACCGGATACGGGCGGCCGTGCGCACTGAAGATCGTCTCGCCACAGGTGATCCACAAATCCGACGTCGGCGGCGTGAAACTGAACGTGGTCGGCGCCGGCGCCGCGGAGAACGCACAGGCAATCATCGACGCGGTCACCGAGAACGTGCGCGGCGCGGTGATCGACGGCATCGTCGTCACCCCGATGGCCGATCACGGCGTCGAACTGCTCGTCGGCGCCACCCACGACCCGATCTTCGGTCCGGTGGTGGCGTTCGGCAGCGGTGGCGTGATGGTCGAAGCCCTCGAGGACGTCACCTTCCGCGCGGCACCGTTCACCGAGATCGAAGCCCACGAGATGATCGACGAGACCATCGCCTCCCGCATGCTCGACGGTTACCGCCACCTTTCGGTGATCGACCGGACAGCGTTGGCCCGGTTCCTCGTCCGCGTCGGTGACATCGTCGCGGCGCACCCGGAAATCAGCGAACTCGACCTCAACCCCGTCATCGCCTCGAAAACCGGAATCGTCCCGGTTGACGTGCGGATCGTACTGTCCGACACACACTCTGGAGCACACGCATGAGCGACCCCCTGCTGACCGACCGCACCGGCGACACCGTCGTCTGGACTCTCAACAACCCCGAGGCCCGCAATCCCATCTCCGAGGCCGACACCATCGACGCGCTCGAGGAGGCCGTCACCGCGGTCAACCGCGACCCGAGCGTGCGGGTGGCGATCCTCACCGGCGCCGGCTCCGCGTTCTCCTCCGGCGGTAACGTCAAACACATGCGCGACAAGGACGGCATGTTCGGCGGGTCACCCGCAGAACTGCGCCAAGGCTACCGGCACGGCATCCAGCGCATCCCGAAAGCCTTGTATCACTGCGAGATCCCGACGATCGCCGCCGTGAACGGGGCGGCCATCGGAGCCGGCTGCGACCTGGCGATGATGTGCGACCTGCGGATCGCCTCGACCACCGCAAAATTCGCCGAGAGCTTCGTCAAAGTCGGCATCATTCCCGGCGACGGAGGCGCCTGGCTGCTGCCCCGCGCCATCGGCATGGCCCGGGCCAGCGAGATGGCCTTCACCGGTGAGGCGATCGACGCGCACACTGCACTCGAGTGGGGCATGGTCTCCGCGGTCACCGAGCCCGAACACCTCCTGACCGCCGCCCACGAACTCGCATCCCGGGTGTCGGCGAACCCGCCGCACGTGCTGCGGATGACCAAGCGACTGCTGCGCGAAGGGCAGCACCAGAGCCTCGAGAGCATCCTCGAGTTGTCGGCGGCCATGCAGGCGGTCGCGCATCACACCGAAGACCACCACGAGGCAGTCGGGGCCGTGCTCGAACGGCGAACCCCGCAGTTCAGCGGACGATGAACGCCCACATCGACGAGACCACGGTCGCCGGACTGCGATGGGTGGTGGTCTCCGGTGAACGCACCGCCGCGTTCACCCTGCTCGGTGAGTACGCCCGCGCCTCGATCACCGCCGTGCAGAACCAGCTGCCCGAACGCGAAGGATTGCACGCCTTCACCCGCAGCGGTCGCGGACGACGCATCCTGGCCGACGTGGTGACAGCCACCGAACAGGCGTACCCGCACCTCACCGCCGAACTGCGCGCGCTCGCGGCTGGCGCCGCGCTGCCCTACGAGGACCTGCTGCTGGCCAATCTGCGCGGTGACCTCGGCGTCGACGACGGCACCGGCTGCACCGACCTCGCCTGGCGCGGCACGTCGTCCTTCATCGCTCACAACGAGGACGGCGCTCCCGCCCTCGACGGACATTTCATGCTCCTGACCCTGCACATCGACGGGGACCTGCCGGTCACCGTCGAGTGGTATCCCGGGTTCCTGCCTTCCAACACCCTCGCCGCCAACGCCGCCGGACTGGTGTGGGGCATCAACCACATCCAGGTCACCATTCCGATCGTCGCTCCCGGCCGCCATTTCGTCGCCCGCGGACTGCAGCAGTGCACCACCTTCACGGACGCCGTCGATTTTCTGCGCACTCACCCCAGCGCCGGCGGCTTCGCCTACACGATCGGCGACACCCACACCGGTCGCGTCTCCGTCGTCGAAACGGCCGCGGGGCGCCACGCCGTCCGTGAACTCTCACCCGAGAGTGCATTCGAATGGCACACCAACCACATCCGGTTCATGCCCAACTCGCCGGACCGGGCGCCGGCCGGTGCCGCCACCGCCAACCTCGGGCAACGGGACGAGAGTCTTGCCCGGGGCAAGGTCCTCCAAGACATCAACCCGGCCCTGGAACCCGACATCTACTGGTTCGATCGAGTCCTGACCGGGTCCCCCATTCCCACCGGTGTGCACCGCACCGCCGCCGGCCACGACCCGCTCGCCACCCTGTGCACCACCGTGACCAACCTGACCGACCGAACCATCTACATCCGCAACCAGCACGGCCGAACAGCCACCCTCTCGCTGGCCGACTTCGTTGCCGGACAGCCCTCCGCTGAACGAATCGGCAAAGGCCTCGGCGGCGAGCGGCCATGACCGACGCCGTGTCACCAGTGGCGGCAGCCGCGCAGTGGCGGATGTGGCCGCTCTACGCGGCCGGTTTCACCACCGCCTTCGGGGCGCACGCCGTCGCGGCGAACCTCGCATTCGACCTCGAGGACCCCGGTGGTTCCCTGCTGTATCTCGGTCTGCTGCTGGCGCTGTACGACGGCGCGGAGGTAGTGCTCAAACCCATGTTCGGGACACTCGCCGACCGGATCGGTGCCCGACCGGTCCTCTTCGGTGGGCTCATCGGATTCGCCGCAGCCTCCGCCCTGTTCGTCGTTGTCGGCGACTCGAACTGGCTGTGGCTGGCCCGGCTCGGGCAAGGCGCTGCCGCGTCCGCGTTCTCCCCGTCAGCGAGCGCACTGGTCGCACGGATGACCCTGAAAGCCGGTCACGGCACCGCGTTCGGAACATACGGTTTCTACAAGAGCCTCGGCTACACGCTCGGTCCGCTGCTGGGCGGCGTGCTGGTGTGGCTCGGCGGCCTCACGCTGCTGTTCGCGGTGATGGCCGTCCTCGCGCTCACCATCGCGGCATGGGCGGCGCGTATGGTGCCCGTCCTGCCTCCCCTGCCGCGCAACCGGCAGACCGTCCTGGACCTGGCACGCCGTCTGACGGATCGGACGTTTCTCGGGCCCACCCTCGCACTCGCGTTCGCAACCTCGGCGCTGTCCGTGGGCGTGGGGTTCCTGCCGGTCACCGGGGCCGCCGCCGGACTCGGCTCGGTGGCGACCGGTGCCGCGGTGTCCGTCCTCGCGGCCTGCGCCGCCCTCGTGCAACCGCGAGCCGGACGGGCGCTGGACGCAGGTCGTATTTCGGCCGAATCCGGAACCGCGCTGGGTCTACTTCTCACCGCCACCGGACTCGGGTGCGCGATGCTCCCCGGCCTACCCGGTGTACTGCTCGCCGCAGTGGCGATCGGCTCCGGGACGGGACTGATCACGCCGTTGGCGTTTGCGTCGCTCGCCGGTTCGACTCCCGCCGAAAGGATGGGACAGACCATGGGCGCCGCCGAACTCGGACGCGAACTCGGTGACGCGGGAGGACCGCTGCTCGTCGGAGGCGTCGCCGCGGTCGCCACACTCACCGCCGGATTCGGCGCGATCGCAGCGCTCACCCTCCTCGGCGGCGCCGTGACCGCAGCCGCACCGCTGCGCCGCCATCTCAATTTCGTCTC
Organism: Rhodococcus pseudokoreensis; assembly: GCF_017068395.1. Classification (NCBI taxonomy): domain Bacteria; kingdom Bacillati; phylum Actinomycetota; class Actinomycetes; order Mycobacteriales; family Nocardiaceae; genus Rhodococcus; species Rhodococcus pseudokoreensis. The sequence continues at coordinate 8,293,376 of NZ_CP070619.1, read as the reverse complement.
GCCGAAGGACGAGTGACTCACACGGCGACAAGTGGTCTGATCATGGGGGTCCCTCACACTTGTCCGAGTTCGAGCTGTGCTCATTGCAGAGCTGCAGGGTCAAATCCCGCTTCCAGCCGCTGCCGCACGGTGGTGAGGTAGCGGGCGGCGTCGGCGCCGTCGACGATGCGGTGGTCATAGGAGAGCGAGAGGTAGGCCATCGATCGAACTCCGATCTCGAGGGAACCCCTGGCGCCGCGGGTGGGGACGAGACGTTCGACGACAGTCCCGAGACCGAGGATCGCGGACTGGGGTTGGTTGATGATCGGGGTGTCGAACAATGCCCCGCGGCTGCCGGTGTTAGTGATGGTGAAGGTGCCGCCGGAAAGGTCGTCGGGCTTGATGGATCCCGACCGCACGCTGTCTGCGGCGTCGGCGATAGCACGTGTGAGCCCGGAAATCGAAAGCGCACTCGCGTCTCGGATGACGGGCACCATCAGGCCCTTGTCGCTGTCGACGGCCATACCGAGGTGCACCGCGCCGTGGTAGGTGACCTCGGTGCAATCGGCATCGAGCGAGGAGTTGATCACCGGATGCTCGGCGAGCGCTTCGACCGCGGCGGCCACGAAGAACGGCAGGAACGACAACTTCATGCCTGCGCGCCGGTGGAAGTCTTCCTTCTCCTGCGCCCGCAAGCGGGCGATCGCGGTGACATCGACCTCGACGACTGTCGTCAATTGCGCAGACGTCTGCAACGATTCGACCATCCGGCGGGCGATGGTCCGGCGGATCCGCGGCAGCTTCTCGACGCGGTCCACGCCGGACACCGTGACCGGTTCGACGATGGGCGCAGGCTCGGGTTCCGGCAGTGTCTGCTTTCCAGCGTCCTCACCGATCACCCCCAGCGGGCCGCCGACGTCGACGATAGTGTCCTCTGAAGCCAGGATGTCGACGAGAATCCCGGCCATCGGCGACGGGATCTCGGTGTCGACCTTGTCGGTGGACACCTCGAGCAGCGGCTCCCCCTCCTCGATGCGGTCACCTCGCGATTTGAGCCAGCGGGTGACGGTCGCCTCGGTGACGTTTTCCCCGAGCGACGGCAGCACCACGGTGGTCGCGGCGATTTGATTCGTAGTCATTCCTGTTGTCTCTCTTGATCAGTCGGTGAGGTCGAGGGCGGCGCGGACGATGCTGTCGGTGTCGATGCCGTGATACCGGTACACGTCGTCGAGGGACCCGACCTGCCCGAACCTGCTGACCCCCAGCGCCGCCCCGGGCACCCGGTTGATGCCGGTCAGGAACGCCAAAGTGTGCGGGTGCCCGTCCAGAACGGTCACCATCGGCGCCGCCCGCCCCGCCGGGAACACCTGATCCAAAATCCACGACGACCCCTCGGTCAGACCCCGCCGCGCCTGCACCGCCTCGAACAACAGTCCCGCACTGGTCACACACACCACATCCGCAGCAATGCCCTGCTCCGCCAACCTGTCCGCCGCAGTCAGGGTTTCGGTGATCACCGCACCCATCCCCACCAACGTCACCACCGGATTCTCTGCGTGCCGCAGGCTGTATGCGCCGGCGACGACCTGCCGGCGGCGACGTTCCCGCGCCGCCGGATCCGACGGAACATTCGCGAGGGTCTGATCCACCGGACGCGTCGAGAGCCGCAGATACGACGACGACCCATCCGGGCGACCCAACCGGCCGATGCTGTCGAGCAACGTCCATTCGGTGTCGATCGCGAACGCCGGCTCGAAACTCACACACCCCGGCTGCTCGAGCCCGATCGACGGCGTCTTGATCGACTGATGCGCCCCACCCTCCGCGGCGAGGGTGACTCCGGACGGGGTGCCGACCAGGATCGACTGACCACCCGCATAAATCCCGTACGACCACGGCTCGAGGGCCCGTTCGACGAACGGGTCGTACATCACCCCGATCGGGAACAACGGCTGCCCCCACCGACTCCACGTGGCCCCCAACTCCCCCATCAACCCCACCAGGTTCGTTTCCGCGATCCCCAACTCCATGTGCTGCCCGGTCGGCTTCTCCCGCCAGTGCATGATCGTCTCGGCGTCGTCGTCGAACCAGTTGCGGCGCTCGTTCGGCGACCACACCCCCACCTTGTTCAACCACCCCGCCAGGTTCGTCGTCGACGACACGTCCGGGCTGACCGTGACCACCCGCTTCGCCGCCTCCGGGGCCTCACGCGACAAATCCAGCAACGCCCGCCCCAGCGCCGCCTGCGTCGTCGACGTCCCGGACGGGGTACGGCCGATGTCGGCGGGGACGGCGGGCGGGGTGGCGAGTTCGACCTTCTTGCGCGTCAACGTCTCCGCGGTGGCCGCGCACACCCGGCCGGGCACACTATCGGCGGCGAACCGCGCCCACGGATCGTTCGGGTCCATCCCCAGTTCGGCCGCCAACTGCTGGTACTGCTCCACCGTCAGCAACGACGAATGATTCTGCGGATGCCCCTGCGTCGGCAGGCCGCGGCCCTTGATGGTGTAGGCGATGATCACCGTCGGCCGGGTGTCGTCGATCCGCGCATACGCCGCTCGCAGCGCGTCGAGGTCGTGGCCGCCGAGGTTGCGGATCGCCCGCAGCAGGGTGGCGTCATCCAGGTCGGCGATCAGGGCCGCGATCGCCGAAGCGTCCGTGCCGTCACCGGGCAAACGACGACGCAGTTCCTCCGCGCCGCAGCGCAGCAGCCGCTGGTACTCCGGGTTCGGCATGTCCAAAATCCGGGTCCGCAGCGCCGGACCACCGGCCCGGGTGAACAGCGATTCGAGCAGGGTCCCGAACTTCACGGTCAGCACCTGCCACCCGGCGGCGGAGAACATCGCCTCGAGCCGGCCGGCGGCGATGTTGGGGACCACCCGGTCGAGGGACTGCCGGTTCAGATCGACGATCCACACGATCTCGCCGAGTTCGGCGACGGAGGTGTCCAGGATCGCCTCCCACACCGCACCCTCGTCCAGTTCCGCGTCGCCGACCAGGGAGTACTGCCGGCCCGTGCCGGCGCCGCCGATGGTGGTGTCGACGTAACGCCGGGCGATGGCACCCCAGATCGGGGCCGTCGCACCGATGCCGACGGAGCCGGTCGAATAGTCCACCGGATCGGGATCTTTCGCCCGCGACGGGTAGGACTGCAGGCCGCCGAACTCCCGCAGCGTCGTCAGGTACTTCTCGTCCAATTCCCCCAGCAGGTAGTTGATGGAGTGCAGCACCGGCGACGCGTGCGGTTTCACGGACACCCGGTCCCCCGGCCGGAGTTGTTCGAACCACAGTGACGTCATGATCGTCGCGATCGACGCACACGACGCCTGATGCCCACCGACCTTCAGCCCGGTCGGGTTCGGGCGAACCCGGTTGGCGTGGTGGATCATCGACGTCGCCAACCACAACACCCGCTCTTCGATTACGCGCAGCGTTTCCGAATTGTCGCCGGCGATCGGTGTGTGCTGATTGGCGAAGGAGGTCGTCGCGGTCATTGGGTCACTTCCTATTGGCTGAGTGCGTCTGTTCGGTGCGCATTTCGTCATCGACCGGCCGCGGGGTGAGGCGACGGGTCGGCAGCGCGCCCGTCCATCTCGACTCGCTGTTATGTGGGTCACGCTGAAAACTCACGGTAGGGCGAGAAGCGAGGCGTTGGATAGCCGGTTTACGCGATGATCCGTCCACTACGCGAACCGCCGAAATCCGATGTGCAGCGGCGTCCTCCGGCCGAGACTCACCCTCGACTGTCGCCATGGTGCGCAATCTGCTCATCCCTGCATATTCGGACGCGACGCCCTCGAGCAGAGTGCTGAAATCGGCTGGTGCCGATTGTCGATCGCGGTGGCCTGTGTTCCACTGGGTATTCCGGTTCGCCCATCAGTGAGCATGGGTTCTTGCGCACCATCCTCCGATCCCGAGGATGTCCGGCAGGCCACGAAGTCAGGCATCCGACACTTCGCCCGGCCGTGTCGACTCGACAGCCCCGCCCAGATCAGAGGACCTCCCGTGACTGCATCTACCCAACTCTGCGAACAGACGACTTCCACCGCGATCGAGCGCCTCCCCGAACGAGTCACGGGAGCGCAGTCCGTGGTGCGCTCGCTCGAGGAACTCGGCGTCGACTGCGTGTTCGGTATCCCCGGGGGTGCGATCCTTCCCGTCTACGACCCGCTGCTCGAATCGACACGGGTGCGGCATGTGCTGGTGCGCCACGAGCAGGGCGCCGGACACGCCGCCACCGGCTACGCGCAGGCCACCGGCAAGGTCGGCGTCTGCATGGCCACGTCTGGTCCGGGGGCAACGAACCTGGTGACCCCGCTCGCCGACGCCCAGATGGACTCCGTCCCCGTCGTCGCGATCACCGGCCAGGTCGGCAGCCACCTCATCGGCACCGACGCCTTCCAGGAAGCCGACATCTCCGGAATCACGATGCCGATCACCAAACACAACTTCCTGGTCACCGATCCTGCCGACATTCCCCGGACCATCGATGAGGCCTTCCACATCGCTTCCACCGGACGGCCCGGCGCCGTGCTCGTCGACATCCCGAAAGACGTCCTCCAGGCACAGACCACCTTCACCTGGCCACCGGAAAGACATCTGCCCGGGTACCGCCCGACCACCGCACCGCACGGCAAGCAGATCCGCGCAGCCGCAGCGATGATCAACTCGGCCGGCGCCCCGGTCTTGTACGTGGGGGGCGGGGTGATCAAGGCCGACGCGGCAGCCGAATTGCGGACGCTCGCAGAATTGACCGGTATCCCCGTCGTCACCACTCTGATGGCGCTCGGCGCTTTCCCCGACAGCCACCCGCTGCACTACGGTATGCCCGGCATGCACGGGACCGTCGCCGCCGTGGCCGCCCTGCAACGCAGCGACCTGCTGATCACCCTCGGCGCGCGATTCGACGACCGCGTCACCGGGCACGCCGCCTCGTTCGCCCCGAATGCGCGGGTCATCCACGCCGATATCGACCCCGCCGAGATCGGCAAGAACAGGGATGTGGACGTCCCGATCGTCGGCGACTGCAGAGAGATCATCGGGGCGCTCACCGACGCCCTCCGCCTCGAACGCGCCGCCGGCACCAGCCCTGATCTTCGTGGTTGGCGTGCGTCGCTGGACGGGATGCGGTCGGCGTACCCGGTGAGCTACGACCGACCCACCGACGGCAGCTTGTCGCCACAGTTGGTGATCGAGGCGGTCGGCAAGGCAGCCGGACCGGACGCGATCTACGTTTCCGGCGTCGGCCAACACCAGATGTGGGCCGCCCACTTCATCGGCTTCGACAAGCCTCGGACCTGGCTGAACTCAGGCGGACTCGGGACGATGGGTTACGCAGTCCCGGCCGCGCTCGGCGCGAAACTCGCTGCGCCCGAACGGGAGGTGTGGGCGATCGACGGTGACGGCTGCTTCCAGATGACCAATCAGGAATTGGCGACGGCCGCGATCGAGGGGGTGCCGATCAAGGTGGCCCTGATCAACAACGGCAACCTCGGCATGGTCAAGCAACTGCAGGCGATCCACTACGACGGGCGCTACTCCCAGATCGACCTGGCCACCCACTCGCGCCGGATCCCCGACTTCGTCAAGCTCGCGGATGCTCTCGGCTGCGTCGCGCTGCGGTGTGAGCGAGAGGACGACGTGGAATCAGTCATCGAACAGGCGCGGGCGATCACCGATCGACCGGTGGTCATCGACTTCGTCGTCAATGACGACACCCTCGTGTGGCCGATGATCGCGGCAGGCACGAGCAACGACCACATCATGGCCGCCCAGGGAATTCGCCCACTGTTCGATGACGAACAATCGGCGGAGAGGGCCACCATCGCCGCCCTGACGAAACCATCCGAGGAGTGAAGCAACCTATCGGTCCAGATGAGGACAGGTCAATGAATCCCCTACTCCTCGGAGCCAGAGTCCTGATCGGGGCGACCTAGGGATTGCTCGGCTTCGACGCCGCGCGATACGTCGACATCACGTTCGTGAGCTGAGATATCGAGAGCGCGAAGCTGGCCCCGCCCGGTCACACCTGGGCGGGGCCAATCCCTCATCTGCCGAACCTTCGGGTGGGGTCAGGTCGCGAGCCACTCCAGAGCGGCGACCACCAGCGCTTGCGTTCCCGTATCGCAGGTCGGTTGGATCATCGGCGCGAAGTTGGGGGCGTGGGGAGCCGGGATGTCCTGCGCCACACGGCCGGATTCTACGGCCACCCGGTACAGCTCCGGGTCGATGCATCCGATCCCCCAGTATGTGTTCGGTGTTCCGAACGCCCCGGGGATGTCGCTGAAGTTCTCACTCGCCGGGAGTTGCTCCATCTCGCCGGTGCGATCGGCTCCGAAGAACGCCTCGAATGCGGCGGCGACCCGTTCTGTCGTCGCGGTGTCGTTGTCGGTCAACGGGAATTGGTCGAACATCGTGAATTCGGGGTCTTTCGGGCAGCCCGAGGCCCGGCATTCCGCCGTGACGATCCGGTGCACGGCGTCCAGGAGTATCTTCCGGGTCTGCTCGCTGTAGCTGCGGATGTTCAGTTCCAGGACGGCCCGGTCCGAGATGACGTTGCTCTTGGTGCCGGCTCGGATGCTACCCACGGTGAGGACCGCAGTGTCCGAAGGCGGTACCTCGCGGGACACCACGGTCTGGAGGCGGACCACGATCATCGCCGCGAGCGCAACGGGGTCGACGGTGGTGTGGGGCATCGAGCCCGGCCCGCCGCGGCCGTGGAGAGTGATCCGGATGCTGTCGGCCACCGACAGTGCCGGCCCGGACCGGGTGCGGACGTGCCCGGCAGGCTGCTGCAGATTGTGTTGTGCCAGGGCGACGTCGGGTCGGGGAATAATCCCGGCGAGGTTGTCCTCGACCATGATCCGGGCTCCGTCCCCGACCTCCTCCGCGGGCTGGAAGAGTGCGATGAGGGTGCCACTCCACTGCTGTCGGCCGGCGGCGAGCAGGTGGGCCGCGCCGACCAGACAAGTGGTGTGCATGTCGTGCCCGCACACGTGAGAGACCGGGATCTCGCTTCCGTGGGCATCGATGTCGGTCGTGGTACTCGCATACGGCAGGCTGGTGTCTTCCCGGACCGGGAGCGCGTCCATCTCGGCCCGCAGCAGCACGACCGGGCCGTCACCGTTGCGGAGGATGCCTACCAGGCCGGTGCCGCCGATACCGTCGTGGACGGTGAAGCCGGCGTTCTCCAAGCGCGCGGCGACCTTCTTCGACGTCTCGAACTCGCGGTGCGACAGTTCCGGATGGCTGTGGACGTCGCGGTAGAAGTCCTCTTGCCAGCCGCGTACGTTCGGCAGCGCGGCGAGGACTGCGGACGCGGCCGTTGTCGACGGCACGAGGCGAGCGGTGGGTGTGGTTTTCGGTGTGAGGTTCATCAGGATTCGTTGTCCTCGTCGTCGAGTGAAATTCCGCTGGTCTCAGGCATGAGGTAGACCGCCGCGGCGGACACGGCCATCAGGCCGACCGCGGGGGTGATCGAGGCGAGCCCCGCGACGAAGATCAGCGCGGTGCTCATCGCCGCGAACAGTTGCCAGGCGTCGTCGCGGATCATCCAGTTCAGCGGGAACATCAGTATGACGAGTGCGCCGAAACAAACCAGGAGTACCGGGCGGCGGCCGATCCGGTCGGACAGCGCTCCCCAGAACGGGAGGGCGATCATAAACAGCACCGTGGCGATGGAGCCGGCCCACAGCGCGGACGTCGGGTCGATGCCCCGTTCCGAGATGGCGAAGGCGGGCGCGGCGACGGCCCACACGTAGTAGACGACAGTGCCGCCGACGCAGAAGCACACGACGCGGAGCTGGAGCGCCGGGTGCCGGCAGATCTCCTTCCAGATCGAGTGCCCGCCGTGGGCGCGCGTCTTTCTCGAACACCTCGGTCTCGGGAAGCGACGACCGCAGAACCAGGATGATCAGGCCGAGCGCGCCACCGATCAGGAACGGGATACGCCAGCCGAAAGACGACATCTGCTCCGAGGTGAGAACGGCGCTCAGGACGGCGCCGAGTATCGTTCCGAAGAGCACGGCGAGGGAGATGGAAATGTACATTGCACTCGACCACAGGCCACGCCGATGTGGTGGAGCGGCCTCGGCCAGATAGGTTTGCGCAGTGGGTACTTCACCGCCGGTACCCAAACCCCGGAGCAGTCGCGCCGAAACCAGGAGGATGGGCGCGAGCACTCCGATCGAAGAGGCGGTCGGGATGACACCGATACCCACGCTGTCTGCGGCGGCGAGGCTGATCGACCACATCATCGCGAATTTTCGGCCCCTGCGGTCGGCGAGCCAGCCGAGGACGAAGCCGCCGATCGGGCGTGCGACGAAGCCCGCGGCGAAGACAGCGAGGGTTTTCAAAACCGCGGAACTTCCACTTCCCGCGAAGAACTGACCGGCGAAGAACACTGCGAACGTCGTGTAGACGCTCCAGTCGTACCATTCGATGGCAACGCCTGCACCCAGACTCGCCAGTGTTCGACCCGGACGCCGGGGTCCGGGCGGCGGAGGGGGCGCAGCACCGCGCTCGGGAACGTCACCCGGGTGGGGCCGTCGGAAACGACGGTTACGGTGTTGTCTATTGGGTCCACGGAAGATGCCTCCGGATGGTCGGATCATGACGAAAGGTGATTGCGTCATCCTGGGCGCAGAACCGCCGACATCTCCGGATCCGATAGTTATGCTCATTTGTCAGGAAGAAACGAGATCATCGTGCACAGCGATCTGACCGAAGACGACATGGCGCTCATCCACGCGCTGCAGATCTGCCCGCGGGGCAGCTGGAGGGCGCTGGCCCCGATCCTGGAAGCCTCACCGATGACGCTGGCACATCGATGGAATCGACTCCGCGACGCCGGCCTCGCCTGGGTGACGGCACTGGCGGTGCCCGGCCTGCTCAGCGGCTACTCGTCCGTTGCGCTCGTCGAAGTCGACTGTGTCCGAGACTCGTTCGACGACGTCGTCGCGCGCCTCGAGCGGTGCACCTCGAGGGCAGCCGGTGGCGTCTGGACGCATTGCATCCGGGCCAGCGGGAGGCCGTCACCGCCCTGCGACAGGCCGCCCGACCGGACCTTGGTCTGTCCCATCCGCGACCGACACCGCTGCTCGCGGCCGTCGAGAAGGAACTGTTCTACGACGGACGCGCGAGCGCCGCCGAGATCGCCACACGACTGGACCGTCCGTCGTCGACGGCACGGCGCGCCCTCGCCACACTACTCGGTTCCGGGGATCTGGCCGTCCGATGCGAGGTGGCGCAGTGGCACACCCGATGGCCGATCAGCGTGACGTGGTGGTGCCGGCTTCCCGGCGAAAAGCTGGACGACATCGTGGGGCAGTTGCGCCGGGACGGAAACATCCGGATGTGCGTATCCCTCACCGGGCCATCCAATTTCGCCGTGCAGGCGTGGGTCGCCGACATGGCCGATCTGATGGCCACCCAGACCCGTCTCGAACACATTTTGCGCCCCGGCGAGATCACCGACAGTTCGGTCACGCTGCGCACCCGCAAACGCAACGGTTGGCTGCTGCAGCCGGACGGGCGAGCGCGAGGAGACCGAATCCCGCTGATGTAGTGGTGCTCCAGACGTGGGCTACTTCGTCTGCGGTTCAGCGAGGAAGACCTGGTTCAGCTCACCGATTCCTTCGATCCAGCTGTGCAGCCGTTCGCCGGACTGCAGATACCGTGGCGGCTTCTGTCCGATACCCACACCGGCGGGGGTGCCGGTGAAGATCACGTCACCGGGATAGAGAATGACAGTGTGCGAGAGCGCGGCGATCAACTCCGATACCGGGAAGATCAGATCGCTGGTGCGGCTCTTCTGGACCTCCGCGCCGTGGATGGCGCAGCCCAGTTCCAGGTCGTCGGGATCGGCGAACTCGTCGGGAGTGACCAGCCACGGGCCCTGCGGAGAGAATCCGGGGAAGGATTTGCCGAGCCCGAATTGCGCTGCAGGTCCACGTAACTGCGAGAGTCGTTCGGAGATGTCCTGTCCCACCGTCAGTCCGGCGACGTGCGACCACGCATCGGATGCGTCGATCCGGTGGGCCTCGCGCCCGATCACGACGACCAACTCCACCTCCCAATCGACGTTGCCACCGTTCGGGAGGATCACCTCGGTGTCGGGACCGGCGAAGCTCGAGGTGTACTTGGTGAACACCGGCGGAAGCGTCGTCGGCGAATCGAACCCGGACTCGGCCGCATGTTCGTGGTAGTTCAAGCCGATCGCGAACACCTGCCGGGGTTCCGGCGACGGCGCACCGAGCCAGGTCCGGTCGATCGCGAATCCGTCGTCTGCCAGGGCCGTGAGATCCTCGGCGGCAGCCCACGCCGTGACGCCTTCCCACACCCGATAGGTCTCGGCCAGGGAGGGGCCGAATCGACCCCGCGATGCGGTGGCGAGATCTACCGCCCGCTCGGCACCGGCCTCTCCCAGTATCAGGGCGGCCCGGTTGTCGATATTGGCGATACGCATGAGTCCTCTGTTTCGTTCGTCGTGATGGCGCGCCCGGTGATTCCGCCGGGCTGGTGCGGGCATAGCGTTAGGGTGTGACCCAAGTCATGGTCAACCATAGGGCGGGCGCACGCGCCAGGACTATCCGATACGCGCACCGGGTCGTCCGGCCCGCGAAGCGCCTGGTTGTGGTCCGCAGCACAGCAGTGCTCGTATCATGGGCCCAGTACACGAGGAAGCAAGGATCAGCATGGTCGAACTGCCGGCGTCAGCGTTGAACGCCGAGACTGCACAGTCGCGGCGGGGGATCTTCTGTGCCACCGACGACTTCGACGTGTTGCGCGCCGAGATCAACGACGCCTATTACCCGGCGCGACTCGAGATCGTCGGCGGAGCCCGGCAGTTGTCGGACGCGCAGATGCTGGCGGTACGTCTGAACCACATGACCGTCGGCATCGTCCGCTTCGGTGCCGATGTCCTCATCGACCCGGGCGACGTCGGCGGCTACCACATCGACCTGCCGCTGTCGGGCTCCCTGGCGACCAGTTGCGGCGGTCGGGAAGTTCTGGCCACCCCGCAGAAAGCTGCGGTGTACACCCCGAACGAGCACACCTATCTGTCGAGGTGGGCCGCCGACAACACGCAGGTCAGCATCAAGATCGACCGGACCGCACTGGAGGAGGAGCTCGGTCGGATCCTCGGCCGTCCGCTCAACAAGGGCGTGCGCTTCGACATCGGTTTCGATCTGACCACCCCCCCGGGACGACGGTGGGCCTCGACACTGCAGATCCTGCTCGACACGATCGCCGATCCCGGTCCGGTGCCCGATCCGGCCCTGATCGCTCAGGTCAGCCACCTCGAGCGGGCTCTGATCAGCGGATTGCTCGTCAATCAGGGCCACTCCATGAGCGAAGCAATCCTCAACGGCGGCGAGGACGCCGACAATCCGGCCGCGGTCCGCAAGGTCCTCGACCTTCTCGAGGCGGCACCGGGGGCTCAGCACACGGTCGCCGACCTCGCCGAGGCTGCCGGGGTCGGGGTCCGGCAGCTGCAGAAGCTGTTCCTCGACCGGTTCGAGATGAGCCCGTCGGAGTATGTGCGCAACCTCCGGCTCGACGGTGTGCGGGCGGATCTGCTGAAGCGCGAACCCGGCTGCACGGTCAGCGAAGTCGCGTTCCGGTGGGGTTTCAACCACCTCGGCCGCTTCGCCCAGTACTACGAGCAGAAGTTCGGCGAAACCCCCTCCCGGACATTGGGAATCCGCCAGGGCTGATCCACGGCCCTGCCGAGGCGTCCCCCCGGTCGAGGGGACGCCGACCCACGCGCAGGATCGGCGCCTTCACGCTGCCCACCCTGTACTCGCATGACCGGTTCGCCTACTGGACGAACGGACTCGCAAACCGGATATTCACATCCCGGCGCTGCCTCTAACGTGAATCTCAACCGGAAGTGAGCTAGCTAACACGAGCCGACGAAAGCGTCCCACCCCACTGGACTCCACACCCCCGGTGCCAGTGAGACGCACAGCCGAACATGTTGTCGGACAAGCTCACACGACCGATCGCATCGCCAACGGTGCTCACCGCACCCCACCTCCAGGAGAGTGAACCGTTATGTCGGCCAAGCCGAAGTTCGCACACGTCGTGTTCCAGACCGGCCAGCCCACCGAGATGCGGGACTGGTACTGCGCCGTCCTCGACGGACATGTGGTCTACCAGGACAAGGCGTTGTGCTTCATCACCTTCGATGAGGAGCACCACCGGGTCGCGTTGCTGACCCCGCCCGTGCCGCTCGAGCGCAAGAGCCCGACCACTGCGGCCGCCCATCACGTCGCCTACACCTTCGACCACCTCGACGACCTTCTCGACCGGTACGAACTGCTCCGCGACAAGGGCGTGCTGCCCGCGGTCTCCATCGCACACGGCGTCACGACCTCGCTGTACTACCAGGACCCGGACGGCAGCTTCGTCGAGATGCAGATCGACAACTTCGCCGAACCCGAGCAGGCCACCGAGTACATGCACGGCCCCGAATACGCCGGCGACTCGGTAGGACCGGCCTTCGACCCCGAAGCCATGCTCGCTGCCCGCCGCGGCGGTGCTTCCGTCGACGAACTCACGAATCGCGCGTGGTCCCTGAAAGCGGGCCTGCCGGACCCGATGGCCGTTCTCGTCGGCGCCCACTGACCCACCTACCCACGACCCGGGGAGCAGCATCATGAGTACCGCATCCGACATCGACCCCGCCGTAGTCGCCGGGGGCATCGACCCGAAGCGTTTCCGGGACCTGATGGCCCGGGTCTGCGCCCCGGTCACGATCGTGACCACCACCGATGGCGACGGCCCCCACGGGGCGACCGCGAGCTCGTTCGCGGCGTTGTCGCAGGACCCGCCGTTGGTCACCGTGGCATTCGACCGTCGGTCCGCGCTGCTCGCCCGGATCGTGGCCACCGGCCGATTCGGGATCAATCTGCTCCACCACGGGCAGGAGGACCTCGCGATGCGGTTCGCGAGCCGTGGGACCGGCGGCGAGCGGTTCGCCGGAACACCGTGGCACACCGACACCGGCCTGCCCCGCATCGACGACGCGGCCGCCTGGGTGTCGTGCGAGCGGTACAACACCGTCGACGGCGGCGACCATCTGCTCCTGATCGGCCTGGTCACCAAGGCCTGCAACGTCGAACGGCCCCCACTGGTCTACGCCAACCGCACCTTCGGCACCCACTCGAGGTTCTCCGAACGCCCCCGCCGCCCCATCGTCGACCACATCACCGCCTGTACCTCGGACTGACACGACGGACATTCCCGCCGTGCCTGTCTTCCCCCACCCCTGAGCCTGAGAAGGACTTCCGATGACTACCGTCACCGACACCCCGCACATCACCGTCCCTGCCGCCGACGAGATCGTCGACCGCGTCCGCGAACTGCAACCGCTGCTGGCGAAGAACTCCGCCCAGGGCGAAGCAGATCGCCGCGTGGTCGAGGAATCGATCACCGCCCTCACCGAAGCCGGAGCCTTCAAGATCGCCCAGCCCCGCCGCTACGGCGGATACGAGACCTCCATGCGCACCATGCTCGACGTCTCGGCGGCGGTCGGTGCGGCCGACGGCGGCACCGCCTGGGTGGTCACCCTCTGCAACGTCTGCGCCTGGCTGACCGGGCTGTTCCCCGAGCAGGCACAGGACGAGGTCTGGGCGACCACCCCCGACGCGAAGGTTTCCGGCGTGCTGTCGCCGACCGCAGAAGCGGTCAAGGTCGACGGCGGCTTCAAGGTGACCGGCCGCTGGTACTACAACTCCGGCTCCTGGCACGCGAGCTGGGCCGTCCTGGGAATTCCCATCACCAACGCCGACGGAGACGTCGTCGACCAGGGACTGGCCCTGATCCCCCGCGCGGACCTCGGCTTCGAGGAAACCTGGTTCGTCGCCGGCATGCGGTCCTCGGGATCGAACTGCCTGATCGCCACGGACGTATTCGTCCCCGATCACCGCATCATGCCGGTCCCGGCGGCGATCGGCGGTAATTACGCCACCGAACACACCGACGAGGTCCTGTATCGGTCCGCGTTCGTTCCGCTGCTGTCCCTGGTACTCGCGGGACCGCAGTTGGGCATGGGCCGCAAGGCACTGGAACTGGTCACGGCCAAGGCCGACACGAAGGCCATCGCGTACACCTTCTACACCGCCCAGTCGGATTCGGTGGCCTTCCAGTTGCAGATCGCAGAAGCGGCGATGCTCATCGACACCGCGCACCTGCACGCCTACCGGGCCGCCGACGACATCGACAGCGCCGCAGTCGCCGGCGTCTACCCCGACGAGCTCACCCGCACCCGGGTCCGCGCCGACACCGGCTGGGTCCTCGACCACATCACCAAGGCCATCAACATCCTCATCTCCGCCCACGGCGCCGGAAGTTTCGGGGAAAACAATCCCCTGCAACGGATCTGGCGCGATTCGAACGTCGCGGCCCGCCACGCCGTCACCCTGCCCGCCGTCAACTACGAGGTCTACGGCAAGGCCCTCCTCGGCCGCGACGACCAGATCACCCCCCTCATCTGAGACGCGAGAAACGGACATCCCCATGCAACGACTCACCACGGTGGTCGACGGCTACGCGGTCACGGCGCGGTTGCACCCCGCGCCCACGCCGAACCCGCACACACCACTGCTCGTCGGACTGCACGGCGGCCTCTATACCGGCCGCTACTTCGAGGTTCCGGGATCGATCGCCGGATCGTTCGTGGAGATCGCGAATCGCAACGGATACGGGGTGCTGACCATCGACCGGCCTGGATACGAAGACAGTGACCTCCTACCGGAGGACGAGAACACCTTCGAAAAGCAGGCCGAGTTGCTCGATGGTGCCATCGCGAACCTGACCGCGGACGTCGGCGCCACCTCCGTCGTGCTCGTCGGGCACTCGATCGGCGGCATGATCGGCCTGGAGATCGCGGCACGCCGCCCGTCGTGGAACCTCCTCGGTGTGTCGGCAACCGGGATGGGAGCTCGAATCCCCGAACAGGGGGCTGCCGAGGCGCTCGCCGCCCTCCCACTCGGCGGTGTGGTGGATGTGCCCGTACCCGAGCGTGAAAAGCTCTGGTACGGGCCGGCGGGCAGCTACACCGCCGAGGCGGTAGGGGCAGCGCGGTCGTCGTACGCAGCAGCACCGATGGTGGAACTGGCGGCCGCACCCAGGTGGGCCGTGCAGAGGCTCACCGACGTGGCGGCGACGATCGACGTGCCCGTCCACCATGCCTTGGCCGAATTCGACGCCCTCTGGGACAGTTCCACCGACGCTCGGGAACTGTTCCTCTCGAAGTTCCCCGACAACCGCAGAATTCACTCGGAGATCATCGACGGTGTCGGTCACTGTCTCGATCACCACCTCAGCGGCGCCGCACTGCATTACAAACAACTCGCCTTCGCGACCGAGTGCACGCTCCACGCCTCGGCCGCCTGTTCGGCGGGATGAATCCCCGGCCTCCCGGCCAACCCAGCCCGAACGACCCGACCCTTCACCGAGGAAGTGCATCCCATGTCCGACAAGACCGCGCACACCGAGTGCCTGCTGTGCGCCATGGAACAGGCCGACGACACCCGGGTGGTGTTCCGCGACGAGTTGTGGGCCGCGGAGATCGTGACCGGCATGGAAGTTCCGGGCTGGTTCGTTCTCCGGGCGCGTCGGCACGCCGAGCGGATCACCGGTCTCGACGACGACGAAGTGAGCACTCTCGGCCGTCGGGCCCGTGACCTGACCGCGGCCGTCACCGACGTCACCGGTGCCCCCGCCACGTACCTGATGGTCTTCGGTGAGAACCACCGGCACTTTCACGCCCTCGTCGCGGCCCGCGGAGACGACGTCCCCGCCGACCGCCGCAGCGGCAATATTCTCCGGCTCGTCACCGAACGCGCCGATCCGGCCGCAGCCACACAACTGGTGCCGGCCGTGCGCGAAGCGTATGCCCTCGCCGCTTCCGTCGGTGCACAGTCCGCCTCCAGCGCGTAAGGACAGAGGTCAACACCATGGCAACGGTGACGCAGCCGGAACAATATCCACGCCCAGGGATCGCCGGGGCACGCGACATCATCGGATTCGCGCTTCAGTGGGCTCCGTTCGACAGTGGCGACGAATACATCCTGCCGCAGTTCGGGATCGTGCCGCAGACCTTCTACCGACGGCTGGCGGAAATCCTGCGCGACAGCCACACCCGCCTCGATCACAGTGTCCGTGAGACGCTGACCGTACTGTGCCGGGACAAGATCCTCGATCACCGGCCGGAACCGACGGAGGCACGATGACCGGGGACGCTCCTCTCCTGACCGCAGCACGTACATTCGACCGAGACCGCCTCGCGGCGATGGTCGCAGGCGACCTGGACACCCTCGATGCCCTCATCGCCGACACCGCGCTGTACATTCACTCGACCGGTGAGGTCGACACCAAGACGGACTACCTGGCCAAGTTGACCAGCGGCCAATTCCGTTTTGCCACAGCCACCGCACAAGATCACCGGGTCACCGAGCTGGGATCGGCCGTTGCTCTGACCTACCGCATACAGGCTGAAGTGGTGTTCCCCGCAGGCTCGCGGCAGATCAGCGCGCGGGCCACCGCGGTCTGGCGACAATTCGACGACGGCATTCGCCTGACCTTGTTCCATTCCACCGCACTGCAACCCGAGGAGTGATCGACATGTCTGCAGCTCTCGGCCCGGCCGGTCACCCCGGACTTCCGGCATTCCCACGGCACGAAAGTGGAGCTTCCTGATGGATTCCTATCTCGCCGACCGTCGAGCGATCGACGACCTCATGACCGGCTGGATCCGCCGCGACCTCGCCCAATGGGACGCGATGCGGGAGTTGTTCCACCCCGACGGAATCATCGAAATCACCTGGTTCACCGGGCTCTTCACCGACTTCGTCGACGCCTCGGCACGAATGGGTGCGTCGGACCTGAGGACGAAGCACGTGATCACGTCTCCGGTCGTGGCGTTTAACGGAAACCGGGCGGTCGCCGAGACGAATGCGATGATCGTCGCCGAGAACGTGGCACTCAAGCTCGGCTGCCTCAGTCACAATCGATTCCTCGACCGCATCGAGAAACGCGACGGCATCTGGAAGATCGTCGACCGCCGCAGCATCTACGACATGGGCTCGTTCACGTTCCCCTGCGGCATCGTCGACATCGACGCCGGCACCACCGAGAAGTACCCGCCCGAGTACGCCGCCCTGGCCTATCTGCTCGACAAGAGTGGATTCCCCGTCACCGGCGTCTTCGCGACCAAGGGCAGCGACCACGAGGTCGAGATCAAACAGGCCGCTCACCACTGGCTGGAGACCGGACGATGACAACACGCACCCGCATCACTGGAGTCCGTGTCTTCGACGGCGAGGAATTGCTTCCCCTCCCCATGGACGTCACCTTCGACGCCGACGGGATCGTCTCCGTCACGCCCGCCGGATCCGCAGGCGCAGGCGCAGGCAGATCCGGCGATGTCGAGGTCGATGGTGGCGGCGCCACCGTGCTTCCCGGGCTGATCGACGCGCACATCCATCTGCACGACGCCGACACCCTGCAGCAGCTCGCCGGGTACGGTGCGACCACCGGCCTGGACATGGCAACGTGGCCGGCCGAGAAGCTCGCAGGACTGCGCGAGATCGCGGGACGCGGCGGGCTCGCGGACTTTCGCAGCCCCGGCCTTCCGGCGATCGGCCCCGCAGGTCCCCATTCCCGGTTCGTTCCCGCCGACGCGGTCGTCACCGGACCCGAACAGGCTGGGCGATTCGTCGACGCCCGTATCGCCGAGGGCGCCGACTACATCAAGATCGTCGCCGAGGCACCCGGCGACGGCAGTCCCGATCTGCCCACGCTGACCGCGCTCGTCGGCGCAGCGCACCGGGCGGGAAAGAAGGTGATCGCGCACGCGGCCACCGCGGCGGCCTTCACGATGGCCCTCGACGCCGGCGCCGACATGCTCACCCACATCCCACTCGGCCGACCGCTCGATCCCGACACCGTCCGACGAATGGTCGCCGAGGACCGGATTGCCATCCCCACACTGGCATTGATGGAAGGGATCGCCGCCGCACACAGCAGCACGGAGGCTTTCGCCGGATCGCTGCGCAGCGTGGGTGCTCTGCACAGCGCCGGCACAGCCGTGCTGGCCGGGACCGACGCCAACACCGAACCCGGCGCCCCCACCCAAGTCGCACATGGGACGAGCTTGCACCACGAACTCGGACTGCTCGTCGACGCCGGCCTGACGCCCACCGACGCCCTGCGCGCGGCCACCAGTCGCACCGCGGACGCGTTCGATCTGCCCGACCGCGGCCGTATCCGCCCCGGACTGCGCGCGGACCTCCTCCTCGTCGACGGCGATCCCACCAGCACCATCACCGCCACTCGATGCATTCGCGCCGTCTACGTCGCCGGAACACCCGTCCGCCTACCCTCCACCCCGCAGGAGCGCCGATGAGGATCATCACGCTCGAGGAGCATTACCTCGACCCCGCGATCGCCGCCGCCGGTGCTCCCCTCGCACGAGAGCTCAGCCCCGATTTCGCCGCCGCCTACGATCCCGCGAGCGGGCTCAGCTACACCCCGACCGCGCAGGTGCTGCAAGATCTCGGTGAAGGACGGCTCGCCGACATGGACCGCCACGGCATCAGCATGCAGGTCCTGTCCTGCCTGACCACCCAGCAAGTGCCCGCCGACGTCGCCCCCGACCTGGTCCGCGCGGCCAACGACACCGCCGCCGCCGCGGTGCGAGCCCACCCGGACCGATTCGCCGCGTTCGCCGCCCTGCCGACCACCGCACCCGATGCGGCCGCCACCGAACTCGCCCGCTGCATCGACGAACTGGGATTCGTCGGCACCATGATCAACGGCCGCACCGACGGCGAGTTCCTCGACGCACCCCGCTTCGACCCGATCCTGGCCACCGCCGCCAGCCGCAACGTACCGATCTACCTGCACCCGGCCGTGCCACCCCGCGAAACGACCGACTCCAACTACGCCGGACTCGCTCCGCTGGTGACCACGCGTCTGCAGACCAGCGCCTGGGGTTGGCACCAGGAGACCGCCGTGCACTTTCTGCACCTGGTGCTCTCCGGAGTTCTCGATCGCTACCCGAATCTGCAGTTCATCCTCGGTCACTGGGGCGAGATGATCCCCTTCTACCTCGACCGCCTCGACGAGGCCCTGCCGCAGACCCTCACACAGCTCGACCGCACCGTCTCCGACTATGTTCGCAACAATGTCTACATCACCCCGTCGGGGATGTTCAGCCAGGCGCAGCTGCAGTACTGCGTCGAAACCCTCGGCGTCGACCGCATCCTCTACTCCGTCGACTACCCCTTCATCGGCAACGAGGGTGCTGTCGCGTTTCTCGAGAACGCGAACCTGCCCGAAGATGCGAAACCCCGTATCGCCCACGAGAATACGGAGAAACTCCTCGGCGTCTGACCGCCGACTCTGGGCCGCTGCCCGGGCAACGCCGCCGTCCGCGTGGACGGCGGCGTCTCGCTTTCTACCCGGCCTGCTGAAGGTTCAGGTCGGGAAGGCAGATCTGGGCGAGGTCCTCCAGCGGGACCGCCAGCACCGCCGCGAGTGCGGCGACCGTCGTGAATGCCGGAGTTGCCAGGCGTCCTGTCTCGATCTTGCGCAGGGTCTCGGGTGAGATCGACGCGGCATGTGCCACTTCGGCGGGCTTTCGGTCGCCGCGCGCCTGCCGGAGGTAAGCACCGAGTCGCTTGCCGGCAGCACGTTGCTGCGGCGTCAAAGGGGATCGCACCATTCGACAAGGATACGCCACATCGGTATGAAAATACCGAACATTCCGCTAGCCTGGTATTTCTATACCGGAATGATGGCGAAAATGTGGAGGGTGAGCGCGTGTTGGAACTGAAGACGTCACAGGAGATCGAGGCGATGCGCACCACCGGCGCGTTCATCGCGGAACTGCTCGACGACCTGCAACAGCGCGCTCTGGTGGGGGTGAATCTGCTCGACCTCGAACACCGCGCCCGACACCTGATCGAGGAGCGCGGGGCGGTGTCCTGCTACTGGGACTACGCGCCCTCGTTCGGCCGCGGTCCGTTCCGCAACGTCATCTGCCTGTCCGTCAACGATGCGGTGCTCCACGGCCTGCCGCACGATTACGACCTGCGCGACGGGGACCTGCTGAGCATGGACATCGCGGTCTCGGTCGACGGGTGGGTGGCCGACTCGGCGCGCAGCCTGATCGTCGGCACACCCCGCGCCGACGACCAGCGGCTGATCGAGGCCACCGAACGCGCCCTCGCCGCCGGTATCGACGCGGCACGTCCGGGCGGGCGCCTCGGCGACATTTCCGCGGCGATCGGCGCGGTCGCCGCCGACTACGGCTACCCGGTAAACACCGAATTCGGCGGACACGGACTCGGTCGAACGATGCACGAGGACCCGCATGTGTCCAACCAGGGGCGCGCCGGACGGGGCCTGGTGCTGCGACCCGGCCTGACCCTCGCACTCGAGCCCTGGTTCGCCCGCGGCACCGACAAGATCGTCTACGACCCCGACGGGTGGACCATCCGATCGGCCGACGGCTCGCGGACCGCCCACAGCGAACACACGATCGCGATCACCGACGGTGATCCGCTCGTCCTGACACGCCGCGCGGCCTGAGTCCGGTCGGCGCCCGACGGTCAGGGCATGTTGTAGGGGGTGATGATCCGAATCGGTGACTTCACCGTGGTCACGCCCGACAGCCCACCACGACCCTGAATCAGCATGCGGCAGGCCAGGTTCGCGTCCGACCGCAGGTCGTGATCGAGGACGGCCGAGATCTTCTTGTCGCGGAGCAATTGCTTGTTGTCCTGATCGAGGTCGTGGGCGATGAAAACGCGGTAGCGGCGGCCAAGCTTCTCGAAGGCGCGCACGGTTGCCATGTTACCGCCACCGATCGAATAGACCGCCTCGATGTCCGGGTTGCGTTCGAGTGCGTCGAGGACGAGACGCTCGACCGTCGTGTCGAGACCCTCGCTCTCGGAGATGTCGATCAGTGTGCGCTGAGAGCCGCTCCCCCCGACATCGATCGAGCGGCGCAGGGCACCGCGAAATCCCATCTCTCGCTCCTCTTCGCCGCGAAACGCGTTGCTACTCAGGGTGATGAGGACACTGGACGCGCTGTCGCACAGCCATTGCTCGAGCAGGTAGGCGGCTGTCTCCCCTGCCGCCCGGTTCTCGATACCGACGTAGCCGACCCGACTGCTGTTCGGCACGTCGGTGGCATAGGTGACGACGGGGATCCCCGCCTCGGTGAGCCTGTCGATGGCGTCGGAGACCTCGGTGGTGTCGGGCGCCTTGACGATGACACCTTGCGAGGGGCGTTTGACGAGCTTGTCGAGTGTCTCGACCATGGCAGGCACCGAGCCGGTCTCCCGGAAGTGAAACCGGGTCCGGACCACGGCAGGGGCGAGGGACGGCAGTTCCGCCTCCACCGCCTCGCGGAACGCCCCGGAAAATCGCGGCGGCGCCTGCATGACGACGTCGAAGAGATACTTTCGCCCGGCCAACCGCAGCTGGGAACGCTGCTTGTCCAGGTCGGCGACCGCTTGCGCGACTTCTGCGCGGGTTCCCTCACGCACCCCCGGGCGGTTGTGAAGCACGCGGTCGACCGTCGCCTCGCTGAGGCCCGCCTGTTGGGCGATCTCCCGAACCTTGTAACGACTGTGCGCCACAACTTCTCCCTCGAGGTGAACATGATGGACGATGCCAATTGATTGAGGCACGTTTCACAGCAAGATTAGCAGGCATGCACGAAAGAGACTCCCGATGAACAACTCCCGCACAACCACCCGAGGAGTCGCCGCCCGCGGAAGCGTGGTCCGTACCGGATCAGCGACCCCCCGCATCCGGTCCCCCGACCTCCGCATAAACCTGTTGGCGGATCATGACGGCCACTGCTACGTTTCCGGAGGCCGTGCGAGTGAACGAGGAGGTGGTACCCGTGAGCGCAGTATCGATACGGGTGCTCCCCTCCAGGGTCACGGTCGGACGACAGGTCGTCCGGGAGCGCCGATCACGAGCACTCCCGAAAGGCACACCATGCACTTCACTTCCGAACAGCGCCTCGACGACCACGTCCTCGAACGCGAATTCACCCTGGGTGAGATCCCCGGCATCCTGTGGACGCCCCGATCTGCATCCGGATCCGCACCGGCACCACTGATCCTGGTCGGCCACCCCGGCGGACTGCACATGATGTATCCCCGACTGGTGGCCCGGGCCCGGCACGCCGCGGCGGAGGGCTTCGCCGCGGTCACCATCGAGCTCCCTGGAGGCGGTGACCGGCCCCGTTCCGCCGCCGCCGAGCAGGCCCGCGCCGACCTGCGCCGGGCACTGGAGGCCGGCGAGCCGGTCGATGGTGAGATCGTCGACCGGCTCGTCCTCCCCCTGGTCGAAAAGGCCGTCCCGGAATGGCGGGCGGTCCTGGACGCCCTCCTGTCGCTACCCGAAATCGGTGGCCCGGTCGGGTACTCGGGAGGGGTGATCGCCATCGGCATCCGGCTGGCGGTGGTCGAGCCGCGCATCGCGGCCGCCCTCCTGTTCGCCGGGAGTTTCGTGCCCCGCAGCATGTTCGAGGAGGCCCGACAGGTCACCATCCCCCTGCAGGTCCTACTGCAGTGGGACGACGAAGGAAACGACCGGCAACAGGCCCTGGATCTGTTCGACGCCTTCGGCTCGAAGGAGAAGACGCTGCACGCCAATATGGGCGGGCACACCGGCGTCCCACAGTTCGAGGGTGACGACGGGAACCGGTTCTTCGCCCGGCACCTGAAATAGGGCAGACCCATCAGGCCGGCAGCAGACGCTCGGAGCTGCCGGCCAGGATGGGCAGGAGATCCCCGCCAACTGGACATCACCTTCACCGCCCGGCTGAGCAAGGTCCGTCCCGGGGACAACTGAACCCACCAGAGCCAGGACTATCTGAGGCCGCGTCAGAGCTGGTCAGGGACCGTCCGGTGCCGCGTGCGGATGCCGCGGCCTGTCTGTGGTGGTGGGTACACGTATCGGGCGATGGTCGCTGACGTCCACCCCGCCAACCATCCGGCAAAGAACAGTAGGACCGGGGAGCGGGCTTGTGGTCGCGTGGTGCCGATGATCGACCACACGATGGCCCAGGCGATGCCGCATCCGATGCTGTAGGCCGTGTAGGTGTGAGGCTTCATGCTCTCATTGTCCTTCGGCCGGGGGAGCCTCATGCGATCCGACGTTCACCGAAGTTATCTCGATGTGGTGGCGTTTCCACGTCGGCCGGCAGTGAGTGCAATGCATGAGAAGGCGGCTGCGGCAAGGCCCAGTCCCGTGCGTATCCAGTTCCAGCGATACCAGGCGGTCAGCTCGGCGTGCACGGCCTGGGGTGGGAAGGCGGGGTCAAGCAGGGCGAGGTTCGCATCCAGGAAGTAGATCGGGAGCAGTGAGAATGTTCCGACCATGCACGTCGTCGCCAGAGCCCACGCGAGGCGGCCCGGTTGGCGACGCGTGACGGTCGAGTACGTCGTCATGCCCAGCAGCACGACCGAAGCGACCTCGAACGGGAAGACCGTCGCTCCGGTGGCAGGTCCGGACCTCGCGAATTCCGACAGGAATTTTGCCGGATCCATTTCCCGCCAGTGCGGAACAATCACGGTCTGGGTGAGCAGGGCTCCCCCGGCGAAGGCCGAGGTAACGGCAACCGCGGTGGTGTCGATGATGCGAGCCGCGGGTCCGCGAGGAGGCGAGGCATTTGGGGGCTGAACCATTGGGCCACTCCGGATCTCTCGCTCGAGCGGTTCCGGTCGGCGGCGTTTGCGTTGGCCATAATTCCGCACAACTCCATAGTCGCCACCTCGACGCATTTCGTCGACAAGCGAGTGTCTACCAAGATCTTCAAACGGCTATGCCCCGAGACTGTTGACAATATCTGCGCCGTCGGCGAAAAGTTGGTCAGAGACCGTGTGACTCGATCTGTCGACGTCGGTGAGTAGGTGAGAAGCGTGGGCGCAACCGATCCCCCGCCGCTGGTCGTCGTGCCGCCGGGGACCGGGAAGACCGGCGACCTGGGCCCGATCGGGGTCGAATTCAAGCTCTGGGGACGTGACACCGGTGGGGTGTTATCGGTCGTCGAGCACCCATTCCCGGTCGGTGCGCTGGTGCCGCCGCATCTCCATACGCGGGAGGACGAATTCTCGATAGTTACTCAGGGTGTGATCGGATTCCGCTCCGGCGATCGGGAGGCCGTTCTCGAATCCGGTGGATACATCACCAAGCCCCGAGGCGAGATGCACGCCATGTGGAACGCCGGCACCGAACCCGCTCGCATGATCGAGATCATCAGTCCGGCCGGCTTCGAACATTGCTTCCTGGAAATGTCCGAACTGATCGCCGCCGGCACACCTGATGTCACCCAGATCGCCGCGATTGCCGAGCGTTACGGACTGGAATTCGGCGAACCCGACTGGTTGCCCGACATAATCGCCCGGTACGACCTGACACCGCCGTGAGTCAGGCCGGCACCGTCGGACAGTTGAATTCGGCGGGCGGTGAACACTGTCGGCTGCGATACTGAGGTGATGGACGGCCCAGCTGCTCATTCCTTCGACAGTGCCGCCCGACGGTTCCTCGAAGTCAGCGCCTCCGCGACAGGTCACTATGACGACCCCGGTCTCGGTGAGTGGTCAGTGCGCGACCTACTGGGTCACACCAGCAGGTCGCTGACGACGGTGGAGACCTACCTCGACGTCGCCGGCGACGACTCCGACCCGGCAGACCTCGCTGATGCCGTTGCGTACTACCTGGCCATCGCCAGTGCCCTGGCTGACACCGCAGGGGTGGCGGAGCGGGGACGCGCCGCCGGCGCCGCGCTCGGGGAGGACCCGATGGCCGCGCTGACCGCGCTGGTTGCCCGGGTACCCGAGCGCGTCCGGGCCACTCCAGCCACCGCCCTGGTGCGCACACCATTCGGGACGATGACCTTGCAGGGCTACCTTCCAACCCGAACCCTCGAGCTGACGGTGCACACCTGCGATTTGGCAGCCGCCCTCGGCGTCAGCGCGGATGTCCCTCACGATGCAGTAGCCGAGACATTCGCCGTGATCGGTGGCCTGGCCGCAGCACAGGGAACGGCATCCGCGGCGCTGCTGGCCTTGACCGGCCGCCTTCCCCTGCCAGCGGGTTACTCGGTCCTCTGAGTCAACCTCGCCGGGGGCGCCGTCGTCGACTGACGCGGGGTTGCGACGGCCAACCATCGGCATTGGTTCTGAACAACACTGTTGCTCAGTATTTTTCGAGGCGGCCCTCCGGCTCGAACAAGGGGGGATTCAAGCCGGAAGACCTGGCTGGCGCGCTGCCATCGCATGCTGCGCGCGCAGCGTCCACACGGAGTACCCGCGACGGTGCGGTTCATGCCCCGGCGATCACCCTGATTCGCGCAGCAGAATATGCGACGGTTGACCCACGAGATCTACAGTGCCGAATGTTAAGCGGAGGACATCATGTTGCTCGACGGGGTCAACCATATTGCCTGGATCTCCAAGGACGCCGCCCGCCTGGGCAGGTTCTATGCCGACGTATTCGACGCCGACGTCGGGCCGACGCGGCCGCACGGCCGCGAAGGAGGAGAAACGATGACCGTGATCCGGATCGGCCCGCACACCGAGTTGAACATCTTCGTGATCGACGGCAACACCGAAGCCGAGCGTCAGACACCGATGTGGGGGCGAGGTCGCATCGACCACGTCGGTCTGCAAGCCGCCTCACCGGAAGCCTTCGCAATGATCCGGCAGCGGCTGATCGACGCGGCCGCCAGCGATGGAACCATCAACGACTTCGGTTCTGCACAGAGCATCTTCTTCCGGGACCCCGACGGACTCGAAGGGGAAGTGCTGATCGCCGTCGTTTGAGGCGCAGAGTCCACGGGTAGGCGGAGAGCACGAATTCGATGGGAGGAGCGCCGGATGGCAACCAAAGATTCGCAACCCCAACTCAAAGACCAGGACCTGTACGAGGAACTACGCGACAAGGGTGATTCCAAAGAGAAGGCGGCGCGCATCTCCAACGCGGCTGCCGATCGCGGGCGCGAGAACGTCGGAAAGTCGGGCGGGAAGTCGCAGTCCTACGACGACTGGACGGTCGACGAGCTCCAGAAGCGAGCCAAAGAACTCGGCTTGACCGGCTATTCGAAGCTGAACAAGAAGGAACTCATAGACGAGCTCCGCAATCACTGAGGCGGCCGCCACGATGCGGGCTTCGGCTCACCAGCAGCACTGACACCTGCCGACCGGTCCGATCCCGATATTCACTCGAATCGAACACCTTTCGCGTGGTTTGGGGTTTTCAGCTGGGGGCAAGCTGTGCAGAGGGCGTTCGGACGACGGTTCGGCTGACCTGCTCGTGCCACACAACAGTCAGGAGATGTCATGCAGAAAGTGTTGACCTTCGCAGCGGGCGCGGCCGTGGGCTTCGTCCTGGGCACTCGATCCGGCCGGCAAACCTACGAGAAGATGAGGCATCAGTCCCTCGAACTCTGGCACAACCCTGCCGTCCAGGAGAAGGTGAGCGGCGCGACGGAAACGGTGAAGGACAAGGCGCCGCAGGTGCAGCACAAGGTCGGCGAACTGGCGAAGAAGGCCACTCACCACCACCACACCGAAACGAGTTCGACGACAACCCCCACAAACGGAGCGCCGCTGGGTGATGCTGCGACCCCGGCTCCGGCGGCACCAACTCCCACGGAGGTTGAACCCACCACCGCTGCTCCGCCGACGCGCGGCGAATCTGCGGGGTGAGCCGCCTCGCCGGTTGTCAGGGCGGCGGCACTGCGCCGGCAGACGGCGTGAAGTCGGAGCCGAAGGCGCCGAGGACGTCGTCGGTGTGTTGTTCGGCGGTGCCGTAGGTGTTGGCAGCGACGGAGAAGTCGGGTCCGAAGGATGCGGAGGCGACGACGCTGGAGCCGTCGTCGGACCATCCCCATTTGGTTCCGGTGACCGACGGCAGTGCACCGGTGCCCCAATTCTGGTGGGTGCCGTCGACGGCGACAGGGGCGGCGGTGGCCATCCATCCGAGAACGGGGCTGTTCGGGTCGGTGGTCTTCTTCGCTTCGAGGAAGGTGACCGTGTCAGCCGTGCTGGTCACCGAGTTGCCCCAGAAGGCGGCGCCGCGGGTGCCGGTGAGCCGATACTCGGCGGCGACGGCGTCGATGGATTGCGGATATTTTGCATAGGCCTGCGAGGCGGCGGCGTCGTCGCTGTCCCGGATCATTCGTTGCCCGAGTTCGAGGTCTTCGGGCGAGCCGTCACCGTGCCGGATCATGTAGTCGGCGACATACAGTTTCACGATCGACAGACCGGGTCGCGCCTCGCCCTGATTCGCGGTTCCCACTCTCGTTCCGCTGGGTGTATGTGCGAACGACAGCGCGGTCCGTGGGGGAGCGTCCGCGATTTCGCTGGGAGCCGGGGCGGCCAGGGCCTGCCCTGTCGCTGCGCAGGCAACTCCCCCTGCCATCAGCGCTGCAGCGACGGCGGACCGCATTCTGCGTGATGCGGAACTGGATGCCATGGTCTCCGTGTACCCATCCCGGCGCACTTCAAGGCGTCGACGCCGCGTCACGCAATTCGGCGTACGAATCTTCCATCGCCAGCGCCAGCCGGGCAACATCGGGCAGCGCCTCGGGGTCGGTGCAGAGCCCGATTCCGACGATCCCGGCGCAGGAAATCGCCGAGATCCGCAACGCGTGGTGAACGGCGGGCTCCGAGGACGAGAAGAGCCGCTCCACCCGGCGTCCGGACACACTCACCGGCACGCGCGGGCCGGGAACGTTCGAGATCGCGAGGCTGAACTCGCGCGCGCTGCCCGCGAGTCGTTGCACTGCCGCCCCGACGCGCTTCACGCGTCCGAGAGCGTGGAAGAGATCGAAGAGCTCGTCGGCGTCGTCGAGGTGCTTGCGCTTGCTGGTCTCGGCGCTGATCCGGTCGAGTCGGATGAGCGGATCAGCCTCGGCGAGCGGCAAATCGATGTTCAGGAATGAATCGCGGTTTCCGACCTCCGCTCCCTCGCTCCGGTGGTGAAGGCTGACCGGAACCTGAGCACGCAGACGCGGCAGCGCAGCGTCGCCGGCCGAGAGCCAGCTGCGCAGGCCCCCTGCGACGATCCCCAGAAGTACGTCGTTGACGGTTGCGCGGGTGGGGCGCGAGGCGCCTATTGCTTTCAGCTCCGAGAGCGGGGCGACGGTGAACGCGAGTTCGCGCGCGGCACTGATCGGACGGTCGAAGGGCGAGCGTGAGCCGCGATGGCCCAGTTCACGATGCACGGCCGCGGGCAGCCGCAGCACCTCGTCGACTCGCGAACGCTGCCCCGAATCGGCGCGAACACCCGGACGCGACCCGTGCGGGGCCGGTTCGGCGTGTCGATCCCAGAGCACGTCGTGCAGGAAGCGCACGGCGCCGATCCCGTCGGCCATCGCGTGATGGATCCGGACGGCGATCGCCTCGCGCCCGTCGTCGAGTGGGCCGATCAGATCGAACGTCCACAGCGGCCGCTCGTGATCGAGGTGCTCGGACATCAGCGTGCTGACGGCCCGCCACAGATCGGCCCGCGTGGCACACGGCTCTTCCCGGCGCCGAATTTGGTCGCTGATATCGAAGGCGGTCGCCGCGGTCCAGCGCGGCTCCGGACCCGAGGCGTCGATCCGCTGCGTCGCGCGCGGCTCGCTCGAAAGGCGCTCCGCCACCGCGGTTCGCAGGGCCCCGAGGTCCAGCGGGCCGGGGCTCGGTTCGAGAACCACCAGCTTCAGGGTGTGACCGGATATCACCGCCGATTCGAGCCCCAGAATATGGGCATCGTCGGCGGAGAGCCGATCGGGATCCTCGCGGGTCACCTCGGCAAGTCTATTCGGGTCTGCACGTTGTCGAACCAGGAACTGCGCTCTCGACTGGGACGGCCCACCGACGTCACCCAGCGGACGCCGGACTCCCCGTGACGGCGACCGCGGATCCCACCCATCGGCGCAGATAAGCACGCAGCTCGTCCTGGCTACGCGGCGGGTTTCCCGGCGAGATGAAGAACGACTGCATCGTCCGCAACTGATACTCGACGAGCTCACGCAAGGCGTGCTCCCCGTAGCCGTGCCGCTCCCAGTCGACGTCGAAGCGCTGGATCATCGTCATTCCGAAGGCGAGGGCTTCGTCGGACGTGATTCCCTCGGCGTGGGAATGGGAACCGGACAGCATGATGCCGAGCTGCGGAACGCGGGGCGCTTCGTTGAGCGTGTAGATCACGGCCTCGACCACAGCTTCTGCTGGATCCTCGATACCGGCGACGTGTTGCGTCAGGCGGTCGAGGAATCCGTCGACCGCGGCGATGGCTGCGGCTCGTAAGAGGGAGTCTGTGCTGGGAAAGTACCGGTACACCGTCTGGCGGATGACGCCGAGGGATTCCGCAACGTCGGCGATGCTGATCGCCGTGCCTTTCCGGCTGATGAGCTCGACCGCGGCGACGACGATTCGCCGGGACGCTTCCTCGTCACTTCCGGGTGGGCTGCCACCCCACCCACGCCTGCCTGCCATTGCCCGTTCCCTACCTCTCGCAATGCGTCGTCGGCCGAACGTACTGCACGGACGACTGCACATTGCCCGACCTGGACTCAGAGGTTACCGCGAGCGGGTTTCACTTCCGGCCACAACAGTTCTCTCCGAATCTGTCGCAAAGTAATCATACAGAGTTTATGGTGCGTGTATGTTGTTGGGGCTCGGGTCTCCACCTGCCCACAGACTTCAACCCACTCAGGCCGCACGAGACGAGGAATTGCACATGTCCGACCTACATCCCAGAAAGATGGATTTCGCGTTCGAGGAACAGGACGTCCCGTTCCTCTGGAACCCCGACAACCCCGCCTGGTCGAGCATGTCGAACGCGATCTCGTTCCTGGCCATCGGTTTCGAGAAGATGATCGTCAAGGCGATCATGCAGGCCAAACCGTTGATGACCGATCCCGAGGTCGCAGCGGAGGCCGTGGCGTTCATGCGTCAGGAGGGCCACCACTCGACCGCGCATCGACAGCACGTCAAGGCCCTGATCAGGCGGTATCCGGGACTTCAGAACACCCTCGACGCGGTGATCGGCGAGTTCGACCTCCTCACCGAGGCGACCAGCCTGAACTACCGACTCGCCTACACCGCCGATCTGGAGGCGACGTTCACGCCGGTATTCAAGCTGATGCTCGACAACGACGCGACCCTCTTCCGGCCGGGCGACGACCGGGTTGCGTCCCTGTTCATCTGGCACTTCGTCGAAGAGGTCGAACACCGTAGCTCAGCGCTGGTGATCTTCAATTCCCTTGTCGGAGATGAGCTGTACCGGATGAGGATGGCGCCGTCGATCTTCACGCATGTGATGAAGGTCGTCCGGATCGCCTGCGCGGGGTTCAACCAGCACGTCCCGCTGAGGGAGCGGAAGGTCGATTCGATGTCGATGTTCGCGACGCACCGCATTAAGCAGAAACTGCTGACTGCGTTCGCGCCCTACCTGAGCAAGGGGATCATGCCGCGCGCGTTCGACGACCTCCCCCGCGGAGAACAACTCACCGCTCTCGCCGGCGTCGTCCGCAGTCAGATGCCGAAACACAACCCGACGCACGAGAAGCTGCCCGCGCTCGCCGACGAGTGGTTCACCCGCTACGACGCCGGCTACGACTGCACCCGCTGGTACACCGCCGAGTCGGGTGAGCGCCGGACCGAGCCCGCGGCGGCGGTGGTCAACTGATGGCCGATCTCTGCTCCCCCACCTTCGACCAGCTGTCGACGGCGCTCGGCTTCTCGTGCGCCGAGGCCGGTGGACTCGTCGAGGTCCGCAATCCGTTGGCCCTGGAGAACTGGACGCTGCCGGTTCTCGAGCTCACGATCGTGCTCGGGTCGGTGCTCGCGCTCGTGTTCGCGATCCTGCGCTGGCGCCGCAACGGCGATCCGACCACCCTGGCGCTCTGGTTCGGCGCTACCGCATATCTGTTCGTCATCGAACCGCCGCTGTACTTTCCGGCAGCGTTCGGGATCGAGGAACACGTGGACACGATGTTCGCGCACAACGTGTTCACGGTGGACTTCCTGTGGGGCCGTCTGCCCCTGTACATCATTGCGATCTATCCGCTGATGGCCACGCTGGCCTTCGAACTCGTCCGGATGCTCGGGGTCTTCCGGAAATATGGCGTGCTCGTGGGCGCGGTCTGCGTGGGCTTCGTGCACCACGCGTTCTACGAGATCTTCGACCAGCTCGGGCCGCAGCTGAGGTGGTGGGAATGGTCGACCACCAACCCGGTCAATCAGCCCATGTTCGATGCGGTCCCGTTGCCGAGCGTCGTGGTGTTCGCGGCACTGTGGCCGATGTCGCTGGCGCTGTGCGTCCAGTTCTTCGTGGGTCGCCACGCCGACCGGGGCCGGGACTTCACCGGACTCGAACTGGCTTGGCGGACAATCGTAATCGGCCTCCTGGCGTCGGCGGGCACGTTCATTCTCCCGATCCCGGCGACAGTCGTCGGAATGGAGAGCACCACGGTCCGCGGAGTTCTCTACGCGGCGGAACTGGTCGTCGTCGCGCTCGTCGCGATCCCGGTCCTGGTGCGGCAGTGGTCGCGGCTGCGCCGGGGGACGTCGGATGTTCCCGCCTACTCCAACGACTTCGTGCGTGTCTACAGCGTGGTGTACCTCGGCGTGGTGGGCCTGCTGTGGGTGACCGCGTTACCGGACTACTTCGCCGCCGTCGACGGTGTCACGAGCAACGGCGATCCCATCGGAAATATCTGGTACACGATTGTCTGCTTCGCGATCGCAGTTCTGTGCGTCGCCGCCGCCTTCACGGTGCCGCGGTATTCCGTGGACGGACACGGCCCGGTCTCCGGCGAGAGGACGTCGAACGCTGTCCGATAGCTGCCGTGCATTCTCGTGATCGACAACCGCCTCCTGCCAGTCCCGGTCGGTGACCGGACTGCCGCCCGCGATCGGAGCGGCCACACCGAGCCGAGTACCGATCTGCTCCCACGACATGCCACCGGCAAGCGCATCGATCACCGACCGGGCGAGGAGTTCTTCGTCCTCTTCGCCCGGTAGACGGACCGGGGATTGCACCAGCCGAAGCTGTCGACGGTTCGGGCCCGTCTCCTCATCCATTCGGGCGACTGTACCGGGGGCGGATTTCCTGTCCATTCGCCGAACGGCACGGCTGCGAAAACCGGGCACTTGGCGACCGGGCCGAGTGGCACACGACCGGGTATGTGGTGTACAACATAGTCGGCCACGATGTGAACCAGATCACAGACGTGACCGTGAGGCACACATATAAGTAACCGACGAAAGCAGGACGCATGGCGACAGTCTCGATCACCCCGGCAACTCCCACCGTGTCGCGGACGCCCCGCCACGGCGGCTCCATGAGCACCGCGGAGATCAAGTCGAGGATCGAGGCCATGTTCGCCGACGACCGGACGCCCGCCCGTCGCAAGGTCACAAGCTGACGATAGCGTTTCTCACCATGAGGGCGGTCAACGTGGCGCCGCTCGGCAAGCTGTCGTCGCGAGTTCCCGCCGACCACCACATACGGGGCTGAGGATCCTTGGCGCTCGGTCATTTTCGAG
This sequence comes from Rhodococcus pseudokoreensis, assembly GCF_017068395.1. Taxonomy (NCBI): domain Bacteria; kingdom Bacillati; phylum Actinomycetota; class Actinomycetes; order Mycobacteriales; family Nocardiaceae; genus Rhodococcus; species Rhodococcus pseudokoreensis. The sequence goes on along the minus strand of NZ_CP070619.1, from coordinate 8,260,819 downwards.
AAATCGGAGACCGAGGCGCCTCGGTCTCGATGCATTAACATCACACGCGGCCCGCAGCGTGGGAAGACGACCGGCAGGTTACGGATGAACGATGTCCAGCAGTACGCAGACAGTCTCGCGGATCAGCTGAACCGCTCGATCGAAATCGACGACTGCGGTCTCAAACCGCTGGCGTTGACCGAGCAGCACGGTGACCTCGACGACGTCCGTGTCCGGTCGATCCTCCAGCGACACTCCTCCCCGGAGGTGTTCGAATACGCCTTCTCGCTCGATATCGCCCACGCCACCGGCCCCGTCCGGTTTCCCGCGAATCCGGCGTTGCAGACGTTGCCTCGGGTCTGCATACCGATGCGAGCGCACGGGGAACTCCACGGATATCTGTGGCTGATCGACAGCCCTCCGCTCACAGATCCCGACATCACCGCAGCGACCAGCACAGCAGGCACGATCGCAGAACTGCTTCACCAGCAGTCGGAGTCGACAGCCACTGCGCTGGATCGGGAAGCTCGACTCGTCAGCGCCCTGCTGGCGCCACCGCGTGAGGGCAGACCGTCGGCGGAGCTCCTGGGCAATGAACCTCTCCTCGAATTCGCCGAGCCCGCGAGTGTGCTCACCACGCGGTTTGCGCCGATCGGTGACAGCGGCGAGACGCTGGACACCCGAGCACTGCGCGGTGCTACCCAGGAAGTGGCGTATGCGCGACCGATGGGCCATTCCCTCCTCGGGCATGGCGACGACACAATCCACCTGATCGTCAGTGCAGAGGTCCACGGCGATCGCCTTCGTCCGTTCCGCCACGCACTGACGAACGCGGCCCGGCGACGCGGGTGGATGCTGCGCGGAACCGGCGTCGGAGCGGCTGCATCCGATCTCGATGACCTGCGACGATCGGGAATGCAATCCAGCTACGCGGCATCCATTGCACATGCACGGAAAGTCGAGCAGTTGAGCTGGAACGAGCTCGGAGCCGACCTCGTGTTCTATGGACTGCCGTGGACCACTGACACCCTGGAGATTCTGTTTCCGGGCGCATCTCGTCTGTTCGACGCGGACAACTCACTGATTCGCGAAAGTCTGGATGCGTATTTCGACTGCGGCGGTGACACCCGCCGCGCAGCCGCCCAGCTAGCGGTGCACCGCACCACCCTCTACTACCGCCTCGACCGTGCTCAGCAGCTCCTCGGAGAGGATTGGGCGCAGGGCGAGCGTCGGGCCGGACTTCAGCTCGCCCTCAGATTGGCGATGCTGATCCGCAACACCTGATGCGTGTTCGCCGTTCAGTTTCACCCGTTCACCTGGGGATTTCGACAATTACAGGAACAGGCCGCGCGTTTACTCGAACACATACGGAAGACGCCCCCACGCGTCGCTCGTAGTGTTCGGAATCACAGTCGAGAACGTCGCGGCGGTGCCAACCACGCACCGACAGACCATCACCGACCACACCGACGTATCGGTTCTCTCCAACACTCGAACGGAAACTTCCGGCGGGTGTGCGGGCAGTAATCGGCGCGCTCGGGGGGTCGCGACTGATGAATTTCACAGCCTCTTTCCTGAAGGAGCCCCCGTGGCCACACACGCTCTCGACGACGCGAAGCTATCGCGGTTTCATCTGAAAACGACGCTCTACGGAAATGGCGGACACCTCTGCGACGGCTACATCCTCGGCGCCATCGTTCCCGCACTCCCCCTCTTCGCCCAGTCTCATCCAGTCAGTTCATTGATGAGCGGCCTGATCGGTGCCTCCGCACTGATCGGCGTGTTCCTGGGGAGCCTGTTGTTCGGCTGGGTCACCGACAGGATCGGACGCCGCCGCATGTTCGTCATCGACCTGGCATTGTTCGTCGTCCTCTCCCTCGCGCAAATCGCGGTCACAGGCGCCGTGATGTTGCTCGTTCTCCGCGTTCTGCTGGGGATTGCGGTCGGTGCCGACTACACGATCGCCACGACCTTGGTGGCCGAGTTCGCACCACGCAAGTACCGCGCCACCCTGCTCGCAGTGGGGCCGGCGATGTGGACTATCGGGTACGTCCTCGCAATTGTCGTCGGAACGGCGATTGCCGAGTTCGGTGGTGACGGCGCCTGGCGCTGGATCCTCGCAACCAGCGCGGTTCCTGCGCTCATACTGCTCATCCTGCGCCGGAACACCCCCGAGTCGCCGCGGTGGCTCGCTCGGAACGGACGGGCGGACGAAGGCCTGGCAATTCTGCGGAAGCATGTCTCCCCCACCGCGACCCTCGCCGACCTCGCCGACGAGGAAGAAGAAGACGAATCGGCTGGATCGCTGCGCGAGGTGTTCGCCGAACAGCACCGCAAGCGACTGGCATTCGCATGCCTGTTCTGGTTCTGCCAGGTCGTTCCCTATTTCGCGGTCTTCACCTTCCTGCCCACCATCCTCGAGTCACTCGACATCGACTCCGGCTTCTGGCAGACCACGAGCGTCAACCTCTTCCTTCTGATCGGCGGCGCCGTCGGCATCGTCACGATAGGCAAGATCGGTCGACGCCCCTACACCCTGGTCTCCTTCGCACTGCTGACCGCATCGACACTCGCAATCGGCCTGTGGCAGAGCGCCCCCGCAGGCTATGTCATCGCCCTTTTCGCCCTCTTCGCCCTCATTTCTTCGGCGATGGCCGCGCTCGACACCGTCTATCCCAGCGAACTGTTCCCCACCAGCATCCGCGCATCGGCGACCGGAATCTGCGTGTCCTTCAGCCGAATCGGCGCAGCGATCGGCACGCTTCTACTGCCGATGGGAATCGATCACTTCGGGGCACACGGCGTCACGCTGATGACCGGTGTGGTTGCAGGCCTCGGACTCCTCATCAGCATCGCCTGGGCACCGGAAACCGCGGGCCTACCCCTCGCCCAGGCCGCAGGTGACACCGAGGAAGGACCCGGAAAGTCACCCACCGGCAACCCGGACCGCAGCTCATCGTTCGCATCTCAGCAGTAATTCGACCAACCGCCACAACAACAGCCCCACTCCACGCAGGAGGACTTTCATGACTGTAGTCATCGACACCAGTGACGACCTGACCCTCGACAATGTCGCGCGGGTGGCCTGGATGGGCGAGCAGTGCAGAATCAGTGACCGCGCACTGGCCGCCATCCGTTCCCGCCGAGACGAGTTCGTCGAGTTCGTCGAACAGAACGCGGATCGTCATCTCTACGGGATCACGACCAAGCATCATGTCGGCGCGAAATCCGTGCTCGGCGCCGACAGCCGCGCGGAGTTCGCAACCCGGCTGCCGTCGACTCCCGCCACGGTCGGCCCTCGACTGCCTGAACGCCTCGCTCGCACCATCGTCCTTGCACGGCTTGCTGATGTGCTGAACGGGACAGCGTGCCTGCGGGTGGAAACAGTGCACCGACTGATCGAACTACTCGACTCGAATCTTCCACCGGTTCCGGCCCGCGGAAACGGCGAGCCGGGCGACATCATCGCTTTGGGACACCTGCTCAGGACTCGGTTCGACGGAACTCTCGAGATCGGTGAGGGGATGGCCCTCATCAACGGTTCACCGGTGGCTGCGGCGGCCTTGGGGGACGCCGCACTGGCCGGGCGGCACCGAATCACCGTGATGGAACAGGTGATGGCGCTGGCCGCGGTCGCGATCAACGCCCCGGCAGCCCACTACGCCCCCGAACTCGAGGCCGCATGGCGCGACGAACACCAGGCTGAAGCCTTACACAACATCCGCCGGCTCATGGAGACCGACGACCACTCGTCCGAGCTCCCCTATCAGGCACCGGTGTCCTTCCGCAGTGGGCCCCGCGTCATCGGATGGGCACGCAGAGCGCAGGCCGCCGCCGAGGAATGCGCCGAGATCGCGCTCTCAGCCTCATCGAACAATCCCATCTTTGTCGGGCCGACAGTCCATCCGCCCCTCGGCGCAATCTTGTCGAACGGCGGTTATCACAACTCTCTCGTCGCTCCGACACTCGATTCTCTCGCTCGCTCCTGGGCAGATACCTGCCAGCTGATCACCGCTCAGGTCAATCGCATCGTCGAAGACCCGGGTGGACTCGTCGCCACCGAACCCGAATCCCAGGTCAGCTTGCTTTACATGACATCAGCAGGGTGGGCCGAGGAGGCCCGCGTCGCCGCCACGACATCACTGATCGGACTGGGCGGAGCAGGTCAAACCGACACCGGAACACCCGACCTGCTCGCCTGGCGGAAGGCGCACGATGCCGGTGCAGCACTCGACAACAACCTCGCCGTCCTCGGCGTCGTGTCGAGCCACGCACTCGCCCGCAAGGGACAGGCCGTGCCGCATCGGCTCGCAGTGCTCAGCCGGCAGATCCTTCAGCGATTTCCGGTTGGAAGCGCGCCCGTCGACTACGGCGCTCACCTCGAGTCGGTCGTCGACCTGCTCGCACGATCCCGAGACGCCGCGGCCGCACCCGCTTCGGAGTTCGCCAATACCTGAACTTATTTCACAGAATCTGCAGGAAAGGAGACGGATGTGGCTGTCGCAGTGATCGGCGGCGGGATCGTCGGAATGAGTACAGCGTGGAGCCTTCGCCGACGCGGCGAGGAGGTCACGGTCATCGAACGCGGTTCGATCGGCGAGTCGGCTTCGGGCGTCAATGCCGGTTGGGTCACCCCGTCACTGTCGACCCCCCTCGCCTCACCGGGCGTCGTCGGACTCGGCCTCACACACGCCCTCGACCCGAATGGTGCCTTGTCCATCCGGCCGCGTCTGGACACCGACTGGATCCGTTGGCTGTGGAAGTTCGCCCGCGCCGCCCGGCCTTCGGCGTACGAGAGCGGAGTCCGTGCACTGTTGCACCTCAACCGCCACACACTCGAGTTGTTCGACGAATTCCACGACGACGGTGTCGATTTCGAGATGCACTCGGCCGGCCTGCTCGCACTGGCACAATCCGCCGACGGCCTGAAATGGTTCAGCCAGTTGTTCGACCAACTGGTCCCGATGGGCTTCCCCGGTCGCGTCGAATACCTGTCCGGCGACGAAGCACGTCAACGCGACGCCGCCGTCGGCCTCGGAGTGCAGGCCGCCGCCCACACCTCGATCGACCGACACGTCAACCCGGAATCCCTGCTCCAAGGTCTGCACAAGAGAGTCACGGAAATGGGCGTCACCGTCCTCCAGCACACAGCCGTGGAGGCCGTCACCCCCGCAGGTACGGGCTGGTCGATACGACTTCCGGACACCTCCTTGGATGTCGACCAGGTAGTGGTAGCGCTCGGTGTCGCGACAAACACCATTCTCGCTCCTCTCGGCTTCACGTTGCCGATCATCGGAGCCAAGGGGTACTCGATCGACATCCGGGGAGCCGGGACGTCTCCACGCCACGCGCTGTACCTGATGGAACCCAAACTGGGCCTGAGCCCGTATCACGACGCCCTCCGCATCGCCGGCGCCTTCGAACTGCCTGCCCGCGATGAACGCGTCCCCGAACAGCGGATCCGGAACCTCGTGGACCAGGTACACCCGTACCTGGCCGGATGGGCCCCGGATGCACGAGTCGATGCCCGCGCCGGCCGGGCAGGATTACGGCCTGCCACACCGGACAGCCTGCCGTTCATCGGCCCGGTTCCCGGTCACCACGGCCTCTACATTGCTGCCGGACACGGCATGCTGGGCGTCACCCTGGCACCCGCCACAGCCGAGGGAATCGCCGAGATGATCACCACCCGCCGCATCCCCGAACCGATGCTCCCCTTCCAGTTGGCAGGACGCACCCGATGACACGTCTGAACCCCGTCGGACGCACACCGGCGGCTAACCGACCCGCGTCGCCTGGTCGGCGAGCATCACGTGGTGTGCGAGGACGGGTCCGATGCCGGCGAGGGCTTCCGGACTCGTCAACTGCTGATGCGATGCGGGAACGTTGTGCACGAAGATCTCGCCGCTGATGTACTGCCGCCACGCGGAGACACCGGTGGGCGCGTCGAAGGAATCTGCCGCTCCGAAGTACAGCAAATCGACGCCGATCGGTGTCGACGGGCGGTGCGCGAGGGCGAGGTCGACCGTCTGCGTGAACACCCGGTGCACGGCCTCGAGGTCGCCTGCAGTCACGGCGGCGAACGGTCCGCCGGTGCGACGCAGTACCTCCACCGCACGATCGGTGGTCGTCGCATCATCTCCGTCATCCGGGACCACCGCGCCGAACTCCGCGAGAAGTGCTGCCACGGTGGGCTTTTCGGTCGTGCGATCAAGACCTGCGGCCAGATGGGTGTCGAGCATCGTGAGGGTGGCCACCTCGTCGCCGGCGCTTGTGAGCTGCACCGCCATCTCCTGGGCGATCTGGCCGCCGACCGAATAGCCCACCAGGTGGTACGGGCCGTGCGGCTGCACCGAACGGATCCGGTCGACATACCGGGCCGCGAGTTCTTCCAGGGAGTCGACATGCAGGCCCGGGTCGGTCAGTGCCGGGGACTGCAGTCCGTACACCGGACGGTCGCCGAGATACTGCACCAGTCCGGTGAAGCACCACGCCAACCCGATCGCGGGATGGATGCAGAACACCGGGCTGCCGGTTCCCGTGGTGCGCAGCGGCAGCAGTACGTCCAGTGACCCGTCGGCGCCATCGTCCGACCTGGAATCCTCCGGCGCCGTGACGATCATGTGTGCCAGAGCTTCCGGCGTCGGATGCGTGAATATCCACTGCACCGGCACGGCGCGCGCGGAGGATTCGGCGATCCGGGCGATCACGCTCGTCGCGGTGAGTGACGTGCCACCGAGCGTGAAGTAGTTGTCGTCGAGGCCGACCCGGTCCAGTCCGAGTCCCGCGGCGAACGCGGCGGCCACCACCTCCTCGGTCGCGTTGCGTGGCGCCCGGTACTCCGCGCGTCCCGCGGTGAAGTCCGGTTCCGGCAGGGCGGCGCGGTCGAGTTTCCCGTTCGCGGTCACAGGCACGGCGTCGAGCACCGTCACGGTCGCAGGGACCATGTGCGGGGCCAGGCTCGCGCGGGCGTGTGCCAGGACCGCGGACGTGTCGAGTTCCGATCCCGCGGCGGGAACGACGTAGCCGGCCAACCGGTCGCCGCTGGTGTGCACGACGGCATGGTCGATACCGGGGTACCCGAGGAGAGCGGACTCGATTTCGCCGAGTTCGACGCGGAACCCACGAATCTTCACCTGAAAATCCGAACGACCCACATACTCGAGCACCGGCCCACCACCCGCACGCTCCCGCCACCGCACCACATCCCCCGTCCGATACATCCGCTGACCCGGAGCACCGAACGGGTCGGCCACAAACCGTGACGCCGTCAACCCGATCCGATTCCGATACCCCCGCGCCAACGCCGGACCCGACAAATACAACTCCCCCGCCGCCCCGAACGGCACCGGCCGCAACCGCGCATCCAACACCAACTCACCGAACCCACGAACCGGACCACCAACCGTCACCAGCTCTCCCGCGATCAGTGCGTCGCTGGCATTCGACATCACCGTCGCCTCCGTCGGCCCGTACGCATTGACCATCCTCCGACCCGGCGCCCACCGCGCCACCAACTCCGGCGGACACGCCTCACCCGCAACCACCAAGGTGCCCAACGCCTCCAACCCAGCGGGGTCGATGGACGACAACGCCGTCGGCGTCAACACCGCATGAGTCACACCCTCACGACCCAAAATCTGCACCAACTCCTCCCCGCCGTACACCGACGGCGGAACCACCACCAACCGGGCCCCCATCCCCACCGCCCACACCAACTCGAACACCGACGCATCAAAACTCGGCGACGCACACTGCAACACCCGCGCACCCACAGCCGATCCGAACTCGGAACGCTGTGACGCCACCAAATTCGCCAACCCCCGATGAGTCACCACCACACCCTTCGGCAGACCCGTCGACCCCGACGTATAAATCACATACGCCGCCTGACCCACCCGCACCGGCCCACCCCGATCCACATCCGACACCGGACCCGCCGACACCGACGACAACCGCGAAACGGTATCGACGTCGTCGAGCACCACCCACCGCACCGCACCCGGCAACCGATCCACCGAACCCGACAACGCCACCCCCACAACCACACCCGAATCAGCAACCATGTGCTCGATCCGACCCACCGGATACAGCGGATCCACCGGCACAAACGCCGCCCCCGTCTTCGCCACCGCCCACACCGACACCACCGACTCCACCGACCGCGCCACCGCCACCGCCACCACCGACTCGGAACCCGCCCCCGCCCCGAGCAGCACCCGCGCCAACCGATTCGACGCCTCATCCAACTCCCGATACGTCAACCGACGACCCTCGCACACCACCGCCACCGCATCCGGAACCACCGCCACCGCCGCCGCCAACAACCCCGGCAACGACACCTCCGGGACCGACCGCTCACCCACCACCGGCGTCAAACGAGCCAATTCATGCGCGCCGAGGACGTCGATGTTGCCGATCGGGCGCTCCGGCGACGCGGCGACCGCGTCGAGGATTCGAACGAATTGATCCGCGAAACCGCGGACGGTGCCCGCGTCCAGGACGTCGGTAGCGAAGCCGAATGCCGCGGACATCCCGGCGGGCGCGCCGGTTTCGTCGATGTTCTCACTCAGGGTCAGGAACAGGTCGCATTTGGCGACCTCGACGCCGGCGTCGACGACCTCTACGGTCAGTCCGGGCAGTTCGAGGCGGCTCTCCTCGGTGTTCTGAAATTCGAGCAGCACCTGGAACAGCGGGGCGTGCGCCGTGGAGCGCACCGGGTCGACCGCCTGCACGACCCGGTCGAACGGCACCTCCGTGTGCCCGAACGCGCCGAGATCGGTGTCGCGGACGTGCGCCAACAGGTCGGTGAAGGAGTGTTCGGGTGCGACGCGGGTTCGCAGCACCACGGTGTTGACGAACATGCCGACCATCTCATCGAGGGCCGCGTCGCCGCGACCGGCAACCGGTGTGCCCACCGCGAGGTCCGTCGCATCGCTCAGCCGGCCGAGCAGGACGGCGAGTGCGGCGTGCGCGACCATGAACAGCGTCGAATCATGAGTCCGGGCCAGGTCGGACAGCGTCCTGTGCAGGTCCGCGCTGATCGCAAACGGCACGGTCGCGCCGTGCGAGGACCGCTGCAGGGGTCGCCTGCGATCGAGCGGCAGCTCGAGCAGCTCGGGCATGCCGTCGAGGGTCCGGCGCCAGTAGTCCAGTTGCGCCGAGATCGGAGAGTCCGGGTCGCTGTCGCTGCCGAGGGTGCGACGCTGCCACAACGCGAAGTCGGCGTACTGTACCCGCATCGGCGCCCACCCGGGCGGACGTCCGTGTGCACGCGCGGTGTACGCGACCATCACGTCGCGGGCCAGCGGCGCCATCGACGATCCGTCCGCCGCGATATGGTGCAGAACCAGGGCCAGCACATGTTCGTCCGGACCGATTCGCAGGAGCGTGGCGCGCATCGGGACCTCGCTGCGCACGTTGAATTCGGCCGACGCCAGAGACACCAACTCGGAGCGCAGCGCCGCCTCGTCGGACACGGTGACCGGAGTGAGGTCGAGGGTCACCTGGTCCACGGGCAGCACCACCTGGTGCGGGCCGTCCTCGGACCCCGGGTAGACGGTGCGGAGGGGTTCGTGCCGTTCGACGACGTCGCCGAACGCCGCACGCATGGCCTCGATGTCGAGGTCGCCGGACAGGCGAAGCGCAATCGGAATGTTGTAGGCGGGCGAAGCCGTGTCGACCTGGTTGACGATCCACATCCGCTGCTGGGCCAGCGACAGCGGCACACGGTCGGGGCGCGGACCCGCGGTCAGGGCGGCACGCGCCGCGATGCGGCGATCCGATGCATCGGCGCGGGCGGCGAACCCCGCCACCGTGGGTGCCTCGAACAGCTCCCGCACTCCCAGACCGATACCCAGCGCCGAGTTGACGCGGGCGACGACGCGGGTCGCGCTCAGTGAATTGCCGCCCAGGTCGAAGAAGTTGTCGTCGAGCCCGGTCCGGTCGAGTCCGAGCACCTCGGCGAAGGCATCTGCCACGGTCTGCTCGGTCGCGCTGCCCGACGCACGGAACACCGTGCGTACCACCGCGAAATCCGGTGTGGGCAATGCCTGCCGGTCCAGCTTGCCCACCGGTGTGAGCGGCAACTCGTCGAGGATCACGATCGTCGCGGGCACCATGTGGGCGGGGACGCGGCCGCGCACATGGTCGGTGACCGCGGCGACGTCGGGTTCGCCGTCACCGGACGGCAGGACGTAGGACACCAGGACGGTGTCCCCGGACGGGGCGGTGCGACCGAGGGTCACCGCGAATGCAATGCGGGGGTGCTGTGTCAGCACCGCGTCGATTTCGCCGAGTTCGACACGGAACCCACGAATCTTCACCTGAAAATCCGACCGACCCACATACTCGAGCACCGGCCCACCCTCCGCACGCTCCCGCCACCGCACCACATCCCCCGTCCGATACATCCGCTGACCCGCACCACCGAACGGATCGGCCACAAACCGTGACGCCGTCAACCCGATCCGATTCCGATACCCCCGCGCCAACGCCGGACCCGACAAATACAACTCCCCCGCCGCCCCGAACGGCACCGGCCGCAACCGCGCATCCAACACCAACTCACCGAACCCACGAACCGGACCACCAACCGTCACCAGCTCTCCCGCGACCAGTGCGTCGCTGGCATTCGACATCACCGTCGCCTCCGTCGGCCCGTACGCATTGACCATCCTCCGACCCGGCGCCCACCGCGCCACCAACTCCGGCGGACACGCCTCACCCGCAACCACCAACGTCCCCAGCGTCTGCAACCCGGACGGATCCAACGACGACAACGCCGTCGGCGTCAACACCGCATGAGTCACACCCTCACGACCCAAAATCTGCGCCAACTCCTCCCCGCCGTACACCGACGGCGGAACCACCACCAACCGGGCCCCCATCCCCACCGCCCACACCAACTCGAACACCGACGCATCAAAACTCGGCGACGCACACTGCAACACCCGAGCACCCGCGACCGCACCGAACTCCGAACGCTGCGACGCCACCAGATTCGCCAACCCCCGATGAGTCACCACCACACCCTTCGGCAACCCCGTCGACCCCGACGTATAAATCACATACGCCGCCTGACCCACCCGCACCGGCCCACCCCGATCCACATCCGACACCGGACCCGCCGACACCGACGACAACCGATCCACCGTGTCGGCGTCGTCGAGCACCACCCACCGCACCGCACCCGGCAACCGATCCACCGAACCCGACAACGTCACGCCCACAACCACACCCGAATCAGCAACCATGTGCTCGATCCGACCCACCGGATACAGCGGATCCACCGGCACAAACGCCGCCCCCGTCTTCGCCACCGCCCACACCGACACCACCGACTCCACCGACCGCGCCACCGCCACCGCCACCACCGACTCGCGACCCGCCCCCACCCCGAGCAGCACCCGCGCCAACCGATTCGACGCCTCATCCAACTCCCGATACGTCAACCGACGACCCTCGCACACCACCGCCACCGCATCCGGAACCACCCCCACCGACGCCGCCAGCAACTCCGGCAACGACACCTCCGGGGCCGACCGCTCACCCACCACCGGCGTCAAACGAGCCAATTCAGCCGCGCCGATCGCGGCGAGTGGAGTGCCGGGGTCTGCGGCGAGCAGTTCGCCGATCAACCCGACGACGGCGGCGTGATGCGACCGCAGTTCGTCGTCGCGGTAGCGGTACGGGTTGGCCTCGAACTCGACGATCGTCGATGCCGGGGTGCCGCTGCGATACACGTTGACGGACAGGTCCGGGACAGGACCGGTGGTGAGGATCCGGAAGTCTCCGGTCAACGACCCGAACGTGAGGTCCTGATCGAACAGCATCACGTTTATCATCGGTCCCGAGATCCTGCGCGCTTCGGCGGACACACCCAGGTCGCGCAGGATGTCCTCGACGTTGCCGCGCTGGTGCCGCATCGCTCCCATCAGTTCGTGCTGCACCCGGGCCACGAGGTCGCCGACCGTGTCGCCGGATCGGACCTGGACCAGCAGGGGCGCGACGTTGGCGAGCATGCCGCTGGATCGTCGCAGTACGGCGGTGGTGCGGGCGGACAGCGGAATGTCGACGAGGACGTCTTCGCGTCCCGTCCGCCGCGACAGATGGCAGGCGAACGCGGCGATCAGAGCAGCTGCCGCCGTCGCGCCCGGCCGGGCGGCCGTGTCCTCGAGCCGGGCGACGGTATCGGGCGACAACGCTGCGCGCGCGGTGAGGCTGTGGGCGGCGGGGGGCGCCTCGAGATCGGTGAGGGAGGCCCCGTTCGTGCGCCTGTGGAGTCGTTCGGCCCAGTAGTCGCGGTCGGACGAGAACCGGTGGGATGCCCGGTAGTCTTCTTCGAGGCCATGCAGGGTGTGCAGGTCCGCGGCACGGTTCGGTTCGGGCGCACGGTCTTCGACCGCCGCGGTGTACAGGGCGGCGACACGGTTGACCAGCGTCATCGCCGCGTATCCGTCGAGGGCGACGTGGTGGATCCGGCTGTACCACAGGTGCCGTTCGTCACCGACGCACAGCAGCGACGACTCGCACAGGTGGTCGTGCTCGAAATCCACTCGTGCCGTGTAGTTGTCGTGCATCCATGTCTCGGCCGCCGCCATCGGGTCGGATGCGCCGCGGAAGTCGACGACGCCCATGGCCGCGTCGGCCGGCGGATCGATCACCTGGTGTGGTTCGCCGTCGACGTCGATCAGACGCAGGAACACCGACTCGTATTCGTGGCCGGCCACGAGCGCGACCTCACGGAACAATTCGACGTCCAGCGACCCACGAATGTCGACGTACTGCGCGATGCAGATCGGCACGTCCGGGGCGAGTTGCTGCGCAAACCACAGCCCGTGTTGTGCCGCAGACAGCGGGAACGGATCCGATCGATGCTCACGGTAGGTCGCTCGTGCGGCGTGTTCCATCAAATCACCAATCAGGGTGTTTGCGCCGCTGGGCTCACGGCGGGACGCTCGGTCCGTCTGTACAGGGGCGCCGGACAAGCCGGTGCCACTACAGTCCCTTGGAACGCCGTGCGCGAAAACACACCCTAGGTGTGTGGTGTGGGCACCCTGATCACTGCACGAGCGACTCGCTCTTCAGCCAGTCGTACGCGACATCTGCGGGATCCTCGCCTTCGATGTCGACTCGGCCGTTCAGTTCCTGCATCAAGTCGTCGGTCAGTCGTTCGGAGACCACACCCAGCAGGTCGGCGATCTCCGGATAACGGTTGAGGATCTCGCCCCGGACGACCGCGGTGCCGCTGTAGGGCAGGAAAAACTTGCGGTCGTCGTCGAGGACGTCGAGGTTCAGGTTCTTCACGCGCCCGTCGGTGGTGTAGACCATTCCGAAATTGCAGGGTGCGCTCTGCGCCGTGGACGTGTACACCACACCGGCATCCATCCGGGTGACATTGCTCGACGGAACACCACCGGGTGCGTTGAGGGGGATGCCGTAGGTCTCGAGCATCGGAACGAACCCGTCCGCACGACTGAAGAACTCGTCGTCGACGCAGAATGTTCGTTCGGATTCCGGCAAACGCGCGACATCGGAGAGCGACTTGACGCCCAGACGCTCGGCGGTCGGTGCCGATGCGGCGAAGGCGTACGTGTCGTTGAAGTTGGCCGGCGGCAGCCATTCGAGGTCGTGGTCGCGCTGCTCGAAGTCGTGCACGCGCTGCCACAGTTCGCCGGGATCCGAGATTGTCTCCGTCTCACCGTGGTAGTTCACCCACCCCGTGCCGGTGTACTCCCACAGGATGTCGGCGTCCCCGTTGAGTTGCGCTTGCCGTGAGGACGCAGATCCCGGCGCGCCCGTGAGGTCGGTGACCTTCGCGCCCGCCGCGGCCAGGTACGTCGCGGTGATCTTCCCGAGAAGTACCCCCTCGGTGAAACTCTTCGACGTCACGACGAGAGAGGAATCGGCCAGTAGGCGATCACCGCCGGGCAGGGTCGCGTCGTGGAAGGTGCCCGAGGAGCTGACCAACCCGCAGCCGGCCACGCTCGCGGACACCGCGGCCGCGATCGCCGCCGCAGCAAGTCGAAAACGCCGCCGGTTCATGCCACTCCTCGCGGGGTTGCGACGAGCTCGACCAACCGTCCGAGCCAATCGATGATCAACGCCAGCAGTCCGACCAGGATGGCCCCGGAGATGAGCAGTTTCGGCAGGAACAGTGTCACTCCCGTCGTGATGAGTGTGCCCAGGCTGGTGGCGCCGATGAACGTGCTGAGGGTTGCGGTGCCGACGAGGATCACGAGTGCGGTCCTGACGCCGTTCAGGATCACGGGAACGGCGAGCGGCAACTCCACCTGCACCAGCGTGCGCAGTCCCGAGAAGCCGATACCTCGCGCGGCCTCGATGGTTCGTCGATCGACCTGGTCGATACCGACGATCGTGTTCTGCAGGATGGGCAGGATCGCGTAGACCACGAGTCCGACCACCGCGGTGCGGAATCCTGTGCCCAGCCACATGGTGAGCAGAACGATCAGACCCACGGCGGGCGCCGCTTGGCCGACGTTCGCGAAGTTCACCACTACCGGCTTGACCGGTCTGGCCTTCTCCCGGGTGAGCACGATTCCCAGGGGAATGGCGATCAGGACGACGATGACCGTGGCGGTCAGGGTCAACGTGATGTGGTCGAGGATGGTCGTGCGCAGGTTGCTCCAGCCCAGTGACGCCTCCTCGGTCGGCGTCAGCGTGGTGGACCGGTACCACAGGATGTACCCGGTGCCGAAGACGATGATGAGGAGGGGCTCGAACCACACGTCCATCGGCAGGCGACGAAGCCGGTTCACCGGATCGTGCCCTCGGTGTGCGCGGTGTACGTGACGTGCCCGTCGCCGGCCCGCGCATCGGACAGCTGTTCGCGGATGACCGCCATCACCGTGGCGATGGTGAGGGCACCGGTCACCGCTCCTCTGCTGTCGGTGACGAGCACCCCGCCCTGGCTCGCGGCCAGCATGGAGTCGAGCGCATCGTTGAGCGTGGACGACGGCGCCACCACCGGAAGACGCGGGTCGACGTAGTCGGACACCCGCTCCTTGGTGGCCACTTCGTCGAGCGACGGCCACGCTTGGGCACGGCCGTCGCCGTCGACGACGACGATCCACGTCGCGCCCTGCGCCTGCGCGCGACCGATGACCTCTCGGGACGGCTCGCCGATCCTCGCGGTCACCACCGGATCGTGCTCGACATCCTTCACTCGCGACAAGGTCAGGTGGGCGAGCGTCGCACCCGACCCGACGAACTCCTCGACGAACGGGGTGGCCGGCTTCGCCAGAATTTCCTCGGGTGTCGCGTATTGCTCGATGCGGCCGCCCTCGGACAGGATCAAGACCTTGTCACCGAGTTTCGTGGCCTCCTCGAAATCGTGTGTCACGATCACGATCGTCTTCGCGAGTTCGTGCTGAATGGCGATCAGTTTGTCCTGCAAACGAACCCGGGTGATCGGATCCACCGCCCCGAACGGCTCGTCCATCAGGAGAACCGGCGGGTCCGCGGCCAGAGCACGTGCCACCCCGACCCGCTGCTGCTGACCGCCCGACATATCCTTGGGGAGCCGGTCCTGGAAGGTGGCGGCATCGAGTCCGACGAGATCGAGCAGATACTCGGTGCGTTCGGCGATCCGTTGCGCATTCCACCCCAGCACCCGAGGAATAGCGCCGATGTTCTTGGACACGGACCAGTGCGGGAACAGGCCACCCGACTGGATGACATAGCCGATCGACTGCCTGAGCTTGTCCGGATCTTCGCCGGTGACGTCGCGGTCGCCGATGAAGATGCGCCCCTCGGTCGGTTCGATGAGACGGTTGATCATTTTCAGTGTCGTCGTCTTGCCGCAACCGGACGGGCCGACGAAGGCGACGATGTGACCCGCCTCGATATCGAGATCGAGTTTCTGGACGGCCGGCTTCGTCTGGCCACGATACTGCTTCACCACTCCGTCGAGCCGAATGGAGGCACCGGTGACCGTACGCTCGCCCGTCACCGTGTCGGCGGCGCTCCCGGTCTTATCGTCGGTCATGACAGTCCCTTCGCGATGGTGAGCCGCCCGAGGAGGACGAGCAGGCCGTCGAACACCAGGGCGATGACGACGATGAGCACGGTTCCGGTCAGTGCCATCTCCACGGAGTTCGTCCCTCCCAGCCGGGACAGGCCGTTGAAGATCAGCGAGCCGAGTCCCGGCCCGAGAACGTAGGCGACGATCGCGGCGACACCGACGACCATCTGAGTCGACACCCGAATCCCGGTGAGGATGACCGGCCACGCCATGGGCAACGACACCGAGAACAGGATGCGTCGACGGGAGAGCCCGATCCCGCGTGCCGATTCGATGACCGAATCGGGGACCGAGCGCAGGCCGACGATCGCGTTGCCGATGACGGGCATTGCCGCGAAGAACGCCAGCATGATGAACGACGGCACGACTCCCAGCCCGAACGGCACGATCAGCAGTGCGAGCAATGCGAGGGACGGGATCGTCAACGCGACCCTGCTTGTGGTGAGCGTCAAGGCCGAGAAGAGCGGCAGTCGGTGCACCGCGATTGCGATGAGCACGGCGACAATGGTTCCGACCAGCACAGTTTGGAACGCGAGCGATGCGTGCTGATACGTCAGGAACCCGAGAAACTCTCCCCTTCCCTGCAGGTAGTTCCAGATGTCCACGAGATTCCCCCTTGCGGCCACCGTGTTTTCGGGGGCACATCGACTCCAGTACTCCGCCCGTGCCGGACGGCGACGATACCGCCCGGATACCGGCGACGACCGAGTACCCAGTCTTACCGATCACCTATCCATCCGCAGGAAAGAGGACCGGCGTGTCTGCCAACTGCGGCGACAGTCGATCGCAGCAGAACTCACCCGGTTCCGGAACAGTTGGAATCAGCTCGAGCCGAACATCTCGAGTCGGGATTCCGCGGCCGAATTACTGCGCCTCGAAGGGTTCGCCCTCGAGTGCCTCGGACGTGCGTCCGTCCGGTCCGACGGGCACGTCACCTTCGAGGGTGATGCGGAACAGTCGACGGTCGTCGTCGGTCACGAGGTCGCTCGGCGCGAGATGGACCGACGAACGGTTGTCCCAGAACGCGATCGACTCCGGCTCCCACTTGAACCGCACCGTGTACTCGGGGCGGGCCAGCTCCTCGTAGAACAAGCCGAGAAGGCGACGGCTCGCGTGGGCCGACACACCGGCGATCTTCTGAGTGAAGCCCGGGTTGACGTAGAGGGCCTTCTCCCCTGTCCCGGGGTGCACCCGCACCACCGGGTGTTCGCTCACCAACGGGCGACGCTCGATACGGCGGAGGTAGTCCTCGGTGGGCGTCGAACCGGCGTCGGGCGCGAATCGGTGCAACGCACGCAGTTCGTCGGCGAGTCGCTGGATCGGCGCCGACAGACCGTAGTACGCGGCGACGCCGTTGGACCACTGGGTGTCGCCGCCGTACGGGGGCAACACCTCCGCACGCAGAATCGACGCGAAGGGCGGGTTGACCGCAGCGGTGACGTCCGCGTGCCATCGCACCTTGTCGTACGACTGGTTCAAGCGGTCCGGCGGGTCGTGTGGGTGGCCGCGCACATCGGGCACCACGTTGCCTCACCGACGATCCACCCGTTGGTGCGGGCGAAGGCGACCGCCTCCGGCCGACCGGCGACGGCAGCGTCGAATCGGTGCTCACACAGATCGCACCGCAGCATCCACCCACGCTTCCCTGAGGACCGCACCAAGATGTGAACAGTCATGTCACCCCCGTGACTTCGTCAGACTTCGCACTCAGCATGGCACACTCTGCCCAGCCCTGGCTGTCCCACACAGGCGCCCCGAGTCGCCGTCAGGATGCGGCTCTCGTATTCGACGGCGTGCGCGCAGCCGCGACGAAGGCACGACAATCATTCTATCCCAATGGATTCTGCGTTCGCGGGCGCTCCGCACAGGCGCCTAACCCGGCCGCCGCAGCCTCCGCTGTGGGTACGGACCCGAGTAACCATCACGCCGATTCGAACCCTCCGCCGCATCCGGGACGGGCACTAGCATCGTTGGAACTCAGCGGTTTCCGGTGCCTGTCCGCGCGGACAGTCCGGCGTCTCGCCGACAGTCCCCACCCGAAACACACCAGTCATATGCAAGCCACTCGCGCGGTCAATGGAGTCGATCCGGTATGTCGAACAATAGAAATGCAAACGTCGGTCGCCAGTGGAGTGCGATCGCGCGCCGCATCGCGGCCGTGACGGCGCTCGGAGGCGTGGCACTGCTGGGCTTTGCCGCACCCGCCGCGGCGCACGTCCACGTCGACAGCGCGGAGCAGCTGACGAAGGGCGGATACGGCCTGGTGCGACTCATCGTTCCCACCGAGTCGGACGACGCGTCGACGGTCGGTCTGACCCTCACGGTCCCCGAGGGCGTCGACTTGACCTCGGTTCGGACCCTGCCGATTCCGGGATGGACGGCGACGGTCGAACGTGAGCAGTCGGGCGACGGGGAGCGGGTGTCACGAGTCAGATGGCAGGCGACGGATCCTGCGAACGGGTTGAAGGCGGCGGAATTCGGCGTGTTCACTCTGTCGGCGGGCCCGTGGCCCGAGGATGTCGACTCGGTGCCGCTACCCACCGAGCAGAACTACAGCGACGGATCGGTGGTGTCCTGGAACGAGGTTGCCATCAACGCGGGCATCGAACCCGAGCACCCGGCTCCCGTCGTCACGCTCGCTGCCGGTGGCGCGCACGGCGACGGACACGGCGGCACACCGGATTCGGCATCGACCGACGGTTCCCATGCGGCCGCGGCCGACAGCGACTCGACAGCGTGGCTGTGGCGCACGATCGCTGTCGTCGCCCTGGTGCTCTCACTGGGGGCGACAATCGCGGTGATCGCCCTCGTGCGCCGAGGTCATGTCGCGAAACCCTAGCCCGCCGGTGCTCGCGCAGAACGACAACCGCCGATTCGCAGTCACGATTACGCGAGCTGTTGCGCTCTCCTGGCTTCTCGCGCTTGTTGCGACGGCAGCGGCGGTGTGGGGGGCGCCGCCCGCGTCGGCCCATGCCACCATCGTCTCGACCACTCCGGGCGACGGATCGCACGTCGACGTGTCGCCGGAGGTACTGGCCTTCGAGTTGAGTGAGCCGGTCACGCTGGTCGAGGGGTCGGCGCAGCTGATCGACAGCACCGGTGACCGCCACTCGGTCTCGACCGACCGGGTCGAGGACGGTGGCCGCCGGATCGTGTTCGTGGTCGACGGAGAGATCCCCGACGGGGCGTATCTCGCCACGGCACGGGTGATCTCCGCCGACACGCACGTGGTGTCACTGTCGAGCAGATTCACGGTGGGCTCGGTTACCCAGTTCGGACACGTGCTCGACGCCGGTGCGACGACGACGGGAGTCGAGCAGTACCTCCGCTACCCGAGCAAGGCGGCGGTGTACCTCGGTGTCGTCCTGTCTTCGGGTCTCATTATCGCCGGCCGCTGGGTCTGGCCCACCGCCCTCGGTGGCGGCCGTTTCCGCACGGTCTACCGGGTGGGAGCGGCGGTGTTGACCGTCGGGCTGCTCGGTCGATTCCTCGTGCAGGTGGCGCAACAGTCGGGCGGGCTGGTCGAGGCGTCGGCTGCCGCAACTGTCCTGGGCAGTCAGGTGGGTGTCGCGATCGCGGTGGCGGTGGTGCTGAACCTCGCCTGCTTCGCGTTTCCGCCCGGCACGAACCGGACCGCGGATGCGCTCGGATACGTGCAGGCGGCGTCCGCGGTTGCCGCGGTCACGCTCGGCGGTCACGGGGGGTCCACCGAAAGATGGCCGCTGGCGTTCATCGGCACCGCGACGCACGTGTACGCCGCCGCGCTGTGGCTCGGCGGAGTGTGCATCCTGGCTCTGGCCATCGACGGTGTCGCGCAGCTCGAGCGGTGGCATCGGGTGGCTGCAGGCCATGTGGTGCTCGTGTCCGCCACGGGTCTGACCCTGGCGATCCTGCAGGTCCGTCCGATCGAGGCGCTGTTTCGCACCTCGTACGGCCAGGTGCTGATCGTCAAGGTCGTACTGGTCGGGCTCGTCGTGGTCGCCGGCTACCTGACCTACCGTCGGTACCGTCACGGAACGACCGACCCGGCCGGCGACCGCGGTGAGGTCACCCGGCGCTCGCACATCGTGACCGTCGAGGCGGGCCTCGCGGTCGCGGTCCTCGCTGCGACGTCGGTGCTGTCGTCTCTCACACCCGCCAAGGACAGCTACACCACGAATGTGCACACCGAGCTGAACTTCGGTACCTCGGAGATCCTGGACGTCGAGATCGATACCGTTCGCCGCGGCCCCCAGACGGTGACCGTGAGGTTCCCGACCCCGGATACGGGGTTCGCCGCCGGCGCAGTGCTGCCCGACGTGGACGTCGAACTCTCCTCGGCCCAAGCAAATGTCGCGCGCATGCCGATCGAACTCACCAGAACCGGACCCGACGACGACGGGCTCACCTGGATCAGTGACGGAGTGATCGTGCCGACCGCCGGGAAGTGGAAAGTGACGGTTCGGTTCGAGGGCGCCCACGGACCCAAGCTGGCGTCCTTCGACTATGACGCCCTCTAGAGTCCGAGAGTATCGACAGGCCCCTGACCGGGAGTCACCTGCTCTCCCCCGTCGCCACCGGAATGTTCGCGCCGCGGAATTTCGTTTCCAGGAACTGTGCCAGTTCAGGGCTTTCCAGCGCACGCGCCAGTTCGAGCACTCGCTGGTCGCCCGCCAATCTCGACGGCGCGACGAGCACATGCGCATAGGGATTCCCGGGGCCAGGTTCGATCGCGAGCGCGTCTTCCGCCGGTGTCAGGCCGATGGATGCCGCGTCATCCGGGTTGAGAACCACTGCGTCGTAGTTCTCGTACAGCGACTGCAGGTAGTCGTCATAAGCGAGTCCGAGAAGTGAGAGATGCCGGAGCGAGTCCAGCACGTTCGCCTGGGTAATCGTAAGATCCACCGCAGAGGTACCCCCGAACGGGCGATCCAGCTTCACCAGCCCCGCGCTCTGCAGCAGATAGAGTCCACGCGCGAAACCGGTCGGAGTGGCGGGCAGCACGACCTGCGAGCCATGGGGAAGACTCTGTCCGGTCACCTCGTCCGCCACCAGGCCCACGTTCACCCAGCTGTCGGTGTCTTTCACGTCTTTCCATTTCGACGAGTACAGCCCGTACGGAACGACATTCACCTTCGACACGATGCTCAGATTGTCGTACGAAAGCTTGCCGAGATCGGCTTCGAACGCGGGAATGTGCTGATAGAACGAAAGATCGCCGTCCCCTGCGGCCACCTTCGCGTTGGAATCGTCCGATGCGTCGACCAGTTCGACTTTCGCCGAGGCCGGCAGGAGATTCTCGACCGCATACTCCAGGATCTCTCGGTCGTCTCCGGTGCCGACGTAGACGACGATCGAGTCCCCGGCGTCGCCGGCGGTCTCGTAGTTGACCTGTGTGTCCGACCCGCAACCCACCAACCCCGTCGCGGCCGCGAGCGCGAAGGCAGCGGTCGCGAGGACGCTGCGCCGATTGAGGACCACCGTTCCGTTGACGAGGCTACGATGACTTGCGCGTTGCATCTGATCTCCACTCATGAATTGTCGACTTGGAACGGCGTGCACCCAGGAACCCGGGGTCGAGTTCCTGGGTGCACGGGAAGCGCGATGACCTACCGACCATGGCGGACGCCAATACGGACTCGCGGGTTCGTCACTTGTTCGTCAGACCTCGCTGCCATGCGGTCAGACGCCATTCAGCGGCAGTGAGCACGCCGTTGACGAGGATTCCGATGAGACCGAGGGTGAGGATGCCGGCATACATTTGCGGGGTCTGATAACGCAACGCGGCGTTGTTGATATAGATGCCCAGACCCTGAGCACCACCGACGAGTTCGGCGGCAACGAGGGCCGTGAAGGCGTTCGCCGCAGCCAATCGGATACCGGGGAAGATTGCCGGGATCGCAGCCGGAAGCACGACGCGGCTGAAAATGTACACCCGGCCGGCCCCGAGTGTCCGGGCCGCATTCAGCAGGATGCGCTCCACACCCCCGACCGCTCCGACCGCGTTGATGAAGATCGGCCAAAAGCATGCCCACACGACAATCGCGACCTTCGACTCCTCACCGATTCCGAGGAAGACGACGAAGACCGGCAGGAGCGCGAGCAGCGAAAGGTTCCGGAAGAACAGCAAGAGCGGTTCGGCGAGCTTCTGGAAGATCCGGAACGATCCGACGACGATGCCGAGCGTGATACCCGCCACGAGCGCAATGGCGAATCCGGTCAACGCCCGCTCGACACTCGGCCAGATCTCCGAGCGCAACGTGCCGTCCGCAAGTCCGTCCACGAACGCTTTGGCCACGTCCAGCGGCTTCGACAGGTACAGGGCGCTGACGTACTCGGAATCAACGATCCACCACCAGAGCACCAAAAATGCTGCAAGACCGAAAATTCCATAGATCGGTCGGTCGTATTTCACGAGCCACGGGTTGGGCGCCTTGGGCGGAGTGAGATCCTCGTCCAGCAGCTGTTCCTCGCCGCGTGTCTCCTCAGTGATTGTCGTTGCCAATGTGCACCTCCTCCTCGAGGACGCGCGCGACGCGCGACCGGATATGCGCGAACTCCTCCGAGTTCCGGGAGTCGCTGTCCCGGGGCCGCGGAAGCTCGACGTCGATCAGCGTCTTCACCCGGCCGGGTGCACGGGTCATGACCGCGATCCGATCCGACAGGAAAATGGCCTCGTCGATCGAGTGGGTGACGAAGAGGATCGTCTTCTTCGTGTCACCGGATTCCCAGATACGCAGCAACTCGCCCTGCAGGAACTCACGCGTCTGCGCATCCAGGGCGGCGAACGGCTCGTCGAACACCAGGATGTCGGGTTCGTATGCGAGAACGCGCGCGATCGCGACCCGCTGACGCATTCCACCGGAGAGCTGGTGAGGAAGCCGGTTGGCGGCGGCTTCCAGGCCCACCGTCTTCAGCACTTTGGCTGCCCTCGCCCTGCGCTCGGCCTTCGGGACGCCGCGGATCTTGAGACCCACCTCGACGTTCTTCTGCGCGGTCAGCCAGGGGAACAGGGCGTAACCCTGGAAGACGACGCCGACGTTCTTGTTGACGCCTTCGACTCGCTTACCGTCGACGAGAACGGCGCCTCCGTTGTGAGCCTCCAAGCCCGCCAGGATGTTCAGAAACGTCGACTTGCCGCAGCCACTCGGCCCGAGCAGGGAGAGAAATTCGCCGCTCTTGATCTGCAAGTCGAATCCGTCGAGGACCGAGGTGGCGTCCTTGGCCGACCTCGATCCCGGTTTCGGATAGATCTTGGCGACGCGCTTCGCCTCGATCTTCCAGTCCGTACCGTGGGCACGGGGTGCAATCGGCCCCGCGTCCTGCTCGAATCGTTCAGCTAGCACTTGTTGAGTCATGTCGTGTGACTTCCTGTCGGGTGCGGATGGCGCCGGTTCACTTCTCGAGGCCCTCGATGTCGACGAGGGGCGTCTTGAAGATCCCGTCGTTCTGCTCGTCGGTCACGATCGCGGTGTTGTCTTCCTGGGATTCCAGAAGGTCAGCCGACTTCGCGTAGGGGTTGAAGGCGTTGGTCGCAACGTCTTCGGGCTTCAGATTCTCCGAGCCCGGCAGCGGTTCGCCCACCTGTTCCACGAGATCCCACCACAGCTGCAGGCTCGCCTTGTCGAGCAGCGCGTTGGGTGCGTAATGCCAGTTGGTGGTCTGCTCCACGGGATATCCCGTGGTCTTGCCGGCGATCTCCGCGGACTCCTTCGGATGGGCGTTGGCCCAGTTTGCCGTCTTCGCGATCACGCCCACGAACGCACGCGCCGCGTCCGGGTACTTCTGCAGCCACGCATTGCTTGCGACATACGGTGCCTGGCCACCCAGCGGCCCCCAGTCTTCGAAAGACGTGAAGGCCTGGGTGAACTTGTCCGGCTGGCTCTGCAGCACACCGACCAGCGGCGGGTGGAAGACCCCGAGGTCGACCTCGCCTCTCTCGATCGCGGGTGCAATGAGCTCATTCTTGAGCTCGAGGAAGTTGACCTTGTTCAGGTCCACACCGTTGTTCTGCAGGTATCGCTTGATCACCAGGTCGGTGCAGCTGTTGGACCCCGAAAGACCAATCGTCTTGCCCTCGATGGCCTTCAGGTTCTCCTTGGTGATGTCCGAGCCTGCCTTGGTGAAGTAGGCCATGTGCGGCATGTCGGGCAGGTCGAGCATGCTCGAGGCGATGGCCGTGAACTTGAAACCCTTCACCTTACCGTCGATGTCGTTGTTGAACATGCCCGTCGCGATGTCGATCGCGCCCTGATCGAGCAACTGCACCGCGGGCACCGCCGTGGCAGGCCCGACGTACTCCGGACGGACCCCGGCGTTGTCCCAATATCCCAATTCGTCGGCGATCCTGACCAGCGACAGGGCGGTGGGCGAGTTGGCGAAGCGGAACGTCACCGCCCCGTCGTCATCGCTTCCACTGCCGCACCCGGCCAGCACCAGCGGCGCTGCAACCAGCAGGGCCGACCAGGTGGACAACTTCTTCGTCAGGCGCATGTTGCCGAAGACGTTCATGCTCGCGCCTCCCGGTGCGTGGTTCTGCCACTCACGGCATTTCCTCTCTCTCGCGGGGGATGTGGTCGTCGGTTTCCGGTCGGCCGGTCACTCCCGAGGAATAATTCGATTTAGAAGATAAGCTCCGACACTGGCTTTACCTACGAATAGATTCACCATGAGCCAAGCTCCACCGGCCCGACTCCGATCGAGACCGCGTAACCCACTCTGGGTCAGCAGATTTCGTGTCCAGCGCCCTTGCGCTCCGACGCCGAAACTGAAGAATAGATGAACGATGGAACGATAACCGTGTAATTGCGTACGACGGCAGCCGCGGGTGCGGTGCCCGCTTAACAGTCTGTCCAGCGAATCTGCACGATTCGAACCATTCCCATTCCGTAGCCGTTCGATGACAGTGGTCGGGATCGATCCACACCCGTCACCGATGAAGGGACCACCGAGTGAGCGGCCGGCTTCACATCAACGTCAACATCCTCAACGCCGGGGTCTTCGGTGGATCGTGGCGGTTCCCCGGGACGGACGGCCTGGCCAGTTACTCGATCGACCACTACACCTCGATCGCGAAGAAGGCGGAGGCCGCCAAGCTCGACGCCGTCTTTCTTGCCGACGGACCTTCGCTCGACCCGAGTATCACGCACCGGACAGGCAACAACCTCGAGCCGACCACGGTACTGGCGAGGGTTGCTGCACAGACCGAGCGGATCGGGCTGATTGCGACACTGTCATCGTCCTACAACGATCCTGTCGAGCTCGCCAGACGGCTCGGCGACCTCGATCACCTCAGTGGTGGCCGGTTCGGCTGGAACGTCGTCACGACAGCGGGGCCGATCGCCGCACACAACTTCGGACGGACCGGCGAGCCGGACCACGGCCTCCGCTACCGGCGGGCAGCGGAATTCGTGGAACAGGTCGCCGCCGCGTGGGCCGCCCGAACCGACTTCCCCTCGCCCCAGGGTCGACCGGTCGTCGTTCAGGCGGGAGGCTCCAGCGACGGCAAGCAGCTGGCTTCGCGCGTCGGCGAGGTCGTCTTCTCCGCCGAGCAGGACATTCGGAAGGCAATGGCTTTCCGGACCGAGTTGCGCGAAGGCGCCCGGCGTTTCGGCCGGGACCCGGACGGGATCGTGATCCTGCCCGGACTGTCGACTGTTCTCGGTAGCACGGAGGCCGAGGCGATCGAGCGGCGCGAACTGCTGGACGACCTGCTCCCCGACGCCTACGCGCGTGGCCGGCTCGCAGGACAACTCGGATTCTCGCTGGACGGGCTTGCCGACGACGAGCCGATCCCTGCGGAACTGCTCACCGAGCCGGACGAGGCAGGCGGGTCACAGACCTTCTACCGGGTCGTGAAGGACATCATCGACCGGGAAAACCCGACCCTGGGACAGCTACTGAAGAAGCTGTCGGGCGGTGGTGGGCACCGCATCGTCGTCGGCACCCCCGAGCAGGTCGCGGACGACATCGAGCGATGGTTCCGCCACGGCGCAGCTGACGGGTTCAACGTGATGCCCGACGTATTGCCTTCCGGCTTCGACGATTTCGCCGACTACCTCATCCCCGAGCTGCAGCGGCGCGGTCTCTTCCGCACGGAATACGACGGGACGACCCTGCGTGACCACCTCGGTCTCGACGTCCCGGACGTACCGGCCGGGGTGTGGGACAGCGAACCTCTCGAAGCCGCTCGCTGAGCGATCCCACGGAACCAGAAGAGGCAACACATGAGTACCCCGATCCTGATCGACCTGGCCGTCGGCGATGCACGCGCAGTTGCCGCGACCGATCGTTTCGACCCGATCTCGCTCGCCGCGGCTGTCACGGTCACCGAAGCGGCGCAGGAGGCCGGCGTCTCCGCGCTTCGCCTGCTGGACACTGTCGGTGGTCGCCCCGCGATCGACCCGAGCGTCGCCGGTGCGTATCTCGCCGGCCGGTTCGGCGACATCGGCTACCTCGTGGACGTGCCGACGACCCACAACGCGCCGTACAACGTTGCCCGGCGGATTCTGTCGTTCGACCGGGCCACCGCCGGCCGCGTCGGTGTGGTCCTGCGCCCCGGCGCAGGCGACGAGGTGAGCGCTGCCACAGTGCCGGACAATACCGCTGACTCTCCATCGGAACGCTGGTCGGAGTACGCCCGGATCCTGACCCGCCTGTGGGAGTCCTTCCCCCGGGACGCGCTGATCGGGGACCAGGAACGCGCAGTGGTCGTCGACGACGAATTGATCCGAGCGATCGACCACGAGGGCCGGTTCTACCGAGTAGCGGGACCGCTGGACGGACCCTCGTCCGCGCAGGGACGCCCGGTCGTCGTGGCCGGCGACCCGGACGTGCTCGGTTGGGCGGCGGTGGCGCAGTCCGCCGACGCGGTGGTCGTCGATCGGAGGCAGTCGGCGGGGGCAGACCTCGCTCTCACTGCCGGCCTCGAGCAGGCCGGCCGAAAGCGCGAGGAGGTCGCTCTCATCGGACGGGCAAGTGTGACGCTGTCCGACGACGCGAGTGCACTGGCCGACGAACTGGCCCGCTGGATCGACCGCGACAGGTTGGACGCCGTGGAGTTGGTGCCGACCGGAGGGGTCGACGGCGTCCTGGCCGCGGTGCGCACGCTGGTGCCGCTGCTGTCCGCCTCGACAGGACCGACTCTGCGAGCGTCCCTCGGACTGCGCGACACCGCGGAGGCGTTGTCATGACCGCTGTGTACCCGGGACACGAGTCGATCGAAGCGACGTCGGTCTCCGGACTCACGGTGGCGGGTATCCGCGCCGCGGTCCGCCCTGTCCTGCGCCGTCTGGGCGATACCGCCGGGGCGCGGGAGAAGGCACGCGACTACGCTTTCGGCGAGGTCCGTGCACTCGCGGACGCGGGGATCGCGCTGGTCGGCGTCGCCCGGGAGGACGGTGGTGCTGGTGGCTCGCTGCGTGATGTGGCCGAGGTCGTCATCGAGGTGGCGCGCGCCGACTCCAGCGTGGCGCAGGCATTGCGAAGCAGTTTCATCATCGCCGAGCAGGTATCGAGCCGGCCCGATCTGCCGCACCGCGACGTGATTCTGACGCGTCTGCGCAACCGGGACCTGTTCGCCGGAACGAGCAATGAGCGAACCGGAGGCGCGAGCGGGCAGGTCAACGCCACGGCCCGGCGTGACGGTGCGGGCTGGGTGGTCGACGGCGAGAAGTACTACTCGACCGGCGGGCTCTACGCATCCTGGTTCTCGACCCAGGCACTCGCCGACGACGGGACGGTGGTTCGGTTCACCGTGCCCGTCGACCGCGAGGGAGTCGAGCGGCTCGACGACTTCGACGCCGTCGGTCAGCGGCTCACCGCCAGTGGCACCACCCGCCTGACCAACGTGCGCGTATCCGACGACGAGGTGACCTTCCCCGATCGGGCCCAGCCGGACAACCCGTGGCCCGGCAGCTTCGCGCAGTTCTATCTGGCGGCCGTACAGGCCGGTGTGGCGGCGCGTGCGCTCGACGACGCGGTCGGGTACGTGCGGGAGAAGGCCCGGCCGATCAAGCACAGCTCCGCGGATACCAGCGCCGAGGATCCCTATGTGCGGCAGACGATCGGACAGATCGCCGGCCGCGCCCAGGCGGCGCGGGCCGTCGTGCTGTTGGCAGCCGAGACACTGGAAGATGTCCGGGGGCTCACCGGGCCCACCGCACGCACCGCCGGTGCGGCTGCCGCGGTTCACGTCGCGCACACGAGTGCGATCGCAATCGAGTCCGCGCTCGACGCTGCGGAACTGCTCTTCGACGTCGGCGGCGGCTCGATCACCAATCGTGACCTCGGATTCGACCGGCACTGGCGCAACGCGCGCACCGCCGCCAATCACAACCCGCGGCAGTGGAAGCAGGCGATCGCGGGGGCATACCACCTGACCGGCGAGGAACCACCGACCACCGGCCTCTTCTGACCACCGACCGACAACAAGAAACCGATCAGAACGGAAAAGACGACACCGATGACCGCCAACCCCTTCGATCTCACCTACGCCGCCGCCGAGGACCGCTACCAGAAGGTCCCCTACCGTCGCACCGGAAACTCCGGTCTCGATCTGCCCGCCTTCTCGTTCGGGCTGTGGCAGAAGTTCGGTAGCGACTATGCCTTTGCGACCCAGCGGGAGATCATCCTCCACGCATTCGACCTGGGGATCACCCACTTCGACAACGCCGACCGCTACGGCCCACCGCACCGCGCGGCCCAGCAGAACTTCGGCAGGGTACTCGCCAAGGACCTTGCGCCCTACCGGGACGAACTCATCCTGTCGACCAAGGCAGGCAACCCGATCGGTCCGAGCCCGTATCTCAAGGGCGGCTCGCGCAAGTCGATCCTCACCTCGCTCGACCACAGTCTGCGCGACCTCGGCACCGACTACGTCGACATCTTCTACCACCACAGCCCCGACCTCAGCACGCCGCTGGAAGAATCGGTCGGTGCACTGGTCAGCGCGGTGGAGCAGGGCAAGGCGCTCTACGTCGGCATCTCCAACTACCTGCCCGACCGCACCCACGAAGCCGCCGAACTGCTGCGCCAGGCCGGCGTCCCGCTACTCATCCACCAGGCGCGTTACTCGATCTACGACCGGCGCCCCGAACAGAACGGCCTGCTGGACACCGCCCACCAGGACGGATTCGGGCTCATCGTGTACTCACCGCTGGCGCAGGGTCTCCTGACCGACAAGTACCTGGAGACGATTCCCGAACACGCACGGGCGCAGAACAGCTCATTCCTGTCGCCGGATGTGATCGACGAGACGTACCGGCAGCGCACCGCCGAGCTCAACAAGATCGCCGAGGCCCGCGGGCAGTCACTCGCCCAGCTCGCGTTGCAGTGGGTACTGCGCCGCCCGGAGGTCACGTCGGCGCTGATCGGTGCGAGTTCGACCGAGCAACTCGACCACAATATCGCGGCCCTGAACTTTCCGGCGCTCACCGACGACGAACTCGCGCTCATCGAGGAACACGGCGTGCACGGCACCGGACTCAAGCTGTGAACGAGCAGATTTCGGCAGACGACAACTGAAAGCCCGCCCGGGCCGATTCTGCGACAACCGCAGCATCGGCCCGGGCGGACTACTGTGAACATCCTGGTAGCGCGTCCGCGCTCACTCCCCCAGTAGCGGCAACAGCTGATTGCCCTGACGCTCGATCTCCCGTAGATACGGGGTGTCCGACAGCACGAAATGGGTGATGCCGAGGTCCTGATACTTGCGCAGCGACTTCGCGACGTCTTCCGGGGAGCCGACGAGCCAGGTGGTGCCGGCGCCGCCGCCACCGACCTTGCCGGGTGCTGTGTACAGATTGTCGTCGAGCACCTCGCCGCGGGTAGCGAGGTCGAGGAGTCGCTGCTGTCCCACGGCCGTCTGGCGATGCGGGTTCTGCGCAGGTGCACCCTGGTTTTTCGCCATCTCCGCGACCCTCGCCTCCGCTTCGGCCCAGGCCTGCTCGGTCGTGTCCCGGACGAAGGTGGTGATCCGCAGACCGAACTCGAGCGGTGCATGCTCTCGGCCGAGTTCCTCGCTCAGTGCCCGCAGGCGCTCGATCCGTTCCCGCACCCCTTCGAGGGGTTCGCCCCAGAAGAGTTGGACGTCGGCTTCGGCTGCTGCTACCCGCTCGGCGGCGTCGGAGGCCCCACCGAAGTAGAGCTTCGGGTGGAGCCGGTCTCCGCGTGGCGCGATTCGGGGCACCACCGTGGAGTCGGTGACCTGGAAGTGCTCGCCCCGGTAGGTGACGTTCTCCTCCGTCCACAGCTTGCGGACGAGTTGCAGGAACTCCTTGGTGCGCGCGTAGCGAGCGGCCTGGTCGCTCTCGCGTTCGCCGTACGCTCCCAGGTTGTCCTTCCCGGACACGATGTTGACCCGAACGCGGCCACCGGACAGGTGGTCGAGACTCGCTGCAGCGGAGGCGAAGTGAGCCGGAGACCAGTATCCGGGCCGAACGGCGACGAGGGGCTCGAACGTCGTTGTCCGGGCGGCGAGGGCCGTCGCGACGGTGAGGGTGTCCGGGCGACCCCAACCGGTGCCGATCAATGCGCCCTTCCAGCCGTGTTCCTCGAGGGCATTCGCCTGGGCGGTGAGGGTGTCGAGGCTGTTGTGGTCGACCGTGACGGGCTCGCCGCGGTGTCCCGGCGTCACCTGATTCGGGATGTACCAGAGGAATTCGAGACTCATGGGATGATGATTCCTGTTCGGTGGTGGTGATCAGCGGGCGAGTTCGGCGAGCTGCGCCCGGCGAACATCGGTGGTTTGCCCTTGGACCAGGACGAAGAGCGCCGACCGTGCATGAAGCTGCGCCGTGTCGTCGCCACTCAGGCCCCGGCCGGCCCGCGCTATCAGCAGTGCACGGGTGATCGTGGACAACGCCTCGCCACTGGCGACCTTCGTCGCGAGGCGTTCGTCGATCCGGTGCGGACCGCCTCCCGCGGCGGTGGCCTCATCGGACAGCTCGTACGCCGTGCTCCTGATCCGCGCGATGCGTGGCCGCCACGTTGCCGCCACGTCCTGGGCGAGCGGCTGTCCTGACTGCTCCAATTCCTGGAGGACCGTTTCTGCAAGTCCGAAGTGGTGACCGCGTGCATCGCTCGCCGTGCCGATGTCGTTGAACCGAGTCTTCTCCAGCGATTGAGCGGAGAGCACGTGCTCGTCGGGTACGAACACGCCGTCGAGTTCGACCCGCGCGGTCCGGCTGCCGGCGACGGCGCCGAGTGAGAGCGGGCCGGTGCTGCGTGTGCGGTCGCTCACCGGCACGAGCGCGGTGACCACGGTCTCGGTCTGCCGTTCCACCGCGGCGACAGTCAGCGCGTTGTTGAGCCCCCACCCGCTGACCCAGGAGATGGCGCCGGTGAAGATCCAGCCACCGCTCGTCCTTTCGGCCGCGATGTAATGGCCGGGGAACCTCCGGACGTCGCTGACGCCGGCACCGAGCAGGAGTTCGCCACGCAGAATTCGCTCGGCAAGTTCCGAAACCGGTTCGCCCGGTTTCCTGGATTCGACGATTCGCCCGGCCATCGGCGCGTGCTGCGCCCAGACGAGCCACGTGTTGAAGCACGCGCCGGCGATGATCTCGTGCAGGCGGCGATCGGTGTCGCGGTCTATGGCGAGGCCACCGTATTCCCGTGGCGCCTGATGGTTCAGGAGCCCCAGCGCAGCGAGTTCGCCGATCCGTCCTGCGGCGACTCCGTCGCGGTCGGTCGACAGGGCTTCGGGGCGCAGCACTCGATCGGCGTACTCCCGCACCCGAGCGACGAATGGGTGGCGGTCTGCGGCTGTCACGGATTCGGCCGCACTGACGGCCGTATTCGCCGCTGTCATGTCGTCCCTTCCCTATTTCGGTCCCAGAGGGATGCCTGGCACGCGACAGAGTGACGGTGGCCGGCATCCGGACATCGAGAGACTAGCCCCGGTTGTCGGCGTCGGGCGTTCACCGCCTCCGCCATCCACGGCGAGAAACAGGGCCTGACGTGGGACAGTTCGATCCACTCGGACATTAATTCGTCCCGATCGGAAACATGCAGTGCAACTGCATCTTCGGCCGCTGGGGTTTCGATCCGGCTGAAGAAAAGGGGCGCTCGAACATACGACGAACCGTAGGCTCACGGGCGACCATCCGGAGCGACCGAGAGACCCTTGGTTCGTGGTGCGACCGAGCCGTTTCACCGTCACTGCTCTTCCCGAGACTGGAGTCTTCGTCGATGACCTCGAACACCCCCTTGCATCTCGCCGCCGCTCTCGACGGCGCGGGCTGGCATCCCGCCGCGTGGCGCGAGCCGAACTCGCGCCCGGACGAGTTGTTCACCGGCGCCTACTGGACCGATCTCGCTGCCGTCGCGCAGCGCGGCCTGCTGGACTTCGTCACCATCGAGGACAGCCTGGCGGCACCGGTGAATCGCTACGCACCCGACGCGGCCGACTCCGTGGACCGGGTCCGCGCGCGCATCGACGCGCACCTCGTGGCGGCGAGAATCGCCCCGCTCACGCGGCACCTCGGCCTGATCCCGACGATCACCACGACGCACACCGAGCCGTTCCACGTGTCGAAGGGCATCGCGACCCTGGACTACACCTCCCGCGGTCGCGCGGGGTGGCAGGTCAAGGTGTCCGGGCATGCCGACGAGGCCGCACACTTCGGCCGTCGCACCGTCCCGGAACTCACCGCGCAGGACTGGACGGCGATCGCGGAGGGCACGTTGCCGCAGGTGTTGGTCGACCTGTTCGACGAGGCCGGCGACTTCGTCGAGGTCGTCCGCCGGCTGTGGGACAGCTGGGAGGACGGCGCGGAGATCCGCGACGTCGAGACCCGCCGGTTCATCGACCGCGACAAGCTGCACTACATCGACTTCGAGGGTCGCTACTTCAGCGTCCGCGGCCCCTCCGTCACACCGCGACCGCCGCAGGGCCAACCGGTGGTCACCGCACTCGCCCATCAGGCGCTGCCGTACGAACTGGCGGCCCGCGGCGCCGACCTCGTGTTCGTCACCCCGGCCGACGACGTCCACGCGCAG
This sequence comes from Rhodococcus pseudokoreensis, assembly GCF_017068395.1. NCBI lineage: Bacteria > Bacillati > Actinomycetota > Actinomycetes > Mycobacteriales > Nocardiaceae > Rhodococcus > Rhodococcus pseudokoreensis. The sequence continues at coordinate 8,227,815 of NZ_CP070619.1, read as the reverse complement.
TCCGTTCTCGCCGACGTGGCCGCGGCATCCGAACGCGTCGGGCGCACCGGTGAGCCGCTCCGGGTCTACGCCGACCTGGTGGCCTTCCTCGACAACGACCACGAATCCGGGGCAGCCCGGCTGCGTCGCCTGGACGGTCTCGCCGGCATCGAGTTCGCCTCGGACGCCACCGTGTTCACGGGTTCTGCCGGCGACCTCGCAGACCATCTCGCGGCATGGCAGCAGTTAGGATTCGACGGTTTCCGGCTGCGACCGGGAGTCGCCGTCGACGATCTGGAGGCGGTGTCGTCCACGCTCGTGCCGATCCTGCAACGGCGCGGTCTGCTGCGCACCGAGTACCCCGACACGTCCCTGCGCGGTGTGCTCGGCCTGCCCACCGACGTCCCCAACCGGTACGTCACGGGAACCCCGGCCGCCTGAGACCCCGCGACCCTTCAGACAAGGACACGTCACGATGAACACACTCAAGAAGCAGGTCATCCTCGGCGCCTACCTCGGAGGCGTCAACCACCACACCGCATGGTGGGATCCCCGGGCGGGCAGCCAGATCGAGTTCGATTCGTTCGAACACACCGCACGGACCGCCGAGCGCGGCAAGTTCGACTTCTTCTTCCTCGCCGAGGGTCTGGCGCTGCGCGAGCGCGCCGGGCAGATCTTCGACCAGGACATCATCGGCCGCCCCGACACCTTCACGGTGCTCGCGTCCCTCGCCGCCGTCACCGATCACCTCGGACTGGCCGGAACCATCAACGCCACGTTCAACGAGCCGTACGAACTCGCCCGGCAGTTCGCGTCGCTCGACCAGCTGTCGGGTGGTCGGGCGGCCTGGAACGTTGTGACTTCGTTCGACGCGTTCACCGGGCAGAACTTCCGTCGCGGTGGATTCCTGGACCATTCGCAGCGCTACGAGCGCGCCGAGGAGACCCTCGAAGTGGTGCGGCAGCTGTGGGATTCGTGGCGCGGTGACGACATCGTGGCGGACAAGGAAAACGGCCACTTCCTGCGCCGCCCGGACGCCGGAACCTTCGACTTTCACGGCGGCCAGTTCGACATCCGCGGCCGGTTCACGGTGCCGCGCAGCCCCCAGGGCCGCCCGGTCCTCCTGCAGGCCGGCGTGTCACCGCAGGGGCGCGATTTTGCGGCAGGCAACGCCGACGCGATCTTCTCGCCCTACGGGAAGCTGCCCGAGGCCGCCGAGTTCTACCGCGACATCAAGGCCCGCGCGGTCTCGTTCGGGCGCAGCGCCGACGACATCAAGATCCTCCCCTCGGCCAGCTTCGTCCTCGGCGACACCGAGGCCGAGGCGTGGGAGAAGTACCACGAGGTCCGCAACCAGCAGGTCACCGGCCAGACCGCGCTGATCCTGCTCGAGCAGATCTGGAACCGCGACCTCTCCACGTTCGACCCCGACGGACCTGTCCCGGACATCGAACCGGATCCCGACGCGCCGCCGATCATCCAGGGCCGCGCCTTCACGTACCAGGACCGGTTCGAGACGGTCGCCACCTTGCGGGCCGTGTCGGAGGCGAAGAAACTCACCCTGCGGGAGACCGTCATCGACCAGTTCGAACGTGGCCCGATCGTCGGCACCGCCGCCCAGGTCGCCGAGAAGGTCGATGCGTTCGTGCAGAACGACGGCTCCGACGGATTCATCATCGGCTCCCACCTCGTGCCGTCCGGTCTCGACGAGTTCGTCGATCACGTGGTGCCGTTGCTGCAGGACCGGGGCGTGCTGCGCACCGAGTACACGGGAACCACGTTGCGCGACAACCTCGGCCTGCCGGTGCCTCACGATCGAATCCCCTATCCCGACCCGGTGTAGAAGAGAAGGGTTTCGGTCACCGGATAGCTTTGTGGTTACGGTGATTTCAACTATCGACCGCGGCATCGACGTCATGACACTGTGATTCTTCGAATCTAGTCGTACGGAGAACAGTCATGACCGAAAGTGCCACGCGCACCGAGTTCGTCGTCCGCACAGCCTCGTGGTCCGATCCCGACGCGGTGACATTGCGGGCGGCCATGGCGGCGGAAGTCGGCCCCAGGTATTCCGACCGAGTGTCGGACGCCGTGCGGGCCACCACCAACGCGGTGGATCCGGAATCGGTGCATCTCACCGTCCTGGTGTACGTCAGAGACCTCGAGTCCGCGGAGCCACGAGCCGTAGGCCACGCGGCCTTGCGCTGGAACGGCGACGATCTCGAGTTGAAGCGGATGTTCGTCGTCAAGGAGGAACGGGGAACCGGCGTCTCGACCGCGCTGCTCACCGCGGTCGAGAACGCGGCCCGAGACGCGAGGCGACCCCGCTTGATCCTCCAGACCGGCGACCGGCAGCCCGACGCGGTCAGGCTGTACGAGAAGAGCGGCTACTCGCGGATCCCGACCTTCTCCCCCTACGAGGCCCTCCCCTTCTCGAACTGCTTCGAGAAGGTGTTCGGGTAGGTATCGATCGGTTCGCACAGCGCGCTTGCGGCCAGGACTCGCAGATCGAATCTCCTCGGCACGACGAGGCACCAGGATTCGACACCGACGAAAACTATGCCGGGTTCGGCCGACGGATGCCAAGGCCCCGCGGTCGGCGCCCGGACAATCCGGGCGCCTCTCTCCGCACGTGCCGTCGTTACGCGGTGGTTCCGCCGTCGGCGCTGTAGACGGCACCGTTCACGAACGACGCATCATCCGACAACAGCCAGGCGACCAGCCGCGCGATCTCCTCGGCTGTGCCGTATCGACCGAGTGGGATCTGCGAGATGAGCTGGTCGTGGACGGTCGACGCGTTGCCGGGCGCCCACTGCTCCGCGAGGCTGTCGATCATGCGGGTCGCGATCTGACCGGGCGCGACGGCATTGACCCGGACGCCGCGTCCTCCTGCCTCCAAAGCGGCGCTGCGGGTCAGGCCGACGACCGCGTGCTTGCTGGCGGCATACGCGGAGAGCCGGGGAACACCTCGGATACCGGCCTGGCTTGCGGTGTTGACGATGGCGCCTCGCCCCTGCGCGTACAGGTGCGGAAGCACTTCCCGCATTCCGAAGTACACGCTTCCCGCATTGACCGCGAGTACCTTCCCGAACTGGTCCGGGTCGCTCTCGTCGAGAGCGGTCGCCAACCCTTCGATTCCGGCATTGTTGTGCAGGTAGTCGATGCGCCCGAAATGCGCGCGCGCCGCCTCGACATACGCTCGTGTTCCGTCGTGAGTGGAGACGTCGGCACCGACCGCCAGACAGTACTCTCCGAGTTCGGTCTCCAACTCCTTCACAGCGTGCTCGTCGAGGTCGACGGCGGCGACGCGGATCCCGTCCGCGACCAATCGGCGCACCGTCGCGGCGCCGATCCCGCCGCCGGCCCCGGTAACGATTGCTACGCGGCCGGCACCTTGGTGATCGTCAATCATGTTGCCTCACTTGTCATCGATTTCGTTGTGATCGGGCTACTGCGCGGTGTATCCGCCGTCTACGAGGAGAAGCTGACCGGTGACATAGGACGAACTGTCGCTCGCAAGATGTGCCACCGCATCGGCGATGTCGTCCGGGGTCGCGGTTCTGCCCAATGGATGTTGCGCAGCCATCGAATCCCACTGGGCGTCGTCGCTGATCTTGTCGGCGGTGAATCCCACCCGCGCGAAACTGGGGCCGACGGCATTTACGCGCACTCCGTGCGCGCCGTATTCGACGGCGGCGGCCTTCGTCAACCCGAGCACCGCGTGCTTTGACGCCACGTACGCACTGATGTTCGGCATCGCAACGGTGCTCATGATCGAGGCGATGTTGATGATGGAACCTCCGCCCGCGGCCGACGAGGTCATCGCTGCCAATTCGGCTTGTAGGCAGTAGAACACGCTGCTCAGGTTGACGTCGATCACCTGTTTCCAGGCGTCGAGCGGGTACTCGGCGAGCGGCACCATGTCGCCGCCGATTCCGGCATTGTTGACCGCGATGTCGAGGTGGCCGTACTGGCCGACCACGGAATCGACCACCTCGCGGACTGCGCAGGGATCGGTGAGGTCGATCTTGTGGAACGTTGCGACGCCTCCGGCCTCCCGAACAGCGGCGGCGGTGGCTTCTCCGCCGGCAGGATCGCGGTCGAGTACCGCGATTTCGGCGCCCGCCGCCGCGAGCCGCCGACAGATCGCGCGGCCGAACCCGCCGCCGCCCCCGGTAACGAGCGCAGTCTTGCCGGCAAGGTGTGGATCACTCATGGATATTCCTTCACTCGTGTGCGGAGGTGCGGTTAGCCCAGGTCTGATCGAAAGTGCCCGAGCTGATTTCGAGGATGTTGCCGAACGGGTCCTCGCAGTAGACGACGTCGCGACCGGGAAACAGCGTCCACACCTTGCTGCGCTGCTTGCCGCCGTGCCGCTCGATATGTCCGGCCAACTCCGCGACATTCGGCCACGTCAGGCACACATGGAACGGCCCGGTGCGCCAGTACTCCACCTGGTCCGGCTGCGTGGTGGCGGGCGAGAGGAACTGGAACAGCTCGACTCCGGTGCTGTCCCCGGTGGCGAGAAAGGCGACGCGCAGGCTCCCCCACTCAACCCCGAAGATATCGCTGAGGACTTCGCCGAACGGTTCGTCCTCTTTGCCGATCTGCATCGGTCCGCCGAGGACGGTGAAGCGCAGTACCTGTCGATACCACTCGACAGCCTCGTCGAGGTCGGGGACGGTGATCCCGACATGGTTGAAGGCCGGCGTCGACGATAGAGATGAGGTCATGGTTCTCCGATCGATGAGCTGTGCAGGATGAAGCGGCTACTGGAGATCGGTCGATCCGTACGAGTAGTCGACCAACTGGGTGTTGTGCACCGCGTCGTTGTCTTTGGCCATGTAGTAGTGAAGTCGCGCATCACCCATGACGGCGAGTTGCCCGTCCTCGGTGTAGCCGCCGATGGGCCCGTCGAACATCGCGAGCATCACGCAGCCCGTTTCGGTCGAGAAGGGCTCGTGAATGGTGCCGGCCGTTTCGACCGTGAACGAGTGGGGTGTTCCAATATCAGGGATCGTCTGCCCGTCGACGACGACCGTTCCGTCGTAGTAGTAGAAGCCGCCCTCGAGGATGTACACCTGCAGGTTCCCGACATGCCAGTGCGAAGTGGCCTTGATGCCCGGATCCACCTGCAACAAGAGCGTGAAGGCACCCGAGACGAGGTTGCAGTAGAGCAGCTTGTAGCGCGTTCCGGGCATCAGCCAGTCGGTCCACTCGGTCTCGTCCATGGTGTGGAAGTCCCGCCGATCCCCCTTGGGGGTGTTTCCCGGGCTCGTCATCCAGAACAGCGGATTCCGGGCGGTGGCGGGTGCGGCCGTGCCGTCGACAGCGGTCATCGAATTTCTCCTGCGAGATTGGGGGATGGAGGTACTGACGTCCGGCCGGGACGAGGGCTGCTCGACGGCCTGTGACTCGTAACACTGTGCCGCCGGAGCGGGACGAACACCAGGTCCTATCCGGCGCCCAACGTTAAGCAACACTTACCGATCCGTGCGGATGATCCTGACGCGCACACTTGCAGAATGAAGAAGACGCACGCCGGAACCGGGAAGGAAACCCATGGACATACACCCCCGCGTCTTACGCTACTTCCTGGTGGTAGCCGAGGAACTGCACTTCCGCCGCGCTGCCGAACGCCTCTACATCACCGGACCCGCCCTGAGCCAGCAGATTCGCCACCTCGAGCGTGAGCTCGGGTTCGAGGTCCTGAGAAGAACTTCCAGGTCGGTGGACCTCACAGACAAGGGCGCGGAACTGGTACCGCTCGCACGCGCAGTTGTCGACGCAAGCGACACGCTGTCCGCCTGGGCTGCGCGCGCAGACCAGGGAACGACGCGCATTCGGATCGGGTTCATGGCCACCGGGGCCGGTGAGCTCACCCAGGGGATCCTGAATGCCACGAGCGCGAATCTCCCGCTTCTCGATGTGCACCTGAAGCATCTCGAGTGGGGCGACCAGACCCGTGCGCTTCTCGAGAATCGGGTGGACGTGGTCTTCACACGCGAACCTGTGCGAGCTGACGATCTGCGATGCACCGTGGTCTTGAGCGAGCATCGTGTAGTGGTGCTCCCCAGCAGCCATCCTCTCGCGAATCGGTCGACCGTCACGTTCCGCGAGATCGCGGAGGAAACGTTCCTGCCCAGCGAAACAGGTTCCCAGGAATGGATCGACTACTGGCTGGTCAACCCTCGCCCCGACGGATCCGCGGCGCGAACCGGACCCTCGATTTCAACGGTCGAAGAGATGCTCGAGCAATGTGCGGCCGGCACCGGAATCGCCATCACCGCGGAGTCGGTCCCCCACTTCTACGCCCATCCCGGCGTGCGTTTCGTCGTCGTCGAGGACCTGGCACCTACACGCGTTCTCCTGTGTGCTCGTTCAGACAATAGCGATCCGACGGTGCGCAAATTCGAGCAGCTTGTCGAGGACATTGCCCACAGATGAAGCCCTCTGCCTTCCTGCGATGCAGTACTCGGATGCCAGCAGTCAGCCCGGGCCGGGCACCCATGTCCGGAAGAGACAGCACCCTTCCTCACTCGCCTGCCGAAAGCGGCATCGATATTCGTCGCGGCGCCGAGAGAAGGTCAGCGGCGCGACGCGGAGTGCACCTCACGGACAGCCCGGGCGATGCGCTGCGCCCCGAGACGGAGGTTCCCTTCGCTCTGGTTCGTGAAGCCCAGACGCAGGCTGCGGGCGTACAGTCCGCTCGCTGCGGGGTCGAAGTAGCGGCCCGACGAGAAGTCCGCGCCGAGCGCGTTCGCGGCGGCGCGCACCTCCGCGAGGTCGATATCGGGGTCGGTCACCGTGACCCAGGCGAAGATTCCGCCTTCGGCCTGCGGAATCGACATCAAATCACCTGCCTCCGCGGTGAGAACGTCGGACAGCAGATCCGCTCGCTCCCGGTAGAGGGTGCGGGCGTTCGCGACGATGCCGTCGAACAGTCCCGGCCGGTCGAGCAGATGCGCCACGGCGGACTGGGTCAGTAGCGACGCGTGCTGATCGAGGTTCGCGCGCAACCGCAACAGTCCGGCCTGGAGCCAGGTCGGGGCGACCGCCCATCCCAGCCGGAGCCCGGGTCCGAGGGTCTTGGAGAACGTGTTGACCCGCACCACCCGATCGCTGTCGAGCGGGAAGTCCGGAACGGCCGTGCCCCGGAACCGGAGCTCGCGGTACGGGTTGTCGGAGACGACGACGAATCCGTAGCGCTCGGCGAGAGCGACGAGGCGCAACCGGTCCTCGGCCGCGAGGGTCGTGCCGGTCGGATTGTGGAAGTCGGGGATCACGTAGAACAGCTTCGGGATCCGACCCGCCTGCAAGTGGCTCTCGAAGACATCGAGGTCGACACGTCCCCCGGTGTTCGGCACCGGCAGGAGTTGGGCGCCGTAATGGTCGAGTACTCGCAGCGCCACGGGAAAGGTCGGGCTCTCGACGGCCACCAGGTCGCCGGGGTCGAGGAGGGCCGCGAATACCAGGCTCAGTCCGTGCAGGGCGCCGTTGGTGACGACGACCCGGTCCGGATCGGCAACGGATTCGTCGCTCTCACGCGCCGCGATCCATTCGCGGAGCGTCTCGATGCCCGGGGCCACCGAGTACTGCAGCGCCCGTGCACCTGTCGGGGGTGACGCGAGGGCGACCGCGAACGCGGCCGCCAGTTCGTTCACCGGCAGCGCCTCGTCGGCGGGGACCCCGCCCAGCAGGCGGATCGCGTCCGACGGCAGGGAGGCCGGCGGGGGTCCGAACCCGCCCGCCTCGAGCGGGCGGGTGATCAAGCTGGACAACGATGGCGTAGAAGGGGAAACGAGGCTCGTCATGTTCGGAGTTCCTTCGTGGTCGGGACAAATCGGCGGATCACGCGGCGAGGGCGCGCTCCGGAATCGCGGGCAGGCCGAGATTTCCTCGAAGCGTGTCGGATTCGTAGTCCGTGCGGAACAGTCCGCACTTCTGCAGGATCGGAACGACGTGCTCGGTAAACGCCTCGACACCACCCGGACCTTGCCCGGGCATGACGATGAAGCCGTCGGCACCGCCGTCGACGAACCACCGTTCGAGCCGGTTCGCGACCTGTTCGGGTGAGCCGACCGCGCGGCCGTGACCTGCGGACCGTTGCTGCAGTGTGATCAACTGCCGGACCGTCCAGCCCTCGTCCACCGCCAGTTCGCGGAACACACCGTAGCGGCTCTGCCTGCCCTGTACCGACACGACCGGCGGCAGCCACGACGGCGGAATCGCGTCGTCGAGCGCGAGGCCCGACAGGTCGACGCCGGACAGTTGCCCCTCGAGCGCCGTGCGGGAGGCGTCGCTGTAGTGCTGTTCGAACAGGTCGTCGTCGATCCGCTTGGCCTCCTCCTCGGTGCCGCCGATCGTCGTGCTGATTCCGGGTAGAACGAGGATGTTCGCCGGGTTGCGGCCCGCTGCGGCGGTCCGGGCCTTCAGGTCGCGGTAGAAGGATTGGGCTCCGCGCAGTGTCTGCTGCGCGGTATAGACACCCTCGGCGAACGCTGCCGCGAACGCCTTGCCGTCGTCGGACGAGCCTGCCTGGAACAGCACCGGGTGGTGCTGTGCCTCGTGTTCGGGCAGCGGTGCGTCGCCGAAGTTGCGCTCCCCCGCAGCCGATGTGACCGCGTTCCACCCCACGCGGCCACCGGAAAGGTGGTCCAGCGACTGCAATTGTCGCGCAAGGTTGAACGGCGCCGTGAACGTCGTGGACACCGTGGGGACCAGCCCGATGCGCTCCGTCACGGCGGCGAGCGCCGAGAAGAGTGTCAGTGGTTCGGGTTTCGTACCCACCTCGGTGTCGGAGGTCAGTCCGTCGGCGGCGAACAGAACGTCGAACTTCGAGGCTTCCGCGGTCCGGGCGAGATCTGCGTAGTGGTCGAGGACGCGGCCGGTGTGCCGGACATCGCCGGGGCGGACCTGTCCGCGGGCACCGTTGCCGGGCGGGTTGGTGAGGAGGCCGAGCCGGATCTGCCGGCGGGCGGGTTCTGCTGACACGATGCTGTGCTCCATTGTCGTTGTGCGGCGGGTGAATCACGCAGAAGCGCGCTCGCTCGCTGCATGTAGTCCACTGTCCGGCAGCGTGTTCCGACAAAGCGTGTGACCAGTCTCCAAGCCGCCCGGTCGTCCTACAAGAGTTTGTCTCGCACCGATCCGAAGCCGCCGCTGCTGCAGCCCCGAGGGCAAGGCCACGGAACCCTCAGACCCGCCTCCGCCGGCTGTCCCAGACCGCACATGCCGACGACAACGCCAGCATTCCGGCGCACACGGCAAGTGCCGCCGCCATCGCACGGCCGTAGTTTCCGGGGTCCACCGAGAGGACCCCGAGATAGAGGCCGGGCACCGCGGCGAGGCTGACCGTCGCCGACAACCGTTGCGACAACTGCAGGAATCCGACGGCCACGCCGCTCACTCCGGGCGGCGCGTGCTCGAGCGTCATCGCACGGTTGGGGGCGTCGACGAATCCGCTTGCGACCCCGGACAGGACGGCAAGGGCCGCGACCACCACGAGGACCGACGTCCGCGGCAGCACCGTGACCGCGAGCACGTATCCGGCGACCACGAAGAGTTCCGCGACGATCGCACCCACCACCGCGGCGCGACCGAACCGAGCGACCACCCGCCAGCCGACTGCCGACGTCACGGCCATCATCACCGAACTCCCCGACATCACCAAGGCCGCGTGCAGCGGTGCGATGCCGAGTCCCTCGATCAGGTAGAGGCTCATCACGGCGTTCATCGCCAGAAGGGCGCCGAACCAGAACAACGCGACCGCCGTACCCAGGGTGTAGCCACGTGCCCGCATCAATGCAGGCAACAGCACCGGCGTGCCGCCGCGACTCGCGTACCGCCGTTCCCACCAGCGGAAACACCCCAGGACCAGGATCGAACCCGACACCGACAGCACCGCTCGCGTCGCCCCGAAGTGCGACACCATGGGCAGCAGCAGAAGCGTCGTCGCAGCCGCGAGCAGCCCGAGACCGACGACATCGACGGTCGCACCCGACCGGGAGCGGCTGTCGCGGCGCAGGAACAGCGCACCGAGCATCACCGTCACGACCGCGAACGGGACGTTCAGCACGAGCAGTAACCGCCATCCCCACTCGGGACCGCCGATCCCGAGGAGCACACCACCGAGGATCGGACCGATGAAACCGGCGAGTCCTCCGGCCGTTCCGTACGCCGCCAGAGCCTTGGCTCGACGCGGTCCGGAGTAGCGGTCGGAGATGATGCCGAGGACCTGGGAGCTGACGACTCCTGCCCCCACACCCTGACCGAGACGGGCGGCGACGACGGTCCACGGCTCCGCGGCGAGTGCCCCGACCAGGCCCATGACGGCGAACAGGCTCAACCCCGCGAGGAACAGCCGTCTCCGGCCGATCAGATCGCCCATCCGCCCCGCCGGGACGAGCGCGAGACCGAAGGTCAGCGAGTAACTCGCCAGAATCCACTGCACGTCCGCCGTCCCCGCGTCGAGGGACGACCGAATGGCCGGCAACCCGATGCCCAGCACAGCGGAGTCGAGGAGTGTGGTGAAGCCGGCGGCGGCGCAGACGAGCACCTCTCGACGTCCTGCCGTGTCGCGAGGCGCCGGTCCGGCATCGGTGCGTTCCGGTGCTGTGTCGAGGTCGGTCAGGTTCGGGCTAACGATTCCCGCCCGCAGCGGTACGGATGTGGTCGGCGTCTGCGAGCGCGACCACCCGCCCGGCCTCGGCCACGACCACCGGCCCCCGGTGTTCCCCGATTCGCCGCACTGCCACCGGAAATTCCTCGGTGACTCCGACGACGGGCAGCGGCTGAGCGACGTGCACGCCGACCGGGTCGTCGTCCGGAGCGTCCGACAGCGTCTCGGGACCGACGGACCCCAGGATCTCCGCGACCACGATCGGACCGGCACCCGGGCGCGCCAGCACCACGGGTAGCGCCGAGGTGTCCGCGAGCACGTCACGGGCCTCGGCCACGGTCGCGGTGGACGGCACCGTCCGGGGTGCGATTCCCCGGCCGCCCAGTGCGTCACCCACGACGGGTCCGGACGCTGCGTGGTACAGCGGGAAGCCCAGCCGTCCCAGCCACTCGTTGTCGAAGTACTTCGACAGGTACGCCCGGCCCGAGTCCGGGACGATCACGACCACAACGTCGTCCGGGCCGAGAGTCCGCGCGACCCGCAGCGCGGCGGCGACCGCGGTACCGGCGGAGCCCCCGACGAGAAGTCCTTCTTCCCGGGCGAGGCGGTGCAGCACCGTGAGGGCCTCGACGTCCGTGATCCGCTCGAGTCGGTCGACGACGTCCGGGTGATAGGAGTCCGGCCACTCGTCTGTCTCGGTCTGCGGGTGCAGGAAATGGCCTACCGATTCGATGTACCAGGCCCGTCCGTCTCCCCCGCCGTACACGGAGGTTTCGGGATCCGCGCCGACGATCTGCACCGCGCCGCCGGAGACCTCCGTCAGGAACTCCCCTGTCCCCGTGATGGTCCCACCGGTTCCGACTCCGGCCACGAAATGGGTGACCCGGCCTTGGGTCTGACGCCAGATCTCTGGTCCGGTCGTGGTGCGGTGTGCGTCCGGATTGGCCGGGTTGTCGTACTGACCGGCGAGCCAGCCGCCGGGAATCTCCGCCGCGAGCCGAGTGGCGACGTTGCGGACGAATTCAGGATGATGACTGGGCCGTCCGCCGGGCGTCACATGCACCTGCGCCCCGTGCGCCCGCAGCAGCGCGATCTTCTCGGTGCTGGTCTTGTCGGGCACGACGACGACCGAACGGTATCCCCGGGCGGCAGCGACCAACGTCAAACCGACCCCGGTGTTGCCCGACGTGCCTTCCACGACGGTGCCCCCGGGTAGCAGCTCTCCCGATTCCTCCGCCGCGCGAATCATGGCCAGGGCGGCACGGTCCTTAACACTGCCGCCGGGATTGAGGAACTCGAGCTTGGCATACACCGTCGCGGAGATCCCGTCGGTTACCCGGTTCAACCGAACGAGCGGCGTGTTGCCGATGGCGTCGGTGATCGAGTCGTAGACGCCGAGGCTCGCAGCATCGACTGTGGGTGGATCGAGGATGGTCATGCGTCTACCTTTCGAGGGCGCACCGAGGTCACTCGATCAGCATGGCAAGGACAGTCGCCGAACAACAGGATTCGAGTCACGCCGATCGGATCTTCGCATCCTCGAGATTCGAATTCTTTTCCGGCGACGGCCGATCGGCTGTACTACGGGACGACCCGAGACCGAAGGGGGTAGTCGAAAAATGTCGACACCGGTGACAACACTGCAGCGCCACGACACGGATCTGTGGCAGTGGCGACTGTCCGCGCGTTGCCATGAAGAGGACGCGGAGATCTTCTTCCCGGCGGACGCTGAACGCAGGAACGCGCGCTTCGAGCGGGAAGATCTCGCCAAAGAGTTCTGCCGCGGCTGCGCGGTGACGGAGGAATGCCTGGCGTACGCCCTCGACACCGGCCAACAGCACGGAGTCTGGGGTGCGACGACGCCGGGTGAACGGCTCGCACGACTCGGCCGCTGAGCTCCGGGGGGCGCGACAGCCGAGTTATATTCGCAAAGAATTGATTTGGTGCGCCACTCCCGGAAAACAAGTACGTTCAGTGTGCCGCAGTCTTGGGAGAGGCTGCGGTGACATGCGGTGTTCGAGAAGAGGGGTAAGAACACCGGACGTGGTGGATGGCCCCGTCAACGACGTCTCCTCGAGACGCGTTGGCGGGGCCTCCGTCGGCCCTCCTGCTACGCGGCGGGGGTCCGTCGCAGCTCCGGCCGGGCCAGTGCCTCGGGAATCTTTCCGGTGTCGCGTTCGGTGAACACCGTTTCTGGCGAGACGATCTCGTCGATCCTGTCCAGCACGTCACCGGACAACGGCACATCGACCGCATCCAGATAGGTGTCGAGGTGCTCGATGGTGCGTGGTCCGACGATCGCGGACGTGACATCGGGGTGGGCGAGCACGAACGCCAGCGACAGTTGGATCAGACTGATGCCCAGCTCTTCCGCCAGCACGGCAAGTGCGTCCGCGGCCGCGAGCTTGCGGGCGTTGGCGGGTGCGTCGATGTCGAAGCGGCCCTTGATCAGTTCGGCGCGATGCGACTCCGGCTGCGGGGCACCGATCCGGTACTTCCCGCTGAGCCAGCCCGCGGCGAGCGGACCGTAGGTGATCACGCCGAGCCCGTACTTGCGGGCGATCGGCAGAGTTTCCCGTTCGATGCCGCGGATCAGCAGCGAGTACGGCACCTGCTCGCTCGACGAGCGCTGCAGGTTCCGGGAGTCGGCAACCCACTGGGTCTCGACGAGTTCGGCCGGCGAGAACACGGAGGTTCCGTAGTACCGAATCTTGCCGGCACGGACCAGATCGTCGAGTGCCCCGACAGTTTCGCCGATCTCGGTGTGCGACTCGGGCCGGTGGACCTGGTACAGGTCCAGGTAGTCGGTGCCGAGTCTCCGAAGACTGCCCTCCACGGCCTCGGTGATCCACCGACGCGAATTGCCGCGGTGCTGTGGGTTGTCGTCGACGGCATTGTGGAATTTGCTTGCCAGGAACACGTCGTCGCGGCGGCCCGTCAACGCCTTCCCGACGATCTCCTCGGATTCACCGCGTGAATAGGTGTCTGCCGTGTCGACGACGTTGATGCCCGCGTCCAGCGCCCGGCGGATCACCCGGATGCCGTCCTCGTGCGTGGTCTTGCCGCGGGCCCCGAAGTTCATGGTGCCCAGCGTCAACGGGCTGATCTTCACACCCGTGCGTCCGAAGACGCGGAAGTCCTGCAGTGCCATCAGTGATCGTCCTTTGCTGTGGTGGTGCCGCGACGGCGAGTCGCCGCGTCGGTCAGTGACGGCGGCAGGTAGCCCTCGTCCGCCGGGCTGATCGTGACTCCGGGCGCGACGATCTCGTCGATACGGTCCAGGATGTCGCTGCCCAGTCTCACGTCGACGGCGCCGAGCTGACTCTCGAGGTGCTCGAGGGTCCGTGGCCCGATGATGACGGAACTGACGGCGGGATGCTGGAGGACGAAGGCCACGGAGAGGTGGATCAGCGACAGGCCCGCGTCGTCGGCCAGCTTCTGCAGTTCCTCGGCGGCGGCCCGCTTGCGCTGGTTGGCGAGCAACTCCGGGTCATGGCGGTGCGGCTGCCGGGTCAACCGGCTCGACTCCGCGGCTTCCGACTCGCCCGCGCGGTACCGGCCAGACAGCCAGCCCCCGGCGAGCGGGCTCCAGGTGAGGACGCCCAGCCCCTACTTCTCGGCGATCGGCAGCGTGGCGCGTTCGGCGGCCCGCGCGAGGATGGAATACGGCGGCTGCTCGGTGACCGGACGCTGCAGGTGGCGCCTGTCCGCGGCCCACTGGGCTTCGACCAGTTGGTGGGGCTCGAACGTGGTGGTGCCGAAGTAGCGGATCTTGCCCTGCCGCACGAGGTCGTTCAATGCGCCGAGGGTCTCGTCGAAGTCGGTGTCGGGGTCGGGACGGTGGATCTGGTAGAGGTCCAGGTGATCGGTCTGCAGCCGTCGGAGGCTGCCCTCGATCGCCTTGAAGATCCAGCGCCGCGAATTGCCGCGGTGGGTGGGGTCGGACCCGATCTGGCCGTGAAACTTGCTGGCGAGGATCACGTCGTCGCGGCGGCCGTGCAGCGCCTTCCCCACGATCTCCTCGTTCTCGCCCTGCGAGTACACGTCGGCGGTGTCGACGACGTTGATTCCGGCGTCCAGCGCGCGGTGGATGATCCGGGCGGCGTCCTCGTGGTCGGTGTTCGCCCAGGACCCGAAGTTCATCGCGCCGAGTGTGAGGGGGCTGACCTGCACACCGGTCCGTCCGAGGTGGCGGTACGTCATGATCGGTTTCTGCTTTCTGTCGTGGCAATCATCTGCGGGCAAACGTGTTGATCGGTTCGCGGAGACCGAGGTGGCTCCGGAGTGTGTGGCCGGCGTAATCGGTGCGGAAGAGTCCGCGGGCCTGGAGGATCGGGACGACGTGGTCGACGAAATCCTCCAGATACGAGGGCAGGACGGCCGGGATGACGGTGAACCCGTCGACGGCGCCCGACCGCCACCACGTCTCGACATGATCGGCCACCTGCTCCGGCGTACCGACCACCACGCGGTGCCCGCCGAGGAACTCGGACAGGAGTTGCCGGACGGTGTGCCCGCTGTCGGCGGCGTACCGGGTCAGCGACGCGAAGAAGCCCTGTGGTCCGATCCTGTTCCCCGGCAACGTCAGCAGCCGCTCGGGGATCGGTGCGTCCAACTCGAGGTCCGTGTCCGGGTAGCCCAGCCACCGGGAGAGTGCCCGCACCGGGGCGCTGTCCGGGTGCAAGCGGGACTGCAGGGTGTCGAACTTGGCGGACGCCTCCGCGGTGGTGCCGGCGACGACGGGGACGAGTCCGGGCAGGATTCGGATCTGGGTGGGGTCGCGACCGTCTGCGGCCGCGGCGGCCCGGATCTCCCGGGCGAACTGCTGTGCCGGCCCCAGCCCGAACTGGGTGGCATAGATCGCCTCCGCGTGGGCCGCCGCGAAGGCTTTGCCCTGGGCGGACGATCCCGCCTGCACCAGGACGGGTCGGCCCTGCGGGGACCGGGTGACGTTCAGGGGCCCGGCCACGGTGAAGAACTCACCGCGATGATCCACGGCGTGCACCTTGTGTGGGTCGGCGAATCGCGCCGACGCCTGGTCGCCGATCAGTGCGTCGTCTTCCCAGCTGTCCCAGAGCTTCTTGGTCAGGTCGACGTACTCGGCGGCACGCCGGTAGCGTTCGTCGCGCTCGGGTAGGTGGTCGATGCCGAAGTTGCGGGCGGCGTTCGGCTCGAACGTGGTGACCACGTTCCACCCGGCCCGGCCGCCGCTGACATGGTCGAGCGAGAGGATTCTGCGCGCCAGGTTGTACGGCAGATTCAGTGTCGACGTGGCGGTCGGGATCAGCCCGACCCGTTCGGTCGACACGGCCAGAGCGCTCGTGAGCAGGATCGGGTCCAGTGTGGCCGCGGGACCGCGGGCGATACTCGGCTGCTGAACCGGGATGTCCGGGAACAGCAATCCGTCGAGGAGTCCGCGCTCCGCCACGGCGGCCACCCGGCGGTAGTGGTCGAGACTGATGAACGACTCCGGCGCCAGCGCGGGATCCAGCCAGGCGGCCGGGTGATATCCGGCACTTCCGACGTTGACGAGGAAGTGCAGCGAGCGACCATCGGCTCCGCCCATCACGCCACCACCCGGTCCGTCGAGGTCGGGACGGTGTGAGCCGGGATCTTCAGGCCCAGATGCCCGCGCAGGGTCGTCGTCTCGTACTCGGTGCGGAACCGGCCGCGGCGCTGCAGGATCGGGACGACGTGGTCGACGAAATCGTCGAATCCGCTGGGCAGCACGTCGGGCATCAGGTTGAACCCGTCGGCGACGCCCTTGTCCACCCAGACCAGGATCGCGTCGGCGATCTGCTCCGGGGTGCCGGTGACGATGCGGTGCCCGGCGCCGCCGCCGAGTCGGCGCAGCAACTGGCGCACTGTCAGATTCTCGCGCTGCGCCAATCCGACGGCGATCTTGTAGAACGTCTGCGAGCCGCCGGCCTCGTCCGCATCCGTCAGCAGGTGCCAGGGCAGGGGCCCGTCGAGTACCAGCGCGTCCTCGGGAACCCCGAGCTGACCGGCCAGGCGGGTGAGCGCGTACTCGGGCGGCACGAGTTCGGCGAGCAGGTCGCGGCGTCGCTGTGCCTCCGCCTCGGTGCTGCCGATCACGGTCGACAGGCCCGGCAGCACCACGACGTCCTCGGCGCTGCGCCCGTATCCGACCGCGCGGGCCTTGACGTCTCGGTAGTACTCGGCCGCTTCCTGCTCCGTCTGCGCGGCCGTGAAGATGATCTCCCCGACCTGGGCGGCGAGCGCCCGCCCGTCCGTCGACGCGCCGGCCTGCACCACAACCGGCTCCCCTTGCGGAGAGCGCGGCACATTCAGTGGCCCGGCGACGTCGAAGTGAGGTCCGTGGTGGTCGGTGCGGTGAATCTTGTCGGGATCGGCGAATCGCCGTGCCGGTTTGTCGCCCACCAGGGCGTCGGGCTCCCAGCTGTTCCAGAGTTTGCGCACCACCTCGACGAACTCGGCCGCCCTGGCGTAGCGTTCGGCGTGGTCGGGTTCGTCGTCGAAGCCGAAGTTGCGCGCGGATTCCTTCCCCGCCGTGGTCACCACGTTCCAGCCGGACCGGCCGCCACTGAGCTGGTCGAGCGTGGCGAAACGCCGGGCGACGTCGTACGGGTCGTTGTAGGTGGAGGACAGGGTGCCGATCAGTCCGATCGCGCTCGTCGCCGCGGCGACCGCAGCCAGCACGACGGACGGTTCCAGGCTGTTGAACGGCCGGTAGCGCAGGTCTTCTCGGATCGCCGGGCCGTCGGCGAGGAAGATCGCGTCGAGCCTGGCCGCCTCCGCTTTCCGGGCGATATCGATGTAGTGGTCGAGCCCGAACGCGGCGAGCGGATCGGTTCCCGGAAATCTCCAGGATCCACCGAAGACGCCGGCGTTGAGAATGTTGACGTTGAGGTGGACCTGCCTGCTCACTGCTCCTCCTCGCCGGGCGCGCCTGCGGAAATGGCCGACTTTCCGAGGTTGGCAATGACGAAGTCGCTCTGCGGGAAATGAATCCGGCCGACCATTGCATTGCGATGGTGTCGCTCGAGTGGGTTGCTGCGGGAGAGTCCCGGGTTTCCGGTGAGGTCGAGAGCGGACTCGGTGATCCGGATCGCCATGGTCGTCGCCACGTGCTTCGCCAACGCGGGCAGGGCATTGTCGGATTCCACTTCCGCCGCCGCGTGGCGGAGCAGTGCACGGCTGGTCTGCAGTTGCGCTTCGATCTCCCCGACACGGTCGTGGAAGCGCGGAACCGTCGCGAGCGGCGCGCCCAGCGCGGTGGGCACTCGGGTGTGGAGGTATCGGACCAGCCAGTCCCTCGTCGCGATCGACACCCCGTTGTAGTTGGCGGCCAGGAGCAGGGGCAGTGCCTGTCTGCCCGCACTGCGGACCTTGCCGGTGCCGTCGTTCGGGTCGCGCAGATCCACCAACCGGGAGTGCGGAATCCGGGCATTGTCGAAGATCACCGTCTGCGTGTCCGAGGCGCGCAGCCCGAGGTGGTCCCACGTCTGCTGCACCCGCCAACCCGTGGCCTGGCGATCGAACAGAAACGTGGCCACCCGGGGCTCCGGGTCCGTCGTGGTGGCGGTGACAGTGAACCAGTGCAGCCCCGAGATGCCTGTTCCGTACGCCTTCTCACCGTCGATGCGCCAGCTGCCGTCGGGAAGGCGAGTGGCGGTGGTGGCGGGGACGCCGCCGCGGGACAGACTGCCCAGTTCGCGTTCCACCGCGAGACCGTTGATGAGGGCGCCCTCGGTGACCGCGGTACGGAACACCGCAGTCTTCAGGTCGTCCGGCCAGAGGTTTTCGGGCCGTTGGAGCGTCAGGTGGTTGGTGTAGTTCCACTGCAGGATCAGTCCCACCGACGGGTCCGCGGCTCCGACGCGTTCGATCACCTCGACGGCCTCGGCGATCCCGGCTCCACCCCCACCGAACCGCTCGGGCACGGTCAGCGACTGCGCCCCGATCCGGCGCAACGCGTCGAACGCGTCGAACGGGAACTCGCCTGTGAGGTCGTGGTATTCGGCGCGGGAGGCGATGAACTCGAGGACCTCGCGAAATCGGTTCTCGTCGAGTCCTCGCACGGTGGTGCGGGGTTCGGTCACTCCGACAGTCATGTGAAGCTTTCCTTCCTGGTGCGGTCGGCAGTCTCGGTCACATCGAGGCCGAGATTGCCTCGCAAAGTGCGGTGGGTGTACTCGGGGCGGAAGAGTCCGCGGCTCACCAGATGCGGGACCACCTGTTCGACGAACGCCTCGAGGCCGGTGCCCACCTCCCCCGGCATGATCGTGAAGCCGTCGGTGGCGCCGCTGCGGAACCACGCTTCGATCCGGTCCGCGATCTGTTCGCCGGTCCCGACCGCCAACTGGTGCCCCGCTCCTCCTGCGAACTTGTGGATCAGCTGCCGCGCGGTGAGCGGTGCGCCGGCGAGCAGTGCACGTGTGCTCGCGAAGAATCCGGCCGAGCGGGGCAGCGAAGACGCGGTGCCCGGAAGGTCGTCGGCACTGATCACCGTGTCGAGCCGGAGGCGCCCGGGGTCGAGACCGAGTTGTCCCGCGAGCTGCCGCAACGCCGGCTCGAGCGGAATGGTCTCGCGCAGTTCCTCCTCACGCCGCCGGGCCTCGGATTCGGTACCGCCGACGACGGTGATGAGACCGGTCGAGACCTTGACCCGGTCGGGATCACGCCCGTTCGCCGCCGCCCTGCCGCGGATGTCGGTCCTGAGGTTCCTCGCGACGTCGACGGTCTGTGCGGCCGAGAACACGAGATCCGCATACTTTCCCGCCAGAGCGAGGCCGCCTTCCGACGCACCTGCCTGCACGATCAGCGGCCTGCCCTGGGGTGAGCACGGCAGCGGCAACGGGCCCGCGACCGACAGGATCGGACCACGATGGTCGGGAGGCGTGATCCTGTCCGGGTCGGCGAACTGCCCGCTCTCGGCGTCCCCGATGATCGCGCCGGGTTCCCACCCGCCCCAGAGCTTGGTCACGACGTCGACGAATTCGTCTGCTCTGCGATATCTTTCGTCCTTGTCCGGGGGCTCCGAGTACCCGAAGTTGGCGGACGCCGCCGGATGCTGCGTGGTGACCACGTTCCAGCCGGCCCGACCGCCCGTGAGATGGTCGAGCGACAGGTATCGCCTAGCCAGGTTGTAGGGGTCGTTGTAGGTGGACGATCCCGTCGCGATCACCCCGATGTGTTCCGTTCCCGCGGCTGCATCGGCCAGCATGACCACGGGGTCGAGACCGAGACCGGGAGCGTGGTGAATGTCCGAGGACAACGCGGGACTGTCACCGACGAAGACGGCGTCGAGGTGTCCGCGCTCGGCGATCCGGATGAGGCGACGGAAGTGCACCGGATCCACGAAATCGCCGGGGTTGTTGCCCTCCACCCGCCAGGAACCGCGGAAGTGCCCGGGTGTGAGAAGTGAAATATTCAGGTGCAGTTGCGAACTCATGGTCACATGCTTCAGTGTCGAGCGGGAGATTGAGGCGAACAAGCCAGTGACGCTACGAGAATCGTTAAGAAATCCTCAAACCGGACCGGCGGAACCGCCGACAATTCACGACGCGAGCTGCAATGGTCCCGCGACCATCCGCAACGCCCTGATGGCCGCGGCCACCGCCGGGCGCTCGATCGACGCCTGACGGTACGTGACGCCGATCTGCCGCGCGCCGTTGGCGACCGGGCACGCGATGAGGTGCCGGTGGCCCTCGGAGACCGCCATTTCCGGAACCACGGCCACCCCGAACCCGGCCTCGACCATTTCCGCCATCCCCGTGAAGCTGCCGCACCGATGCTCGATCCGGGGCGTGAACCCGGCCTGACGGCACGCGAACATCACCGACACGATGGACGGAGCCCCGTCGGAGGCGGCGATCCAATCCACGTCCGCGACCGCGCCGAGCCCGTGCTGCCTCGCGCGCTCCCGCAACGGAGTCGGAGCCAGCAGCACCAACGGGTCGTCGAACAGGAACTCCGAGGCGAGACCGGCGGGAAGGTCGCGGGCACGGAACGAATAGGTGTAGGTGATCGCCAGATCGACTTCCTGCTGCCGGACGGCAGGAACCGAGTTGACCGGCATCGCGTCGATGAGCCGCACCCGCAGTCCGAGGTGCTCTCGGCCCAGCCGTGCGGCCACCGGCAGCGCGAGCCGGGTCAGGGCGGTCTGGAACGTCGCCAGCGTGAGCACACCGGTGACGGATTCTCCTGTCGCCGCGACCGCGCTCTCCGCCTCTTCCAGTGCGGCAACAACTCTCGATGTGTGATCGACCAGCACCCGGCCCGCGTGGGTGAGACGCAGCACGCGCCCCTCTCTGCGGGTCAGGACGGCGCCGACCTCGTCCTCGAGGATCCTCAACTGCTGGGACACCGCGGACGTGGTGATCCCGTGCAATTCGGACACAGCCGTCATCGTCGTGTGCTCGGCGAGGTCGCGGAGCAGAATCAACCGTCGAATGTCATACACAGGTGGTCCTCGCGGGTAGATCGGCCGGTCGCGCGGGATCTCCGCTCGACCGTATTCCCATCCTGCCCACCGGCGACCGTTCAGCACAGGTTTGTGATCACGACGATTCTGTTCAGTACACCTTGTCGCGTGCACTCGATCCCCGACCGGGGACGGCCGCGAGCAGTTCGGCCGTGTAGTCGGTCGCGGGGTCGGTGAAGACCTGTTCGGCCGCTCCGTGTTCCACGACCCTTCCGTGGTTCATCACCGCGACATGGTCACTGATCGCACGCACCACGGCGAGGTCGTGGGAGATGAAGACATAGCTGAGGTCGAGTTCGCGCTGCAGTCGGTCGAGCAGGACCAGAATCTGGTCCTGCACCGAGACGTCCAGCGCCGAGACCGGCTCGTCGAGTACGACGATCTTCGGCTCCAGCACCAACGCTCTGGCGATCGCGACGCGCTGACGCTGGCCCCCGGACAGCTCACTCGGCTTCCGCTCCAGATAGGCAGCGGGCAACGCGACCTCCTCGAGTGCCCGCCGCACGCGCGCTGCACGGTCCGCGCGGGTGGTGCTGCCGTGCGCGCGGAGGGGCTCTTCGATGATCGAGAACAGATCGAACCGCGGGTCGAAGGCCGCGTACGGGTTCTGGTACACGATCTGGATGTTTCGGCGGTGTCGCCGGAACTGTCTGCGCGACAACGCGGTCACGTCGGTTCCGAGGATCTCGATCGATCCACTCGTCGGTTCGATGAGCCGTACCAGCATCCGGGCGGTGGTCGATTTCCCCGAGCCGGACTCCCCCACGATCGACAGCGTCTGTCCCCGCCGGACATCGAACGAGACGTCGTCGACGGCCTTCACCGCGCCCCTCGCGCCGGGCACGGCGAAGTGCTTGGTCAGGTGCCGCGCCGACAGCACGACCGGGGACTCTGAATCGTCCGTGCTCGTCGGCGCGGTCCGGGTTCCCCGTCCGAGGGTGGGAGCGCTGCGCAGCAGGTGCCGCGAGTACTCGTGCGCCGGGTCTGCGATCACGGACCGCGTCTCCCCCTGCTCGACGATCTCACCGGCACGCATGACGGCGATGCGATCGGAGCGATCGGCGGCGACACCCAGATCGTGGGTGATGAGGACCATCGACGTCCTTGTGCGCTCGCGTAATTCGTCGAGGAGGTCGAGGATCCGCTTCTGCACGGTGACGTCGAGACCCGACGTCGGTTCGTCCGCCACGATCAGGTCGGGGTCGCCCGCGATGGCAACGGCGATCAGCACACGCTGCCGCATTCCGCCGGACAACTCGTGCGGGTATTGCCGGTAGCGACGCTCCACCTCGGTGAAGCCCACCTGTTCGAGCAGACGGTGGACGTGCTCGCGGCGCGTCGCCCGGTTCTCGTCGGTGTGCAGTTTCAGGACGTCCGCGATCTGCGGGCCGATCCGCTTGATCGGGTTGAGCGACACGGTGGGGTCCTGCGGGATCAGGCTGATCCGCGAACCCCGCAGTTCCCGCATCCGGTCGGCGCCCGCGGTCACGAGGTCCTCGCCGTCGTGCCGGATCTCCCCCGCCAGCACGTCACCGTTCGCCGGCAGCAATCCGAGGACGGCCTGGCCGATCGTCGTCTTACCGGAGCCCGACTCACCGACGAGTGCCAGCACCTGTCCCGCGCCGAGTGTCAGGTCGGCGCCCTCCACCACGGGAACGGTCTCCGACGACGTGCGGTACCCGACCCGCAGTTTCCGCACGTCCAGGACCGGAAACCGATCCTCTGTCTCGGCCTTGCTCACGGTCGGCGCCTTTCTCCCAGGTAATGGCTGATTCGGTTGGCGGCAAGGACGACGGCCACGATCGCTAGGCCCGGGAACAGCGTCAGCCAATAGCGGGACGCGATGTAGTTTCGGCCTTCAGAGACGAGGAGGCCCCATTCGGAACTCGGCGGCTGCGCACCGAAGCCGAGAAAGCCGAGCGACGCGATCGCCAGAATCGCCGTCCCGAACTGCAGCGCCGCGAGCGAGAGCACCGTGCCGGTCGAGTTGGGCAGGATGTGGCGCCACAGAATCGCACCGAACCTGCTCCCCGCGCTGATCGCCGCCTCGACGTACAGGCTGGACCGCACGGTGAGCACCTCCGTGCGGATGAGTCTCGCGAACGTCGCGCTCGATGCGAGTCCCACGGCCAGGGCGGCGTTCACGGTGCCGAAACCGAGGACGACGACGATCGTCACGGCGAGCAGGAAACTCGGCACGGCGAGCAGCACGTCGACCACCCGCATGAGCACCGTGTCGACGAGTCCGCCGAAGGCACCGGCGAGGAGTCCGGTCAGTGATCCGAGTACCAGTCCGACGGCTACCGCGATGAACGATCCCGTCAGCGAGTGCCGGGCACCGTAGATGACGCGGCTGAACATGTCCCGGCCTAGGTAGTCCGTGCCGAACAGGTGCTCGAGCGACGGCCCCCGCAACTTCAGCGACGGCGTCGCGGCCGTCGGGTCGATCGAGGTGAACCAGGACGGGAACAGCGCCCACGCCAGCGCCACCGCGACCACGACGACGGCGAGGGTGATGTCCCACCGGGGTCGCCTGCGCCGAGGTGCCCGCGGCCGCCGCGGGGACTCGGTGCCGACCGCCGGCTCGGTGTCACTCCGATGCACCGGGACGTCGAGCTGTTCGACTGCGGTCATGCCGCCTCCTTCACCTTGTGTGCGCGGATCCGGCTACGTCCTCCGATGAGCTGGATCCGCGGATCGACGAGTGGATACACGAGATCGATCACCAGATTGACGAGGACGTAGACCGACGCGGCCAACAGCACCACCGCCTGGATCACCGGAAGGTCCTGCGCTTGAACCGAACTCTGCGTGAGCCGGCCGATGCCGTCACGGGAGTAGACGGTCTCGGTGACGAGGGAACCGGCGATCAGCTCGCCGATCGTCAACCCCAGCAGGGTCAGCCACGGCAGTATCGAGTTCCGCAGCACGTGGTGGCGGAACGCGTACCCGTCGTCGGCGCCCTTCGCGAGGACCACCTGCACGAACGGCTCACGCCTGATGCTGTCGAGCGTGCGGATCAACACCTGGGCGAGCGGCGCGGACACGGCGATCCCGAGGGTGAGAACCGGCGCGACCAGTGCGGACGCGCTGCCGTCGGCGACCGCCGGGAGCCAGCCGAGCTCGAACGAGAACACCTGGAGGAACAGAATGCCGATCAGGAAGGTCGGAACGGAGGCGAACAGCGGCGGCACCGACAGCAGCAGACCCCGCAGCCATCCGAAGCGGCTGTACGACGCGGCGACCCCCAGCACACCCGCGATCAGCAGTCCCGCCAGCAGGCTGAACGCTGTGAGGTGAATCGTCGACGGCAACGCCTCGGCGATCAGCGTGCGCACCGGGGTGCCCCGAGTGAGCGAGTAGCCGAAATCACCGTGCAGGACGCCCGCGAGGCGATGCACGTACTGCGCGACGATCGGCTGATCGAGCCCGTAGTACTCACGCAGCCGTTCCCCGTCCTCGGGGGTCAGCCCGCTGTCGGGCGCGCTGATCCGAATGCTGATCGGATCACTCGGCAACACGGCGAGGAGCACGAACGACGCGGTGTAGGCGGCCCACAGAACGAGGAACGCCTGACCGATCCGCGACGCGATGTATCGTCCCATCCCCGCCCGCTCAGTTCTCGCTGAGCCAGGTGCCGTAGAACTCCGAGCGCGCGACCGGGTCGGTGCCGAAGCCCTGCACCGTCGGGGACACGGCGAAGATCTGCGTCTCGTCGTAGAGCGGGATCACGACGGCGTTGTCGATGAGGTACTTCTGAATGTCCGCGACCGCGGCCTTGCGCTGCGCCGGGTCGGTGATCGCGGCCTGCGCTCGCACGAGTTCGTCGAGCCGGGGATCCGCGACGAAGGTGACGTTGTTCAAGGTCGAATCGTAGGACGTGCGCAGCACATCGGGTTCCGCTCGGCTGAGCTGGCTCTGCGAGAACGGTTGCCCCTTCTCGGCGACGGTCTTGGTGTACGTGCCGTAGTCGACCTGCTTGACGTTCAATTCGACGCCGGCCTTCTTCCACTGCTCGGCGAGCAGTTCCCACGTCGCCTTCGACGGCTGGTAGAACGGGGCGACGTAGCCTTCGACGCTGAGCCGCTGACCGTCCTTGACGCGGATGCCGTCGGCACCCACCTTCCACCCGGCTCCTTCGAGGAGCTGTTCGGCGCGGTCGAGGTCGAACGTCAGGGCGTCGGAATTGTCCGAGAACCATGGAGACGACTGCGGCAGAATCGACTTCGCCACGCCGTAGTTGGGTGAGAGCACCGTGTCGACGATCTCCTGCCTGTTCGTCGCCGCCTGGAGGGCGAGCCGCACGTTCTTGTCGGCGACCAGCGGCGCGGTCTGGTGAATGTTGAGGTGGTTCGTCTCGCCGTCGACGCTCTTCGCGATGATGTCGATACCCGAGCCGGAGAGGAGCTCCTCGTCGTAGGGCTGGATGTTCCGTGCGATGTGTGCCTGACCGGACTGCAGGCTGCCGGTCCGCACGCTGCCCTCGGTGACGACCTTGAACACGATCCTGTCGAGATACGCACGACCCTGGTGCTCGGAGCTCGGCGGCGCCCAGTCGTAGTCCTCGCGCCTCTTCAGCACGATTTCCTGGTTGCTGTTGGACGATTCGAGCACGAACGGTCCGGAGCCGATCAGGTTGGCGATCTGCCCCTGTGCGTCGAGGTTCTTCCCCAGCGTCGACTGTGCGAGAAGACCCGACCGGTAGATGGACGTTACCTGGAGGAATCCCGCATTCGGCGAGGACAGGCGAACTGTGACCGTGTCGTCGTCGACGACGTCGGTGCCGGCATAGCTTCCGAAGAACGCGTCCTTCACGATCCCCAGTTCGGGCGCGCCGAAGCCGTGCTGGTCGTAGTTGGCCTTCACCGCGTTCGCGTCGAGCGGTGTTCCGTCGCTGAACGTCACGCCGTCACGCAGGTGAAAGGTGTACGCCAGACCGTCATCGCTGATGTCCCAGCTCTCCGCGATCCACGGTTCGATCTCGCCGGTGTCCGGGTCCTGGTACGTCAGGCGGTCCACCAACTGCGGGGTGACCTGGGTGTTGGACCACAACGTGTTCGTGATGTTGAACGCCTGGTACTCGACCGGGTCGAGGAAGGTCAGTGTTCCGCCGTACACGGGTTCGCCCGCCGCCCCGGCGTCTCCCGGCGTACCGGACCCGCACGCGGCACCGAGGAGGAGGAAGCCGACCGCGGTGGCGGCCAGCGCTGAGGATCGGATGCGGGAACGTCTCGAGTTCATCTCTGTTCTTTCTGGGGATGGTGCGGCGATCAGGAGTTCTTGGGCTCGCCGTACCGGTCGGCGAACGACTTGGGTGTGGTGCCGTTGACCAGGTAGTCACCGATGACCGTCGGCTTGTAGACCACGGGATTGTGTGAGGCGAGAGTGCGGGCGTTCCGCCAGTGGCGGTCCAGATTGCGGGTCTCTCGCACCGCGGAGGAACCACCCGCGTTGAAGATGAGGTTGGCGGAGTCCAGGACCGCGTCGATCACGGCGATCTGCGCCGCGGACGTGTTCACGAAGACCTCCGCGAACAGATCGCGGGTGGGTCCCTCGGCCGCGAACCGTACGTTGACGTGTTCGAGTTCCTGCGCGATCCGCTGCAGGATGCTGTCGACGACCAGAACGTTCTTCGCGATCTTCCCGACCACGCCGAGAACCGCGTAGTCCGACGTCGCCGCATCGGACGGCGCATGCAGACTCGTCCGGGTGCGGCTGCGCACGAGTTCCACCGCGTCGTCGCGCAGGTTGCGGTTGATCCCCGCCAGCGTCGCCAGGTGCACGATCTGCACGAACGAGGACTGCTGGTCGAGGAATCCCGGGCGCTGCCCGAATTCGCCGAATTCGGCGACCGGTGCCGCCTCGAACTTCGTGGTTCCACTGGCGGTGAGCCGTTGACCGATCCCGTCCCAGTCGTCGATGCGGTCGACGCCGGCCGCGGTGGCCGCCACGATCACGAAGCGGCGCCGGGCGTCGCCGTCCGTCACGGCGACCCGGATGTAGTCGGCGTAGAGAGTTCCCGTCGTGTAGTACTTCTCGCCGGATACCACCGCCTCACCGTCCAGGTCGGTGACGGTGGTCGAGATGTCGAACGTGCCCCGGCCGGTGGGCTCGGACTGTGCGTTGCCGAATGCCACTCCGGCACCGATCTTTTCCAGCCAGTGGGTCCGCACCGGTCCGTCGTCCAGATTGCGGAGGATTTCGACGGTGGTGAAGTGTCCCCGCAGGATCTGCGGGATGTTGGAATCGGCCTGCCCGAGCTCGGCGAGGAGTTCGAAGAGCTCGGGCAGGGTGACCCCGTGGCCGCCGAATTCGACCGGGACGCGCAGTGCGCCGAACCCCGCGGCGAACAGCTCGGCCACCTCCGTGTACGGCAGTTCCCGGGCGCGTTCGCGCTGCGCCGCGCCGGCGGCGATGCGGGCGAAGATCTCCCGGAACCGCGGGAGGGAACGGTCCGCGGCGGTGGAATGGTCGCTGACGCGGCCGGTCAGGGTGACAGCGGTCATGAAGGGGCTCCTCGGGCGACGTGATCGAGCGCCGTCACCCGGACGGGTGACGGTCGACGGAACGGGCTACCCGGCCGGGCCCCGAGGGGAGCGACCGGAAGCTCAGGTTCTCCGTTCTATCTCATATCGAGACATGTTGCCGATCAACACAATCGGCCTTGACGCTTCGTGTAGATCCGCTAAATCCGCGTCTCGTCGCCGTGTGCCCGTGCAGGCTCGTTCGCGGGCAGGCCTGCGGCCTTCCAGGCGGCGAACCCGCCGTCGACGTGCACCACGTTGCGGAAGCCTCGCTCGAGTAATCCCTCCGCCACCGGGCCGGACCCCGCAATGGATCCGCACACGACGACGATCGGCTGGTCGAGCGAGATGATCTCGGCGTGCTTCGTGGGTGAGTCGAGTCCGAACTGTTCGTCGAGCGCGTCTCGGTCGGCAACGATTGCTCCCGGGACCTCGCCGTTCTCTCCGCGCCCCTTGGCGCTGCGCACGTCCACGAGCACGGCGCCGCCCTTGACGGCCGCGGCCGCGAGCACCGGGGTGACGAGAGCGGGGGTGAGCCGGGCGGAGGTGTCGATGTTGTGGGTCATGTGATGTCCTTCTCGGTAGGTGGTCGGGATGTCAGAGCGCAGCGGCGAGAAGTGGGTTCTCGCCGGGTACGGCGTGCAACAGGTTGCGGGTGTAGGCCTCGCTCGGCGCGCCGAAGATATCGTCGACGCGCCCCGACTCCACCGCCCGCCCGCCACGCATCACGGTGACGTCGTCGGCGATCAACCGCACCACGCCCAGGTCGTGGGTGATGAACAGGTACGTCAGCCCGAATTCAACCTGCACGTCGACGAGGAGTTGAAGGATCTGCGATTGAACCGAGACGTCGAGGGCCGAGACCGCCTCGTCGAGAACGACGATGCTCGGGTCGGCGGCGAGTGCCCTCGCGATCGCGACGCGCTGCCGTTGCCCGCCCGACAGTTCGACGGGCTTGCGCCGGAGGAACGTGCTGTCGAGCGCCACCGCGTCGAGCAATTCGACCACCCGGTTGCGGCGTTCTGGCCGATTGTTCCGAATCTTGAACGCTGCCAGCGGTTCCGCGATGATCTGCTCGATGCTCAGCTTGAGGTCGAGTGACGAGTACGGGTTCTGACGCACGAGCTGGATCCTGCGCCGCACCGGGCGCAACCGGCGGTGGGACAGTCCGTCGATCCTCTCTCCGTCGAGCAGAACCTCGCCGGCGTCCGGTCGGCTGAGCCCGACCGCGATTCGCGCGAGTGTGGACTTGCCCGCTCCCGATTCGCCGACCACGGCGTGCGTGGAACCGGCGATCACACCGAGGGTCACACCGTCGACGGCGACGAACTCGGACGCCTTCGAGCCCGACCCGACGGTGAACCGCCTGGTCACGTCGCGCAATTCCAGGACGGGGCCCGCGACCGCGGTGTCGTCCACGGCCCGCGCCGCGAGCGCGAGCGGTGACGGCCCGAGACGGGCGCTGCGGAACGACGGCGCCGCGGCGATCAGCGACCGCGTGTATTCCTGCCGCGGATTCTCGACCAGCTCCCGCGTCTCCCCCTGTTCGACGATCCGCCCCTGCCGCATGACCACCACGCGGTCCGCCCGGTCGAACGCCACCCCGAGGTCGTGGGTGACGAGCAGGACGCCGAGCCCGAGCGTGTCGCGGAGAGCCGCGAGATGGTCGAGGATCACCTTCTGGACCGTCACGTCGAGCGCGGACGTGGGCTCGTCCGCCACCAGCAGTGCCGGATCACTCGCGAGGGCGATCGCGATGAGGACACGCTGCTTCATTCCGCCCGAGAGTTCGTGCGGGAACTGCGAGTAGATCCGTTCGACACTGTTCAGTCCGGCGAGACGCAGTTTGTCGAGCGCCAACTCCCGCGCCGGACCCGATTCGACCTTCCGGTGCAGCCGGATCGCCTCGAGGACCTGCACCCCGACCTTTTTCACCGGGTTGAGCGAGGTGCCGGGATCCTGTGGAACGAACCCGACGAACGGACCGCGCAGCTGTGCCAGTTGCCGATCCTTCCACCGGGTCACGTCCCGCCCGCCCAGGTGGATCGTGCCGGAGTCGATGGACGCCGACGACGGAAGGAGCCGCAACGCGGCATGGACGGTGGTGCTCTTACCCGAGCCCGATTCACCGACGACGGCGACGAACTCACCCGGGTGGACGCTCAGAACCACACTCTCGACGGCGGTCTTCCCCGCCCCGCGGGCGGTACGGTAGCTGACCCGCAGATCGTCGATCTGCAGCAGTGGACCGTCACCCTGTTCGACGTTGCTCATCTCTGATCTCCTAGCGATTTGCTGATGCGATTGGTGGCGAGCACGACCACGGCGATGAGAACGCCGGGCAGGATCGAGATCCAGGGATAGGTGGCGAGGTAGTCGCGCCCCTCCGACACGGCGAGGCCCCACTCGGGCTCCGGCGGCGGAGCACCGTAACCGAGGAAACCCAGTGCCGCGACGGCCAGGATGGCCGAACCGCATTCGAGCGCAGCCAACGACAACACGGCGGTGACAGAATTCGGCAGCACGTGCCGGACCACGACCCGGCCGAAGCCGGCCCCCGACCCGTAGGCCGCCTCCACGTAGTCGCTCTGGGCAACCTTGAGCACCTCGGAACGCATCACGCGGGCGAATGCCGCAACCGCGGAGATTCCCACGGCCAATGCAACATTGAAGGTTCCGTACCCGAGGGCCGTCACCACCGTCATGGCGAGCAGGAGCGCAGGAATCGCCAGCAGCACATCGACGAAGCGCATGACGATCGCATCGGTACGACCGCCGACGAATCCACTGAGCAGGCCGACGACCGAACCGACGACGAATCCCACCAGCACCGCCAGCAGCGTCGCACTGAGCGTCGTGGACGCCCCGAAGATCACGCGGGCGAGGAGATCCCGGCCGAGGCGGTCGGTGCCGAACAGGTGGTCGGGACCGGGTGGGCTGAAGCTGGCGTCGACATCGCCGTCGTACGGACTGAACGATGTGAACCAGCCGGGAACCACCGCCCAGAGAACGACTGTGACGATCACCAGCCAGGACAGGACCAGCCCCGGTGCGGTCGACGCGAGTCGCACGAACCGCAGGAACCTGTCGCCGGCGGTGTCGGCGGTGGATGCGGCCGATGAGCGGAAATCGAATGTGGTCACTGTGATGCCTCCTTACCCGGCCGCCGGGGCGGCGCCGGCCAGGACCCGCGTGCGCAGCCGCGGGTCGAGCAGCGGATAGACGATGTCGACCACAAAGTTGACGACCACGAAGACGATGGCCGCGAACACCACCACCGCCTGCACGAGCATCACGTCCTGGGTGCGGACCGCCGTCTCGGTCAGCCGGCCGAGGCCGGACCGCGAGAAGATGGTCTCGACGATCACGGCACCGGCCAGCAGGTTGCCGAGGGTCAGGCCGGCAATCGTCAGAGCGGGCAGGCTCGCGTTCTTGAGAACGTCGCGCACCAGAACCCACAGCCGGCTGGCGCCCTTCGCCACGGACACCGTGACGTAGGGCGCGTTCAACCCGAGTTCGATGTTCTTCAGCAGCAGTTGCGCAATGGGCGCCGACACCGGTATCGCCAGCGTGACGGCGGGCAGAACGAGTGAGGCGAAGCCGTTGTTTCCGATGGGAGGAAACCATCGCAGCTGGAACGAGAAGACCTGCAGGATCGCGAGCCCCACCAGGAACACCGGTACCGACACACCCGCCGCGGGGAGAGACGCGATAGCCTGCGACAGCCACGAACTACGGGTGTACGCCGCCGACAGTGCAATTACGAACGCCACGATCACCGCGAGCAGCAGCGCGGCACCGGCGAGGATCGCCGTCTGCGGCAACACCGCGAAGATCATCGACCACACGTTCTCCCCCGTGCGCACCGAATGTCCGAAGTCCCCGTGCAACGCACCGAACAGTCGCGTGGCGTACTGCACCACGACCGGCTGGTCGAGCCCGTAGTGTGCGCGCGCCGCGTCCTTGTCGGCGTCACTGACCAGTTCCGCCTCGCTCGGGTCGAACATGAGGTCGACGGTGTCGTATGGAAGGACGTAGAGCAGGACGAAGGTGAGTGAGTACGCCGCCCACACGACGAACAGGGACTGGCCCAGTTTGGCGAGGATGTACCGTCCCATTGCTTAGCCCTGCTCTATCCATGTGTCGTAGAACACGTTTCGCGACTGTGCCTCGTAGCCCACGTTGTGGACCTTCGGGTTGGCCGCGGTCACCTGGGCCGGGTTGTACACCGGCACGCTGAGGACCTCCTCGTTGAGAACGAAGTCCTGCGCTGCGGCGGCCGCGGCGGCACGCTTGGCCGGATCGAGTGTCTCGTTGACGGCGCGGAACGTGTCGATCGCCTTCTGCCGGACGGGGTTGTCCGACGTGATGGCGGCGCCGTTCGTGAACAACGGCGAGTACGTCTGCTCGAGCACCGCCACATCCGATCGGCTGGTGTTGAACACCTGGACGTTCCATTTGCCCTGAAGCTTGCTCGCCGCCTGGTAATCGGGAATGGGAAGCACCTGCAACTGCAGGTCCACACCGATGTCACGCAGATCCTGTTGGATGAGTTCGAACGCGGGCTTGTTGATCACCAGGTTGTTGATGGCGAGCAGACTCAGCGTGAGCGGCTTGCCGTCGGCGTTCACACGAATACCGTCCGGGCCTTCCTTCCAGCCGGCCTGATCCAGGATCCGCCTCGCCTCGTCCTGGTTCTCGACCAGTTGATCGCTGAAATCCGCATATCCCGGCACGCGCTCCGAGACCACCGAGGACGACGGCCGGTAGCTGTCGGTCAGTACCGTCTTCGCCAGCGCGTCCCGGCTCCAGCCGAGTTTGACGGCCTCACGCACCGCACGCTCGTTGGTCGGGAAGAGATCGGTCTTGAAATCGAATGCGATATCGCGGCCCGGGATCAGCTGGGGAACGATCTCGTAGCCCTCGGCGCGCAGGGGCGCCTCGTCCGTCGTGTTGACGTCCAGGATCGCGTCCACCTCACCGGAGCGCAACGCCCCCGTCCGGACCCCTGCCTCGGGGATGACGAGCACTTCCACCGTGTCGAGGTACGCGTCACCGTTGTGCCCCCGGCTCGCCGGCGCCCAGTTGTATCCCTCCCGCTTCCGCAGGACGGTCTTCTCCTGGTACACGTGCTCGGTCACGACGAACGGCCCGGTGGCCACGATGTTCTGCGGAAGCGCGCGGTCCTCCTTCCGCAACTGCAGCGTCGAGTGCCCGAGGATCCCGGCGAAGTACATCGAAAGACCTTGCAGGAATCCGGCACTCGGTTTGTCGAGGGTGACCTTCACGGTGCTCGGATCGATCACCTCGGTGCCGATGTACCCGCCCCAGTACGCGGATACCGGGACGACACCGAGTTCCTTGTTGCCGAAACCGAGGAGGTCGAAGTTCTCCTTCACCGAGTCCGCCGTCAACGGCGTGCCGTCGCTGAACGTGACGTCGTTCCGCAGGTGAAACGTGAACTCCGTCAGGCTCTCGTTGACGTCCCAGAACGTCGCAAGCCAGGGCTCGAGGGCACCCGATTCGGGATTCTGGTAGACGAGCTTGTCGCTGATATTGCTCGTGATCAGCGACTCCGGGTACGAGCTACCGGAATGCGGATCGAGGTTCGCCGGCGCGTCCAGGACGGCGAACCGGAGAGTCCCGCCTGGAACCGGATCCCCACCGACGTTCGAGGAGGCCACCGATTGGGATGCGGCGCACCCGGTGAGCACCAGTGCTGCGGCGGCTGTGGCCGCGATCAGAGCTGTTGCTCTGCCGACGAATCTTCGGGTCATCTGACGAAACTCCTCAATGCATGGACGAACGGAGGGAAGACGAGACACGCGCGCGGCGCCGAATCCACGCCGACAACGGTCGGGCGGACGGGACGATCAGGGGATCGGAGGGACGAACTCCGAATGGGCGCCCGCAGGGCGCCCGGTCACGAGATCAGCGACAACAGTGGAACGCAGCGGAGGAGAACAGGGGGCCATGGGCACTCATCACGTTCTTCCTTCCGCATCTCGGCACTCGTCACAACTGTGACCAGCTGAGTGTGCACAGTGCCGGAATCGCGAACAACCAACCTGAACTACGAGGTTCTTTAAGATTGGCTCAAGTCAGCGATCGGCACGGCCGTATCCGTTTACGAGTCCGCGACCCGGGGAATGTCGTAGACGAAGGTGATGCCAGATGTTGAATTCCGAGATCTCGAACCCCGTGCGGTCCGCCCGAAGCTTCCTCGACCGGCGCCGGGGGCCGTCGGACCGCGAACTCGTGACCACCGCGAAGGCGGTACTGATCACCAGGCGCGGCTACACCGATGCCCAGGCTTTCGACGAACTACTCGACGTGGCCCGTCGGCACCACCTCTCCGTGCACGGCGCTGCCCGGTGCCTGATCGACCTCACCAGCAACACCGGTCACCTCACGAGTCGCAGGCAGGTCGCATTCCCCGAGTGGGAAGGACTCCGCGGACCGTCGTCCGGGCACCACCGTCGTCCGTCACCGCGCATGGACAGTTTGCAGGGACGCCACCACCCCCACCTCGCCACACAGATTCGACCGTGACGGCCCGGACCGGACAGCGACAAACGTCACGGGGGCACAGATCCATGGCAATCCAGCCCTGGCTGAGTTGATCCCCGGATCCCGCTGCCGATCCCGCAGTGAACCCTGCCACTGCCGCGAAAATTCTCTCACGCGTTGTAGTGAACGGAATGGACCGATGAATCGTGGTATCGGATATGAAGCTCTCCACAGTTCTGCTGGGGCCGGCCTTCGTCGCCGCATGTGCGCTCACCGCCTGCAGCAATGACGGCGGCAGCACCGTCGACTACGGACCCACCCCGGCGATCACCGACACCACGTCGATGCCGTCATCGGAAGGGGCCGTGGCGGCGGGAACGAACGAGATCGTCATCTCGGGATTCGCCTACACAGTGCCCGCCACGGTGGCACCCGGTACGCAGGTCACCGTTCGCAACAACGACACGGCGGAACATACGGTGACCGCAGACACCGGCGGCGCATTCGACGTCGAGATCGAAGGCGGCGAGACCGCGACACTGACCGTGCCGTCGACACCCGGGACCTACCCGTTCCATTGCACGTATCATCCGAACATGCACGGCGACTTGACCGTCGGCTGACGAGACCATCGCCGATCCGGGTTCTACGCGGCTGGTCTCGGGCCTCCCCGAGAACAACGAGTGACGACGGCCGGCCCCCGCAGTGGTCACACACCTCAGCCGACGACGACCGAGTCACCCTGAACCGAGACGTTCCGCGCGGCGAGCGGAATGGACGCCGGACCGTTGTGCACGGACCCGTCGAGATTGAACTTGCTCCCATGGCACGGGCAATTGATGGTGCCGCCGGAGACGTCGGATACGGTGCACCCCAAGTGCGTGCATGTCGACGAGAACCCGCGGAAATCACCGCCGCTGGGCTGTGTGACGACAACGTCGCCGAGCACAACACCGCCACCGACGGGAACGTTGCCGGTCGGCACGGTTGCACTCGCGGCCTTCACAGCTGGGCCGGCGCTGACGCCGGGCGCCGACGACGCGCGAGTTCTGCTGAACAGCGCGCTACCAGCGGCCAAGGCGGCTGCAACACCGATACCAGCGATGACCGTACGACGCGGAAACGCCATCTGGTTGATCCGCAGGCTCTGCTCCTGGTTGAGTTCGTCGGACTGCATGGCGGTTGCTCCCTGTCTGGGCTGGGGTCACGCGGGATCGCACACTGCGGCTCTCAATAGTTCTAACGCGGGACACCGACGACTGGTTCACACGCGCGACGCCGGGCAGGCCGTATCCGACTCGGCGGACGCCCGCGAAACCCTTCACCGTGCGCGGGTCAGTGCGGGGTTCCGCCCGCGGCCAGAAAGGTGTCGATTGCCTGTTGCAAGCGGTCCAGGGCCGCGCCGTAAGCGGTGAAGTCGCCGGTGCGTTGCGCCTCGCGCAGGTTGGCCAGAGCGTCGTTGAGTTCGAGGACCGCCGCGGTCAGCTGGTCCGATGCCGGCGGTGGCGGAGCGGGCGGGGCACCCGATGGAGGCGGCGGCGGTTGCCCATCGGTAGGTGGTGGTGTGGTGGCGTCGCCGCCAGGTGCGGTGGCGACGGCGCCGGTGCCGGTGCCGAAGACCTGGTCGAGGGCCTCGGCGAGGGTGGGGGCGTATCCGATCCGCACCCCGCCGGTGCCGGGTTCGCGGTAGCTGACCAGGACCCGGGCCAGCTGCGGGAACGTGGAACCATTGGGCGTGCTGGTCAAGCGTTCGGTGAACACCGGTTCGACGTAGAGGATGCCGCCGTCGGCGATCGGCAGGGTCAACAGGTTGGCGTAGTAGATCCGGTTGGACCGCTCGAGGAGGGTTCGCTCGGAGGCGACGCGGGTGTCGGAGATCATCGAGTTCTGGGTCTGCCGCGGGCCCTGGGTCTGGGTGTCCGTCGGCAACCGCAGAATGTCGATCCTGCCGTAGTTTTCGGGGTCGGAGTGCACCGAGAGGTAGGCGGAGAGAAATTCCCGGTTGAAGCCGACCATGGCGCTGGTGAGCCGGAAGGACGGGGCCGCGGTGCCGGCGTCGCCGACCAGGACGTAGTACGGCGGCTGCTCGCCACCGGTGTCGGCGGTCGGATCACTGGGCACCGACCAGAATGCATTGGTGGTGAAGAACTCCCGCGGATCATCGACGTGATACTTCGCCAGCAGGTCCCGCTGCAGGCGGAACAGATCCTCTGGGTAGCGGAAGTGCGCGCGCAGCTCGGTCGGGATCGCCGTCGGCGGCTGCACCGTGCCCGGGAACACGCTCATCCACGCCCGCAGGACCGGGTCGTTCTCGTCGACCTGGTAGAGGGTGACGGTGCCGTCGTAGGCGTCGACGGTGGCCTTCACCGAGTTCCGCACGTAGGACACCTGCTCGAGGGGCAGGGTGCGGCCGGTGTCGGTGACCACCGGCTCGGCGAGTGCGCCGACCTGCGAGTACGGGTAGTGGGCGGCGGTGGTGTAGCCGTCGACGATCCAGACGATCCGGCCGCCGACCACCGCCGGATACGGGTTGGTGTCGGTGGTCAGCCACGGGGCGACGTGTTCGACCCGGGTGGCCGGGTCCCGGTTGAAGATGATCTTCGACCCGGGCCCGATGGCGCCGGAGAACAGGATGTTGCGTTCGGCGTACCGGGCGGCGAACGCCAGCCGGTTGACCCAGCTTCCTACCGGCACCCCACCGGTGCCGGTGTAGGTGTACTGGGCGGTGTCGGTGTCGTACTCGCGCGGCGGCGCACCCTCGGGCCCGCCGACGATGGCGTAGTCCGGGTCCGCCTGCGCGATCACCTCACCGAAATAGATGCGCGGTTGCTCCACCGGGATAACCTGGCCGCCCCCCGCCTGCGAGGCGATGTCGCTGACCGCGTAGATCGGGTACCCGCTGTCGCTGCTCGCGCTCTGACCGGCGGCGTCGCGGACGGCGGCGTTGACCCGGTTGGCGGGGGCGGCGACGAACCCGTTGCCGTGGGTGTATACGGTGTGCCGGTTGATCCACTGAGTCTGGTTGCCGCTGAGGCTGTTCGGGGAGAGCTCGCGGGCGGCGACGATGTAGTCGGCGAGTCGTCCGTCGATGGTGTAGCGGTCGATGTCGAGGTGCTCGGGGAAGCCGTAGAAGTTCTTCAACTGTTGCTGCTGGGTGAAAGTGCGCGAGAGCACGGTCGGGTCCAGCAGGCGGGCGTTGGCGATGGTGGTGACGTCGGCGGGAATGTCCCGGGGCGGCCGGGTGCCCACCCCGGGATAGTCGAGGTAGTCGACCCGGTCCGGGCCGATTCCGTAGGCCTGCCGGGTCGCGGCGATGTTGCGTTCGATGTAGGGACTCTCCCGGTCGGCGGCGTTCGGGCGGACCGAGAACTGCTCGATCAGCGCCGGATAGATTCCGCCGACCAGTATCGCCGAGAGCACCAGCAATGCCGTGGCCATCGCCGGGATCCGCAGGTCCCGCACCGCGATCGCGGCGAAAAACGCGGCCGCGCACAGCACCGCGATCGCGACCATGATCAGCCGGGCCGGCAGCACCGCGTTGATGTCGGTGTATCCGGCCCCGGTGAAGGTGGGCTCCTTCCGGCCGCTCCACAACAAGGAGTACCGGTCGAGCCAGTAGGAGGCCGCCTTCAGCGCGATGAACGTGCCCGCAAGCACCGCGAGCTGGATGCGCGCCGGTCGGGACACCTCGATGAGGTGGTCCTTGCTCGGTGCCAGCCGGATGCCGCCGAACAGGTAGTGGGTTCCCAACCCGATCAGCAACGCCAGGAACACCGCCATGAACAGCCAAGTCAGGATCAGCCGGTAGAACGGCAGGTCGAAGACGTAGAAACCGATGTCGTACCCGAACTCCGCGTCCACCGTGCCGAAGCCGCCGCCGTGCAAGAACAGTTGCACCGTCTCCCAACTCGACTGCGCGTGCAACCCGAACGGCAGCGCCAGCAACAGCGCGATTCCCACCGCGAACGCCCGCGGGCGCCGCTGCACCACCGTCCGGTACCGCTCGAGCGGATCCTTCGCCGCGTCCGCGGCAGCGGCCGCGAACAGTGGGCGGGATCGGTACGCCCACACCGTGGCCGCGAAGATCACCGCACCCACCAGCAGCGTCACCGCCGTGAACAGGATCAGCCGGGTGACCAGGACGGTCCCCCACACCCGGCGGTAGCCGACCTCACCGAACCACAGCCAATCGGTATACCCCACGACCAGACGCGGCCCGATCACCAGCACCGCAACGGCAGCCACCGTCACCATGATCGTGACCCGGGCCCGCCGCGGCAGCGCCCACATCCGGTCGGACGGTTGCATGGCCACCTCCCACGGGTCGGCTCACGAGCAGCCCCGCCGCCGCGGACCACCCTCGCCCGATGCAGCGAAGGCATCCGTATAACCACATTCTAGTCGGCGCCGGGCTCGTCCTGGCCGGCGCGAACTCGGCACCGGATTGGGCTCAGTGGACTCGCGAATGGACCGCGCGCCGGGTTCGATGACGCGGCTCGCAGCCCTCATCTGCCTCGCCCGACGCCGATCCGACATCACCTACGCCATCGTCGAGAACAAGACCTACGACCGAACACCATCCGCAGCAGCGGCTTGACCGAAACAAGCGACAACCCACCCTTGCCCGGCCACGACGACTGTAGAAGCATTTCCGTAGACCGATCGGAGAAATCGTGACCAGCGAAACCACACCAGTCGCCATGCAGCGTGAACCGGAGCTGGCGGGACAGACCGTGGTCCTCATCGGCGGCAGCGCAGGCATCGGGCTCGAGACGGCGCGACGCGCCCGGATGGAGGGTGCCGACGTCATCCTCACCGGGCGCAATCCCGACCGGCTCGAGGCCGCAGCGGCAGACGTCGGCACGCAGCGCACCGCAGCGTTCGACGCCAACGACCCGGCCGCGCTGCGGACGTTCTTCGAGGACCTGCCGACACCGGTCGACCATGTGCTGGTGACGGCCGGCGGCCCGCGTTACGCTCCCCTGCTCGAGATGGACTCGGACGAGGTGCGCCGACAGCTCAGCGACCACATAGTGCTGGGGCTCGAGGTCGCGCGCAATGCGGCGAACACGATGCGGCCCGGGGGCGCGCTGGTGTTCATGGGCGGCACCGGCGGCCGGCGCATCGGTCACGGCCTGGGGATCGTCTCCGCCGCCACGGCCGCACTGCCCCCGTTCACGGCGGCCCTCGCTCTCGAGCTCGCGCCGATTCGCGTCAACCTCATCGCCGCGGGCTTCGTCGACACCCCGCTGTCGGCATCTCTGCTCGGCGACCGGCTCGACGAACGGCGGAACGAGTTGCGAGCGAAGCTTCCGATCGGCCGGGTCGTCGGCCCCGCCGACGTCGCAGCACTCGCCGTCCACATCATGAGCAACACGGCGCTCACCGGCGCGACGTACGACATCGACGGCGGACAGCAGTTCGTCTTCTGACGACCGCACGACGACAGACGCACTGATGTGCGGGACCTGTCATTCTCCGGACAGGTCGGCCGAAAGGTCACGAACCTCGACGCCGGCGGGAATCTCGACCTCGGCGATCAACTCCGGCCGGTCGTCGAATTCGAGGCGCAGGGCCCGGCACATGGTCGCGTGCATGTCGTAGAGGGTGGTGATGTAGGTCAGCTGCAGAATTTCGGGATCCGTCAGGTGGGCTTTCAGGACCGCGAACACCTCGTCCGGCACCCGGCCGCCGTCGTAAACGAGGCCGTCGGTGTAGGCGAGGACCGCCCGCTCGAGTGCGGAGAAGCAGTCGCTGACCTGCCAGTGCGGAAGGGCCGCGATCTTTTCCTCCGGTGCCCCGAGGGAGCGCATCTGCTTGCAGTGCTGGGAGAAAACGAACTGGCTTCCGCGTGCGTACCCGGCCCTGGCCTGCCCCAGTTCACGCAACAGGGGGTCCAGGGTGACGTTGCGGTAGAGCGAGAATCCGCGGACGGCGTGCCGGAACACGTCCGGCGATTGGGCGAACACGGTCCACCAGTCGCCGGGGGTGGCGTGGATGGTGCCGTGATCGACGGCGGGATCCTTGTCGGGTCCGAACAGTCGGTCGTAGAAGAACAGGATCTTCTCGTCGGTGACTTCGGCGCGGGGTACCTCACGGAGACGGGGCACGGCTGTTCCTTTCGGGCGGTAGCGGTCAGGATGCGGTGGGTACGCGCCGGTCGGCGGCGGTCTTCGGTTCGTGCGAGACGTCGGCTTCGGTGAACGTTCTCGTCCAGCAGGCGAATTCGAGCAGGACGCCGTCCGGGTCCTGGAAGTAGAACGAGCGCACGAAGGTGCCCGGGTGCACGTGCCGGGACACACCGGCGGAACTGTCGTCGTGGTTGAGGACCCGACTGACCTTGATTCCCTCGGCCTGCATGCGGGTGTAGTACTCGTCGAACTGTTCCGGCGGCACCGCGAACGCGACGTGATTCATCGACCCGACCGCACTCGCGAGTTCCCCCTCGTCGGGGAGCCCCTTGGGGGCGGCGAGACCGGGCGCGGCTTCGGGAGAATCGGCCAGCCAGAAGAAGGCGATGGTGTTGCCGTTGCCGCAGTCGAAGAAGAAATGCTGGCCCAGATCCCCCGGCAGCTCGATGGTCTTGATCAGGGGCATGCCCAGGACGCCCGAGTAGAAATCGATGGTGCGTTGCATGTCCGAGCACACCAGCGCAAGGTGGTTGATACCCCGAAGTTCGTACTTGGAGTTCGGATTGCTCATGGCGGTCCTTCCGATGTGGTGAAGTCGTCGCGAGAAGCGAACAAAAATGACTTGACAGTCATGTCATCTATTGGGAGAGTTTGTCCGTGAGCAAGTCATCTGTCAATACCTCGTCCACGCCGGCCACGGTCGACACCCTCACCGCGCGTGGCCGTAAGACACGCGACGCGCTGCTCGACGCCGCCCGGAAGGTGTTCGAGACGGTCGGATTCCCCGACACAAGGGTCGAACACATCGCCCAGGAGGCGAACGTCTCCTACGGCACCTTCTACCGCTACTTCGAGTCGAAGGAAGAAGTGTTCCGGGAGCTGAGCACACGATTGTTCGAGGACATGCACCGCCGGGAGCCGACCGACGGCGACCTGTCTCCGGCGGAGAAACTGGTCGCGTCGAACCGCTCGTACTACCAGTCCTACCGCCGGAACGCCCCGCTGATGGCGATCGTCGAACAGGTCGCGACGTTCAACGACGAATTCCGCGAGCTCCGTCACGAACACCGCCGCCAGTTGATCGACCGGACCTCCCGCGCCATCGCACGCTGGCAGCAGGACGGACTGGTCACCGCCACTCTCGACCCGGTGCTGGCGGCCCGCGCGATGGCCGCCATGGTCGACCACACCCTGTACCTGTGGTTGATCCAGGGTGACGACGCCGACGAGGCGGCCCTGCTCGACACCCTCGACCAGATGTGCCTGGGCGCACTCGGTCTCGACCGGAACTGAGCGCTGCACGCTCCCCCACCGAGAACAGTGCCGGGCCACGATCCCGACGGTGCGCTTCCTGCACACCCCACCATCGACTGAACAGCGGCCGACCGATCGATCGATCTCGTCGGCTCGGCCGTTGTTCCGATCTCTCCGAAGGCACGCACAATGACAACGCATTCGCCGTTCGCGTCCGCTACCACCGACACACCGCAGGGAGCGCTCGACGGCCTGCGGGTACTCGAACTGGGCACCCTGATCGCAGGCCCGTACTGCGGGCGTCTCCTCGGTGACATGGGCGCCGACGTCATCAAGATCGAAGCCCCCGATCGGCCCGACCCCCTACGGGACTGGGGCCAGGCCGAGGGCGGGCACCAATACTTCTGGTCCGTGCACGCCCGCAACAAGCGATGCGTGAACCTCGACCTGCGCACCGAAGCCGGCCGGCGGATCTTCCTCGACCTCGTCGCCACGGCCGATGTCGTCGTCGAGAGCTTCCGGCCCGGAACCCTCGAACGCTGGGGCGTCGGCTACGACGTCCTCCGGAAGATCTCCCCGCGACTGGTCCTGGCCCGGGTCTCCGGATACGGCCAGACCGGTCCGTACGCCGCGCGACCCGGATACGCGTCGGTGGCCGAGGGCATCAGCGGCTTGCGGCACCTCAACGGATTTCCCGGCCAGGCGCCCCCGCGAATCGCACTCTCGCTCGGCGACAGCCTCGCCGGCATGTTCGCCTTCCAGGGTGTCCTCGCCGCGCTGATCGCGCGCGAACGCACCGGACGGGGACAGATCGTCGACGCCGCGCTCACCGAGGCCGCACTCGCCATCCAGGAGTCCACCGTTCCCGACTACCACAAGACCGGCCACGTCCGGCAACCCTCCGGCACCCGCCTCGACCGCGTCGCACCGTCCAATCTGTATCGGACGCAGGACGGGCTGTGGGTGATCATCGCGGCCAACCAGGACACACTGTTCGCGCGTCTGTCCGCTGCGATGGGCCGTCCCGACCTCGCCACCGATCCGCGCTACGCCACCCACACCGCGCGCGGGGATCACCAGGACGAGCTCGACACCCTGATAGCCGAGTGGGCGGCCGGCTTCCCCGCTGCGGAGCTGATCGAACTGCTGACCAAGTTCGAGGTGGTCACGGGCCCGGTAAACACGGTCGCCGAGGTGATGGCCGATCCCCAGTTCAACGCCCGCGAAATCTTCGTCGACCATGTCGACCCCTCCCTCGGGCCCGGCGACACCGGATTCGATCCGGAGCCGGTGAAGGGAGTCGGAGTGATCCCGAAACTCAGCGAGACCGCGGGCGGGGTCCGGTGGGGCGGGCCCAGCCGTCCGGGCACCCACACCGACGAGGTGCTCACCGAAATCCTCGGCTACGACGCCGACCGGCTCGCCGCATTGCGCGATCAGGGCACGATCTCGTGACCGCGATTCCACCCGAGGTCGACATCCGGGAAGTCGGGCCCCGCGATGGACTGCAGATCGAGAAGCCCATTCCCACTGCCGCCAAGCTGGATCTGATCGACGCGCTCGCCGCGACCGGTGTCCGGCGCATCGAGGCCACGTCCTTCGTCTCCCCGCGGGCCGTCCCGGCGCTGGCCGACGCCGAGGCCGTCGCCGCCCAACTCGGCCGCTGGCCACACGTCACGTTCTCGGCGCTGGTTGCCGGACTCGGCGGCGTCAAGCGAGCACTCGCGGCAGGCCTGACCCACCTCGAATACGTCGTCT
Source organism: Rhodococcus pseudokoreensis (assembly GCF_017068395.1). Taxonomy (NCBI): domain Bacteria; kingdom Bacillati; phylum Actinomycetota; class Actinomycetes; order Mycobacteriales; family Nocardiaceae; genus Rhodococcus; species Rhodococcus pseudokoreensis. The sequence goes on along the minus strand of NZ_CP070619.1, from coordinate 8,184,570 downwards.
CCGCGTCCGACGGGCACAGCCGGGCCAACGTCGGTCGCAGCAGCGAGGAGTCGATCGCGCTGATCACCCCCATTGCCGAACTGATTCACCAGGCGGGCGGCACACTCGAAGTGATCGTCGCCATCGCCTTCGACTGCCCGTTCGACGGGCCCACCCCACCGGACCGCGTGGCCGACATCGCGCGGCGTGCGGTTCTTTCGGGTGCGGATGCGCTGTCCGTCGCCGACACCATCGGCACGGCGACGCCGGTGCGCACCACCGATGTACTCACCCGGGTGCGCGCCGCGGCCCCCGGCGTGGACCTCGGCCTGCACCTGCACGACACCCGCGGCCAGGGGCTGGCGAACGCGTGGGCGGCATACGCCTCGGGCATCCGCCAGTTCGACGCCTCCGTCGGCGGGCTCGGTGGGTGCCCCTTCGCGCCGGGCGCGAGCGGCAACATCGCCACCGAGGAACTGGTCTACATGTTCGAGGACGGCGGCATCGCGACCGGCATCGACATCGACAGGGAACTCGACGCCGCTCGACTGGCCGAGCGCCTGCTCGGCAGATCCCTCGCAGGCAGACTGCTCGCGGCCGGGGGCCGACCGGTTCCCTCCGGCACCGCCCGCAATTGACCACCTCGCTGCCGACACCGCGACGAGACACTCCGCCGCGCCGCAGGCAGCACCACACGGAAGAGACGGATTTTCGCATGAACGACCTGGCTGATCGCTTCTTCGCCGCCGTCGGTGACGGCGACGAGAGGACACTGACCGCGCTGTACGCACCGGACGCGCGGATCTGGCACAACGACGACGGACGCGAACAGACGGTCACCGAGAACCTGAGGGTGCTGCGCTGGCTCTCGCGCACTCTCGAGGACCTGCGCTACGAGGACATCCGCCGCCACGAGTTGCCGGACGGCTTCGCCCAGCAGCACGTCCTGCGCGCCACGCTGCCCGGCCACGGACCGCTGGAGGTGCCGGCGTGCCTGTTCGTCCGCGTCGACGACGGCCGGATCACCCGCATCGACGAGTACGTCGACTCCGCCGCCACCCTGCCCCTGCGCGCGCAGGCCGACCGGCGACGAGAGAACTGACATGACCGGAACCCGTTCCGCCGTCCCGCTTCCCGAACTGTGCGCGCGGATGCGCTCGTTCATCGACGACGCCGTCATCCCCGCCGAACCCACTCTGGTGAACGAGGAGGGCCCCGCACACGAGGCTATCGCCGAATTGCGTGAGCGAGCCAAGGAACGCGGCCTGTGGGCGCTCGGCCATCCCGCCGAACTCGGCGGTGGGGGTGTCCCGTTCCTCGACTTCGTCCATCTCAACGAGATCATCGGACGCTCGGAGTTCGGCCAGTTGGCCGTCGGCTCGGTGTCCATGCAGGACACCCTGATGCTGCACAAACACGGCACTCCCGAGCAGCGGCAGCGGTGGATTCCCCCGCTGGTCGCCGGGGACTTCCTCCCGTCCGTCGGGTTGACCGAACCGGACGCGGCGGGATCCGATCCCACCCTCATCGAGACACGCGCCGAACTCGACGGCGACACCTGGATCATCAACGGACACAAATGGTTCACTACCGGAGTGAAGGACGCCGGCTACTGCTCGGTCTTCGCGCGGACCGAGCCCGACACCGCCCCGCGGCACGAACGCATCAGCGCGATCATCGTGCCGACGGACACCCACGGATTCGAGATCGTCCGGTCGATCCCGACGATGGGACACGACCCGAGTGATCACTACGAGGTCCGGCTCACCGACGTGCGGGTCCCCGCCGCCAATCTCCTCGGCGAACGCGGCAGGGGTTTCGCGGTGGCTCAGGACCGGCTCGGCCCCGGCCGGATATTCCATTGCATGCGGTGGCTCGGGCAGGCTCAGCGCGCATACGAGTTGATGTGTGCGCGCGCGAACACCCGCTACACCCACGGCTCGCTGCTCGCGGAGAAGGGTGAAGTGCACCGCTACATCGCCGAATCCGCCGCCCAGATCCACGCCGCCCGGCTCATGACTCTCGATGCCGCCCGCGCGATGGACGCCGGGGAGGACGCCCGGGTGCGCATCGGGCTGGTGAAGTTCTGGGGCGCCCGCATGCTCCACGACGTCGTGGACCGGGCCATCCAGATTCACGGGGCGCTCGGCCTGACCGCCGATACCCCACTCGAGCGGATGTACCGGCAGGCGCGGTACGCCCGCATCTACGACGGTCCCGACGAGGTACACCGCATGTCGACCGCTCGCCGGTTGCTGCGCGATCCCGAGGCCGCCCCATGGCGATGACCGACGCTCCCGTAGCCCTCGCGGACGGCATCCGCGCCGTCCTGACCGCCGCCTACGGCACCGATGCCACGGTCGGGGAACCCCGGCAGCTGACCGGTGGCGCCAGCAGGCAGGTGTGGGCCGTCGACGCCGACGGCCCGGACGGGCAACCCCGGCCCGTCGTACTGCGCCGCGACCCGCCCGGACACGGCGACGCGGCCCGGATGCGCGCGGAGGTGGCGTGCCTGCGGGCCACCGCCGCCGCGGGCGTCCCGGTGCCCACCGTCCTCGCTTCCGGGGACACCGCGCCCGGCATCGACGCCCCGTATCTGATCATGAACAAGGTGGAGGGCGAATCGCTCCCCCGGAAACTGCAGCGGGACCCGGCCTTCGACGAGGTGCGCAGCCGTCTCGCCGAGGACATGGGTTACGTCCTCGGCCTGATCCACCGGACTCCCCTGGACTCTCTCGCCGTGCTCGACACCACCGACCCGGTGGACGCGCTCGAGGCCATCTACCGCGACCTCGGCGACCCCCGGCCCGCGGTCGAGGTGGGTCTGCGATGGTTGCGCGACCACCGTCCACTCTCGCGACCGCAGGCGTTGGTACACGGCGACTTCCGGATCGGCAACCTTCTCGTCGACGGAACCGGCATCCGCGGGGTGCTCGATTGGGAACTCGCCCACCTCGGTGATCCCGTCGAGGACCTCGGCTGGCTGTGCGTGCGGGCGTGGCGGTTCGGCGCGGCCGCGCCGGTGGCCGGGATCGGCGCCCGCGACCAGCTCCTGGACGGCTACGAGAAGGCCACCGGGACGAGACCGTCGTTGTCCGAACTGCACTGGTGGGAAACATTCGGAACTTTGAGATGGTTGGTGCTGAGCAGGTTTCAGGCCGAACGTCACCTCGGCGGGGCCGAGCGGTCCCTCGAGTTGGCGGCCATCGGACGCCGGGTCTGTGAATCCGAGTACGACCTGCTCGACGTCCTCGGACTGCTCGCCGACGACGCGCCCGCTCCCCCGCCGGCGCCACCCGGGCACACCGTGCACGACCGGCCCAGCGTCGCGGAGATCCTCGACCTCGTGGCCGGCACCTTGACCGACGACCTCGGACCGGCCCTCGACGGAACGCACGAGCGGGAGCGGTATCTCCTGCGGATCTGCGTCAACCTGTTGCGCACCGCCGGGCGCGAACTCGAAGCCGGGAACGGCGCCGATTCCCTGCTCGACGGCGCCCTCGGTGCGCTCGGATGCACGTCCGAGGCCGAGCTTGCCGCACGGATTCGCGAGGGGACGCTCGACTACCTCGACGACGGCGTACGCCGGGCGATCTCGATCGCCGTTCTGGCCCGCCTGCGGGTGGCCAACCCGCGGCACCTGAACCGGTAGCTGCGAAAAGCGGGGAAGTGCCCGGCGGATTCGTCCGCCGGGCACTTCCCGTTTTCGGGCTCCTACAGTTCGTCAGTGGGAGACGACCGGCTCCCGCGGATCCTCGTCGGCCGAAGACGCAAAAGCCCTGTGGCGGCGAGTGCCGGGGATCTTGTTCACCAGCGGCGCCAACACCCACCGGATCACACTGATCAGCCCGTACGGGATCACGAAGATGAAGACGATCAACGCCGCACCGTACGTGATGCCCGCCGCCGACTGGTTGATCTCCGCCGTCCACTGCGGCACGTACTGCACGAAGAACGCCCCGAACACCACACCGGGGACAGTGCCGAGGCCACCGATGACGATCATGGTGATGAACGCGATCGCCAGCGGGAGTCCGAATGCCTCGGGGCCGACGTACTGCACGACGAAGCTGTAGAGCACGCCGCCGACACCGGCGAAGGCCGCGCTGAGCGCGAACACCGTCGTCTTCGTGCGGGTGGCCCCGACGCCGAGCGTGGTGGCGACGGCCTCGTAGTCCCGGATCGCGATCAGTGATCGGCCGATCCGGCCGGTGGAGAGTCGCCGCACCACGAAGAAGGCGATCAGCGCCACCACCAGGCACAGGTAGTACACCCACTGGTCGCGTTCGAGCCCACTGAATGCCGGTGGCTCGGCGCCGGCGATGTTGATTCCCGCCTGCCCGTCGGTGACGTGCTCGAACCGTTTGATCACCGCCGGGGTCACCAGTGCCAGCCCCAGGGTGGCGAGCGCCAACTGGAGTCCGTGCAGGCGCAGGGCGGGCAGGCCGAACAGGTACCCGATCACGAAGCAGACCGCGAACGCGACCGGAAGGAGCAGCAGGTACGGGACGTCGTGATTCTCGACCAGCACGGCGCTGAGGTACGCACCGACGGCGAAGAAGAAGCCGTGGCCGAGAGAGATCTGACCGGTGTTGCCGGTCAGCAGGTTCAGTCCCAGCCCGACCACCACGTACACCAGCACCATGGATCGGTCGAAGTTGACGTACGGCGCCGACACCAACGGCGCCACCGCCGTCACGAGGATCACCACCGCGACCGTCGCTCTCGCCAGCCACCGTGGTGGGTCGAGTTCGGCTCGGGGACGGCGAAGTAGTTCGACGATTCTCATACTCGGGCCACCTTCCGTGCACCGAACAGACCCTCGGGTTTGAGAAGCAACACACCGAGGATCAGGGCCAACGCCACGGCCTGTTTGAAGTCGTGGCCGATCCAGGAAATGTAGGTGCCGGCAAGGTTTTCCGCGACACCCACGCACAACCCACCGACGAGTGCACCGACCGGACTGTCGAGGCCGCCGAGGACCGCGGCGGCGAACGAGTAAATCAGCGAGGCGACGAGCATGTTCGGTTGCAGGAACAGCTGCGGCGCCGCGAGGGAGGCGGCAAGGGCTCCGATGGTCGCGGCGAGGCCCCAGCCGATCATGAGCATCCGGCCGACGGGCACACCGATCAGTTGCGCCGAGTCCGGGTTGTCTGCCGCCGCCCGCATCGCCAGACCGACCTTCGTTCGCTGGAACAGGACGAACAGCAGCGCCGCGACCACGACGACGGCGGCGACGATGACCAGCGACTGCTGGGAAACCGCGACAGGACCGAGCGTGAGCACCGGCCCGGACACGATCGCCGGGAACTCCTTGCTCTGCACGCCCCAGATCCAGCCGGCGGCGCTGTTGAGCACCAGCATCAGGCCGAGGGTGATGATGACCAGCGGCATGTGGTTCGGGGACGATGCCAGCGGCCGGATCAGTACCCGTTCGGTGGCGGCTCCCCCGACGAAGGCGACCGCCATCGCGCCGAGAACGGCAAGGTACAGCGGCGCACCCCATGCGTGGAACTGCCAGGCGAAGAACGCCGAGAACATCGCCATCTCGCCCTGCGCGAAGTTGACGATTCCCGATGCGCGGTAGACCAGGACGATGCTCAGCGCGAACGCGCCGTACAGGGCGCCCCACATGAGCCCGTCCACCAGTTGTTGGAGAAATACATCCATGACCACTCTCCTGTGCTCAGTAGCCGAGGTAGGCGCGTCGCACCGACTCGTCGTGCGCCAATCCGGCGGCGGGGCGTTGGGCGACGACTCGACCCGCGTCCACGAGGACCGCGGACGTGCCGATCTCGAGGGCGAGGTGCGCGTTCTGTTCGACCACGAGGATCGTGGTCTCGGTCTCCTGGCTGATCCGGCCGAGCGCACGGAAAACCTCCTGCGTGATGCGCGGGGCCAGGCCGAGGGACGGCTCGTCGAGCAGCAGCAGACGCGGCCCGGCCACCAGCGCGCGGGCGATCGCGAGCATCTGCTGTTCACCGCCGCTGAGCCCGCCCGCCTGCTGGTTGCGTCGCTCGCGCAATCGCGGGAAGAAGTCGTACCAGTGCTCGACGGCCCGGTCGGTGATCGCGGCCGACGTCGTGAATCCCCCGACGCGAAGGTTCTCCTCCACTGTCAGGGTGCCGAAGGTGCCGCGGCCCTGCGGAACATGGGCCACACCGAGCCGGGCGATCCGGTCGGTACGCATGCCGGTGATGTCGCGGCCGTCGAGCCTGATGCACCCGCTGGTGCGGACCATCTGGCAGATCGACCGGAGGATGGTGGTCTTGCCTGCGCCGTTCGCGCCGAGTACCACGGTCACCTCCCCCGCCGGTACCCGGAAGTCGATGCCGTGCAGCACTTCCGCGTGGCCGTATCTTGCATGCAGATTTTCGACGGTGAGCAGATTCATGCCGCACCGCCCAGGTACGCCTCGATGACCTCGGGGTGGGCAGCAACCTCTGCCGGTTCGCCTTCGGTGACCTTCTGACCGAAGTTCAGCACCACCACCCGGTCCGAGATCGACATCACCATGGCCATGTGGTGCTCAACGAGCAGCACCGAGAATCCTCGCTCGTCGCGCAACCGGCGGACCGTGTCGGCGAGTTCGAGGACCTCCTCGTGGATCAGTCCGTTCGCCGGTTCGTCGAGCATCAGCAGGCGAGGTCGTTGCATCAGTGCCCGTGCGAGCTCGACCCGTTTGAGGGTGCCGTAGGGCAGGTTGCCTGCCGGTTCGCGGCCGACGTGCGCGAGATTCATCGACTCGAGCAGAGCCCAGGCCTCGTCCCGTTCGCGTGCCTCCTCCCTGCGGGTGCGCAGAAGTCCGAGCGCGGTGGCGAGGAAACCCGCCCGGGTGCGCGAGTAGGCCCCGGTGAGGATGTTGTCGAGCACCGAGATCGTCGGGAACAAGCCGATGTTCTGGAAGGTGCGCGCGATCCCGGCGTCGGCGACCCCGTCCGCCGACAGAGCGAGCAGGTCGGTGCCGCCGAACGTGATCTGGCCCGAATCCGGTTCGTAGAGTCTGCTGATGCAGTTGAACAGGGTGGTCTTCCCGGCGCCGTTCGGGCCGATCAGCCCGACGATCTGTCCGGGCTCGATCGTGAACGACGGTCCGTCGAGGGCGACGACTCCTCCGAACCGCAACCGGACGTCGCTGACCTTCAGCGTCGGCACCTCCGGTGGCCGGGCGGTCATCGGTCGGCGCTGCGCGTCACCACAGCGTCGTAGTGCCAGCTGCCGTCGCGGAACGTCATCGGTGCCATCGACGTGATCGCGTACGGGTAGTCCGCGCTCGTGTCGAACGTGACGCCGTCGATGGACAGGTCGGTGGTGACCGCGTGCAGATTCCGGACAGAATCGAGCAGATCGGCGCGGGTGCATCCCTTCATCTGTTCGAGTGCGGCGACCAGCAGCTGAGCCGTGTTGTGGCCGGTCGCGGCGATGGTGTCGGAGGACTTGAACGCACCGGCGTGCCGACCGGCGAATGCGCGCCATTCCTGCACCCCCGGCACCTGGTCGTGGTCGGTGCTGCTGACGTCGTAGATCCAGTAGAACGAGTGCACGCCCTCGGCGGCGTCGAGGCCCGCCGGTGCGAGGACGAAGTTGGTGTCGGTGGCGCCGGAGTAGATGTACGTCTCCGGCTTCCAGCTCAACTCGTGGGCCTTCTTCAGAGACTGCGTCACGAAGCCGGCAGTGGCGAAGTTGACGAACACGTCGGCTCCGGAGCTCGCGAGGTTGACCACCTGCGAGTCCACGGACGGTGTGGTCTGTTCGTACGACTGCTCGGCGACGATCTGTGTGCCGCTGCCGTCGAGGGCGGACTTCAGGGCGTCGAGACTGCCGTTGCCCAGACTGTCGTTCGAGTACAACACGGCGACCTTGCCTTGCGGGTGGTCGCGGAGGATCTGTTTCGCCCGCTCCGCGACCTCCCAGCCGGTCTGCGGGTTCACCGCGCCGGCGACCACGGGCCGTTCGTCGAGGGTGGTGAGCAGTTCGTCGGTGCCGGTCATGGGGAACACCAGCGGGACGTTCTTCTGGGTGAGGTAGTCGACGACCGCGAGGGTCGAGGCGGTGCCGATCAGGTTCTGGATCGCGAAGACCTGTTGCTGTTCGACCAGCGATCGGACGTTGCCGACCGTGCGCGCCGGATCGTATCCGTCGTCGAGTGCGGTGTAGACGATCTTGCGGGACTTGCCATCGCCCATCGCGACGCCGCCGGCGGCGTTGATCTCATCGAACAGGGCGGATGCCGCGGTCGCTTGGGGTCCGGCGATCGACTGGACCAGGCTGGTGCCGAAATGGATCTCGGTGTCGGTGATGCCGGGGTCACAGCCACCTGCGGCGGTCGCGGTGTCACCTCGGCCAGAACATGCGGTCAGGGCCGCGGCGGCGCACAGGGCGGTCAGGCCCGCGGCGAGGGTACGTTTCATGGTTGCTCCGTTGAGGGGAAGGCACAGGGACGGAAGACGTTCCAGCTGGCTTGTTTTCGGCAGCGCGCGACGGGCGGCGACGAGAATCGTCGCCGCCCTGCGCGGTGTGTGGGACTAGACCGTGGTGCGGGAGAACCGTTCGCGTAGATCGCGTTTGAGGATCTTCCCGGTGACGTTCCGAGGCAGGGTGTCGACGAACTCGACCCGGCGGGGCACCTGGAATCCGCCGAGCTGTTCCCGGCAGGAGGTGATGATGTCGTCCGCGGTTGCGGTAACGCCGTCACGGAGAACGACGACCGCACAGACCAGTTCGCCCCAGGTGTCGTCCTCGACGCCGATCGCCGCGGCCTCGGCGACCGCGGGGTGACGGTAGAGGGCTTGCTCGACGGACAGCGAGGCGACGTTCTCGCCGCCGCTGATGATCAGGTCCTTCTTCCGGTCGACGATGTAGACGAAGCCCTCCTCGTCGCGTCGGACCAGGTCGCCGGTGTGGAACCAGCCGTCGGTGAACGCGGCCGCGGTCGCGTCCGGATCCTGCCAGTAGCCGGTCATCACCTGGTCGCCGCGAACCACCATCTCCCCCACCTGACCGGTGGGCACGTCGCGCATGGCATCGTCGACGATGCGGATGTCGACCAGGCGCATGGGTTTGCCTGCGGCCGCCAGCAATTCGCTCTCACCACGGGCGGCGCGCCGATGCGCGTCGTAGTCGAGGTGGAGCACGTTGCCTGCGAGTTCCGTCATTCCCATGCCCTGATAGAAGTCGCAGCGGAGACGTTCGAGTCCCTGCCGCAGCACTTGCGCCGGGATCGCCGACGATCCGTACCCGATCGCCTGCAGGGTACTGAGATCGTGGTCGGCAAGGGCGGGATCCTGGAGCAGGAAGTTGATCATCGTGGGTGCCAGCCCGGTCTGCGTGACCTGCCATTGCTCCACCAGACGCAGGAACGTCGCGTTGTCGTAGGCGCGGACGATGCCGACGGTGCTCCCCATCAGATGGTTGAGCAACGTCACGTACCCGCCGACATGGCACAGCGGGAAACAGAACAGGAACACCGTGTCCTCCGGCAGAGCCCACTGCAGCGCCGAGGACGTGATCCCGCTGACCAGGTTGCGGTGGCTGATCATCACGCCCTTCGGCGTGCCGGTCGTGCCGGACGTGTAGACCAGCCACGCGACGTCGTCCGGCGCCGGCCGCACCGACGGTGCCTGCGCGGGTCCGACGCCCACGAAATCGTCCCAGCCGACGGTCCCCGGGGCGGCCCCGATCGAGACGACCGTGTGCACCGACGGGATCGAACCGCGGATCTGCTCGATTGCGCCGGCGAACTCTTCGGCCACGATCAGCACGGTGGCACCGGAATGCTCGATCAACGCCGCGATTTGGTCGGGATGCAGCCGGAAGTTGAGGATGGTCAGGGCCATCCCGGCCATCGGCACACCGTAGTAGCAGTCGAAGTACTCGGTGCAATTGGTGGACAGGATCGCGACCCGGTCCCCCGGCGCGGCGACACCGAGCAGTGCGCCCGCGAGCCGTCGGCTGCGATCACGCAGCTCGGCGTAGGTCACCGCGTCGTCCTCGAATCGCAGTGCGATCCGATCGGGATGCTTGCGCGCGCCGTACTCGACGATGTCGCTGACCAGCATTCAGTTTCTCCTTGGAACGGATGAGGTGGCGGTGGACTCGGTGCTCATCGGATCGCGAGCGGGTTGATCGGCGACCCCACCCCGCGGGTGAACTGGAGCGGTGGTCCGGCATAGAAGAAGTCGTACACGCCGTCGGCGGCGCAGGCGGCGGACAGCTCCTCGAAGTCGAGCAACTCGGCAAGGGTCATGCCCATGTCGCGGATCAACACCATGTGAAGCTCGAACAACGCCCCCGGATTCTCGCCGGGCATCACCTCGACCGCCCAGTTGTCCGAGCCCACCACCGCGACGTCGCGCTCCCGCAGCCACGTGGCACACGACAGACTCAACCCCGGCTCACCGGCCATGAACCCCGCCGGGTCGTGGTCGGCGAGAAACTTTGCGCGCCAACCGGTGCGGATCAGCACGATGTCTCCCGGGCCCACCTCGACGTTCTGCGCGGCAGCGACGGCGTCGAGTTCGTCCGGAGTGATCGCCGTCCCGGCCTCGAGCCACTCCACACCGCGCGCCCTTGCTACGTCGAGCAGCACGCCGCGACCGGCGATCCCCTTCGCCTGAGTGTGGATCCCGCACTTGTCGGCGCCCTTGACGGTGACCCCCGTACCCGGATGACCGTTGTACAACTGATCGTCGTAGTGCACATGGGACAGGGAGTCGTACTGCGAGCCCGCCTGCAGCGGCATGAAGACGTAGTCGTCGGCCCATTTGAAGCCGCCGGGAAGCACCTGCTCCTGGCCGTTCTCGGCCATCAGCCTGATCGGGTTGATCCGATTGCCTCCCGGCTGGGGCCCGTCCCCGTCGAGCGGAATGCCCAGTTCGAAGATCGTGCCGGTCCGAATCAGCGCAGCGGCAGCTGCCACACGCTCGGGCGTGATGAGATTCGTGGTTCCACGCTCGTCGTCGGCACCCCAACGACCCCAGTTGCTCAACCGCCGGCCCAGTTCTCGCATGTCGGATATGGACGTCGTCATCCTGCCTCCTCGGGCAATCGAACAAAGTATGACGTGACAGTCATGTCAACTTTGTGAATTGTGACCCGCGGCACCCCCGGTGTCAATACCGGGCATGCGAGAGGTCGGAAGAGGCGCTCGCGGGATGACGAGCGGTCCTCAGTCGACTCCGCCCGGCAGGTGACGTTGCAATAGTGCCGCTGCCGAGGTCCAGTCCAGTTCCAGAACCTCGCCGGCTCGTCCGTCGCCGACGCACCCTCGAACCTTGGCTTCGAAATCCGCGGCGGACGCGGGCCTGCGCGGATGCCCCTCAGGAACCGCGACCACGGCCTCGAGATGTGATCCGTCGGCGAGTTCGACGACTACCGCACAGTCTCCATCGAGCACCCCCTCCCCTACGGGCTCAGCCACCAGGCTGACACGGTCGAGAATGCTCCGAACTTCCCGTCGGCGCACGGCAGCGTCGGTGAAGCTGTCGATGCCGGGGAATCCGTCCAGCAACGCGGCGGCGATACCGTAGTTCAGCGAGAACTTGCCCTCCAGGCCCGAAGCCGGATAGTCGTGAATCAATGGAAGAACAGCGCTGTGTGGAGTGCGCAGACGTATGCGGTCGATGCCGTCAACCGGTAGCCTGCCGAGCGACCGGATCGCCCCGATCGGACGTTGAAGCGCGTAGCAACACGGGTGAAGCTTCAGCCCGAGACCATCCGGAACGATAGGACCTTCGATCTGCGGGATGCTCCGCCCGCCGACCAGCCGAAACCATTCGCCGACGGCCCGGGGGTCGGCAGTCGCTCCGGCGGCGGCGAGCCTCGCCGCACGCACACCGGCCTGGGCAGCAAAGCCGACCTGTATCGGCTTACCCGCGGTGCCGAAGGCTTGACGGACGCCACCCGCCCCGGGGACGGCATGCGCCATCGCAGTTGCAATACGGTCCGAATCGAGCCCGAGCGACAGTCCTGCCGCGACAGCCGCCGAGATGGCACCGACCGTCGCGGTGGTGTGCCATCCCTGTGTGTAGTGGTTCCAACCGAGCGCTGTACCGAGACGCGCCATCACACCCGCTGCCGCCAGATACTCCCGGCAGCCGCCGCCCGCCGCCAACGTGGCGGGCACGCAGACCACACTGATGTGTGTCGTGGAAGGAATGTGCAGATCGTCGAAATCGAGCACATGTCCGACCGACGCCCACCGAAGGGCAGCCGGCAAACCGTCCGTCCACGCAGCCACCGGATCATCCAGTGCGGCAATGGTCACCGCAACAGTATCGACGAGAGCACGCCGACCGAGTTCGAGATCTGCGGACCCCGGCTCGATACCGGACGCCCATTGCGCGAGATCGTGCGCGCTGACTTTGGCTGATTCGTGCGGCGCAACCGCCATGGCCCACTCCTTTTCCCACCAGAGCACCCCTTGCGCCCTGAATCAATTCGGCACACCATATCGCTCAACGGCACACGCGACAAGAACTCATTCCCGAGCACCGAGCATTCACCGCCGGATCGACCGCAGGTCAGTTTTGATGATTGGCAACATATTTCGACTGTCGATCAGCACTCTCCACCCCAGCGAACCTGGCGCACCGACCTTGACACTGTGTGATCCAAGGCACGATACTTCAGGCGACACAACGTGCCGTTCAACGGCACACTCGATGTCACTCCGCTACGCGCTCGGACCCCACTCGCCGAAGTAACGCCCCTGCCGAAGTCCGCGAGGCCGGTGGTCGGCACATCGAACTCGCGCCGAAAGGACATTCATCGAGCGATCTGCAATCGAGATCCAAATGAACCACGAGCAACACCATTCGCAGAAAGACACTTCGCACATGAAAATGGAAACATCCGATAAATCGGCCATCTTGAACCCGCGACGACAACTGATCGCCGGTACCATCGGGCACTCGGTCGAGTTTTTCGATTTCCTCGCGTACTCGTACCTCGCGGTCTACTTCGCGTCTTCGTTCTTCCCCTCCTCCGAGTCCTCGGGACTGGTACCGCTCTTGAGCGCCTTCGGTGTTTTCGCCGTCGGGTTCCTCGCACGTCCACTCGCGGGACTCTTCATCGGACAGTTCGCAGATCGGTACGGCCGTCGCCGTGCCTTGAGTCTCACGATCAGCCTCATGGCCGGTGGCAGCCTGCTGGTCGCCGTCTGTCCCGCATACAGCCAGATCGGAGTTGCCGCGCCCATAATTCTCACCGTTGCCCGCATTTTGCAGGGCTTGTCCGCCGGCGGCGAGTACACGACCGCGGGTGCCTTCATCGTCGAATCCGCCCCCGCCGGGCGGCGTGGCTTCTACTCGAGTTTCATGTTCGTCGCGTCGGGCATAGGGAAACTGACATGTCTGGCTTTCATCACTTCGTTCGTCGCACTGATCGGTGAAGATGCGATGCGCGATTACGGTTGGCGAATCCCCTTCGCCGTCGGCGCCCTTGCCGCCCTCGTCGCCTGGTACATCCGCCGCGGAACGCAGGAAACACTCGAAACTGCCGTCTCCGACGAAGGCACGTCACCGGTTGATCGCAATCCACTCAATGCACTGCAGCGTTACCCCAAACAGTCCCTCATCGTGTTTGCAATCGCAACCGGAATGGGAGTTGGACAATACTTTTGGGCCACGTACCTGACTACATATTTCCAGATCCAGAACGGCGCCTCGGCCACCACCGCGATGACGGTCGGCATCGTCACGCTCGTTCTCTACACAATCGCGCAGCCGGTAGCCGGGTTGATCTCCGATAGATACGGGCGTAAACCATGCATGTACGCATTCGGCATCGGCACGGTGATTGCGACCCCCTTTCTGCTGTCGATCACGAGTTCGAACTTCGGGGTGCTGATATTCATTCAGCTCGTCGGGCTCCTGTTGTTGAGCTTCTGCACTTCGATCACGTCTGCCGTGATGGTCGAAAACTTCCCACCGCACGTACGAGTGAGCGGTCTGGGCTTTCCCTACTCACTCTCGGTGGCAATCTTCGGCGGAACGGTGCCGCTCGTGGCGACAAGCCTGGCCAATGCCGGTTACTCCCAGTATTTTCCGTGGTACATCGTGGCCACTGCGGTCATCACGCTTCTGGGCGCCATATCCGTACCGGAGACGTTCCGCAGCGATATTTCGGGAGAAGAATCCTGATCGACATTCGCCGCCGCCAATTTTGATTCGCCCCTTCTCGGGTCCGCCTCGGGACCCGAGAAGGGGCGAGCCGACTCGCCTACCATCTGTCCAGTGTCGTCCGGTAGGTGTAGCGCTCCGGCAAGAAGTAGGTAATCGCCAGCTCGACTGCCCGGTCATCGGAGTCGAGATACAAGCGATCGGCGCGCAACAGCCCATGACCGATGGGGCAGCCCAGGTGCTGGGCGATCTCCTCGGGCGCCGTAGCCACCGTGATCGACTGCACGAGTTCGACGACGGGAGTCACGAGGTGGGGTTCGAGAACACCGATGATCGTGCGTACCCCGATCGTGCCGAGCTCCGATTCAGCTTCGCTCGGGAGGTGCACCCCAAGATCCGGCAGATGGACAATCGTCATCGCGAACACGGTGCCCGCGTCGCGCCGTACATACGCCAGGGTGGAAACGAAGTCGCTGTCGAGGCGTAAACGGCCTGCGGCTTCGATATCGGCCCTACGTCGCAGAGGTGCAACGATTTCCGTAGTGGTATCGGAGGGAAGGTTGGTCAGGTCTTCGATCGCCCCCAGCCGTCGGAGGCGCGAAGTCCCCTGCTCGGAGACGAACGTCCCCTTTCCCGGAACACGATAGACAAGACCTTCCGCGACGAGATCGTGGAATGCTCGCCGCACCGTCTGCCGACTCAGTCCGTACCCTTCGGCAAGCTCGAACTCGGTGGGAAGTCGACGGCCGTCCCTGAAGTGACCCGCGGCGATCTGCTCGCGCAGCGCGTTCGACAACCGCCGATGCGCGGGCGCTGTTTCGTAGCCAGGGTCATCCATGAGCCCACATCGATCCATTCCCGTCGCCCTTCGGCGTCGCCCAGTGCACGCGACGCGCTGTCCGTCGCACGCCGATCCATTGGGATCGTCCGGACATCATGGTAGATAGAATCGGCACATCATGCCAGTCAACGGCACACAAATGCAGCTTACCTAGAAGGCGGGGGTTGACCAACTGGGCGTCAGTACGGCATTCTTTTCGATATCGGAACACTGTGCCATTGAGAGGCACGGATGAAGGGTTGAAGCCACATGACTGCTGTAGTTGACGACGTCGGATCGTCAGGAGCCGCTTATCTCACCGAAGAACGGCTCGCGATCCAGGCGATGGCGCGGGAGTTCGCAGCCAAGGAAGTGCTGCCCGTCGCGAATGAACTCGATCCGGTCAAGGGCGAGATTCCGTTGGACCTGCGCCAGAAAATGGCCGACCTCGGATTCTTCGGCGTCCTCATTCCCGAGGAGTACGGCGGGCTCGGCCTCGGAGTCTTCGAGTACGCGCTGATCGTCGAGGAACTGGCCCGCGCGTGGATGAGCGTGTCGAGCCTGATCGCTCGCGGACAGCAATTCACCGCGGGGTTCACTACGGATCAACGCCGAAAGTACCTGCCGCAGATGGCAACGGGCGAGTTCCTCAGCGCCTTTGCCCTCTCCGAGCCCGATGCGGGCTCCGATGTGGCGGCGCTGTCCACTCGCGCACGCAAGGACGGCGGCGGGTGGCGAATCAGCGGCCAGAAGATGTGGTGCACGTTCGCCGACGGAGCCGACTACCTCCAGGTGTTCGCCCGCACGACACCGATCGACCGCGACCACCGATCGCGGGGTATCAGCTGCTTCATCATGCCCAAACCCCGCGGCGAGCTACCCGAAGGAGTGACGGGGACACCCGTACGCAAGATCGGATATCACGGATGGAAGACCTGGGAACTGTCCTTCGACAACGCCTGGGCTGCGGGTGACGCCATGATCGGCCCCGAAGGTGAAGGCTTCAAGGTCGCCATGGGCGATCTGGAGACAGCCCGGATACACACCGCCGCCCGCGCGATCGGTGTGGCGCGTGGGGCGCTCGAGGACTCCGTCGCGTATGCGCGGCAACGCGTCCAATTCGGCCGCGCCATCGGTGACAACCAGGCCATTCGGTTCAAGATCGCACACATGGCGACCGAGGTGGAGGCGGCCAGATCGCTGATGTACCGGGTGTGCACCGAGGTCGACGCGGGCCGGCGAAATTCCGTGGAGGCATCGATGGCCAAGTACGTCGCGACCGAGATGGCCGAACGAGTGACCAGCGAGGCCCTGCAGATTCACGGCGGTGCCGGATACACCACCGATTTCGCAGTCGAACGGTACTGGCGGGACGCGAAGCTGACCAAGATCTTCGAGGGAACCTCGGAAATCCAGCTGAAGATCATCTCGGACGCGATCCTCGGAAGGCAGGCACGATGAGATTACCTGCCGGCGGGCCGCTGAACGATGTCGTGGTGATCGACCTGACCACCATCCTCGCTGGGCCGTTCGCCACCATGGTCCTGGCAGATCTGGGTGCCGACGTGATCAAGATCGAACCTCCTCGTGGTGACTTCATCCGAGACCAGGGTCCGTTCGCACCGGATGACGAATTGCGCGCGTTCGGTGGGTATTTCCAGAGCGTCAATCGCAACAAGCGCAGCGTCGTTCTCGACCTCACCACCGAGACGGGACGCGCCTCGCTGCTCGAACTGGTCGCGAACGCCGATGTCGTCGTGGAGAACTTCCGGCACGGAGTCATGGACCGACTCGGACTGTCGTACGAGCGCCTTCGGGAGCAGAATCCACATCTGGTGTACGCCGCGATCCGCGGCTTCGGGGACGAACGCACCGGTAGCAGCCCGATGCAGGACTGGCCGGCATACGACATCACGGTCCAGGCTCTCAGCGGCTTGATGGAAATCACCGGCGAGCCCGACCGCTCCCCGATCAAGACCGGTCCAGGTTTCGGTGACACGGTGCCGGCACTCTTCGCGGTGATCGGCCTGCTGTCGGCCGTGCACCGTGCTCGCCGCGACGGAGTCGGCGGCTTCGTCGACGTCTCGATGTACGACGCCATGCTGGCAATGTGCGAGCGCACGGTGTACCAGCACTCCTACAACGGCGACGTGCCGACCCGGCAAGGAAACAGCCATCCCCTGCTCTGCCCGTTCGATGCGGTGCCCGCGGCGGATGGGTGGGTCAGCATCGCCGCGCCCGGCGACAATCACTGGCGGCAACTCTGTGCGGCAATCGGGCGCCCCGAATTGGCGACGGACGAACGCACAAGGGACAACGTCAGCCGACTGGCCAATCGTGACTTCACCATGTCAGCGGTGACCGCGTGGACAACCACCCGGACCAAGGTCGAGATCGTCGAAACACTCGGCGGCAAGGTACCGGTCGCACCGGTCAATACTGTCGAGGACATCTTTGCGGATCCCCACGTGCATGGCCGCAACATGTTGGTCGACGTCGATCATCCCGGCGTATCCCACCCGCTGACGATCGCCAACACTCCGATCAAGTTCGCAGATTCACCCCCGACCCACATCCGGCGAGCGCCGCTACTCGGCGAACACACCGATGAAGTGCTTGCCCAGTTCGACATCACCACAGCTGCCATTCAGCTCGAAGAAACAAAATAGGGAGATCTCATGTCCAGAACACAACGACCGCGGCGGTCCTGTCTCGCGGTTCCCGGCTCGAGCCCGAAGATGATCGAGAAGGCCAAGGGACTCGACTCCGACCAGGTCTTCCTCGACCTCGAGGATGCCTGCGCACCACTCGCGAAGCCCGGCGCCCGCAAGTCCATCGTCGCGGCACTCAACGAAGGCGGCTGGGGATCGAAGATCCGCGTCGTGCGGGTCAACGATCTCACCACCCACTGGACGTATCGCGACGTGGTCGAGGTCGTCGAGGGTGCCGGCGAGAATCTCGACTGCATCATGCTGCCGAAGGTGCAGTCCGCGGCCCAGATCGCCTGGCTCGACTTCACTCTGACCCAGATCGAGAAGACCATGGGTTTCGAGGTCGGCCGAATCGGAATCGAGGCGCAGATCGAGGACGCCGCCGGATTGATCAACGTCGACGAGATAGCGGCAGCGTCCCCGCGTACCGAAACGATCATCTTCGGCCCCGGAGACTTCATGGCGAGCATCAACATGAAGTCGCTCGTCATCGGCGAGCAGCCGCCGGGCTATGAGGTCGGTGACGCATTCCACTACCCACTGATGCGTATCCTGATGGCCGCCCGAGCGAACGGGCTGCAGGCAATCGACGGACCGTACGTGCAGGTCCGTAACGTCGAGGGCTTCCGTCGGGTGGCCGGACAGGCCGCCGCACTCGGCTACGACGGCAAATGGGTGCTGCATCCGGCCCAGATCGAAGCCGCCAACGAAACCTTCAGTCCTGCCCAGGCCGACTACGACCACGCCGAGAACATCCTCGCCGCATACGAGTGGTTCGCCTCCGACCGTGGCGGCCGCAAGGGCGCCGTCATGCTCGGCGACGAGATGATCGACGAGGCGTCCCGCAAGATGGCGTTGGTCATCGCGGGCCAGGGCCGCGCCGCCGGAATGGAACGGCTCGACGTGTGGACGCCGGAGACCGAAACTGTCGAGAGCGGTGTGTAAGACGATGACCACCACAGAAAAAGAAAAGAACATGCAGTTCGGTCGGTTCTTCGAGGAATTCGAAGTCGGCGCAATCTACAGGCATTGGCCAGGCAAGACCGTCACCGAATACGACGATCACCTGTTCTGCCTGCTGACGATGAACCATCACCCGTTGCACATCAACTCCCACTTCGCGGAGGAAACAACAGAATTCGGCCGCAACGTAGTCGTGGGCAATTACGTCTACTCGCTGCTGCTCGGAATGTCGGTGCAGGACGTGTCCGGCAAGGCGATCGCCAACCTCGAAATCGAATCGTTGCGACACGTCAAACCGACGTTCCACGGTGACACCATCTATGGCGAAACCGAGGTCCTGGAGGTCACTCCGTCGAAGTCCAAGGACGACCGGGGCGTCGTGTACGTCGAGACCCGCGGATACAAGCAGGACGGGCAGATCGTCTGCATCTTCCGGCGCAAGGTTCTCGTACCCAAGCGAAGCTACGGCGACACGCACGGCGGCGACCAACCGGCTCGACCACTGCCACACGTGTAGTCACCGCCGGCGAGCCCGAATTCCACCAAGGGCCCCGATGAGATCTACTGGGGTGGATGGGTTTTACTCCAGTTACGGACCTGGGGCTCGCCGGACCGTCGATGTCGCTCCGTCCCGATCCCCCGGTCCGAGGGAGCTTGACAGAGATCATCGAAACCACGGATGCTGAAACATAACGAAACACTGTGCCGAATATCGGCACGATTACGGTGTGACCGCTCACACGGGTGCACCACGCGGAGAGGGAAGCACAATGCGAGAGCGCTACGAGGCGTTCGTCGGCGGACATGACGAACGCACTAAGGGTGGGCAATACTTTTCCACCCGTGACCCTGCCACAGGCGACGTCATCGCCGAAGTCGCGCTCGGCGGGGCGGAGGACATCGAGGATGCAGTTGCCGTAGCGCACAGCGCCTTCGGTTCGTGGCGTGACACACCGGCCGCCACTCGCGGTCGCGTACTCCTCGAGGTCGCCCGCACACTGCGGGAACACGCGGACGAGCTGGCCCGAATCGAAACGCTGGACACGGGTCAGACACTGTCGCAGTCGAAGGTCGACATCGAGACCGCTGCACGGTACTTCGAATACTACGGCGGTGCGGCCGACAAGGTACACGGCGAGACGATTCCGCTGGGGCCCGACTATCTCTCGTATACCCGTAATGAACCGTTCGGCGTGATCGGTGTCGTCACGCCGTGGAACGCGCCGATCAATCAGGCTGCCCGGGCCATCGCACCCGCTTTGGCGATGGGCAACGTCGTGGTCCTCAAACCTGCCGAGGACACTCCGCTGTCGGCACTCGAGATGAGCCGCCTCGCCGTCGAGGCGGGACTGCCCCCGGGGGTTCTCAACGTCGTCCCCGGGTTCGGCGCCGATGCGGGAGCTGCGCTGACCGGTCACAACATGGTCCGGAAGATCGTCTTCACCGGCTCGGTGGAGACCGGCCGGGCGATCATGCGGGCGGCCGCCCAACGACTGATTCCTCTGACTCTCGAGTTGGGCGGCAAGTCTCCCAACATCGTCTTCGACGACGCCGATCTCGACGCGGCCGCCGCCGGCGCCTGGACGGCGTTCACAACCAAGGCGGGTCAGGTTTGCTCGGCCGGCAGTCGGCTGCTGGTGCATTCCTCGGTGCACGACGAATTGATCGACAGGCTCGTCCAGCACGCCGAAACCACGGTCATCGCACCGGGGATCGAGGACCCTGACATCGGATCCCTGGCCACGCGAGGGCAGTTCGACAAGGTCCGCTCATATCTCGAGCTCGGACCTCGTGAGGGCGCACGTGTTGCTGCCGGCGGAAACGTTGCCGACACCGGCCGGCTGAGCCGCGGGTTGTTCATCGAGCCGACCATCTTCGTCGACGTCGACAACACCATGCGCATCGCGCGCGAGGAGATCTTCGGCCCGGTGCTGACCGTGCTCCGATTCGATTCCGACGAGGAGGCGATCGAGATCGCCAACGACAGCGACTACGGCCTCGTCGCGGGGGTCTGGACTCGCGATCACAGCCGGGCCCATCGCGTCGCCGGTGCCGTCGAGGCGGGACAGGTCTTCATCAACCAGTACTTCGCCGGTGGTGTCGAAACCCCGTTCGGCGGCTACAAGTCGAGCGGTTTCGGCAGAGAAAAAGGCTTCGAAGCGCTCAAGCACTATTGCCAGCTCAAGACGGTGACCGCCCGCCTGTGACGGTGCCCGGCGCCTGGCCTCGGGAAGGACGTTCGTTCCTCCGAGGGCGGGCGCCGACACCGCGACCCCGTATGTAGTCGTGAACGACCGTGAAACGCGTCGACCCCTGTCAGGAGGGTGCAATGCCGATTGATACCGAGACCCTCCGGGTCGCCGACAATACTCATCGCAACCGGTTCGAACTCGAGGTGCGGAACGAACTCGTGGGAATCCTGGGCTACGTCGATCTGCGCTTCCTCACAGAACCGCTCTCGCTCGAGGACCGATCCGGACCGCGGTCGCACGGTGTCGTGATGTCCCTCATGCACACGGTCATGGCGGAGGAGTTCGAGGACTCCGGCCTTGCCACCGTCCTCGTGCGGCAGTCGCTGGAAATCGCCCGCGGCTACGGATGGACGGTGCGGCCGGTCTGCCCCTACGTTGCCGAGTTTCTCACCGCCCACCCGGAGTACCACGATCTGATCGCGGACGTGTCCGCGTAGTGACGACATCCGCCTGTGCGGCCGGGGAAACGCTTCGGACGCACAGGCGGCAGCGGTGAAGTCAGAGCAACGAACTCACGTTCGCTGCAGTGTCGGAAACCTGCTTTCCCCACCATGGCACACGATTCTCGTCGAAACGGGTCTCCGGCATCGAGATGCCGATGCCACCGACCGGGCAACCACCCTCCCCCAGCACGGCGGCCCCGACAGCACACACTCCCATCCGATTCTGATTGACGTTCACCGCATATCCGACTCGGCGGATTTCGTCGATCTTCTTTCGGATCGATTCGGGGTCCGTGTCGGTCTGCGGGGTCAGTTGCTGAATCGGGCTGGACAGAATCCTGTCGACCTCGTCGTCCGGCAGGCGTGCCATGATCGCCATTCCCCCTGAAGTGTGGGGTAGCTGCCAGGTGCTGCCGACCTTGATGAAGGTGCGGACCGCCTGATGGGAATCCATGCGTTCGATCTGAACCACCCGCTCCACACCGTCGCGAATCTGGAGCGTGATCGTTTCGTTCGTCAGATCCCGCAGCTCACGCATCGGCTCGAGCGCGACGGTTCGCAAGTCGCCCTTGTCCCAGCCTTTTCGGCCCACGGCCAGTGCCCGCGAGGTGAGCTTCCATTTTGTGTACTCGCTGTCATCGCTGCGGATCCATCCGGCGGACGCGAGTGCCTGGAGAGTTCGCTGGACGGTCGATTTCGGCAGCTGAAGAGTGCGTGACAGTTCGCCCACTCCGACCGGCTGGCTCTCCGCCACGGCCTCGAGTACGCGCAAACCTCGTTCGATGCCTTGCACCTGCTGCTCCTCTCCCTCGACCGCCACGGAAACCGGCACCGCTGCGGTGAACATTCGACATACTGTGCCGATTATCGGCACAGTATGTCGAAATGTCCAGCCCTCGGCCGCAGCTAAAGGCTCACGGCCGACCGGCCTCGGCGACCACACCGACGCCGACCGCGGTCGAATCCCCCGCGAGAATCTTGAAGACACCCGCCGCCGTGGCCACCACCGACTCGTTCACCCGCAGATCGGAGTCCGCGAAAACGATCGATGCCGTACGCCGCACGATACGGGGCGAGCTCGTCAGGAGGTCACCGACCCGGACTGTGCCGAGGAAATTGACACTCAGTTGCACTGTCGCCATGTTCTGAGTGCCTGTTTCGTCGAGGGCGGTCGAGCCGAGGGCACGGTCGGCGAAGGCCATGATCAGTCCCCCTTGGACGACTCCTCGAAGGTTGCGATGCTTTGCCTCGCACCGCAGTCCGAACTCTCGCACACCGTTCTCGTTGTCGCGCAACAGTAGTGGACCGATCAGGCCGATGAAACCGCCGTCGGGCACCTCGACCCATCCGACTTCGCTCACGCCGAACCTCTACTTCCGTCCTTGTTTCGTTCTCACATGCGGAGCCGCCGACGGCGAGGTTGGAGGAACTCGTCCGCCGGCGGCTCCACGAGGCTGCGCGGGCCCTGTAGCGTGACCACAGAGGCACCGGGGCCGCACGCAACCGGTCAGCGCCCTACTGGCTGGCCGACAGCACCTTCGACGGCACGGCCGCGTCACGGATTTCCCACAGCACCGGCTTGATGCAGCGGAAGAACTGGGCTGCATCCTCGCTCATCGGGAAGTGTCCGAGCCCAGCCATCGGAACGACCTTCGCACCCTCGATCTGCGCGCCGAGTTCGTCGGCTTCCTCCGGTCCCGTCGCGAAGTCGTATTCGCCGTTCAGGATGTACACGGCAGTCTTCGTCGTGTCGATGTCCTTTGCCGTTTCCCGAAGATCGTGTTCGACGCTGTAATAGTGCAGGTCGCCCTTGAAGACCGGCGGAGAACCCTGACTGTAGACCCAGGTCGTTTCCCGGCGGCCGACCTCGGGGGCCGTCGGCGAGGTGAGCGCGTACATCGCCGCCGGCTTCGAGTCGTTGCTGATCTCGGGGTGGAACCAGTAGTCGAGGTAGTACCCGGGCGAGTGCAGGGCCGCTTCCAGGGCGATCACGGCACGGAACACTCCGGGGTAGTGCAGGGCCAGGTCGGGGGCGAGATTGCCTCCCATCGAGCTGCCCATGTAGACCGCGTCCTCGCAGTCGAGAGCCTCCGCGAGGGCCACGACGAACTTCATGAAGAAGTCCTGGGTCAGGTTGTACTCCTGCTCCCACCACCGCACCGAGAGCGGCGGCAGCGACCGCCCATGGTACGGCAGGTCCCAGGTGATCACGCGGAAGTTCGACGTGATCTCCTCGTCTTCGAGCAGATGACGATACTGACGCCCGTCACAGCCGGCGGTGTGCTGGAGAAGCAGCGGAATTCCCGAGCCGCTCTCCTCGTAATAGACCCGGTACTCGGTGTCGTCGATCGTGAGATGGACATACCGCCCGACTGCCTTGTCGAACTTCGTCGCGGTCATTTCGCCTCCTCGGCAACGTTGGTGAAGGTACGCATGAAATCGAACAGTCGCCGAAGCGCGGCGTAGTAGGCGAAGAACATCTTCATGTCTCCCCCGTAACGGAAGTTGTGCCGGGTGACTGCCGAAAAGAGGTCCTGATAGAACGGCTGCGGCACCCGCTCGAAGAACTTGCCCCATTCTTCGACAGGCGCCGAGATCTCGATGTCGTAGTTCCGCGACACCGTCATGAGGTTGTTGCCCGCAGGCGCCCCCATGGAGTCGAGTCGACCGTCACGAATCACCAGCACATAGGTTTCATCGCCGATCTCCAACCGGACGGTGGCGTTCCAGAAGCGTGCCGCAATCTTGAATTCGGGATCCAAGTTGAGCGCCTCGGTGAACCTCTCCGTGTCCACAAATGGCATGGCCTATCCCTTTCTAGGAAGTCGCTGTTCGACCTGCGATCACACGCAGGCGGCGTGGGGTTCGCGAGACAGGCGGACCGCAGATCCCCGAACGAGCTGTGCCGTTCAGCGGTACGCCGTGTCAGTTTCGAGTATGTGCACTGCCTCACACTTTGTCAATACCGCGATAGGGTCGTTCGGTTCCCAGTCCTCAAACCGACTACCCGGATTGTGTGCAGGCGCCGTCGCGCATCGGCTCTTCGCACGAAGCAGGAAGAAAAGTCCTTCCGCAGCAACGGATCCCGAGACGGGCGGTGACGGGCGCCGCAGTTCGAATATCCGATGGAAAAACGCAATCGCGAACATGGCGAATCTGATCGCCGAAGCCATCGACGACGCCGGCAACCGATCTAGAACTGCCCCTCAGCGGGCTCCCAGTTGACAATCAGTTCCACGAGGCCGGGAAAGCGGTCGTCGAGGTCCTCGAGGCGGACTCGGCTGCGCCGCTCGAGTCCGTGCTGCCGCTGTCTGATGACGCCCGCTTCCCGGAGGGCTTTGAAGTGATGAGTGAGGCTCGACTTCGGCCGGTCGAAGCCGAACCAGCCGCAGGTGTGATCGTATTCTTCGGACCCGGTCAAGAGCTGCTTGACGATTGTCAGCCTCAGCGGATCGGCAAGAACACTCATGACCCGCTCCAGGCGTATCTCCGACGCCGCCGGTTCGGGCAGCGGGCACGGCAGGGCGACATCTTCACTGCTGCTCGTGCGATACGTCGGCGCGAGGTGGGCCATAGATCCAGCATAGCGTCAGTACGATTCTTGTCGTACCGTATCTGTACGAGAATTCTCGTACCGCTACGACCTGCATCGAACAGCTGCGGGTAGAGGAGACAGCGATGGCAACGACTTCCACCGACTCGAAAGGCCTGGGATGGTGCCTGGCTGCCGCAAGCACGGTCACTGCCGTGTTCGTGCTGTCGAACGCGCCCACCCCGCTGTATACGCGCTGGCAAGCGGAATGGAAGTTCACTTCCGGAACCTTGACGATCGTTTTCGGGGCGTACATGGTTGGTCTGATCGGGGCTCTTCTCGTCACCGGGAAACTTGCCGATCGGTACGGGCGGAAGGTCGTGCTCGTCCCCGGTCTGATCGCCGCGGTCACCGCATCGGGCCTTTTCCTGTCTGCCACGAACGTCATGTGGTTGCTGGCGGCGAGGCTGCTGGCAGGTGCCGCCGTCGGCGCGGCCGTCACCGCAGGCATGTCGGCGACGGTCGATCTCGCCCCGGAACACCGGCGCCGGACCGGATCGATGATCGCTTCCGCTGCAATGGTATTCGGCGCCGGACTCGGACCCCTCCTGTCCGGGACGCTCACACAACTCATCGACACTCCACAGTCGTGGATATTCGGAATCGTGCTCGCCGTGACGTCCCTGACACTGGTGATCGCGATCCGGCTGCCCCTCCCCCGGCCGAGTGTGGACGACGGCCCTGTCGAACGCCTTTGGTCGTGGCCGTCCGTGCCTCACCCGAATCGGCGTGAACTTGCGTGGGGAGTAGCAGCATTCGCCCCCGGAATCACCGCGACCTCGTTCTTCCTCTCACTCGGACCCACGGTTCTCGCCGACGGCATCGACTCCCCCAGCCCACTTCTCGCCGGCGCCACGGCGTGCGGCATGTTTCTCGTTGCCACCGGAGTCCAGTTCGCCCTTGCTCATCTGCGTACGAGAACCCATCTCGCTTTGAGTTCCTCCGCCGCGTTCGTCTCGATGGTGACGCTCACGGCGACCGTCACCGTCTCTCCGACACCGGCACTGTTCGTGATCGCCGCACTTCTCGCGGGCGCCGCGCAGGGCCTCGGCCAGCTTGCGGCACTCACGCTGATCGGCACCCGGATTCCCTCGCATCACGGCGCCGAAGCCAACGCGGCTCTGAACATCGCCGGTTACATCCCCGCGGCGCTGCTACCTGTCGGAACGGGCTACTTGATCCAATTCGCACCCTTCGGCACGGCCGTCGCCACCTTCACCGCAATTGTCATGGCGTGCTCGCTCACCGCGCTGATCACCGTACGAGTCGGCACCGCCGACCACCTGGTGTCACCCACTCCGGGATCGACACCGCGGAACTCCGCCGAATCCCTTGCCCACCGTCGATACGACCGCGACCCGACGTGCCTCCCCGGAGTCAGCGGGCCGACGCCGCCGTCGACCCTTGTCAGGAGCTCCGCTGAGGGTCTTGACTGAAACGTGGGTCTCGATCGCTCACGATGACAGACAGGAATGATGCAGATGCCTACCCACAAGGCAGTTCACGTCCAGTCCCCCGGCGAGCCGCTGACACTCGTCGACGTCGAAACGGAATCGCCGCCGCGCGACCACGTTCGCATAGCCGTCTCCGCATGCGGCGTGTGCGGCACCGACCACGCATTCGTCAACGGCGCGTTCCCCGAGATGTCGTGGCCGTTGACGCTGGGACACGAGATCGCCGGAACCATAGCCGAACTCGGCGCCGGCGTCGACAACTACGCCGTCGGCGATCGCGTCGGGGTGGGTTGGTTCGGTGGGCACTGCAATCAGTGCATCCCGTGCCGCAGGGGGACCTTCATCTATTGCGAGAAGTTGCAGGTGCCGAGCTGGCAGTACCCCGGCGGATACGCCGAATCCGTGACGGTTCCCGCCAACGCGCTTGCCCGGATTCCGAGCGAACTGTCCTTCACCGAGGCCGCGCCCCTGGGCTGTGCCGGGGTCACCACGTTCGACGCGCTGCGGAAGACACGGGCCGTTCCGGGTGACCGCGTCGCCATCCTGGGAATCGGCGGACTCGGCCACCTCGGTGTGCAGTTCGCCCGGGCGATGGGCTTCGAGACGATTGCCATCGCTCGTGGCGCCGACAAAGCCGACGACGCTCGCCAGCTGGGCGCCCATCACTACGTCGACTCCACCGCCGGCGACGTCAGCGAAGCATTACGCGCACTCGGTGGCGTGTCGGTGGTCCTGGGGACCGCGGCAAACTCGAAGGCGATGGGTGCCGTGGTCGGTGGGCTGCTTCCGCTCGGCGAGCTCACCGTCGTCGGTGTCACGCCCGACCCACTGCCTATCAGTCCCCTGCAGCTGATCACCCCCGGCGTCAACGTCACCGGTCACCCCTCCGGCACCGCCCGCGACGTCGAGGAGGCGATGCAATTCGCGGTCCTGTCCGGCGTGCGCGCACGGATCGAGGAGCGGCCCCTGAGCGAAGCCGCGGAGGCCTACGCCGCGATGGAGGAAGGGCGGGCGCGCTATCGCATGGTCCTCACCATGTGACCGTTCCCGGGCTGTCGACCGTCTTCAGCGGAGTTCGTTGCCGCCGCGCCGCTCGACGCCCAAGGTGACGGAAGGTCCGTGGAGTTTCTCGTACGCCGCCTTTTCGGCGTCATGACGGGACGCCTTCTTCGGGTTCTCCAGATCGGGCGGCAGTCCGTGCCTCTCGAGGCGTCGAGATCGGTTCTGCGCCATGTACGACACCGCATAGAACACGGCGAGAAGCACGCCGAGCAGGACCATGGAGGCTCGCAGCCCGAGCGGTCCCGGGAACAGGAAGAACACGGCGAAGACCGGAACGAACGGGACCATGCTGCGGACGAGGTGCCGGGGAACGGCCCAGTCACCGACCAGGTCGTTGCGGACCCAGTCCTGCATGGAGTCGGGAAGTTTGCGGCCTACCGCGTAGCCCAGCCACTGCAGGGGTCCGGGCCGTGTTCGTTGCGTCTTTCGCGACATGACAACTACCTGTTCATGTTGTGCTGAAATCGAATTCGACATGGTTGTCCTCACTGATCGAGCGCGCCCGCTCTGAGCGCAGCCTGATTGACGCGGGTGAGAACGTCGTGCAGTTCCTCGAGTTCGGCCAGGCTGACGCCGAGCTTTTCGATCACGGCGGGCGGAATCTTCAGCGCTTCCGCCCGCAGCGCAGCACCGGCTTCGGTCAACTCGACATCCAATTGCCTCTCGTCGGCCCGACTGCGGGTGCGCGTGATCAGTCCGGATGCCTCGAGGCGCTTGAGGAGCGGCGAGAGGGTGGGTGAATCGAGTTGCAGTGCGGTCCCGATCTCCTTGACCGCCATCGGGGCCTTCCCCCAGAGGGCGAGCATGACCAGATACTGCGGATGCGTCAGCCCCATCGGTTCGAGCAAGGGGCGGTAGACGGCGAGCACCGCCCGGTTCGCGATCGCGAGCGCGAAACACACCTGCCGGTCGAGAGCGAGTAGATCGTCGCCGGCCTTACCCTGCTGCACGTCTGCGGTCATGCGACCAGGCTACCAGATTGATTCGTGCAATAACTAATATTGCACGAATCAATCTGGTGCTCGTCAAGGCAGACGCGCAACGAGTGCCTCGAGTCCGGTTCGCGGCCCGGAGAAGAAGGGCGTTTCCAGCCGAACGTGCCGGCGCGCGTCGGTGGCGCGAAGGTCTCGCATCATGTCGACTATCCGGCTCGGGTCCGGAGCCTCGAAGGCGAGGATCCACTCGTAGTCGCTCAATCCGAAGGAACTCACGGTGTTGGCACGCACATCCGGGTAGGCACGAGCCGCTCGGCCGTGCTCGGCGAGCTGCCGTCGCCGTTCGGCGTCCGGCAGCAGATACCACTCGAGCGATCGGTTGAACGGGTACACGCACACGAACTGCCCCGGCTCCTCATCGGCCACGTATGCAGCGATATGGCTGCGATTGAATTCGGCCGGCCGGTGGAGCGCGGCCGCACTCCAGACCGTCGTACACGCTCGCCCGAGTCGGCAGCGCCGAAAGCCCGAGTAGGCCGCCTGCAATCCTTCGACGGTGTCGGCATGCGTCCAGATCATGAAATCGGCGTCTCCACGCAGTCCTGCGACGTCGTAGATTCCGCGGAGCACGACACCGGACTCGGCAACTCCCTCGAAGTAGGCGCGGGCATCCTTCACGACCTCAGCGCGCGCATCCGGAAGCGCGCCGGGGACCACCTGGAACACGGTGAACATCATGAACCGCACGCGTTGGTTGAGTTCGACGAAGCGAGAGCCGATCAAGGCAGGTCACCTCTCGACCGGGACGCCGACCAACGAGCCGTACTCCACCCAGGAGCCGTCGTAGTTCCGGACCTCGGGGTAGCCGAGCAGTTCGTGGAGCACGAACCAACTGTGCGCCGATCGCTCGCCGATTCGGCAGTAGACGATGATGTCCTTCGTGTCGTCGAGACCGGCGTCGGCATACAGGGCGCGGAGTTCGCCGTCGCCGAGGAAGGTGCCGTCGTCAGCGGCAGCCTTGGACCACGGCACGTTGACAGCGGTCGGGACGTGCCCAGGAACCTGGGGTTGTTCCTGTGGGAACTGCGCCGGAGCGAGGATCTTGCCGGCGAATTCGTCGGGAGACCGGACGTCGACGATGCTCTTCTTTCCGATCTGCTCGATCACCTCGTCGCGGTGCGCGCGGATTCCCGACACGGGCTCGGACGCGACGTAGTCGGTAGCCGGTCGGGCGACAATATCGCTCGACAACGGCCGGCCGTCGAGCTCCCACTTCTTGCGTCCGCCGTCGAGCAGCCGGACGTCGCGGTGGCCGTAGAGCTTGAAGTACCAGTACGCGTAGGCCGCGAACCAGTTGTTGTTCCCGCCGTAGAGGATCACCGTGTCGCCGTTGGCGATTCCCCGCTCGGACAGGAGTTTCTCGAACGATCGCCGGTCGATGAAGTCGCGGCGTACGGGATCTTGAAGGTCGCGTTTCCAGTCGATCCGGACGGCACCGTCGATGTGGTTCTTCTCGTACTGGGTGGTGTCCTCGTCCACCTCGACGAGGACGACGTCGGGGTCGTTCCCGTGTTCGACGACCCAGTCGGCGTCGACCAGGAAATTGCTTCTGCTCATCGTTCATCCTTCACATCGTAGAAATCGAGGCGTGCACATATTATTAATGCACGATCTATTCGCCTACGCTACAGTTTCGGCCACACAGTTTCGACAGGAGCACCGGATGACAACACCGACGACCCGTCCTGCCCGAGCGAAGTCCCCGCGCCCGGAGGGGCAATGGGCGCAGGGCGATCGCGAGCCACTCAACGTGAACGAGCAGGTCAAGCAGGATGATGACGGCCTCAACGTGCGCAAACGGATCGAAGAGGTGTACTGCCGTACCGGTGTCGCCGGCATCGACCCCACCGATCGGCGAAGCCGGTTCCGCTGGTGGGGGCTCTACACCCAGCGCGCACCCGGCATCGACGGCGGCCGAACCGCCACATTGCCGCCGGAAGAACTCGAGGACGAGCACTTCATGCTCCGCATCCGCATCGATGGCGGAGCACTGACCACCGAACAGCTGCGCGTCGTCGGCGAAGTCTCCCGACTGTTCGCCCGCGACACCGCGGACCTCACCGACCGCCAGAACATTCAGCTGCACTGGATCCGGGTCGAGGACCTACCCGAAATCTGGCGGAGACTCGAAGGGGTAGGCCTCACCACAGCCGAATCCGCAGGTGACACCCCGCGGGTGGTCCTCGGCTCGCCGATGGCAGGCATCGCCGTCGACGAGGTCCTCGACGCCACGCCCGCGCTGCGCGAGATCACCCGCAGATTGATCGCGAACCCCGAATACTCCAATCTGCCGCGCAAGTTCAAGACCGCCATCTCCGGACTCCAGGACGTCGTCCACGAAATCAACGATGTCGCATTCATCGGCGTCGAACACCCGGAACACGGTCCAGGACTGGATGTCTGGGTCGGCGGTGGCCTGTCGACCAACCCTCGCATCGGCGAACGGTTGGGCGCTTGGGTTCCGCTCGAGGAGGTGCCCGACGTGTGGATCGGCATCGTCTCCCTCTTCCGCGACCACGGTTATCGACGCCTGCGGGCGAAGGCACGCCTGAAGTTCCTCGTCGCGGACTGGGGTGTCGAGAAATTCCGCGACGTGCTCGAGAGGGAGTACCTCGGACACCCGATGATCGATGGACCCGCGCCAGAGCCGCTCGACGAGCCACGCGACCACGTCGGGATCCAGCGGCAGAAGAACGGGCTCAACGCCGTGGGAATCGCACCCGTCGTCGGCAGAGTCGGAGGCACCATGCTCATCGACCTGGCGAACGTCGCCGAATCCTCCGGATCCCGACGGGTCCGCATCACCCCGATGCAGAAGCTGGTCGTCCTCGACGTGCCCGACGAACAGATCGACCCACTCCAAACCAGTCTCCACAGTCTCGGATTCCCGGCGCGTCCGTCACCCTGGCGACGAAGCACCATGGCATGCACCGGCATCGAATTCTGCAAATTCGGGATCGTCGAGACCAAGGCGCGGGCCGCCACCATCATCTCGGAGATCGAGGACCGACTCGCCGACGTCCAGGATCGACTCGAGCACCCGATCACGTTGCACCTCAACGGGTGCCCCAACTCCTGCGCTCGCATTCAGGTCGCCGACATCGGCCTCAAGGGCATGATCGTCACCGACGCCGACTCCGAACAGGTCGAGGGATTCCAGGTTCATCTCGGCGGCAGTCTCGGACTGGACACGAGCTTCGGGCGCAAACTGCGCGGCCACAAACTACCCGCCACAGACGTGGCCGACTACGTCGAACGCATAGTTCGACGCTATGTGGCCGACCGTTCTCGCTCCGAGAGGTTCGCGAACTGGGTCCACCGCGCCACCGAGGCCGACCTCACATGATCCGACACCGCCCCGGCATCCTCGAGATCGACAGCTACGCTCCCGGTGACTCCGGATCCTCCCTGAGGCAAGCGGCGAGGCTCGCTTCGAACGAATCGCCCTTTCCACCGGACGACAGGGTGGTGGCGGCGATCCGCGCGAGCATCACCCGGGCCAATCGGTACCCGGACTTCGAGAGCACGGAACTGACCGAGGCGCTCGCCAGTCGGTGGCACCTGTCCCCCGATCAGGTGAGCGTCGACAGCGGATCCAGCAGTCTCCTGCGCAACATCGTCACCGCGTGCGCCGGCCCCGGAACTGAAGTCGTCTACGGCTGGCCCTCGTTCTCGAGCTACGAGCACACCGCGCTGCTCGCGGGAGCGACACCCATTCGCGTCGCGCTCACGCCCGACCACCGCCTCGATCTCACGCGCATCCTCGCCGCCATCAACGACCGCACACGAGTGGTGCTTCTGTGCCTGCCGAACAACCCGACCGGCACCACCGTCGACCACACCGCGCTCGAGGCCTTCATGGAGGCGGTACCCGAAGACCTGCTGATCGTCCTCGACGAGTGCTATCGCGCGTTCGTCACCGATCCCGACGCTGCGAGCGGCCCCAGACTCCTCGGACGATTCCCGAACGTCGTCGTACTTAAGTCGCTGTCGAAGTCCGCGGGATTGGCGGGACTGCGGATCGGCTATGCCCTGTCGTCCCCCGATATCGGCTCCTTGCTGCGGGCCGTACGCATCCCGTTCTCCGTTTCCGCGGTGGCTCAGGCGGCAGCCCTCGCATGTCTCGAACCCGCGGTGACGGCTGCCCTCGAATCTAACATCACTGCAACCGTGTCCGAGAGGAAGCGTGTGTACGACACGCTGACCAGAGCGGGGATCGAGGTAGTCCCCAGTCAGGCGAACTTCTTGTTCCTTCCCCACCAACACGGTGCACAGGAAAAAGTACGACTCCTGGCACAGGACGGTGCAGTTGTCCGGCTGGCGGGACCGCGGGAAATCAGAATCTCGATAGGCAGCAGGAGAGAGAACGACCACCTACTCTCGTGCATCGGCCCCCTGACCGAAGGGATGCAGAAGTCGTCACTTTCCGAATCCCACCTCACATGATCTTCTCGTCAGGCCATCTCGGGGACGTGCAGATGGGCGATCGCCAACTCGAACTCCGCCACTTCGAGGAGCCGAGCGCCGGACTCACACATTTCCGACGTTCCGATGCTCTCGGCCATTTCCCCGGTACCGCCCGCCGGGGCGCTGTCGAAGGTCATCGACGACACCATCCGGCCGGCGGCCGGATCGACGAGCAGACTCGCGCTGCAGAATCCTGCGAGCTCGTGCATGGCGGGCAGCGAGGACATCTTGTACACGTCGATCACACGGTCCAGGTGACCCGGCTCGACGTCGAGCCACGCGACCCGCACCCAGGCGCCCTGATGTGAGCGGTGGTCGCGGTGCAGGGCCGCGATGTCCCACCGCGAGACTGTCGCGGTGGCGTGGAAAACCTCGGCCATGCGGTCACGCAGCTTTCGAACAGGTGCTTCGCTCGCGCGCAGAGCCTCGTCGTCCGTCCAGGAACTGGTGGCGATGCACCGGCCGGAGCCTCGGTCGACCAGCAGGGACATTCCGGCGGATCCTGCGATGTCGGCAAGCGCGGGCATCACGGTGTCGCGCACATGCTTGATCCCCTCGTCGATGAACGACGGGTGCGCATCAAAGGTGGAAGAGCGTGCAAACACGGTGGCCATCCTTCTCCTCGGGCGGCGCCGCGTGGCGCCGACGTCCAATCCCCATCTCCCACACTCCTCCCCCTACGCGGGCGAGACAATGATCGACAGTGACAGACGAAACCCGAACGCCTACCCGTGCCGTGTGGAGGATTCACCCTCGGTGTAAATGGAGGGCTCGCCCTCGGCGTAAATGGAGGACTCGCCCTCGGCGAGTGCGGTCGCGTGGTCGATGACCACTCGCTTCCACCACGAATCGAGCGGGCTCGGGTCCGGCCAGACGACGGCGTCGGCGGTGAGCGACGACGTGGTTTCGCGGGGGAGGCTCGTTTCCGTTCCGGTAATCGTTTCGGGATCGGCCTGGATACCGCCGACCGCGCCCTGTTGCGTCAACTTGCCTGCGCGTGTCGGCGGGGAGGGAGTTGGGCGACCAGCTGCTCCCACTCGTCGAATCGAGCGGTGTCGGCCCTGCGCGGTCGGGGTGACGGGCCTGCCGCCAACTCGACCAGGCTCCGGGCAGCGCCGAGGACGGTGAGGTGGTGGCGTCGTGCAACGTCGAGAAGTTCGTCGAACGCCTGGGCGTCGGTGCAGCCGCGGCCTGCAATCAGAATGCCCTTGGCCGTACCGAGCAGTTCCCGGCCATCGGGGCGCCGTCGCGGAATCAGGCGCGTCGGGCTGGGGACTGGAGTGAGGGATGGTTCGGTGCTGTCCTCGATCATTCCGCGTAACTCCTTCGTTCTCGTGCATCTGCCGCCGGTGTGCCGACGATCCCGTCCGGACGCGAAATGTGAGTCACGTCACTGTTGATGCACGATCAGTTCTAGCGGACCGAGCCGCACCTGTCATCTAGACACATGTCCAACTCCACGGGCATTTGCCCAGGTGACACGGCACACGGTGCGATTCGCGACTAACATCACGATACCAACTTGTGACCTGTACCACACAGTAGCGTTATCTCGCGGCGTGATTGCACCGGGTTGGACACCATTTCGACCCACGAGCACGACACGGTCACGCGACCGGGGACGGCGTTAACGCATCAGACGCCGAAGCAATTCGGGGACGCCGAAACCCAAGCGGTCAGCCATTGCCGCTTCCATACCTGAGGGCTCGGCCGGCCGACCCCGAACACCCGCATGCGCCGTCTGTTCCGATCCCGTGGGGGGGCATTGGCCGACGTCCGTCGCGCGGCCCAGAAACAAACAACCCTTCACCCGAAATGGCGCCCATCTCTCGATCCATTGTTCAGATGAAAATGGACGGTTGTCAAATATCAATATGTGAGAATAATCCGAATTGATGAAACACTGCGAGATCGCGAACGCGATAAATGAAGTAGGCGGCGATCGACGATCACGTGGATTTCATCACCAGCCGAGGAGTGAATTCTGATGGGTTCTGCAGGAATCGACTTCAACGTCACATTCGAGGCGTTCCCGAAGTGGCTGAGCCTCACCCTCGGCGGCGGAATCGGCCTGGGCTGAGCAGCGAAAACGGCCCGACAAGCGGTGGCCAGGCTTTCCTGGGGACGGCCTGGCCATCATTCCGATCGCGATGTACGAAGATTTCGTCGGCAAGTCATGCCGCCGAAGGACTCGGACGCAAATAATTCGAAATTCACCCTCACTGCGCGTCGGAATAATTCGACCGTCGCGTGAGCAACTTTGAGCGCGATCGCCGAGAATTCCGGCGTCGCCAAAAGCGGGCTGTTCTGTTCTTTCTCCGCGAAAGAGGACCTCGCGCCCGGCGTGATCGACGGGGGTTCGTGCGGTCGAGCAGCGGGGAGCGACCGGTCGGCCTGTTTCGTCGCACGATCACGCACCGAATCACCCAGTCACTTCGGGCTTTTGACCGATTGAATATCCGTCGTTGGGGGTAGTCGGGATCGGTGCGGTGTGCGTCGAGCGACGATCGCCGTCCGGGTGAAGGGAGTCGACAACGATGACCACAGCAGGAGGGGGCCCGAGTTCGAGCAGCCTGGCCGACGTCATCGACACCATTCTGGACAAGGGCCTGGTCATCGACGCCTACGTACGGGTCTCGCTGGTCGGGATCGAACTGCTCACCATCGACGCCCGCGTGGTGGTGGCCAGCGTTGACACCTACTTACGCTTCGCCGAAGCGGCGAACCGGCTCGCGATCGGCAGCGAACCCAAGGGCCTGACCGATCTCGTTTCCGACGTCAAGGGCAGCGGCAGCACGAAGTCCAAGACGAAGGGCGTACTCGAGGGAGTGGGCGAAACGCTCAGCGAGCTGCTCGACGGCTCGGGCAGCAAACGCGAACCCGCACCACGCCGGAAGTGAACTTGTTCCCGGATAGATCCGCCCTCGACGGTGAAACCCGTTCGGGGGGACCGGTCGGTCCGTGACATCGGCCGCCTGATCGACTACAAATGAGACACTTGCTCGTCGCTGTCGGGGGCCGCGAGTTACACCAATCCACTCCAGCGCGATCTTTCGGGGAACGAACACTTTCCTCTAGGCACGCCTTGTTTCCGGGGAGGCGACCGCATGAGCACATCGCGGTCCTCACAGCCACGATCGGATGCCTACTGGCAACAGCAGGTGGTTGCAGAACTCCGTCCGCACCGAGGTTCGGAAACCCGGCCGCAGGCGCCCATCAACCGGCCCACCCTCGCCGACCATGGCCAGGCGGGCGGGGTACCGATGGAGCGGATTCTCCCCCAGACCTACACCGCGGACGGTGCGAGGTGCCGGCCGAGATAGGCGGCGGTGGCGGAGCCAGCCGACTCTGCGACGATCGCCGGCTGACCCGAGGCGATGATGCGGCCGCCGTTGTCTCCGCCGCCGGGTCCGAGATCGATCATCCAGTCCGCCGAGGCGATGACCGACATGTCGTGTTCGACCAGGACGACGGTGTTTTCTGCCGCGACGAGACGGCGCAGCACCCCCATGAGTCGGTCCACGTCGGCGGGGTGCAGTCCGGTGGTGGGTTCGTCGAGCACGTAGAGCGTGTGCCCGGATCGGACGCGCTGCAGTTCGCTGGCCAGCTTGACGCGTTGCGCCTCCCCACCCGACAGCGTGGTGGCCGATTGGCCGAGCCGCAGATATCCGAGACCCACCTCCACCAGCATGTCCAGGCTCTTCTTCGCGGCCGGGACGTGGTTCAGGAAGTCCCGGGCATCGTCGACGGTCATCCCGAGGACGTCGGCGATCGACCGGCCGTCGACCAGGATCTCGAGGGTCTCGGCGTTGTAGCGTGCGCCGGCGCAGACCGGGCACGGCGCGGAGGCCTCGGGCAGAAACAGCATGCCGATGGTGATCACACCGGCGCCCTCGCACTCGTCGCATCGGCCTCCGGTGACGTTGAACGAGAATCGGCCGGGACTGTATCCGCGCTCGCGGGCGGTGGGGTGTGCAGCGAAAAGCTTCCGGATCACGTCGAACAGTCCGGTGTAGGTTGCGAGATTCGAGCGCGGAGTCCGCCCGATCGGGGTCTGGTCCACCCGCACCAGCCGGTCGATGTGTCCGAGCCCGTGAGACGACACCACCGTCGGTTCGGTGGTGTCGCGGCCGTCGGCCATCACGGCCGTGGAGTCGTCGGCGTCGTCGCTGACGGTGTCGGGTCCGGGTTCGTCGTCGACGCCGAGGTGCCGGGCGACGACGTCCGTGAGCACGCGACTGACGAGCGTGGATTTGCCCGAGCCGGACACGCCGGTGACCGCGGTGAGCACCCCGAGCGGGATCCGCACGCTCAGATCCCGCAGATTGTGCATCGTGATTCCGGAGAGTTCGATCCACATGCTCGGCTGTGCAAGCTCCGGGCAATTGCCCGATTGTTCGAAAAGGTATCGGCGGGTGACGGATTCGGCGATCGCAGCGAGACCGTCCACCGGGCCGCTGTAGAGGACCCGCCCACCGTGCTCCCCGGCATCGGGGCCGACATCGACGATCCAGTCCGCCGCCCGGACGACGTCGAGGTTGTGTTCGATGACGAAGACGGAGTTGCCTGCCGCGCGAAGCCGCCGCACGGCAGCGACCAGCGCCTCGGTGTCGGCGGGGTGCAGGCCCGCGGACGGCTCGTCCAGGACGTACAGCACTCCGAACAGGCCCGACTGCAGCTGGGTGGCCAGCCGCAGGCGCTGAAGCTCCCCCGGCGACAGGGTGGTGGTCGATCGGCCGAGACTCAGGTATCCCAGGCCGAGCTCGGACAACCCCCGGAGGCGTCCGAGTAGGTTGTCCACCAACGCCTCCGATGCTCGGTCGGTAGCGTCGTCTGCGGGGGCATCGCGGGATGCGACGGCGGCTTCGAGGACCGTGGCCAGATCGGCCAGTGGCAGTTCGGTCGCGTCGGCGATGTCGAGGCCGGCGAACCGAACCGCTAGCGCCTCCGGTCGCAGCCGCTTACCGTCGCACGCGCTGCAGGGCCGGGAGACCAGGTATCGCGAGACCTTCGCCCGCTGGGTTGCGCTCTTCGTCGTCGCGAAGGTGTGCAGGACGTAGGTGCGGGCGCTCGAGAACGTTCCCTGATAGTCGCGCACCATCTTGCCCGGGTCGCGGATCGGTGACACCGTCACCGTGGGCTGCTCCTCGGTGGTGAGGATCCACTCACGTTGGTCTGCAGGGAGTTCCGACCAGGGGCGGTCCACATCGATCCCGAGGGTGTCGAGGATGTCGCGGTAGTTCTTCCCCAGCCACGCACCGGGCCAGGCCGCGACGGCGCCGTCGCGGATACTGCGGCTCGGGTCCGGGACCAGGGCGTCGACGTCGACGTCGTGGGTGCGTCCGAGTCCGTGACAGGTCGGGCATCCGCCTTCCGGGGTGTTGGGCGAGAAGGCGTTCGAGTCGAGGATGTCGGCGTCCGGCGGGTAGGTGCCGGCCCTGGAGAACAGCATGCGCAGCACGTTGGAGATGTGGGTGAGGGTGCCGACCGACGATCTGGCGGACGTGTGACCGCGGGCCTGCTGCAACGCGACCGCCGGGGGAAGCCCGGTGATGTCCCCCACCCTGGGTGCGCCGACCTGATCCATCAATCGGCGCGCGTACGGGGTGACGGACTCGAGAAAGCGTCGTTGCGCTTCGGCGTAGATGGTGCCGAAGGCCAACGACGACTTGCCCGATCCCGACACCCCGGTGAACGCGACGATGCAATCCCGGGGAATGAACACGTCGACGTGGGCGAGGTTGTGTTCGCGGGCGTCGAACACCTCGATGCCGGCGAATGCCCGGGCGGGTGATGGTTCGGCCGGCGGTCCGGGATCGAGGGTCGGCACAACTGCTCCAGGTGTCGGTTCGTGCTCGGGCAGGTCGGGTCCCAGTCTTCCTCGAGGGATGGAACGGGCGTCCCAGTGGTGCGTCGGGTCAGACGATGTTCGTCTCGCCTGCGCCGATACCGGTCTTCGCGAAGCGGCGCAGGGCGAACGAACCGATGTCGTACCCGGGCTCTCTACCGTGGTACAGGTCGCGCACGATCTCACCGGTCGCCGGTCCCATCAGGAAGCCGTGGCCGGAGTAACCGGTCGCGATGAGCAGGCCCTCCACCTCGGTGGATCGGTCGATGATCTGGTTGCGGTCGGGAGTGACCTCGTAGAGTCCGGCCCAGCCGGTGCTGATGCCGTAGTCCAGCACGGCCGGCACCCGGGTCTCGGCGATCGCGCCGAGACCCATCAGCCAATCCTCGAGTTCGAACCTGAGGTTGAATCCCTCGGGTTCGTCCGGGTCGGACCAGCCCAGCAACAGACCTTTGCCTTCGGGATGGAAATAGAAGTTCGAGGGAAAGTCGATGGTCAGCGACGGCGAGAACTCCGGCAGCTCGGACAGCGGCTCGGTGAACGCGATCTGCCGGCGGACGGGGACCACGGGGATATCCACCCCGACCATGGTCCCGATCTCCGCCGACCACGCCCCGGCGGCGCAGACCACGGTGCGCGTCGCGATACGTCCGTGTTCGGTGACCACGGCGGTGATGGTGCCGCCCGTGCTCTCGATGTCGGTGACCGCGCAGTGCCGGATGATGCGGGCACCGTGGCGACGGGCGGCCGCGGCGTACCCCATCACCACCGATTCCGGCGTGGCCTTGCCGTCTTCGGGGGACCAGGAGGCGGCGAGGAGCCCGTCGGTGCTGATGAGCGGCGAGATCTTCTTCGCCTCGTCGGGCATGATCATCCGGCTCGGAACACCGTGCCGGTTCTGCAGCGCCACGCTTTCGGTGAAGATGTCGACGTTGGTCTGGTCCGAGAGGAGGTAGAGGTAGCCGTCGCGGCCGAAGTCGATCTCCTGGCCGTAGTCCTGGGCGAACCGCGAATACACCTCGAGGCCGCGCAGTCCGATCGCGATGTTGGCCTCGTTACTGAACGACGCACGGACACCGCCGGCGGCCTTACAGGTCGAGCCGCAGGCCAACTCGTCCTTTTCCAGGAGGACGACATCGGAGACCCCGGATTCGGCAAGGTGGAACGCGATACTGGCGCCGATGACGCCACCGCCGATCACGACGACGGACGCCTGTTCGGGGAGTTCCTTGCTCATGTCGCTTCTTCTTTCCTGAAGAGTGATTATGTTATGCCGGACCGTCTTCTAGAACGCCGCGTTCCGCGGAGCCCGTCCACGCAACACCATGGCTTCGCGCACGCGGTCCTGGGCGGTGCTGCGCGCCACCTCGTGGGTGGTACGCCCCTGAGCCTTCGACGCATCGAGGGTGTCGATGGTGCTGGCGCGCAGTTTGTTCGAGATGTTGGCGAACACTGCAGCGGGTTCGGGACGGATGCCGGAGTAGCGGGCGTCCATGGCCACGGCTGCGGCCACCACGCCGCCGGCGTTGGCGATGAAGTCCGGGACGACGGTCACGCCGCGGCCGTGCAGCACTGCCTGCGCTTCGGGGCTGCTCGGCAGGTTCGCGCCTTCGACGACGATCCTGGCAGGCAATGTCCGGGCGAGATCGGTGTCGATGACGTCCTGCAATGCGGCCGGGATCAGGACGTCCGCCGTCACCGAGAGTTCTTCCCCGGCGGCGAGCGGCTTTGCGTCGGAGTACTCGTCGACCAGGCCGTCACCGTATCGTTCGCGCAGGTCGAGCAGGGCGGCGACGTCGAGGCCGTCCGGGTTGTGGATGCCACCCCGCGACGTCGAGACGGCGACAACCGTGGCGCCCAGTTCGGCGAGGCGTTTCGCGCTCGCCGCTCCGACCGCTCCGAAGCCCTGGATGGACACGCTCAGCGAACCGGTGGACAGGCCGATCGCCTGCGCGGCGGCGTCGGCGGACTCCGCGACTCCGTGGCCGGTGACGCCGAGTTGGTCGTACGGGAGTCCGCCGAGCGCGTGCGGGGTGCCGACGGCGCCGCCGCGGCCACCGACCTCGTCGAGCATGATCGCGGCGTCCTTCTCGGTCAGTCCGACGTCGAGGCCGAAGACGTATTCCTCGGGGACCTCGTTGCGCAGGGCCCGCACGAACGCCCGCAGGACCGCTTCCTTCGACTCGGCGTGCGGGTCGGCCCAGATCCCGGCCTTGGCGCCGCCGTAGAAGAGGTCGACCCCGGCCCACTTCCAGGTCATGTTCCGGGCCAGCCGGGCGACCTCGCCGACACTGACGGTGGTGGACATGCGGGTGCCGCCCTTGCCCATGCCGCGGGCGGTGTTGTCGATGACCAGAACGCCGCGCATGCCGGTGCGTGCGTCGGAGACGCACACCACCTTTTCCGGGCCCCATTCGTCGATCAGTTCGAACATCGTCGTTGCTCCTCGTGCGATTCGAAGGGGTTTCAGGCGAAGTTGACGCCCTGAGCCAGGGGCAGCTCACGGGAGTAGTTGACGGTGTTCGTGGCCCGGCGCATGTAGGCGCGCCACGCGTCGGAGCCGGATTCGCGGCCGCCGCCGGTGGTCTTCTCCCCGCCGAATGCGCCGCCGATCTCGGCTCCGGACGTGCCGATGTTGACGTTGACGATGCCGCAGTCCGAACCGTCGGCGGCGATGAACCGCTCGGCCTCGCGCTGGTCGGTGGTGAAGATCGACGACGACAGACCCTGCGGGACGTCGTTGTGCAGAGCGATCGCCTCCTCGAACGTGTCGTAGGTCAGGACGTAGAGGATCGGTGCGAAGGTTTCGTCCTTGACGATCGCGCTCTGCGTCGGCATCCGCACGATCGCGGGCTCGACGTAGTACGAATTGTCGCTGCTGGGCCGGCGCCGACCACCGACGAGGATCTGCCCGCCCTGCGCGACGGCCTGCTCGAGGGCTTCGGTCATGTTGGCGTGTGACTTGCCGTCGATCAGCGGGCCTACGAGGGTGCCGTCGGCGAACGGGTCGCCGATCGGGAGGCGCCGGTAGACCTGGGAGATCCGGTCGATCAGCTCGTCGGCGATGTCCCGGTGCACGATGATGCGGCGCATCGAGGTGCACCGCTGACCTGCGGTGCCCGCGGCGGCGAAGACGATGCCGCGGGTGGCGAGATCGAGGTCCGCGGACGGGGTGACGACCGCGGCGTTGTTGCCGCCGAGTTCGAGGATGGCGCGGCCGAAGCGGGCGGCGACGCGCGGGGCGATCTGCTCCCC
The DNA here is from genome assembly GCF_017068395.1 of Rhodococcus pseudokoreensis. Lineage (NCBI taxonomy): Bacteria > Bacillati > Actinomycetota > Actinomycetes > Mycobacteriales > Nocardiaceae > Rhodococcus > Rhodococcus pseudokoreensis. The sequence continues at coordinate 8,142,609 of NZ_CP070619.1, read as the reverse complement.
CATCCGCTCGGAGCCGGTGGCGGAGATCAGCGGCACCTTCGGGCTGTCGATCAGGGCCTGGGTGTCGGCGGCACTCGCCGAGACGAGGACGTTCAGGTTGGCCGGTGCGCCCGATTCCGCTGCGGCGCGGTCGAACAGCGCGGAGCAGGCGGCGGCGGTCAGGGTGGTCAGCTGGGCGGGCTTCCAGATCACCGCGTCACCGCAGACGATGGCCAGGGCGAGGTTCCAGGACCACACCGCAGCCGGGAAGTTGAACGCGGAGACGACACCGACGACGCCGAGCGGGTGCCACGTCTCCATCAGGCGGTGGCCGGGGCGCTCCGAGGGCATGGTGCGGCCGTCGAGCTGGCGGGACAGTCCGACCGCGAAGTCGCAGATGTCGATCATTTCCTGGGCCTCGCCGAGGGCCTCCGAGCGGATCTTGCCGACCTCGATGCCGATCAGGTTGGCGACGTCTTCCTTGTGCTCGGTGAGCAGTTCGCCGAGGCGCTTGATCAGGAATCCGCGGACGGGGCCGGGAACGGTGCGCCACTGCAGGAACGCGTCGTGGGCGGCGTCGATCGCGGCCTCGACGTCGGCAGCGCCGGCGGCCGGGTAGTCGAACAGGGCGTCCCCGGTGACCGGGGTGCGGGCGGTGACGGTGTTCGTCACCCCGGCGGTGTCGAGCACGGCCGGGTCGACCCCACATCGCTGCAGGCTGGTGCGGGCGAGCGTACGCAGTTCGTCGGTGGTGGGCAGGGCGATGGTGTCGGCGACAGCGGTGCTCATTTACTTGACTCCTTGGGTAGCGATGGGTGCAGGTACTTCGATGGGTCCGCGGATGTGCAGTTCGGTGGCGACACGAGCGAGGGATGCACGGCGGACCCCGTCGTAGAGCGCATACGGGTCGTGCAGGGGACGGCCCAAAACTCCCTCCATCCAGTCGGCGTCGACAGCGGCTGTCGACTGGGTGTCGTCCTTGCGACCGTCCGACGTCAGGTTCGACAGGAAGATCCCGGCGGCGGACTTCGGCAGGAAGTCCTCGTAGACGATCGGCTCGGGGCGGACCCAGCCCTCGTCGATCAGATCCGGCAGCGACCGGGACGGCGCGTGCCCGTTGGGCAGCTTGTCGGTGTTCACCGTGTACGTGAAGTAGGCGAGGTCGTGCAGGGCCAATCCCTGCTCGGTGGCAGGCATCCGCTGATTCCACTGCTCCGCGGCGATCGCGTTGCGCGCCTCGGCCGACACCGGTGCCGTCGCGGCGGCCTCCCGGACCGCCTGTTCCGTCTCGACGGTCAACCGGTCGTAGACTTCCCGGCCGCGGACGGTGGCGGCGATGCCGCGGGCTTCGACCTCACCGAAACGCACTCGCAGCGACCCCGCCTCGACGCTGCCGTCGGCCTCGCGGAACATCCGCGGTTCGGCGAGGGCCCGGAACGAGGTCTGACGCAGCAGCAGATCCGGGCCGGCCCACCTGGGCGGTCCCTGGATCGTGTCGATCATGTCGATGCCGCGACGCTCCATGCGGGCGTACAGATCGTCGATGTCCAATACCCGCGGGGTCAGGTGGTTGACGTGGGTGCTGGTGACGCCGCCGATATCGGCGGCCACCGACGACACCTGTTCGAGCTCGCGGTACCAGGCGCGGTCGACGGCCTCGGTGGAGAGCTTGAACGCCGCCGTCGCGAGGGTCAAGAACATCTCGGCGTCACCGGAATTCAGCCCCCGGTACTCGCTCGCCCGGTCGGCGAGGACCAGCAGTTCGGTGGTGAACAGCGTGCGCCTGGCGAGGAAACTCTCGAGTCGCCGCTGCAGATCTGCGCTGAAGAAGCGGCGGTCCGAGGGGACGAGCATCGACGTGAACACCCGGAAGGGGTTGCGCGCCAGTTCGTCCGGGTCCGTGGGCCGGAAGGCGGTCGAGACGACCGGGACGGAACTGGCAGCCGCCTCGCGCAGGTCGTAGAACCCGACCGGGTACATGCCCATGGCCGCGAACACGCGTGCCACCTGCGCCATCTCCTGTGGGGTGCCCACACGGATGGCTCCGTGGCGTTCGGCGGTGACCCGGGCGATCGAGCCCAGCCGTTCGGCATCGGCACCGGGACGCGACAGCACGGCGTCGTTGACGGCCTGCGAGACCTCGAGCAACGTGGTGTAGGCGGGAACTTCCTTCCCGTACATGTGCGAGAGGCGGCGAGCGAACTCGGCGCGCAGTTCCCACTGCTGGGTGATCGGCATGCGTGCAACTCCAGGGTCGATGGGGTCGGGTGAGAGCGAAGTCGTGTTGTGCCGGAGGGTTTTCGAACAGTGCGGCAGTTCGACGTTTCGTTCCCGCTCGTTCATCGTGGCGTGCCGGATTGAATAGCACCAGCGACGAAAACTAGCCACAACCGTTTAGGATCCCTATATGAACATGAGTCTGGCCCACCTCGTCACGCTCCGCGAACTGGCCCGGCGCGGAACGATGGTCGCGGTCGCCGAAGAACTCGGATACACCGCGGGCGCCGTATCCCAGCAGATCGCAGCGTTGGAGAAGGCCGTCGGCTCGCAACTCGTCACCAAGGTGGGACGCAACGTCGTCCTCACCGATTCCGGGGTCGTCCTGGCCGAACACGCCGTGAAAATCCTGAGCGCGGAACAGACCGCCCTCGACGCGCTCCGCGCAGTCCACGACGACGTTGCTGCGCCCCTTCTGCTCGGCACCTTCGGCAGTACCGCCGCTGCGCTGCTGCCGCCGGTGGTGGCCGCCGCGCAGCGCGAGTACCCGCACCTAGCCCTCAGCAGCCGCGAACTCGACGTCGACGACGCCGCCACCGCGGTCCAGCGCGGACAGGTCGACGTCGCTTTCGGGCTGGACTACCCCAACGCGCCGATGCCCCGCACTCCGGATATCGAGATGATCACCCTGCGCAGCGAGCGATTCGGACTCGCCGTCTCCTCCGGGGCATACGGCATCCGCACCGAGTGCACGATCGATCTGCGCGAGGCCGCGGACTGGAACTGGATCCTGCCGCCCGCGGAAACCCAGTTCGGTCGCGCCATCCGAATCGCCTGCCGGCAGGAAGGATTCGAACCGATCGCACGGCACGAGATCGTCGACACCGCCGTTTCCCTGGCACTGGCCGCGGAGGGGCTGGGCGCGGCTCCGGTAACGGACATGATGATCAAGCTCAACAGCTCGGTACCGATCGTCCGGGTCGACCTCGCCCAGGAGATCGGCAGGCGGATCGTGCTCCTGCGGCTCGCCGGCTCGGAGATCCGGCCCACCGTGCGGGCCGTCACCGAGATCGTGCGTGCCGTCGTAACCACGGCCGAGACGCGATGAGGACTCTACCGAGGGGAAGTCAGTTCTCCTGGCCGGTGGAGGTGTCCCGTGCACCCTGGTGCTCGGCGATGAAGCGTCCCAGTGTGAGGCCGACGTGTAACTCGAGTCGCTGCGCGCCCAAAGACAGGTCGAGGCCGGTGACCTCCTCGATTTTCGCAAGCCGGTAGTACAGGGTCTGACGGTGGATGCCGAGGATCGCGGCGGTGGCGCCGGTATCGCCGGCCTGGTCGAGATAGGTCTGGGCGGTGGCGAGCAGGTCGATGTTGCGGTGGTCGAGCAGGGCCCGCACCGACGGCGTGAGGACTGCATCGGCGAGGACGCCGGTGGGCCCGCACGAGGCCAGCCGATAGATGCCGAGCTCTTCCCAGTAGGCGATCGGTCCCGTCGACTCGTCGTGCCGGGCGACCCGGGCACCCAGCTTGGCTTGCTGCCAGCTCCGCCGGGCCGAACGCAGCCCTCGACAAGACCCTCCCACTCCGACCAGCGCTCCGGCGCCCGCACCGCTTTCGGCGATGGACCGGACAGGGTCGACGGCGCCGTCCGCCGCAGGCACCACGACGGCGGTCAGCGATCCGATCGGCGCCAGCAGACTGCGCGTGCCGGGGGCGGGCAGGAGACCGTCGACGGCCAGCACGGTCAGCGCGCCGCCATCGGGAAAGAGTCCGGAGTCTTCGATGCGAGCAAGCGCACGGGCGAACGCCTTCCTGTCCCCTTCCAGGAGGTCGGCGACGTCTACCGCCAGATCGTCGCGGCCCCGCGAAGTATGCGCGAGGTGAGCGCCCGCCTGACCGGCCAGGGACATCGCGGCAGTCAGATCACGATCGGACACCGTGCTGTTCTCGTCCGGTAGGACGAACAGATACCCGTACGCCGAACCGGCGTAGCGGGCCGGGAGGCAGATCCGTGACGACGCCTCGATCTGCGGATTCTCGGGCGTGGTGACCGGGCGCATGCTATCGGCGATGCCGAAACTCTCGTACCATGCACGCGCTTCCGGCGGACAACTCCGGGTGAGGATCGACTGCACCCGGTCCCTGTCGACGCCCGGCGACTGGGTGCTGTAGGCCATCAGCGAAAAGGCCCGATCGACCAGCACCACCGACGCCGACAGTCGTTCGGCCACCTCGGCGACCACTTCATCGAGAGTCACTTCACCATCTCCGTGAACGGCATATTTCGTGGGCAATACTTACTGCGATCATTCCGAGTCGGCCATACAAGTGTCTGAGCGCCGGGGCCGAAAATTCTGGCAGCTGTCCCTAGCATGCTACGTGTTGCGCCGTTACGTTGGTCACACACGAACGGAAGTTCGCCATCTCGCCAGGCTTCGGCCTCGGCACATCCTCTGTCGGAGCGTCCGACCACCGCAGAACGGATCGCGCCCGATCGCCCTCGTGTCCGACTCGACCTTTGGAGCGTGTGATGTCCATTCACGAACAACCGCCCGAGACGTTGCAGAAGTCTCTGAAGCAACGCCACCTGACAATGATCGCGATCGGCGGCGTCGTCGGCGCAGGCCTCTTCGTGGGCTCGAGCGCCCTGCTGCACACCTCCGGACCCGCAGCCTTCATCTCCTACGGCGTCACCGGCGTCGTCATCGTCCTCGTGATGCGCATGCTCGGCGAAATGGCCACCACCAATCCGTCGACCGGATCGTTCGCCGGCTACGCCCGCAAGGCCTTCGGCGGCTGGGCCGGTTTCACCACCGGCTGGCTCTACTGGTTCTTCTGGGTCGTCGCCGTCGGCGCCGAAGCCGTCATCGGCGGCAAACTCCTCCAACGCTGGATCGACCTGCCCTCCTGGATGATGGCCACCGTTCTGCTGCTTGCCATGGTCGCCACCAATCTCCGTTCGGTCCGCAACTTCGGCGAATTCGAATACTGGTTCGCGGGAATCAAAGTCGGCGCGACCCTGCTGTTCCTCGGTCTCGGCGCGGCCTACGTCTTCGGCCTCTGGCCCGGCCACACCGCCGACGTCAGCAACCTCACCGACCTCGGCGGCTTCGCCCCCAACGGCTGGACGGTCATTCTCTCCGGCGTCGTCGTCGCAGTCTTCTCCATGGTCGGCCCGGAAATCGCGACGATCGCCGCAGCCGAATCCGCCGAACCCGAAAAAGCCGTCGCCAAAGCCACCAACTCCGTCATCGCCCGCATCGGATTCTTCTACATCGGCTCGGTGCTGTTGCTCGCCATCATCGTTCCCTGGACCGACGTCGAGATCGGCCAATCCCCCTTCGTCGACGCCCTCGCCCACATGGGCATTCCCGGCGGACCCGACATCATGAATGCCGTCATCCTCGTCGCCGTACTGTCCTGCCTCAACTCCGGGCTCTACACCTCCTCCCGAATGCTCTTCACCCTCGCCCACAAAGGCGACGCCCCGCACGGCATCGCCAAACTCGACAGACACGGCGTCCCCCGCAACTCGCTGCTCCTGGCAACCCTCGTCGGTTTCGCCTGCATCGGCCTGGACTACCTCTCCCCCGACACCGTCTTCGCGTTTCTCCTCAACGCCTCCGGCGCCACCATCCTCATGGTCTACCTCATGATCGCGATGTCGCAGATCAAACTCCGCGGCCTGATGACCCCCGACGAAGTCGCCCGGCTCCGCCTGAAAATGTGGCTGTTCCCGTACCTGTCGATTCTCGCCGCCGGCAGCATCGTCGCCGTCCTGGTCTCGATGTTCTACGTCGAGACAACCCGATCCCAGATCTCCCTCAGCGTCGCCGCGCTGGTCGCGACTCTGATCGCCTACCGACTCCGCCGACGACTCAACCCACCCGTCACCAGCCACCCCGCACCCGTCACGAACTAGCACCCGGGGCGGCGGCAGGCGAGACACACCGTCTCCTGCCGCCGCCCCTTTCCGTGCGAGCACCCGAGGTTCAGTCCCGTCGGCGCGCACGGTCCGCGTCGAGCTGCGCGGCGAGCAGCTGCGCCAGGTGGTCGCCGCGGCGATCGGTCAGATCCGCGAGCTGGGTGCGGCAGGAGTATCCGTCCGCGAGGATGGTGGTGTCGGCGTCGGCTCCGGCCACGGCGGGGAGAAGCTGCTGTTCGGCGACGGCCACCGACACCTCGTAGTGCCCCTTCTCGACGCCGAAGTTCCCGGCCAGGCCACAGCATCCACCCAACCGCTGGACCTGTGCACCGGCCTTCTCCAGGAGCTGCGCGTCCGGACTCCACCCCATCACCGAATGGTGGTGGCAGTGCGGCTGCGCGACAACGGATTTACCCTCGAGGGACGGCGGTTCCCACCCTCGGTCCGTCAACAGTTCGGCCAGGGTGCGGGTGGCCTCGGCGACCGGGTCGGCGGCCGCCCTGCCGAGCAGTTCCGCGGCGTCCGAGCGCAGCACCCCGGTGCAGGACGGCTCCATGCCGACGATCGGGATTCCGGCCGCGGCGCTGCCGGACAGTGCGTCCACGGTGCGTCCGAGGATCTTCTTCGCCGCGGTGAGCTGCCCGGTCGAGATCCAGGTCAGTCCGCAGCACTGCTGTTTGTCGGTCAACTGCGGTCGGTACCCGGCGGCCTCGAGCACCCGCACGGTGGCGTGCCCGACCTCGGGGGTGAAGTAGTTGGTGAACGAGTCCACGAACAGCAGCACCGGGTCACCGGTGGTGGCACGGTCGTTCTCGGTGGCCTTGAACCAGGACCGGAACGTCTGCTTCGCGAACGGGGGGATGGTGCGGCGCCTGTCCACTCCGGCCGACGACAACGCCAGCGGTCCGATGCCGGGAACGCGCATCAGGGCGTTGACCGGACCGGGGGCACGGCTGGCGATCTTCGCCCAGCGCGGGAGCCACCCCAGCGAGTAGTGGGAGGCGGGGCGGATGCGACCCTGGTAGCTCTGGTGCAGCACTTCGGCTTTGAACGCGGCCATGTCGACCCCGGTCGGGCAGTCCGAGGAACACCCCTTGCAGGACAGGCACAGGTCGAGGGCGTTGTGGACCTCCGGCGAACGCCAGCCTCCGTCGACGGCGGTGCCGTTGATCATCTCCTGCAGCACGCGTGCACGGCCGCGGGTGGAGTCCTTCTCCTCCCGTGTCGCCTGATACGACGGGCACATCACACCGCCGGTGGCGGTGTTGTCGGCCCGGCACTTCCCGACGCCGGTGCAGCGGTGCACGGCCTGGGTGAAGTCGCCGTCGTCGTGGTGATAGGCCATCGCGAGTGGGCGGCGCACGAGCGGGGCGGCCGGCACCCGCAGATCCGCGTCGACGGGGCGGGGGTCGACGACGACACCCGGGTTGAGGATGTTGTCGGGGTCGAAGACGTGCTTGACGGCGGCGAAGAGTGTCATCGCGTCCGGTGAGTACATCAGCGGCAAGAGTTCACTGCGGGCGCGGCCGTCACCGTGCTCACCGGACAGGGAACCGCCGTAGCCGGCGACCAGTGTGCTTGCCGCGACCAGGAACTCCCGGAAGATGCCGCTGCCGCCGGGCTCGTCGAGCGGCCAGTCGATGCGCACGTGCAGGCAGCCGTCGCCGAAATGCCCGTACGGCAGGCCGGTGACGTTGTAGTCGTCCATGAGGGCATCGAAGTCGCGGAGGTAGTTACCCAGCATTGCCGGTGGCACGGCCGCGTCCTCCCACCCCGCGTGCGCGGGCAGTCCGGCGGGGCTGCGCCCGGCGAGCCCGGCTCCGTCGGCCCGGATCCGCCACAACTGCGCGGTGCGGGCGGCGTCGGTGACCACGAGGCTGTCCACGGCGCCGCAGTCGCGTCCGACCTGCTGGGCCCGGGCGATCGTCTCGTCGAGATCTTCGCCGACGACCTCGACGAACAGCCACGCCGCCCCCGTTGGCAGCGGCGGCACCGCGCCCGGGCCGCGCCGCTCGCGCACGACGTCGACGATTCGGGAATCGATCCCCTCGCAGGCCGTCGGATCGAACTTCAGCACCAGCGGGGTGGCGTCTCCGGCCGCCGCGATGTCGGGGTATCCCAGGACGACCAGAACGCGGTGGGCGGGCTCGGACACCAGCCGAACCGTGGCCCGGGTCGCGACGGCGAGCGTGCCCTCGGTGCCGACCAGCATGCGGGTCACGTCAAACCGGTTCTCCGGCAGGAGATGTTCGAGGGCGTAGCCGGACACCTGACGGCCGAATCGGCCGAGTTCGGTGCGGATGGTCGCCAGGCCGGCGCGGGTGACCTGCTGCAATGCACTCAGTGCCGGGGATGCCGTCACCTCGCCGGGCGCGCCCAGTTGCAGCGACTCCCCGGTCCCGGTGAGCACATGTAGACCCGTCACGTTGTCCGAGGTCCGGCCGTAACCGAGGGTGCGGGACCCGCACGCGTTGTTGCCGATCATGCCGCCGATCGTGCAGCGCGTGAACGTCGATGGATCTGGGCCGAATCGCAGGCCGTGCGGTGCCACTGCCTGCTGCAGCACCGTCTGAATCGTGCCCGGCTCCACCGTCGCGGTCTGTGCGTCCGTGTCGATCGAGAGCACCCGGTTCATGTGCCGGCTGAAGTCCAGGATCAGTCCCGTCCCGACCGCGTTGCCTGCCACCGAGGTGCCGCCTCCACGACTGGTCAGCGGCACACCCTCCCGGCGGCACACCGCGAGGGCCGCCGCGACCTCGTCGGCGTGCCGCGGCCGCGCGACGACCAGCGGTCGCACCCGGTACAGAGATGCGTCGGACGAATAGGCGGCGCGGGTCGTGCCGTCGGAGAGAACATCGCTCACTCCAGAACTGCGCAGCTCAGCGGCCAGTGATTCAGCGGTGATCATTCGTAGCATGCTACAGCTTCTAGCATGCTACGAACAGTCCCGTGTTGTTACAGTGATCGGGTGGCAGACGAAGCGCTCGAACTCGAACCGCTCACCCCGTTCCCGGGACGACGGATGGAGCAGGCGATCGCGGCCGTGCGGGCCGCCATCGACGACGGCCGCATGAAGCCGGGAGTGAAGTACTCGGTCTACCAACTCGCCGAGGGCCTGGGCATCTCCCGCACCCCCGTGCGCGACGCGCTGCTCCGCCTCGAAGAAGTGGGACTCATCAAGTTCGAGGCTCGGCAGGGCTTCCGCATCCTGCTCCCCCAGCCCAAGGAGATCGCCGAGATCTTCGCAGTCCGATTGGCGCTGGAACTTCCCGCCGTCCGCAAGGCCGCGACCGCATCCGACCCCGCCTTGTCGGACGCACTGCTCCGCCGGCAACGCCTGATGCGGGACGCGGCCGCCATCGGCAACGAACACGAATTCGCCCACCACGACCTCGGACTCCACGACCTGATCCTCGACGCCGCCGACAACACCCGGGCCCGCGCGATCGTCAAGACACTGCGCGAGACCACCCGGCTACTCGGGGCCAACACCGCCGACAAGACCAGAACCCTCACCGACATCGACGACGAGCACACACCCGTCATCGACGCGATCATCGCCGGTCAACCCGACGAGGCCGAAGCCGCGATGCGCAGGCACCTCGAAAACACCGGACGCCTGCTCGTCGCACAGGCTCTCCGCACGGAGGCGTCCGATCCGTCCGTCGACGAGATCTGGTCGGCCGTCGTCTGACCTCCACCCGTGAGTACTTGTCAACGGCCGGCGGTTGACAAGTACTCACGGGTGCGACATCAGTCCTGCTTGGGCACCCAGTGGTCGGTCACGAGTTCGAACGATTGTTTGAGCTCGCCGTATGCCGCACGTTGAGCCTCCTCGCCCTCGCCGTACCGCCGAACGGCTGTCTCGTGTGCCGTGGCGAAAGCGGCCTGCACCTCCTTCGATGATCTCCGCAGTGTCTGTGGGAGGTCGGTCCGATTCACGGCTCCACTCCTTCTCGGTCATGGGCTTGATGTCGTACCCATCGATTGTCCGCCCGGTACCACCGCGACGGAACCGGAGTTGGGCAAGTTTTCCGACTCCCGACAGCGGCGACACAGACCGGGAAACACCAGCATCGGACACCGGTATAGGCAACAATGGCTCGGGAAGCTCGCCGCCCTGTGAAATTCATTCTCGCCGAAGGGAATTCCGCACCAGAGGAGACTCGATGCCCGTTTCGCCACACTCTTTGTTGCAGCACGTCCAGGATCGCACCACCGACCTACGCCGATGGTTGGATACCGGCGAGAACACCGCCACCTTGACTGCATACCTGCGCGACGAACCCGTCGACCACCGATGGCTCTCCACCTACCGACGACTCACCCACGAACTGCTGCGGGCGGTCGACCACGCCTGTCCCCACAGGGAACCTCACGACACGCGGGCGCCGAGCGTCGACCGCCAATCGGACCTGCAGTGAACGACGACCAACGCCGGGCGCTCGAACACGTGCGCGACACGTGCGCGATGCTGCACTGCTTCCTGACCACCCACCCGAGCGACCGACCCCCGGAACGGGTCCGCACCGCCACCTTCGAGCAACTCACCGACGACCTCCTCGACGCCGTCACCTCGGCACAGAACGCCGGCGTCCCGGAAGAACGCATCTTCGACATCATGTGACGGATGGACTTCGTCTGCGTTCAGCCCAGGTCGAGTTCGGCGCGGTGGAACCCCCGATGGGGGTGGTGCTGATGATGACCTGTTGGGTGGTGGGAAGGGTGATGGAGAAGTAGGCGCTGCCGCCGTTGGAGAGGTAGACCGCGCGAGTGACAGTGGATCCGTCGGGCAACCTGGTAATGGCGCGATCCGGATCGATCTCGTTCAGGTACTCGTCCTGCGGAGAAGCCGCGGATCGGCCGCTGACGACGGCAATATCCAGGCGCCCGACCCCGGCGGGAGATTCCACGGTGACCACCTCGCAGACGTTGTCCTTACCGAAGTCGGTCAACCGGAGTGATCCGATCGGTCGGTCAAGGGTGAGATCGCTGTTGCTCGGCATACCCGCCCATCGCGCTTCGAGCGCCCGGTCGAGCCGGGCCACCTTCTCACGGGTCAACTCCGGCCCGTTTCCCTCGGTGTTCGCCCCGCAGGACGGCATGAGCGGTAAGGCCGGGACGACCGGCGCCGTCACCGTCAGCGGCGGCGCGGTGGCGATCGCAGTCAACTCGTCGAGGGTCAAGGGAATGTGTCCGCTGTGCTTGGTGCCCGTCCTCGGGTCGGTGTAGTCGGCGTCGCCGGCCGTGGCCACGATCCGGGTGCCGTCGGGACGGTAAGCGACGACGGTGCGCTCGAGTGTGCGGACCCCGTTGATCTCGAACCAGCTGTCCAGCGAATCGAGCACCGTACCGTCCGGGAGGCTGTCGCGTCGATCCAACGCCCCTGCCACGCAGGGCGGGACGGGACGGTCCCAGGCCCGAACATCGACCGTCAACGTTCCGACGTGCCCGTCCCGGATCAGCGAGCCGCGGGCAGTGGTCGATCCGCTGAACAGGTCCGCATCACTCTCCCGGGGGAAGGTGGACCCGTCGTAATCGGCGATCGGCTCGAACTCCAGAGACTCGCGTGGACTGGCGAAGACCAACTCCACCGAGTCCGGCAACGCACTGACGACGGCTTGCGTCATCGCTGCCGCCTTCGCCCTGGAGAACCACGGATACTTCGGGTTGTCGTACTCCTGCGAGCCGACGACGGCGAAGTTGACACGTTCAGGATCCGAGGGCGATTCGACCACAGCACACCCCGGTATCCGCGTCGGGTACTGCGCTGTCCCGCCAACTCCGCTTCCGGTCCTCGGCCACAACTTCTCTCCCCCATCCTTGCTCACCGTAACCCAGGAGGCCGCCTCCTCGGCCGAAAACTGGGTGCGGCGGACGCCCTGCCTACGGCAGACTGTGCCTGGTGATCCTGACCATTTCCACGACGGCGCGCCCGGCAACCGATCTCGGGTACCTGCTGCACAAGCACCCCGATCGGGTTCAGGAGTTCACCCAATCCTGCGGTGTCGTACGCGTGTTCTATCCCGAGGCGAACGAAAATCGTTGCACGGCAGCGCTGTTGCTCGATGTCGATGCGATCCGGCTCGCTCGCACGTCGGGCAGGTCCGCCGACTACGCGCTCGGCCAGTACGTCAACGACCGGCCGTACGCCGTGTCGTCGCTGCTGTCGGTGGCGTTGGCGGACGTCTTCCGCACTGCCCGTGCCGGACGGTGCATCCTCAGGCCGGAGTTGGCCGCGACGCCGATCCCCCTGGAGATTTCGCTGCCCGCACTGCCGTGTCGCGGTGGACCGGAACTGGCCGAACAACTCTTCACCCCGCTGGGGTGGACCGTCGAGGCACGCCCCGTTCCGCTCGACGATGCGTTTCCGGAATGGGGCGACTCCCGCTATGTCCGGCTCACCCTGCGCGGCGACATCCGGCTCGCCGACGCTCTCAATCACCTGTACGTATTGCTTCCGGTGCTGGACGACGCCAAACACTATTGGGTCGCCTCCGACGAGGTCGACAAGCTGATCCGGGCCGGTGGATCCTGGCTCGCGGAGCACCCGGAGAGAACCCTCATCACCCGCCGTTACCTGCGGCATCAGTCCGCCCTGACGCGCTCGGCGTTCGAGCGGCTCGCCGAACTCGGCGACGACGTGGCGGAGCGGTTGGAACCACCGGTCGACGAGGAGCCCGGCAGCGACGCGGCGGTCGCGGCGGAAACCGTGGCCGCCCCGCCGCTGAACCTGCTTCGGCGCGAGGCGGTCCTCGAAGCCCTCGGCGAACTCGAGGCCCGCACGGTCATCGACCTCGGATGCGGTTCCGGTCAACTCGTTTCCGCGCTGCTCGACGATCCCCGTTTCACCGAGATCGCCGGGGTGGACGTGTCGACCCGGGCGCTGACGATCGCGGCACGCCGGCTGCGGCTCGATCGCATGCCGGAGCGCCGCCGCGAGCGTCTGCAGCTGTTCCAGGCGGCCCTCACCTACACCGACCACAGGTTCGCCGGTTACGACGCGGCCGTGTTGATGGAGGTCATCGAGCACATCGACCCGCCGCGGCTCACCGCACTCGAACAGGTGATCTTCGGTGCTGCGCGGCCCGCGCACGTCATCGTGACGACACCCAACTCCGAGTACAACGTGCGGTACGCCGACCTCGTGGGAATGCGTCACCGAGACCACCGCTTCGAGTGGTCGCGGGCCGAATTCCGTTCGTGGGCAGGCAACGTCTGCCGGGTCCACGGATACACCGCCGATTTCCGGCCGGTCGGCGACGACGACCCCGAGGTCGGTCCACCGACCCAGATGGCGGTTTTCGCACGAGCGGGTGGCGCCGATGCCTGACATCTCTGTACCGGCACTGTCGCTGGTGGTTCTCGTGGGTGTGTCCGGCAGCGGCAAATCCAGCTTCGCCGCACAGCATTTCGCCCCCACCCAGGTGCTGTCGTCCGACTTCTGCCGGGGTCTGGTCGCCGACGACGAAAACGACCAGTCCGCAACCTCGGATGCCTTCGACGTGCTGCTCTACATCGCCGGGACCAGGCTGCGGCGCGGGCTGCTCACGGTCGTCGATGCCACCAATGTGCAGCGCGAAGCGCGCAAGGCATTGATCGACCTGGCCAAGTCCCACGACGTCCTGGTGGACGGGATCGTGATCGACGTTCCCGACGACGTCGCGATCGCGCGCAACGCGACCCGACCGGACCGCGACTTCGGTGCACACGTGATCCGACGGCAGCACAAGGACCTTCGGCGGTCGCTGCCGAAGATCGGCCGCGAAGGCTTCCGGCGAGTGCACGTGCTCTCCGGAGTCGATGCCATCGACTCGGCGACGGTGTCGACCGAGAAGGCCTGGACCGACAAGCGGGATCTGACCGGACCGTTCGACATCATCGGCGACGTCCACGGCTGCCGAAGCGAACTGGAAACGCTGCTGCGGGAACTCGGCTGGCAGCTCCAGCCCGACGGCGCCGGCGCCTACCACCCCGAGGGGCGGACCGCTGTGTTCGTCGGCGACCTGGTCGACCGCGGACCGGACACCCCGGGAGTGCTGCGCCTGGTGATGGGCATGGTGGCGGCAGGAACGGCGCTGTGCGTCTCGGGCAATCACGAACAGAAACTCGCCCGGGCGCTGCACGGCCGTAAGGTCGCCGCCTCGCACGGGCTGCAGGAGTCGCTCGATCAGCTCGCCGCGGAATCCGACGACTTCCGTAAGTCCGCGCACGCGTTCATCGACGGTCTGATCAGCCACTACGAACTCGACGGCGGAAATCTGGTGGTCGCGCATGCCGGGCTGAAGGAGGCCTACCACGGCCGCGCATCGGCGCGGGTTCGTTCGTTCGCCCTCTATGGCGACACCACCGGCGAGACCGACGAGTACGGGCTACCGGTGCGCTACCCGTGGGCCCACGAGTACCGCGGGCGGGCCGTCGTCGTCTACGGCCACACCCCTGTTCCGGAGACCGAGTGGATCAACAACACCATCTGCCTCGACACCGGGGTCGTCTTCGGCGGCAAGCTGACCGCCCTGCGCTACCCCGGCAAGGACATCGTGTCAGTTCCGGCCGAGCAGGTGTGGTTCGAACCGGCGCGACCACTCGACACGGGGCGGGCCGCACCGGGTCGTCGGACGCATCGCGATCCGGCCCTGTTGTCGATCGACGACGTGCGCGGAACACGGCACCTCGACGTCCGCTACAACAAGGGACGCATCAAGGTGCGTGAGGAGAACTCCGCCGCCGCGCTCGAGATCATGAGCCGGTTCACCGTCGACCCGCGCTGGCTGGTCTACCTGCCGCCGACCATGGCTCCGCCGGCCACCTCGAACCTCGACGGCTACCTGGAACACCCGGCGCAGGCCTTCGCCGAGTTCGCGGCGAGTGGGGTCACCGACATCGTGTGCGAGGAGAAGCACATGGGTTCCCGGGCGATCGCCGTGCTGGCCCGCGATGCCGCAACCGCGGCGGAGCGGTTCGGTGTCACCGACGGAAGCTCGGGGATCGTCTACACCCGCACCGGCCGACCGTTCTTCGACGACCCGGCCACGATGAGCGAACTGGTGGCGCGGCTCCGCACCGCGTGCAGGCCGCTGATGGACGACCTCGGGTCGTCGTGGCTGGCGCTCGATTGCGAACTGCTGCCGTGGTCGGCGAAGGCGGGAGAACTGATCCGCAGCCAATACGCGTCGGTCGGCGCCGCGGCGGGTGCAGCGCTGCCGGACGCGATCACCGCGCTGGAACGGGCTGCGGCGCGGGGATTGGACGTCGCAGACCTGTTGGCTCACAACCGAACCCGCGCGGCCAACGCCCGACTTTTCAGGGACGCATACGCGCGGTACTGCTGGCCGGTGACCGGCCTGGACGGAGTGCGGCTCGCGCCGTTCCACATCCTCGCCTGCGAAGGCCGCGCAACCGCAGTCACCGAACCGCACTCCTGGCACCTCGCGAAGCTGGCGACACTCGACGATCCCCTCATCGCCGCGACCAGGCACCAGTTCGTCGATCTCACGTCCGACGAGTCACGCGACGCGGCGACCACCTGGTGGTCGCAACTGACCGATGCCGGCGGTGAGGGCATGGTCGTCAAGCCACTCGGCCCGACACCCGCAGAACTGGCGCACCGCAGGATTCAGCCGGGCATCAAAGTGCGGGGACGGGAATACCTGCGAATCATCTACGGCCCCGATTACACCGAGAACCTCGATGTTCTCCGCGACCGATCACTCGGCCGCAAACGATCGATGGCCCTGCGCGAACATGCGCTCGGTCTCGAGGCGCTGACCCGGCTCACCGAAGGCGACCCGCTGTGGCGAGTGCACGAAACGGTGTTCGCGGTTCTGGCGCTCGAGTCCGAGCCGGTGGACCCACGGTTGTAGCCGTCACCGGGTGCTCTGCCGGCGTGCGGTGATGGCGCCGTGAGGCCTGGAGCCGTTCCCCGTTCGGGTATGTGTCTCGATCACCTCGAAGCCGGCCTGGGCCAACTGCCTGCCGAGTTCGGCAACCGGCCATCGATGGGCAGTGGTGACGGCATGGTGGAAAGTCTCCACGGTTGTTCCTTCGAAGAACCCGACCAGCAGCCCTCCGCCCGGTCGTATCACGCGTGCGAACTCGGCGAGCGGAGTCTGGATGTCTCGCGGACTGTGGTGAATGAGCGAGTACCAGGACAGCACACCACCCAGTGATTCTGTCGCGACGTCCAGCGTCTCGAAGCTGCCGATTTCGAACGAGAGGTCCGGATACTGCGCGCGGGCCCGCTCGACGAACTCGGGCACCAGATCGACTCCGCACGCAGCGACTCCGCACGCGGCCAGGAAGTCGGTCCACTGCCCCGGACCACACCCGGCGTCGAGCACGGGTCCCGTCAGGGAGGCAGCCCAACTGCTCACCAGGGCCCGATCGGACGCGTGTGTAGAAGTCATGGAGCCGAAGAGATCCGTGTATTCCGAGGATCTGGCCGAGTACGACGCCCGGACGATGCCGCCCGGCTGGGTTCTCGCGTTCGCCATGCCGTCAATGATCGTCGATCGGGTGCTGTAGCCGCCGAACGTCCCCGCGGGCGAGTCGGCACCTGGCGTCGACAATCGCCGTACGATCGCTGGGACCACCCGCGACGACGCATTTTCATCTCGCGATCGGTCCCAGTCTGGAGCAGAGCAGCGTGCAGAAGGATGGAGAGCCGGATGTCCAGCTCAACGGTGACATTGCCATGCTGATCTACTCGATGAGCGTCTCGGTGGACGGCTTCATCACCGACCGGGAGGGCGGCTTCGGGTGGACGGTACCCAACGACGAGCAGTTTCGTTTCCACGTCGAGCAGATACGCGAGCTCGGCGGCCATCTGTGCGGCCGCAGGCTTTACGAGACCATGCTGCCGTGGGAGACGGATCCGTCGATGCGCGACAACGAGCTTCAGGCCGAGTTCGCCGACATCTGGTGCAGTATCCCGAAGGTCGTCTTCAGCCGCACGCTCGACGCCGTGCAAGGCAACGCCCGGCTCGCCGAGGCGTCGTTGGCCGAGGAGGCTGCGGCAACGCTCGACGCGACCAACAAGGACGTCTCGATCGGCGGCGCCGGACTGGCCGCGACAGCAATCGAACTCGGCCTCGTCGACGAGCTGCGCATGTTCCGCAATCCGATCGTCGTCGGTGGCGGCACGCCGTTCCTGCCGCCGGTCACCGAAGACGTTCCACTGGACCTGATCGAGACCAGGACATTCGGCTCGCGCGTGATTTACGAGCGCTACCGGCGCGTCCGCGGCGAGTCCGACGGGCCGGACCAACATGTGCGTTCCTCACCGCGAAGGACCCGTCGATGACGCTTCGGTTCAACTCGATATTGGCCTGCGGCATCGTCGTCGCCGCGTCGGTGCTCATGGCTGCGTGCAGTTCGGATGACGGTGAGGCATCATCCACACCCGGCATACCGGGAATGCTCCCGACGGCGGACGAACTGACCGCGCTGTACAACACCGCCCTCGACTACGACGCCCCCTTGTCCGACCGAGTGAATCTGATTCAGGGCGTCGACGAGGCAGATCCGCGGCTCGCCCAGAAGTTCGTTCAGGAGGGAATGACTGTCGAGTTCCACGCGGTGCTGGATCGTGGCGATGGATCCGTACTCGCCTTCGGCAACCCCGTCGTAAAAGGGCAGGCGCAGCCGGAAGGGTCACCGATTCCGTTCGTGGCCGAAGACGGCGCATGGAAGATCGCCAGAAGCTGGGCATGCTCACAGGTCGGCTGCTAGGCAAGGCTCAGCCGGTTCGTGGCCGCTGTGCACCCGCGCCCTACGAACTGCTGCCGAATGGTCCGGGTGGCGGCTGGACGGGGTAGGCGGCGACGTCCATGATCACCGAGCGTCTACGTAGATCTCATACTGTCGGCCACTGGTGTGGCGGGCGTGGGAGATGGACGTGTAGATGACGGCAAGCCCCCGACGCTCGAGGTCAGCCAAACCGCTGTGTCACGGCTACCCGCATCACCTTGTAGTGGTGCGGGTTTGACCGTGTCCCACACCGACGCTTGTGGCGCAGGAACATTCTGTTTCGGAGTCACCCCCAACCGCGGTGTTGTGGTGGGGAGGCTGCGGCGGACCCGGCGATGCCGCGGCCGAGGTGGTGTCGGACTGGTCTTGTCCCGGGACTTGCGCACCGGTGCCCGCTCGTCGACCCGGACCGCAGGCAGCTGCCCCCGCCGCCGGGTGACCTTGCCTTTGCCGAGGAGTGCTCGTTTGGCGAGGTTCACCCCCGCGACGTGGTCCCGGTTGCCGCCGACCCGGCAACTTGAACACCACGCCGTGTGGTAGCCGCCGGGACGGGCAAGCGGTTCGTCGCAGCCCGGACATTGTGCGGACGATCCGCGGGCGGGCACCGAGACCACCGCGATACCGACGCCGGCGGCGGTGTGCGCGAGGGCGGTGACGGCTTGACGGCGGGCGGACTGTGCGGCCCCGTTATTGTTGACCCGGCCGTGCCCGCGGGTCTCGAGAGTCGTCAAATCCTCCACCGCGATCACCTGCGCGCCCGCCGCCTCGGCGTAATCGGTGACCTGGCGGGCGAAATGGAATCCCAGCTCCCGGTTGATCTTCCCCCTCTTGGCACCGACCGCGGTGCGGTGCTCGTTCAGGGCGGCGATCTTCTCCTCCAGCCGGGCGCGGACCTCGGGAGGGGCGGTGGCGGCCAGCCGCGCCAACCGGGCCGCCTTGCGGTGCAGCATCTGCCCCTCGGCCTGCAGGCGCGCGAGTTTGGTCCCGAGCCCCCGGTCGTCGTAGGTGAAGCCCCGGTAATCCGACAACAGCCCGTCCGAGTTCTCGGTGGTGGCTGCGGCCGCGCCGAGCGTGGACGGCGACCAATCCACCCCCACCGCGACGGTCGCCGATCCCAGGTCGCAGTCGGGGACCAGTTCGGTCGCCGCGCACCGCCACAGCAGACCCCGACGGTCGAGGACCAGGGTCGGCAGATGCCAGTCGGTGATCGCCCGACCGTGCAGATGTGCGGGGATGGTGGCGGTGAGCCGGACCCGCCGCCACTGCGCCCGCCCCGCCGGGGCGGGGCTGGTGGGCAGTTTCACCGTCAGCACCAGCTCGCGGTCTGTGACGGTGATCTGCGCGAGTTGCCGGTCGGCG
The DNA here is from genome assembly GCF_017068395.1 of Rhodococcus pseudokoreensis. NCBI lineage: Bacteria > Bacillati > Actinomycetota > Actinomycetes > Mycobacteriales > Nocardiaceae > Rhodococcus > Rhodococcus pseudokoreensis. Next base: position 8,123,381 of record NZ_CP070619.1, on the reverse strand, counting down.
GCGGAGAGTCGGGCCATCGCGCTCGTCAGCGGCCGGCCTTGGACGTCGGTGATCCGCAACCGCGTCGACTGCGCCCCGTCGGTCCGGCGGGCGCGTGCGAGGAGCTGGCGTCGCACGCCCCGGGCGAAACCCAGCGGCACACGGTCCGCGGCGGCGGTAGGTGGGGCTATCCGGCCGGTGGCCGGGTCGAACCGCTCAGACAGCGCCGTGATCGCGGTGTCCCGGTAGGCGAGGGTCCGCAGGGTCGCCATCACCTGCGCCGTCACCACCCGGCTCACCCGCGACGGCACGTAGATTCCGTCCGGGTAGTGCGGGTTCCAGCCGAGGCGGGACGCGGCGACATGACCCTGGGCGGGTAGCCTGCGGCCCGCACGGTCCCGTCCGGCCGCGAGGACGTCGAACGTGACCGGCTGCCACAGCCGTGCCGTCAACTCGGCGCCGGCCGCCGCGATCAGGTCGAGCAGCCACCGCACTCGGGTGTCGACGTCGTCGAGGCCGATCGGCTCATCGGTCGCGTCGTCGACCGCCATATGGGCGCGGGTGGTAAACGCGAACTGACGCGGTGCCGTTGATTCCGGCCCGTTCATGCCGACCGACCCGGCGCCAGGCACAATCCGAACGAACCCGGACTCGTCCGTCGCCGAGAAGAGTCGCCACCGCCCGACAAGCTCATCGATTGCCCCCCTTCCCACCGTCTACTTCCCCACCTCCCGCAGAGTCTCGACTATAACGCCGACCTCCGACAAGTACCGCTCGATCCGCACCATCGGCAAACCGGGGCAATCGATCTCGCCACATCGCACCACCACGGGCCGGCCCCCGAACCGCGTCGTCGAGCATCCACCCACGCCCTGCCCGCTGCTCCCCCGAGACACGAACCACAATCCCGGCAGATCCGACATCCCGCACCAAGAACGTTCTCCCACAACATTGTTTCCTGATCAGCCCGCGACACCTCTTGCCCTGCCGAACCCGACACCCGGCGAAACGCGAAGCCTCCGCGCCTCTCCTCCTCTCCGCAATCTCTTCCGCACAACCCTATGCAGTCCTGCCGAAAGAGGCGCCCTGGTCCGCAGCCGCAGAGTTGGGGCCCGAACCCGCCCGACGAGAAGGCAACCGACCTCTCCGTCGGCACCCTTGCGCACCCCAACGACCGACGGCCCACGCATTCCGCAGTCACCAATTCGCGGGGGCAGAAAGTGTCAGAGACTGATGGAGAGTATTAGATATATCAGCAACAGCTGAGAGCCTTCGCATGGGCCGCTGTCGATATCGGTACGCCGGGAACCGGTCAGCGTCCCGTCTGGCTGCGGTGTGTAGTACGCAACCGAGTGCGCCGGTGCCCACACCTTCGGCACGCCCTCACCTTGATAGCAGTCCCACTCCCAGTCGTAGGTGTGGACCAACTGGTCCCGTCCCATGTGTATCGCGGCGGTAGCGGCACTGTCGGATTGGCCGGCGTGGGCCCATCGGTCACGGTGGCAACGCAAGAGTCGTCCGTGCAACTCTTTTCGAATCGGTACGTATCAGCGAAGTCGGGCTCCCACTGCCGCGCGGCCAGACTCGTACCGGTCTTTCGTCGCGACGCAGCCTTGCAATGAGTACTCCCCCGACTAGAATGGCTGTGTCGGTGCCGCCCCCGCAGGCACGCCCCGGCCACCGACCAGGACGCAATCAACGCGACTATCAGCAGTGACTTGCGCATGACGCGACTGAATCACAGGTGTCGGCAGCGCAGTGGGTATCAGTGTCCGCAGCGGTGGCCGGGATCGCGGTGTCTGTGGCGGCGCTCGTGTTCCGCTCTGCACAGAGAAACAAGGTCGCCGCACGCCTGCCAATCCGCGGAACTCCGCAGATCAGGACCGTGATCAGATCACCGGTCTGGGCAGTGAGTGGCGACCTGTTGCCCGTCGCGATGGTAACAGTAGTTTGCCCCTCTGACAGAGGCGATCCGCTCCGCCCGCCACAGCGCGCGACCCCCTGGCTGTAGCGGGCGGAGACACCTCACGAAATCCTGCCCGATGCTGTGTTCGGTCGATGACGATGAGTTTCGCAGTGGTTCCCAGTCTGTACCAATATCGATCAAAACGTGACTCGAGGAGAACGACATGACCGCGACCTACACCTTCGACGTCTTTGCCAGCCTCGACGGCTACGGCGGCCTCAGCGGCGGCGACTGGGGAGGCTACTGGGGGAAGCAGGGCCCCGAGTTGCTCGACCACCGCCTTGCCCTATACGAGTCGGAGCAGCGGATGGTATTCGGGGCCAACACGTATCGGGCGTTTGCGCAAATGCTGGCATCGAGCACCGAGGAGTCCGAAGTGCGTGACCCGTGGGTCACCCGGATGAGGAGTCTGCCGGCAACGGTGGTGTCGACGACGTTGGAAGGACCTCTCGACTGGCCGGACGCGACCATCGAGAGCGGTGACGCCGTCGACATCGTCGCCCGCCTCAAGCAGGAGTCCGACGTGCCGCTGCGTTCCCACGGCAGTCTGTCGATGAACCGTGCACTGTTGGCCGCCGGCCTCGTCGACCGCCTGCAGGTGACGCTCTTCCCGGTGATCACCGGTCAGACCGGCGATGACCCGATCTTCCGGGGCGCGGCCGACTTCGACCTGGAGCTGATCGAGAACCGGACGCTCGACGGTCACATTCAGGAGCTGATCTACCGACCCACCCTCCATTGATCTCCGGCGCGGTACACGGTCCCACGGCCCGGCGCGATCGATGCTTGCTGACAACCTGCAGTATCAGCCCTGAAACGGCGCACCGATCAGGACTCGTCTGATGGACTCTCCAGGGCCAGGGCCGTCACGGATGTCGAGAATGCGGAGCCGGCTCCGTCCCAGGCACACCAGCGGCCACGACAGGCCGCGCGACCACGAAGGAGAACCACATGGCGATTCGGCGGATGGACCACGTGAGCGTCGTCGTCGACGACCTCGAGGATGCAATCGCGTTCTTCGTCGAACTCGGTATGGAGCGGGAGGGCGCGGCGCAGATCGAGGGACCGTGGGTGGACCGCATCAACGGGCTCGACGGCGTCCGAGTCGATATCACGATGATGCGGACCCCGGACGGCCACGGCCGGCTCGAGCTGACGAAGTTCCACAACCCGACGGCGATCAGCGCCGAGCCGAAGAACGCACTGGGTAACACGCTGGGTCTCCGGAGCATCATGTTCGCCGTCGACGACATCGACGCCACTGTGGCCGGCCTGCGAGCCCATGGCGCGGAACTCGTGGGTGAGGTGGCGCAGTACGAGGACAGCTACCGGCTCTGCTACGTCCGCGGCCCCGCGGGGGTCATCGTCGTTGGCCGAGGAGCTCAGCTGACGGCCCCTTGCCGCCGAATCGACGACCGTGCCGGTGCACAGGAATCTACACTTTCGTGCGTGGTCGATCCGATACATTTCGAGGCGCACGCCGACATCTACGGTGAGGCACGACCGCCGTATCCGCAGGCCCTGTGGGACAGTCTTCGCGGTCTCGGCGTTCTCGAGCCCGGCCGCCGCGCCCTGGACATCGGATCGGGAACAGGGCAGGCGACCGGTCCCCTGCTCGCCGCGGGCCTGAGCGTCACCGCGGTGGAGCCCGGCCCACGGCTCGCCGCACGCCTCCGGCGTGCACATCCGGATGCGGCCGTCATCGTCGAACGCGTCGAGGACGCCGAGCTTCCCGAGAATGCCTTCGACATCGCAATCGCGGCGACATCGATTCACTGGATCGATCTCGATATCGCTCTTCCGAAGGTCCACCGCGCGCTGACCCACGATGGGAGGTTCCTGGTGTGGCGGAACGTCTTCGGAGATCCAGACGCCAGGACCCCGTTCCGGGAGCGTGTCGCACGGATCGTGCAGGACCGCGGCGCACCACCACGCCCCGGACCCGATCCGGAGGATGTTTCAGCGCTCACGACAGAGTTGACTCGTTCGGGCCTGTTCACCGTCGACGTGGTCCGCACGTTCCGGTGGAACATCGAGCTGAACGACCGGCAAGTGTTCCGGCTGTTCTCGACGTTCAGCGACTGGACCTCGGAGGAGGCCGACCGCGCGGCCGCCGCTGTCCGGGAACTCGGAGGCACCGTGGTCGAGCACTACATGACGTGGCTCGTCGCACTGACTCCCGCGAAGACTCCTTGCGCGGATCGGTGGTAGGTCAGCGTCCACGGTTGTACTTGATGTGTTCGGTGCGGGAGTAGTCGTCGAGTGCGTTTCGGTCGACGCCTGCGGCGGTGCCTTCGAGGACCGTGCACTGCGTCGATACGACGCTGTGCACGGTCCTCGAAGGAATAGCTCAGTCTTTGCGATCCGCCGTGGCGGCTGTGGCGGTGCTTTCCTCCCAGAAGTCGGCTCCTTCGATGCCGAGCGACTTCGGGTCGAAGGTCGGGTCGAGTCCTTGCTTCTTCTGCTGCTCGAAGTCGCGGTAGACCTTGTAGACCATGGGGAACAGCAGTACCAGGCAGGCGAGGTTGATCCAGGCGATCATCCCGAGCCCGATATCACCGATGGCCCAGACGATTCCGGCGTTCACCACGGAGCCCACGAAGACGATCGCGAGTGTGCCGACCTTGAGAATCAGCCTGGGCACCGGACCCTTTCGCCCGTTCAGAAGGAACAGGAGATTCGAGTTCGCCACGTAGTAGTACAGCAGCAGACAGGTGAAGCCGAACAGGAACACGGCTACGGCGATGAAGCCCGCACCCCATCCCGGCGCCAGTGTGTCGATGGACTTCTGGACCCAGTTCGGGCCTGCCTCGACGCCGGGAAGATTCTCGACGAGATGTCCGCCGGAGCCGTCCGAGACGTTGTACTGGCCGGACACCACCATCATCAAACCCGTTGCCATGCAGATCAGCAGGACATCGATGTAGATGCTGAAGGTCTGGACGAGGCCCTGCTTACCGGGATGCGAGGTTCGCGCCGCCGCGGCCGCGAAGGTGGCCTCACCGATGCCGTTGGCCGACGCGAAGACCGCCCGGCGAACACCCCACGCCACTGCGGCGCCCGCGATACCGCCCAGCACCGGATCGAGACCGAATGCCGAGTTCACGATGAGCTTGATTGCGTCGGGGACGCTTTCGAGGTTCGCGAAGATCACGGCCAATGCCAGCACGAGGTACCCGATTGCAAGAGTCGGGACGAGCGTCTGGGTGACTTTGACGATCCGCGTCGTGCCACCGAAGATCACCAAGGCGATCAGCGCGGTGACGAAGACCGCAGGCACCCAGCTCGGCAGACCGAACGCCAGCTGAGCACTGGACGCGATGGTGCTGACCTGGAACCCGGGGAACATGAAGCCGTAGCCGACCAGACCGAGAAACGCGATGAGCGCCGCGACCTTCGGAAGCTTCAGACCGTACTTGATGTAGTATGGCATGCCGCCGATGTCCTCGCCGGCCTTCTTCCGGTCTTCGTCCTCCACGTGCCGTTTGAACACCTGCGCCAGGGTGGCCTCGGCGTACCCGACGGTGCAGCCGACGAGTCCCGTCACGGCCATCCACAGCAGTGCGCCCGGTCCACCACCGCCGACGGCGGTGGCGACGCCCGCGATGCTTCCGACACCGACGCGGCTCCCGAGAGCGAGCACGAGCGCTTGGAAGGAAGACAGGCCTCCTTCTCCCTCGCTGTGCTCCCTCAGCTGGCGAATCATGTCGGGAATGCGCCGGAACTGAATGCCTTTCATGGCAATGGTGTATGCCAACCCCAGGCCCAGTACGACATAGGCCATCGGTCCCCAGATTCCGTCTGCCAGAGTCGTGAGTAACTCGGCCCAGTCGATTTCCGGCACGATTTACCCGTTCCGGTCAGCGAGCTTCTTCAGAGCCCGTCCGATTCGCTCGACCTGCTCCGCGGGGAGCTCTGCCGTGGGTCGACGGGGAGCGCCGACCGGCTCGCCCTGCAGGGCAAGTCCTGCCTTGACGGCGGAGATGAACGGAACGGAGATCATCGAATCGATCACCGGGTACAGGTCGCGCCACTTGGCGAGCGCGCCGTGCAGGTCGCCGTCGGCGATGAGCCGGTTGACTGCGACGATCTCGTCCGGAACCACATTCGCGGCACCCGCCATAACTCCGGCAGCACCCTCGACCAGGGCGCTGTAGATGTAGGAGTCCCAGCCGATGAACGTACCGATCACGTCACTGTGGTGGTGGATCAGCTGCAGTGCCTGTTCCCAGTTCGCGCTCGAGTCCTTGATGTAGCGGATGTTGTCGACCTCTTCGGCCAGCGAGCGCACGGTGGCGGGGTCCAGGTTCACACCGGTGACCGCGGGGATGTTGTAGAGCATGATCGGCAGTTCCACCGACGACGCGACGTCCTTGATGTAGGTCACCGTCTCTTCGGTCGAGAGCGGCTCGTAGAACGGGGTGATCAGCATGAGCACGTCCGCGCCCGACTTCTCGGCGGCGCGGGAAAGCCGGATGGCTTCGGCAGTTGTCGTGGCACCGGTTTGAGCGATGACGGGTACCCGGCCATCGGCGTGCTCGATGACCGTGTCGACGAGCCGCAGGCGCTCGTCCGACGACAGCGCCCCGACCTCACCGGTCGATCCCGCGGCGACGACACCGTCGACGCCTGCCTTGATCGAGCGGTCCACCACGACCTTGAGCTTGTTCACGTCGATCTGCTCGTCGGCGTCGAACGGGGTGGTCAGGGCAGTGAGGACACCGCTGAGTTGCTTGGACATAAAAATGACTCCTGGATCGTTGGCGGGTGTTGGGTGTGCGGAATGTCAGGCGCTGGCGGCCTGTGCAGCGACGGGGCTGCTGTGAAGTGTCTGACGTTGTGTGGCAAGCACACTCGCCACCTCTTGTGCGGCGGAGAACCCGGAGGTGATCGACGTTTCCGTGTAGAGCGTTCCGAGATAGTCGCCGGCCAGGAAGACGCGACCCGCACCACGAGTCAGCGTGGGCTGCAGCTTCGCGCGGCCCGGGAAGCTGTACGGCGACGCATTCTTCCATCGCGCGGCCTTGGCCTCGACGACCGTGTCGGAGAATCCGGGCCCGAGGATCTGCTCGAGATCGGCGAGGTGGGTCTGTACGACCTCTTCGTCAGTCTTGTCGAGCAGTGCCTGGCCCAGGGCTGCCGGCGAGAACGTCATGAAGCTGCCACCCGGCTGCCGTACGGACTCACTGCCACGCACGATGCTTGCCTGGTTCAGGGCAATGGCGAAGGACCGCTTCGGGGCGGCGATGGCGTAGATGTCGTCCCACGGCTGCTTCGTCTTCTCGTCGGTGAGGAACGCCGAGCTGACGTGAGGTCCGTACTTGACCTGCGCGAGCGCTTCACGCAGCTCCTGCGGCAGATCGACACCGACGCGATGGGACACGTCCGCGGTCGTGGCGAGAACGACGGTTCGCGCCTCGACCTCGTGGTCACGGCCGTCCTGGCGGTAGCGGACGACGACCGATTCCTTCTTGTGGACGACCTCCTGCACCTCGGCACCCAACTGGACGCGGTCGCCCAGCGACGCGGCGAGGGCTTCGGTGAGGGTGGAGGGGCCGCCGACGATGCCCCGGCTCAGACCCTGTCCGAATCCGAGCACCAAGCTGAAGTATCCGATGCCCGCACCCGCTGAGATCTGGTCCATGTTTCCGGCCGACCGGGTGACGGTCGTCTTGAACAGGGCCGCCGCATCCTCCGGCAGGTCCCCGACGAAATCGAGGAAGGACTCGTCGTTCGCGAAGTTGTAGATTCGCTGCTGTCGCATTGCGCCGGACTCACCGGCGCGGGTCCGCACCACGCCGGTGTACTTTCCGACGCCCGCGACGATCTTCATTCCGGCACGCATGGTCGCCATCCGCGCCGACAGGGACATCGGGATCCGGAAGGGGTAGGTGGCGATGTGCCCCTTCTTGAGGAACTTGCCGTTCATGGAGAGCGCCTGGAGCGACCCGGGGATGTCGACCGACATGACGCCGGCCTCGTTGAGCAGGGCTTCGGTCGAAGATCCGGGGCCGGCGAACACGTGGCCACCCCAGTTCAGCCAGTACGAGCCGCGACGCTCGGAGCGAATACGGCCACCGACGCGCTCGTCGGACTCCAGAACAAGGGTGTCCCAATGACGCAGCCGCCAACCGGCTGAGAGTCCGGCCAGGCCCGCGCCGACAACAACTACATCTCGCACTTCATATCTCCTTGACTAGCGCCGCGTCCCCACCGGAGGCATCGGCGAGTTTCTGGCGAATCCTTGTTTCGGGACGCCCGTCCCGGCTTGCGGTAGCGCCGTGAAAGCCAGGCCGGGTCGAGTCGCACATATCGGGTTCTGATGGTGATGCCCGTCATACCCGGACCACTCAAGACTAAAGTGTGATCACAGATCACGCAATCCCGAATCGCGGAAATTTCGACGATTCCCACGGCTGCGGCAAACTGACCGTCCGGTTATGTAAGTGTCACCACCTCAGATTTGGGCACAATCGAGAGTGGAGACAGCGAACAGGCCCGTGCGGGAGGTGAGCCATGCGTCGCCCGGAGGAATCGGCACCGGTACCCACCCCGACCCGGTGGTGGCGACTGAGCCCGTGGAGCCGCAACCACCTCATGCGGCCGAGCGACCGGGCCGAAGCTGCCATCATCCTGATCACCGCCGTACTGATACTGCTGGCGATCCCATTCGCCGCGGCATTCGGAACCGCCACCCACGCCCGGCTCGAACAACAGACCCGCGCGCTCCGGGCTGATCAGCAGCAGGTGCCGGCCGTCCTACTCGAGGACACCCATCCCGCACCCGACACCCCCGAAGACGCCCTCCGCCCCGCCGGCAGCGAAGACAGTGCCCGCGCCCGCTGGACGACACCCCACGGCGAGCACACCGCCATCGTGCCCACCGACGCCCCCGCCAAGGCCGGCCAGACAATCACCATCAGCATCGGCGCCGATGGCAACCTCACCGGACCCATCCCCAGCGGCGGGCAAAACACGGCTCTCGCGGCGACCGCGGCAACCGGAGTCTGGGCACTGTCCGCCGGCGCTCTCCTCATCCCCACCGCACTCACACGCACGCTGCTGCGCCGAAAGCGACTGCGGCAATGGGCATACGAATGGAAACAGCTCGACAACCCCTGATCAGCAGGTAGTGGGTGACTCCGGGCCCCGAAGGTAGTCGATCAGAGTGTCGAGGACGGCCTCGAGATCCTCGACACTGCCCGTCGACCGCAGAACCTGTACCCCACCCTGGATACCCGCGATGAACGCGGATGCAGTGCGCGACGCATCTACCTCCGCCCGCACCTCGCCCGTCGCTTGCATCGCCTCGATCCCCGCCGCGACGTGGGTCCGCCACTGCGCCAACATTGTTCGGATCACCTCGGACGCCCCCGGAGTTCCGCCCGCCTGCGCCAGCAGCGAACCGAGCGGACAGTGCGCCCCCTGAGCGCGGTACCGGGTGACCAACGCCTCCCGCCACCTCAACCACGCCGCCCACGTCGTCAGCGCGCCGAGGTGCGGTTGCTGATCGTCGAGAACCCGGTCCGCCTCGAAGACGGCGACGGCAAGTAGCAGTTCGTCCTTGCCGCCCGGAAAGTAGTGGAACAGCTGCCCCTTGCTGGTGCCGGTGATCGCGCGGATGTCGTCGAGCGTGACCCGGCCCGGCTCACCACCCCGAAGATGCGTCGCCGCACCCTCGACGATGCGCTGTCGGGTCGCGAGCCCCTTCGCAGTGATCGGCACGTGGCAACGGTAGCGCAGTTCTGGACCGGGCAACCCTGTCCGACTGCTATTGCCCACGATCACACCGAATTTTCTGGACTTGCTGGTCCAAAAGTTTGTTCCTACCGTCGGGGGCATGACCAATCACCTCACCGGCAACCGACTCCGCGGCCGCACCGCTCTCGTCACCGGATCGACCTCCCACATCGGCCGTGCCATCGCCCTCGCCTTCGCCGCCGAAGGCGCACACGTCATCGTCTCCGGCCGCGACACCACCCGCGGGAACGACACCGTCGCCGCGATCCACGCGGTGGGAGGCCGCGCCGACTTCCTCCCCGCCGACCTCGACGGCACCTCCGCCACCAGCCGCACCCTCGCCGAACAGACACTGCATCTGACCGGCGGGCAGCTCGACATCCTCGTCAACAACGCCGGCGTCTTCCCGCCGTCCGGCACCCTGACCGTCGACGACGACGCCGTCGACCGCATCTACGCCGTGAACGTCAAAGCGCCCATCTTCCTGATGCAGGCCCTCGCCCCACACCTGATCGACAACGGTGGCGGGGTCGTCGTCAACCTCGGTTCCTGGGTGGCCCGCGTCGGCATCCCCCACGGCCCCGTCTACGCGTCATCCAAAGCCGCGGTGGAAAGCCTCACCCGATCGTGGGCCGCCGAATTCGGGCCCCGAGGACTCCGCGTCAACGCCGTCTCCCCCGGCGTCATCCGCCCCGCCGGACCCGACACCGACTCCCCGGCCGACACCCTGATGCACTCCACACCCGCCGGCATGCCGGGCACCGCCGAAGACATCGCCGCCGCCGTGCTCTACCTCGCCTCCGACGACGCCCACTTCATCCACGGAACCGTCCTCGACGTCGACGGCGGACGCGTCGCGGTCAACACCGTGTAGACGCGCCCGCGGCCAAAGCCGAAACCGACGCAACGCACACGACCGGCAAGAATTACGCGAACCGCAGAAACAGGTACGTCCATACGTCAAACGACCCATGCGCAACGTCGCAGATCACCACACAATTGGAAGCACATCGAAACCCGCCGAATCGTGAGAAGGAGGCCGCCGGACACAATGTCCGACCCACAACTTCACTCGCAGACACGCAGGCAGCACACCCCGCGCAGCCACAGACAGGCAACATGCGCCCCCTTTTGAGGGATCGGTGCTGCACTCCACGACCGCACCACCCCCCTGGTGCGCGTCGGGCGATCATCCCGCCCGTACGACGGCACCGTCGTACGGGCGGGCCTCTATGCCCGATGCCGACCGCCAAACCCCGCCAGCCGACGAATTTGCCTGCACCAGTTGCCTCAGCGTCCATCACCGCGGCCGACTCACCCCGGTCGTGACGAAATTCCGCATCGACTCACCCGGGTTACACACCGCGCCTTGGAGCGACATCGGGCGCGTATGTCACAGCGGCTGAAATGGTTTCAGGTTCCGTACTCCCGGCGCCCGTCGTCGACCTCACGCCACACAGATCAGGACGCCCACGACCGCCACTTCGACCAGCGAGGCACCGCCGCAGATCAGCCACACCCGCGTTGCCAACTGCCGCCATTGCTCGCGCCGCTCGTCCACGTCCGCGACTGACCCCCTCGGGTCCGGATCGGGGACTCGGGGCCGCGAGAGACCGCGGACCTTCGCGTCCGCTCGTGCCGCCACACCGAACGAGACGGGAACCACCACGAGTGCAACCGCAAGCAGAGCAACCATCGCGCCGCTGTTCGTCCCGAACATTGTCGTTCCTTCCACACCAACAGGAGCCGGTCATGGGCGCCACGCCTACACGCCGGGCATCGGGAACTTCCACACCGCCACCACGACCACACCCATGATGAGCCCGGCGTACAGAACAGTGCCAACCACACTGACCCGCAATGTATTCAGCAGATTGGTGCCCAGATTCTCGGTGATCGGTGCCATGACAACTCTTCTCTCACGTGCAGATATTCTCGGTTGCCACGTCGATGACGTGGCATACCAGCTACCTTGGACCGACTTCGACACCTGCACATTGGCCGAAATACCCACACCCATACCCGTATCTGGTTATGGAGGCTTGGGTCTCGGCTAAGAGTTGCAACCAAACATCCCCGAGCGCCAGGCCTCCCCCGTAAATTCAGCTGTGTCTTACGTCACATTGCTGGCGTACGCACTCCGTCGCACGTACTCAGACACGCTGCAGCACAGACCAATCGGACACACACCCCTGTCGCAGGCTCGCGCCCGAGCAACCTCAACCGGATCGCACCCGGCACACGAGGACTTGAAATCGCACTTACCAGTCGGTAATTCGGAACGTGTGAAAATAGTGCAGTGGCATGGATCACACTCCCTGGACTTCCGTGCTCCGGCTCACGAAGATCGTTGATGCACTCTCCCCTCGAAGCGAGTCACCCCGCCCCCCGGTCTCGTTCGTCTACTTCCGCGTTCACGCCCGACATCGGCGCCGCCCGGACACGGCATTGACTACCGGCACAGTCGAATTCGGTGGTCACATCCACGACCTTCACCGTGCGGATCCCACCCTACGGACAGCCCGGGCACGAAATAGGTATGTCCAGCGGTCGTTCTACCGTCGCCGGATGGACATCTCGCGAGGAGTGTGGGAGTCGAACAACTCCCGAACCCTGCAAGTCGAGGCCCCCAATGCACGATCTGCTCCACCGCTCCCCCCTCGTCGCACGCGGCGTCTGCACCATCCGCCACCCCGATCAGTCCCACACGACGCTCGCCCTCGACGCATCCACGTGCTCGTCGTGCCGCAGAACCGAACTGAGCGAAGCTCCCTCACCCAGGGTGCCCGGGGCACGATCTGCATCCGCTGTGACCGGATGATTGGCGACCGGCAGACAAGGTTCCGCTGCTTGGCGGCTCCCGACAGTCAGCCGTGGAGAAATCGTCACATCGAGCCCAGCCCGCCACCACGAAGAACGGCCTCGAGACAGTCCATCGAGGCCGCCAAGAAGAGAGAATTTCAATTGAGAAGGCTATACGGGTTTCTTGCGTGTCTCACAGCCACCCTCGGCGCATTCCTGATCAACACGCCGGCGGCATCAGCCACCGGTGTCGTCTCCAACGGCATTCCCTGGACCGACGACCTGAACCCGGTGCCGCACCCACCCGGCGTCATCGAGTTCTGCACGATGGGCGTCGTCGGTTCCGACTCGCTCGGCAACAAGATCGGCATCTCCGCCGCCCACTGTGTCGATGACGCACCCGACGGTGCGCCCGTCTACCGCTACACTCCGACCGGACCGCGCGAACACATCGGGAACATCGCGTACCGCAGTCCCGGCGGCGGGACCGGTGTCGACTGGGTGGTCATCCGCCTCAACGCTGACGCGGTACTCACATCGGATGGTCCCAGTGCCCGGGTCGACGGGATCGGCGCCTCCGATCCGGTCGGTCCCCATTGCAAGGACGGGGCCGGTACCGGAATTCATTGTGGGTCGATCACTTCGCAGAACACGACACGCTTCTACAGCAACGCCCAATCAGGCGGTGGTGACTCCGGTGGTCCCGTACTTCAGAACAACACCGAAATCGTGGGCATGGTCCGCGGATTCGACCCTGTGCTCTTCGCGTTCGAGTACATCAAATTCGCTGCCGTCCTCGACGGCATCAGCGCCCAACCCAACCCAATCGGCAAGGGCTTCGTCGTCACCAACAATTGACCCACATCCCACGGACTACCACAGCTGCTGCACAATCAGCCACAACCATTCTCGGACAGGTTGAGGAAACGGACTGTAGTACAGCCACCAATTGTCCATGCCCGTCCTTCCGCGTAGGCGCTCCGGCGGTCCGTCGATCATACGTCCGACCTTTCGACGAACACGACGTCGAATATTCGGTGCACTGGCTAGAAGTTCCTGTAGGCGTTCAGCTGCAAGTGTCCTTACGCACCGCAAGTCCGGCCTGCGCGTTCGTGGCTCAGCACGAACTGCAATCGACATCCCCGTCTCCGTGTTGTTTCCGGATCCACGGCTACCCGATTCAGGCCTTCGCGAGCGATGACCGCGCCGGCTGGAGTGACACATGACCGACGGAGATACCCGAGGAGAAGTAGTGTAATTCGGGTATGGATCGGCGGCCGGCACCGAGAGCATCGGCCAGGGTACCCAGCACCCCGGTTATACGTAACTCGATCCGGGACGCACGATCATCAGCACCACCACGAGCACCCACAGCAAGTTGAACAGGCCGGTCACGATGCGAAGGCGCCGGAGTTGCGCGCCGTCGTCGGCTGCGGTGAGTGCCTGTTGTTGGAGCGGCGCGATCTGCAGAGCGAGCAGTCCCCCTGCAAGAGCGGTGAGCACCATCGCGACCACGACCCAGACCTCACTCGCGCGGCCTTGCACGGAAGCGAGGACGAGGCCAACGACCGGGACCGCGAACGCCAGGACGCCGTAGGTACAGGTGATCCGGTGCAGCACCCGGGCGGTGTCGATGCTCCGCTCGACCCGCTGCGCACCGTCCACCGTGGCAGTCACCGGTGTGTACCGGGAAAACAGACTCGTGGCCACCGCGACCGGACCCACGAAGAGGATTCCCGCCACGACATGGAGGGAGAGAAGCAACGATTCCATAACCTTCAGCCTAACTGAAGGTTGGCGCGTGGGGTCAGTCCGTGGCCGACATCACCCGCGTCATGTGCACCCGCAACGCCTCGGTCAGCTCCGGATGCTGCGCGGCGAACTCCGCGTCGAGGCGCGCCACCACCTCTGCCGCCCGAGCCAGCAGTGATTCACCCTCCGCTGTGACCCGCAGGGTCGAGGCGGCTCCGGCGTGCGCGGTCCCGTCGTCGACCAACCCGGACTCGACCAAGGCCGCGACCGCCGCGTGGGCGCTCTGCACGGTGATGCGGGAGCGCCGAGCGAGTTCGCTGAACGAGATGCCCGGCATTCCGCGAATGTGCCCCAACAACCCGTACTTGCGGGCGGTCAACCCGAGCGGCTTCAAGCCCCCGGCGAACGCGGCCTCCCAAACCCGGCCCACCGTGAGCAGCGTGACCGTGGGACTGAAAGGAGGAGGCTGCGACATGGGAGCAGGCTACCCAAAGACCGCTACACCACAGCTCGATTGTGGGCGAACCGTGGATCGCCCGCAGAGTTCACGCTGGGGAAGTCCATCCCGGTCCGGACGAGCGGGGCAGGGACCGGCGGTCACCACGTCGATGGCGGCGAAGACCCGGCGCCCGGCACATCGTGAACGATTGCCACGTTTGCGCGCTAATTCGGAACGTAGATGCTGACAATCTCGGCAATACAGACCGGCTTGTCGGCATTCTCTCGTTCGATCGTGACGGCCGTGACAACTTGGACGCCCGAGGGAACGGTGTCAACGTTTGCTATGACAACCGCTGCCCGAATCCGTGAGCCGACGGGGACGGGTGCTGGGAATCGAACCTTGTTCGACCCGTAATTGATTCCCATTCGGACGCCGTTGACGGCGTAGACCTCCCATACAAGCATCGGGATCATCGAAGTCAGCAGATGTCCGTGGGCGATGGTGGCGCGGAACGGTCCGTCAGCAGCCCGCGAGGGATCGACGTGAATCCACTGGTGGTCACCCGTCGCGTCAGCGAACGCGTCGATCTTCTCCTGGGTGAGGGTGTGCCATGACGAGTAGCCGATCCGGGTGTTCGCCACCGCGTGCAGTTCGTCGATTCCGTTGATTGTCTTCATACCTTGGGTCCTCCGGCGACGTAGATAACCTGTCCGGAGATGAAACCGGCTCCTTCACTCGCAAAGAATGAGATCGCGTGTGCGATGTCTTCGGGGACCCCGACGCGGGCGACGGGGATGTCAGCGGCCGCCTTCCTTTTGAGTTCGTCGAAGTTCATTCCCATTCGCGCTGCTGTCGCGGCTGTCATCTCGGTCTCGATGAAACCGGGAGCGACGGCGTTGGCGGTAACACCGAATCTGCCGAGTTCCAGGGCGAGAGTCTTGGTGAAACCTTGCAGCCCGGCTTTGGCCGCGGCGTAGTTGGCTTGTCCGCGGTTGCCGAGCGCTGACACGCTCGAGAGGTTGATGATTCGTCCGAAACCGGCCTCGGTCATGTTCCCCTGGACTTCGCGCGTCATCAGGAACGAGCCACGTAAGTGGACGTTCATGACGGTATCCCAGTCGGCGGCCGACATTTTGAATAGAAGATTGTCGCGGGTGACGCCGGCGTTGTTGATCAGAACGACCGGTGCTCCAAGCTCGGTTGTGATCTTATCCACTGCTCTCTCGACAGAGGTTCCGTTGGAGATGTCTGCGCCGACGGCAAGTGCGGTGCCTCCGGCCCGGGTGATCGTGTCGACCACGTTCTGGCCGGCGGCCTCGTCGAGGTCGACGACGGCGACGGCGTGGCCGTCTGCTGCGAGCCGCTGTGCGACGGCGGCGCCGATTCCCCGTGCGGCGCCGGTGACGATTGCGGTACGACGGTGTTCGGGATGAGGTGATGCGCTCACGAGATGAGGTTCCTCTCAGGGATTGGATCGATGTGACTTCAGCTCAGGAGAGCCGTTCGAGGATGGGGGCCATGCCCTAATCCCCCAGCTAAGCATGTTGTTTCGAGTCCGAATTGCGTGTCGTGTGTCTGCAATCGCTGCTCGTTCGACGCCGAGTTCGCGGGGTTCCTCGAATCGGGGCTTGTTGGGCGTGAAAGAAGGTGGAGGCGAACGTTCAGCCGGCGCAGCCGGAGATCCCGCCGTCGAGTGGAATGATGGTGCCGGTCAGATAAGAGCCGGCACGGGAGGCCAGGAACCGGATCGTGCCGATCAGGTCCTCGGTTTGTCCGTAGCGGCCCAGCGGAACGCGCTCGAGGAGTTCCGCCTCGACCTCTGGATCCGCCGCGACGTGTCCGAGCATCTCCGTCAAGATCGGGCCGGGGGCGATCGCGTTGACGGTGATGCCGTCGGAGGCCAGTTGCTTGGCTAAATGGCGGGTGACCATGTGCAGCCCGGCTTTGCTCGCACTGTAGGAGTAGTTCTCCCAGCTCGGTGTAGCCAAGGCATCCACGCTGCCGATGTTGATGACACGAGCGGGCCGGTCGGGACGTGCCGCGTTGCGCAGAAGCGGAAGCGTTCCCGTGATGAGGTAGAACGGGGCGACAAGGTTGGTGTTGAGCACCTTCGTCCAACCGATGAGGGGAAACTCTTCAAGTGGCGCACCCCAGGTGGCCCCGGCATTGTTCACTAGGATGTCGATGCTTGTCAGGTGCTCGCCGAGCCAGTCGAGAAGACCAGTCACCCCTTCGGCCGACGACAGGTCACTGGCGACGGGGGTGCAGCGTCCTGCCGTTCCCGCAGCGTCTGCCTCTGCATCGATGGCTTCGGCCGTCGCGCGGCACTGTTCTTCCTTTCGGCTGGTAATGACAACGTGGGCACCGCCCAGTACCAGGCCTCGGGCGATCATGGCGCCGATCCCTCGCGAGCCACCGGTTACGACGGCCGTCCTCCCGGCGACAGAGAAGAGGGGGTCGGGCGCCGGTCGCACTTCGGAGGTGGTTGCACTATTCATAATATCTACGCTAGGACCGGATTAACGTTATCTCTTGGGGTGCAGCGCACTTCGCTTGCATCGCGCGCAGCAGACATGCGCGGACCCGCGGGCAGGCCCGGTCGTCAAGCCTGATCCGACCCGCCAGTCAGCCATTTTCGGAGGCGGCGGATCGCGTGTCGGATGGGCGCTCACCGAAGGCCCGCCGGTAGGCATTGCTGAAGGTGCTGAGATCGCCGAATCCTGAGGAGTATGCCACCTGAGTCACGCTCTGGTGGCTCCAGCCACCATCCTGAAGCCGCAGCCGGGCCAACGCCAGACGCTCCTCGCGGATGAGGTCCGACGGTGTTGTCCCAATCCGTTGCAATTGGGCCTGGACGTGCCGGAGTGACCAGCCGAGGCGCGTCGCGACCACGGCACCTGTGAGGTTCGGGTCGTGTGCATTCTCGCGAACAAAGCGCCGGATGGCGATGACCAACCCTTCCTGAACATCGATGGAGGGGGCGGCCGTGTCTGCGTTGTAGGCGAGTGCCACGAGATCCACGATTCGGTCGGCGATCGCGTCGAACTGACTGCCGGTGATCTCGTGCCGCTCTCTGCGCAGACTACTGACCACGTCGACAACGATGCGTCCCAGTCCAGATGTTGTATCGAGGACGGCGCCTGCCTGCGACAATGTCGGCATCCGTGCCTCAATCCGGTCACGTGGCATCACGAATGCCACAGAGGAGAAGCCATCACCATGGCGCAGATCAGTCACGGTGTCCAGCGATGTGAGAGCCATGACCGCCGGCGTGATCGTGGCTTCTTGCCGATCCTGCTCGAGGATCAATTCGCCCCGGACCGGTATGAGCAGTTCGTAGGCGCCATGTGGATGTCGACGGATGTCGGCTGCCGTACGGGTGAGGACTTCCGCTTCGCCCCACCAGCGAACGAGCTGGTATGTATCCGAGTGTTGATGCTGAAGGGTTCCCTGGTAGCTGTCCGCAAGGGAGAAGGCCATCGGACAGTGGATCGACGAGACCTGATCGCGCCACCAATCACCGCGCTCGCGCTGGTCGTGCTCGTTGCTGCGTAACGTATCGACGGAATACAACCTCGCAACACCTTCTCACACCGGTATGTCGAAATCGCGACTCGTGCCACCGTCGACGCTAGCGCTCGGCGACGCCCACGCCAATGGCTTGATCATCGCAGAGCCCGCTTGAGGAGCTTTCCCGTCGCGTTCATCGGCAAACTATCCCTGAACTCCACCAGTCGCGGGTACTTGTAAGCCGCCAACCGTTCCCGTGACCAGCCGATCAGGTCTTCCTCCTTCAATTCCGAGCCGGGTTCTCGGATGACGAAGGCTTTCACTTCCTCACCGATTCGCTCGTCGGGGATTCCGACGACGGCCACGAGGCTGACCTCTGGATGGCCGATGATCACCTCCTCGAGCTCGCGCGGGTAGACGTTGAAGCCTCCCCTCACGATCAAATCTTTGGCGCGATCGACGATGAAGTAGTAGCCGTCCTCGTCTCGCGTGGCGATATCGCCCGTGCGAAACCAGCCGTCGCGGATCACTTCCTCTGTCGCCTCGGGCCGCCCCAGGTATCCCTTCATCACGTTGTATCCACGTACAGCGAGTTCTCCTGGCTCACCGACGGGAACCTCGGTCCAGTGATCGTCGATGAGCTTCACCTCCACTCCCCAGATCGGTGTGCCGATCGATCCCGACCGGTTCGGTAGGTCAAGCGGGTTGAACGTGACGGTCGGACTGGTTTCGGATAGTCCGTAGCCTTCCCGGATTCCGACACCGAAGACATCCCTGAACCGCTCCAGCACATCGACGGGCATGGCAGCTGCGCCGGAAAGCGCGATTCGCAGGAGACCGTCGAGGCGAGCGTCTATTCCGTCAGCAGACTTGTTGAGCAGGGCCCAGTACATCGTCGGGACACCGGCGAAGACCGTCACCCGGTGCTGCGTCATCAACGCCAGAGCCTCGGCTGCGTCGAACCGTGGCAGCAGGACCAGGGTGGCACCCATTGCGAAACCGGCGTTCAGCTGCACGGTCTGTGCGAACGAGTGGAAGAGCGGAAGAGTGACCAGATGTACGTCGTCGGCTCGGGCGTCGAGCAGTTGGTTATGCCCGACGGCATTGAGGACCATGTTGGCGTGGGTGAGCTCCGCCCCCTTCGGCCTGCCGGTCGTCCCGCTCGTGTAGAGGACCACCGCTGTGTCCGTTGCCTCGGTCACCTGCAAGACGTCTTCGGCGGGGTGTTCGGCCAACGCGTCAGCCAAGGTTGTTCCCACGCCTGGCCCATCGAGCAACGCGGAGCCAAGGGTGACCAGATGCTCGCAGGATTCGACGTCCTGGAATCCGTGCCACGCCTCGTCGCCGAGCCCCGGCACGGTACAGAAGTATGCCGTCGCGCCCGAGTCACGGAGGTGGTAGGCAACCTCCTCCCGCTTGAGCATCGTGTTGAGCGGAACCACCGCTCCACCGGCCTTGAGGATGCCGAAGTAGACGATCGGAAACTCGACAACATTCGCGATCGTCAGGGCGACGCGGTCGCCGGGGCGCAACCCCAGCGAGAGAAGAAAATGGGCGACACTGTTCGCAGCCGCATCGATTTCACCGAAGGTGAGGGTTCGGTCACCTTCGATGACAGCGGTTCTGTCGGGAGTGCGTCGAGCAGTGTCGGCAAGCATGGTGGCCAGGTTGAGCATGATCCTGCTTTCAGATGATGATGGTGCGATGCTGTGAATGCGGATTGCCAGCTCAGGACCAATCCCAGTCGTAGTCAGCTCCCACCCGCCTCGCCAACGGCTTGAACATGCGATCTTCGTAAGTCGCCATCGTGTCGAGTCCGCGAATGGGCGCGAGGTTCAAGATCTCGGCTAGCCGCTCGAAGTCGAGTTCGGGTTTCGGCACGCCCGCAGCAATTGCGAATCTCTGTAGCTGGTTGGTGAAGCTCTCACTACACGGCGGCTTTCCGAAGTTCACCGGATGCTTCATCGCCTCATCGAGGGTTACAAACTCCACGCCACGCTCGAGGAATGCCTCGAGGATCGGAGCAAGGGTGTCACGAGAGATCGTGGTGCCGTGGACGAGCCAGATGAGGGGCGCGTCGGCACCGAACAGGGTGTGCGCGGTGTCCGCGTGTTTGTAGAGCATGTCAACCGCGGTCGACACGTGCAGGTCGCGTACCTGCTTCTGCACGTCCTTGTCGCCTAGGGTCATCGCGCGGAAGTACGGCATGATGAACGCGAAATCACTGAACCAACTGGTGATCGGGGCGGTGCGGTAGCCGAGATCTGCGAGGTAGTTCTCGACTTCCCCTCGACGTCGTTCGGATCCTGACGACATGTCCATGGGGTACCGGAAGTACTTCGACGGTGCGGCGTCGATCAGATGACCGATGTACTTCTCGGCCGTCTCGAAATCGCGTCGGAATGCCGCGTCGGGCATCCAGCGCAGTGGAGCGTGCTGGTGAGTGTGGTTACCCAGGTGATGGCCTGCTTCGGCCCACGCCTCGAAGGCCTCGATTTGCTCTGGCTCGTTCTCGAGCCGGTATGTGTGAGAGAAGCCGTAGGTCCCGTCGAGTCCGTAGTCGTTAAGCGTTTTCGCCACGGACCGCGTGATGTCGGTGGGAGTCGTGTCGTCCGGCATGGGAACGCCGTCCCACAGGACGAAGTCATCGATCGTGACCGCAATCTCGAGAGGTCGGTCGGCGCGTGTGTCATTCATTGCGTTGACTCCGAATCTTCCATGAGGGCTCTTCGGCACGAAGCCCATTTGTCACCGACCCTATGAAGTGATGGACATCACGTCTTGGCTGTGTGCGCGTACCTGCTTTCCTCAGGCGCATCGCATCGGGCATTGGGATGCGCGCTGTGCGCGCTCTTCGAATCCCGTGCGCATAGGGCCAAGTTTCGCCTTTTGATGACTTCTACCGTCTGTGGTGACGAAGGAGAAGCACACCGTGAATTCATCACAACAGATCGTCCTGGCGCAACGCCCTCACGGGCACGTGCGCGTGGAGGACTTCCGCGTGCAGGACCTCGCCCTGCCCGAACTCGAGGCTGGTGACGTCGCACTCGAGACCCTCTTCATCTCGATCGATCCGGCCATCAGGGGCTGGCTCGACGACCGACCGAGTTATCTTCCGCCAGTCGCACTTGGAGAGCCAGTTCGCGCTTTCGGCCTGGCACGCGTGACCGCCTCACGCAACAGCAACTTCACCGCGGGCGACATCGTTCGTGGCTTTGTCGGCTGGCAACGGCGCCAGATCGTCAGCTCGCCCGGTACCGACTGGGACCGAATCACATCACGCGAGGACGTTCCCTTGGAGCACTACCTTGGCAT
This sequence comes from Rhodococcus pseudokoreensis, assembly GCF_017068395.1. Taxonomy (NCBI): domain Bacteria; kingdom Bacillati; phylum Actinomycetota; class Actinomycetes; order Mycobacteriales; family Nocardiaceae; genus Rhodococcus; species Rhodococcus pseudokoreensis. Next base: position 8,101,875 of record NZ_CP070619.1, on the reverse strand, counting down.
CCTCGGGATGACGGGCCTGACCGCGTGGGCCGGAGTGTGCGACATCCTGCGCCCGCAACCAGGGCACACCGTCTTGATCTCCGGCGCCTCTGGCGCAGTCGGAAGCGTGGCTGTCCAGCTCGCGAAGCAGGCGGGCGCACAGGTTGTCGGCATCGCAGGAGGCGCCGAGAAGTGCTCGATGGTGGCCCGACTGGGAGCCGACGCCGTCGTCGACCGAAAGGCCCCTGATTGGAAAGACCAGCTCGAGGCGGCAACACCGGACGGCATCGACCGCCTCTTCGAAAACTCGGGGGGCCCGATGTTCGAGGCATCGATCGCCCGGCTGAACAACCACGCACACATCGCATTGTGTGGCCTGATCGACGGCTACAACTTGACCGAACGACCTTCCGGCCCAACCAACTTCGGATTGCTTCTCACCAAGCGTATCCTCACACAAGGATTCGTCGTGCTCGACTACATGGATCGCGCAGCAGAGGTCGAAGCCACGCTCGGCGAACTCATCAGGTCCGGACGGTTGGAGGCCGTGCAATCCGCATTGCCCGGGTTCGAGCAGTTGCCGGCCGCCTTCGTGGACTCCTTCTCCAACGGCCAACCAGGCAAACTCGTGATCGATCTGACTGCGTAGCCAGCCCCTGAATCTTGTCACCGCGCGGCCGGAATGCGGTCTCCAACGCATGCAAAGATTTCCCGCCGATCCATTTCTATTGCAGGTCCTCGCCAAACCCCGTCCACTGGGACCACTATTCATGCGCACGCCCCCGCCCGTGCATCGATCGTGCACAGTCCGGGCCTTCCGGCACTGCCGACGAGTACCGGCCGCCGCTCCGCACCGACCATTCGAATTGATAGGCGACGCACGGCTGACCCTAAACTTACTGTGCACCAGCTTTTCCTGATGCGTGAACATCGCAGAACGAGAGGGCCAGAAGGAGTGCGGTCAGGAGTTGGATATCGAGGCCATCGACACCGAAGGCCTTCGAGCTGCTGCCCGACGCCGACCTGTCCGGCGAGAATTCACAGTCCGCGTCATCCCCAACGCCGGGAACTAACGGCCGACGCCTCGGTCTGATCGGCGAGGTAGGCGTCGACGACCGCATCCCGCGTGCGGCGGCGAGCCACGGGATCGAACAGATGGATCGAAGCGCGGGGACCGTCCTTATCCAAGAGCCCACCGGGTCGGCGCAAGGCCTCGATGTCAGCCGCGACATGCCCGAACGTGGACTCCCGTGCCACCAGTTCCGCTGTCATCCGATCGTGATCGATCCGCCCCGCGCCATGCGCGAGCAGCACCTCCCGCGGACAGCGGTCGCGCACCGACGGGTTCGAGAATGTCGAGGACCACGGACAGCTCGGCGTCCCGTCCGATCCCGTTGGTGGCGGTGAAAGTGAACTCGAATTATCGAGCGGTAAGGGAGTTCCGGTCAGCACGCCGTCCAGGATGAAGGTCTCAGACAGGGCGCCGGCGATCACCGTCGCGGTGAGGTGTAGCCGCGAGAGCCGACGAGTTCGTAGGCGGTCTGGGTGAAGGTCCGGGCGGCGGTGCTGATGTAGGCGCCTTGTCGGTAGAGGAGGGCTACCGTACGGGCCGGCAGGGGCGGGTCGAGGAGGACGGGGACGAGGTGGGGGTGGTCGTGGGTGATGGCGTCCGGCAGAACAGTGGCCACAGATGCGCGTTGGACGATCTCGATTATGGATTGAATCGAGTTGGCCTCAAATATAATTCGTGGCTCGACGCGGTGTTCGGCAAAGTAGGTGTCGATGTGGCTGCGGGTGGCGAAGTCGCCACTGAGCAGCGCCAGTTGCTGGTCGTGCAATGCTTGGGCGGGTAGGGGTTCCGGACTCGGATCAGCGCCTTGGACGCCGGTGACGAGGCCGAGGGTTTCGATGAAGAGCGCGGCAGCAGTGATGCCGGTGAGGTGGGACCCGGTAAAGGCGATGCCGAGGTCCAGATCGTCGGCGAGCAGGGCCGATTCGATGCGATCCTGAGTTGTCTCGGTGAGGGTCAGGACAATACCCGGGTGGCGGGTGTGGAATTCGGCAACGAGTGGGCCGATGAGGTATGCCGCGAAGGTGGGGGTGGCACCCAGGCGCAGATGGCCGTGAGAGAGGTCTTGGACGTCATGAACTGCACGTTCGGCAGCGCTCAGATCACGCAGTGCACGCCGGGCGTGGTCGACGTAGACGTCACCGGCGTCCGTGAGCCGGACTCTACGGCCGGTGCGGTCGAGGAGCTGTACACCCACTGCGCGTTCGAGTTGCTTGATCTGTTGAGAAAGCGTGGGCTGGGAAATGTGTAGATCTTCGGCAGCGCGGGTGAAGTTGCCGTGCTCGGCGACGGCGAGCAGATAGCGCAGGTGGCGCAGTTCGAGGGCGGCCATGAGTCAACTATAGCTGCCAACAATTGCATCGATGGATATCAAGTCTTGGACTCTATAGATGCAGTTCGTGCAGGGTGATAGTCACAGCCGACAAGGGGCTGATCACCACTGAAGGAAGTGACCCATGCAAGACCTCGCCGTAGGTGTCGCCCATTTCCGGGAAGCCGTATTCCCGGAGAAGGCGGAATTGTTCGCCCACCTGGCCTCACATCACACGCCGCATACCCTGTTCATCAGCTGTTCCGACGCCCGCGTCGTGCCGGAGTTGATCACCGGCACTGAGCCGGGTGACCTGTTCGTCATCCGCACTGCCGGCAACCTGGTGCCCGCCCACACGCCCGAAACCGACGGCGTGGCCGCGAGTATCGAGTATGCCGTGGCGGCGTTGGCTGTGAAGGACATCGTCGTCTGCGGCCACTCAGCCTGCGGCGCGATGACCGCGCTGGCTCAGGGACACGACCTCAGTGGTGCCCCCGCGGTTGCCGCATGGCTGCGGCACGCGGACGCTTCCCGGGCCCGCACCGCCGTCACCGGTGACGTCGACGCTCTGGTGCGCCAGAACGTGCTCGCGCAGCTGGCGAACCTGTCCACCCACCCTTCGGTTGCTCGCGCCTTGGCCGGGCAGAAGCTCACCCTCCACGGCTGGGTCTTCGACATCGCCACCGGAGCAGTCGAAGTACTGCCCACCGCAGGCTCCGGTCTCGTTTCCTGACTCCCCTACACACAACTTCCACCTCGCGATCCTCGCGACGTGGTCCACCCGAGAAGGGAAAGAAGCACCAATGATGATGCAGGCCCAGTTCGACCCGACCGCCCGTCAGGCCATCGCCAACACAGCTGTCGACGCCAAGACCCGCAAGGGCCTTTCCTGGCAGCAGATCGCCGACGCGTCCGACCTGTCGGTTGCCTTCACCACCGCCGCAGTCCTCGGCCAGCACCCTCTGCCGGAGCAGTCGGCAAAGGCCGTCGCTGAGCTGCTCGGCCTCGATGAGGACGCAGCCCTGCTGCTCCAGTCCGTCCCGACCCGAGGATCGGTCCCTGGCAATATCCCGACCGACCCGACCATCTACCGCTTCTACGAGATGCTCCAGGTCTACGGCACCACCCTCAAGGCGCTCGTCCACGAGCAGTTCGGCGACGGCATCATCTCCGCAATCAACTTCAAGCTCGACGTGAAAAAGGTTGCGGACCCCGAGGGAGGCGAGCGCGCCGTGATCACACTGGACGGCAAGCACTTACCGACGAAGCCGTTCTGATCCGACATCGAGCCTGCACAGGCCAGGCATCGACAGGGTGGGCCGGAAGCATCTTCCGGCCCACCCCCACGCAGACCACTCATCGAAGGAGGACACCTCATGGACTTCGTCCAACGCACCATCGATCTCGCCCGCCAGAACGTCACAACGGGTGGCCGACCATTCGCAACCGTCATCGTCAAGGACGGCGAGATCGTCGCCGAGAGCCCCAACAAGGTCGCCCAGACCGGTGACCCCACCGCCCACGCGGAGATTCTCGCGATCCGCGAAGCCTGCACCAACCTGGGCACCGAGCACCTGACCGGCGCCACCATCTACGTCCTCGCCCACCCCTGCCCTATGTGCCTGGGTTCGCTGTACTACTGCTCACCAGACGAAGTCGTCTTCCTCACCACACGCGCAGACTACGAGGGCTACTACGTCGACGACCGCAAGTACTTCGAACTCGCCACCTTCTACGACGAGTTCTCCAAACCCTGGGACGAACGCCGCCTTCCCATGCGATACGAACCACGCGATGACGCCATCGACGTCTACCGGCACTGGCAAGTGAACTCGGCATAGCACCATCTCCGGCGCCATGCCGTAGGCGGTTGCCCTTCGCTAGCTGTGCCGGCCAACCGTACGAGGTATCCCGACGACACCTGACCTTTTCCCAGCACCATGGCCGCGAGATTCATCACGACCGTGATGCTGCCTACGCGGCAGGCTCCTTGGCCTGCGCGACATGAAAGGCGTCGACGATCTCCGCCGAAATCCGGCCACGGGAGGACACATCGAGGCCCTCGCCGAGCGCCCACTCCCGAATGTCCTTGGTCGTCCTCTTCGCCGGAGCCTTCCTCACCGCCGCTCTGTTCGACGGAGCCTTCCTCGCGGCAGGCTTCCTCGCGGCAGGTTTCTCCGGGGCCGTCTTCTCCGGGGTCGCCTTCTCCGCGGCTGCCTTCTTCACAGCCGGCTTCCCCGCAGCGACCTTCTTCGCCCGAGCCGTCTTTGCCTGAACCTTCTTTTTCTGAGCGTCGTCGAACGCTTTTACGATCTCTGCCGAAATCCGGCCACGGGACGACACGCCGAGACCCGCACCGATCGCCCACTCCCGAATCTCATTGGTCGTCGCCGCCGCCGGAGCCTTCGTCGCGGCTGGCTTCTCCGTGGCCACCTTCTTCACGGCCGACGTCTTCACAACCGACTTCCGCGCGGCTACCTTCTCAGCAGTCCGCTTTCCCGCAGCGACCTTCTTCGCCGGACCCCTTGTTGCCTGACCCTTCTTGGGCTGACGCTTCTTGGCCTGAGCGCCCTCGAAGGCTTCCACGATCTCCGCCGAAATCCGACCGCGCGAGGACACATCATGACCCGCACCGATCGCCCACTCGCGAATCTCCTTGGTTGTCCTCGCCGCCGGAGCCTTCCTCACAGCCAGTCGTTTCGCCGGAGCCTTCGTCGCGACAGACTTCTCCGCGGCTACCTTTTTCACAGCCGGCTTGCCGACGGAGACCTTCTTCGCCGAAACCCTTGTTGCCTGAACCTTCTCAGGCTGACGCTTCTTGGCCTGAGCGCCCTCGAAGGCTTCCACGATCTCCGCCGAAATCCGACCACGGGACGACACATCATGACCCGCACCGATCGCCCACTCGCGAATCTCCCTGGTCGTCTTCGCCGAACCTTTCGAACCCTTCGGTGTTTGGGCCATTTTGTTTCTCCTTCTTCGCCGGGCAATCGTCGAACGCACACAGTAACGGCAAACTTCTCTCGGTAGTCAGAAAGGTCACCTGAGATCGCTTTTCGACATCTCCAGTTATTGCTTATCTGGGCAGGCCAACACGATGATCCGGGCTCCAACGCGCGACTCGCCCCCGAACATCGATTCCCCACCACCCCCGAAAATGCTTCGACCGCTGCAGTATCAAGTGCGTCAGGTTTGACGCACTCGGCGATGAGGGTTCCGAGCACAGCGTGCGCCGGATCACATCTGCACCGAGTCGTGACGTCTGGAACTGCACGGAAACCATAACCGATGCAGATGGGCGTCCGTACCCTCAGCAATTGATTACGAAATACACACTCCAGCCGCCAGCGCGACTCTGTTCGCTCAACGCCCGGGAGTGTCCGATTAACGGTGGATCCGACCTCGGCGTCGGTTAGTCACCGTTCGGGGTGATGCGGCCTTCGAAGGTGATTGCGAACGCGTTGAGCGCTGGCTTCCACCTCATCACCCATCGTGCCTTACCCTTCCCGGTGGGGTCCAGAGCCCGTGTGGCGAGATACAGACATTTCAGGGCTGCTTGCTCGGTCGGGAAGTGTCCACGGGCCCTTATCGCGCGCCTGTAACGGGCGTTGACGGACTCGATTGCGTTTGTCGAGCAGATGACTCGTCTGATCTCGACGTCATAGTCCAGGAACGGCACGAACTCTGTCCACGCGTTTCCCCACATCCGTACGATCGCCGGATACCGCGCGCCCCACTTCCCGGCGAATTCATCGAATCGTTCCTTGGCCGCCGACTCGGACGGTGCCGTGTAGACCGGTCTGAGATCACGCGCCATCTCATCCCAGTACTGCCGGGCAGCGAACCGAAAGGTGTTGCGTATCAGATGAATAATGCAGGTCTGCACCACTGCGAGTTCCCACACCGTGTTGATGGCATCGGGCAATCCCTTCAACCCGTCACACACCACGATGCAGACGTCGGCGACACCGCGGTTCTTGATCTCCGTGAGCACTGAGAGCCAGAACTTCGCACCCTCACCACCGTCGCCGGCCCACACACCCAGAATGTCGCGTTCGCCGTTGACGGTGACCCCGATCGCGACGTACATCGGCCGGTTCGTGACCTGCCCATCCCGCACTTTCACGTGAATCGCATCGATGAAGATCACGGGGTACACCCGGTCCAACGGACGGTTCTGCCAGTCGGTCATCTCGCCGACGACCTTGTCGGTGATGCGCGAGATGGTGTCCTTCGACACCGTCGCTCCGTAAATATCCTGGAAGTGGGCAGAGACCTCACCGGTAGTTAAACCCTTTGCTGTCAAGGATAATACGATCTCATCGATACCGGTCAGCCGACGTTGACGCTTCTTGACGATCTGCGGCGCGAACGAGGAATCAGTATCCCTCGGGACATCGATTTCCACAGGTCCGATCTCGGTCAGCACCGTCTTCGTCCGGGTGCCGTTGCGTGAGTTCCCGCTCCCGCGGCCGGCGGCGTCGTGTTTCTCGTAGCCAAGGTGCTCGGTCATCTCCGCGTCCAGCGCGGTTTCGAGGACGTTCTTGGTGAGCTGATTCAATAGCCCGTCCGGGCCCATCAAATCCACCCCCTGCTCCTTGGCCTGGGCCAGGAGTTGCTCGGCCAACTGCTTCTGATCCACTTCGGTCGCTGCCATGGGATCCAGTGTTTCGGTCATCATCGATCCTTCCCGCCAAGCAGCAGCTCGGCGTGTCGAACCAAGATCAGATCAACCGTTATTCAGACAGTCCCCAACGCCCTCCGCAGGGCCCCATAAGTCGAACTGAACGTCGCCCAACCACGCTGCGGGTACTCACACTCCGCTGAGACTTGATACGAATTCGTCGATGGCGCCGCTGCGGCCGGGGACAATCACCTTCTCGAAGAGGGTCAGGATCAGCTCGTCGAGGTGGTCGGTGTGCGCGTGGGTGGTGCGCGTGACGCTGATGGAGCGGAGTCCGCGTCCACGTACGAGCTCTGCGAGCGGTGCTCCGTCGCGCTCAGCGGTCGCCTTGCGGCCGGACGTGTGCCGAAGTGTGTATGCGCGGCCGGGGAGAGTGATCTCGGCTCGTTTATATTTGCGGCGCATCTTTCCGGGCATCTGGTCGGTGACGGCCCCGGTGGTTCCGTCGGCCAGTTCCAGGGATGCCGGTACGCCTTTGCGTAGCGCGGCACCGTAGCGGCCAATGCGCTCGGCCAGGGATTCTCGCGCGAGGCGGGAGAAGTGGGCGGTGAATTCGTCACCGGGGCCGGGGCGCAGTGCGGCGCGAGTGATATGCGACGGATCGATCAGCGTGACCGAGGACAGGTCGTCGTTGATCCGGGCCGTCCATCCGGTAATTGTTGGCTGATTCCAGGACACGTGGTGATTCTGTCAGGCCCGCGTGCGGACCGCGTGACCCGCATCGCTGGCCGTACTCCCGATGTGTGCGTCGGGCGATCCAGTTCAGCAGATATTGACGGGTGCCGTTGTGGCGGAAGTGAGTTCCAGCAGTTCGGCGTAGGTCGCGCAGAACATGGTGTGGGGTCTCCACCGCCGGCCCACAGCAGATCATGCCGGACCAGGTCGGCGTCGAGAATGGTCCGCAGGGGTTTGGGTGCCCGATCGGCGAGACCCGCCGATCTGTTGTTCTGGCGATTCGACGACGAAGGTCCGCTTTGCCCGGGTGATGGTTTCGATCCCGAAGGGTCGTCGCGACCAGTTTGGTGTTCACGCGGTGCGCTTCACTGGCCAGCACGAGCAGTCGCAGGTGCCGCATGACCGGTAGCTAAGCACACGCAGGCGACGCCGAGACCCGCCCCGAGGCACTCGCCTGCCGTGCAGCGGCTGGTGCCGACCGCGACGATCGTCGCCGTCCGGGACCTCGACGATTGCAGTTGGATCAGTACGGCATCGGTGTGAACAAGGACCACGACGACGTCGTGCGGGCGGTCAACGGCACTCTCGAACGAGTGCGCGCCGACGGCACCTGGATGCGTCTGTACAACCACTGGCCTGCGGCCCCACTCGGCCCGGTGGCCGGACCGCCCATACCCACCTACCGTGATTGATACCCACCGACCGCCCGGCGAACGCGAAACGCTGCACACACGTCGGCCACGAGGGCTAGCATCCCCGATCGTGACAACATTGCGCGGCGTGCCGATGACACTTTTGCGAATGAATTACCAATTACTGCGCATCCCTTTGCAATTCGTGGAGGATATCGCGATCACGCAGTTCGACGAGCGAGCGCCGGCGCGCCTCGCCTACGAACAATTGCTGATTCGGTGCGATCGCGCGGCCGCCCATTTTCTCGACGACGAGAACGCCGACGGCCGGGCGGCGGAACTTCACCGACGTACGACCGCCGTTCGGGTCGGAATTGCCCGTAAACAACAGCAGGCAGATGCCGAGGGCGGGACCCTCCTGGATCTCCAGCGCGCCCGGTTCCACCAGCGCCGCCAACCCCGCAGGGCCACCGACCCGGCGTGACGCACCGCTCACCGGCAGAGGCTCCGTTCGGCGGTGGCGATCAGGATGCGAGCGACCTCGTCGACGGGGAGGCTGCGCCCCGTGTAGAGCTGGTCGAAGCTGTCGAAGCTCGCCAGCAGCCAGAGCAGGTCTGCGGCTTCGTCGACGGTGACGTCCGGCCGCAGGACGTCCTGCTCGGCCAGCCGCCGGGCGAGGTGGACCATCCCCCCGGCCCTGTTCTCCTCGATCCGCGCGATGGCCCCGCCGACGGCATCCGCGTCGAGTTGGGCCATCGAGAACAGTGCCCGGAAGACGTCGCGGTGGGCTGCGAACACCCGGACTCCCGCGTCGATCCCGCCGCGTAGGTGCTCGCGCGCGTCCGAGTGCTCCACCGCGTCCACCACCCCCTGGAACCCCGCCCGGTTCCACCACAAGTCGGTGGTGAGTGCGTCGAAGAGCCCAGCTCGTGAACCGAACACCAGGTAGACGGTGGAGCGGGAGACACCCGCCGTCTGGGCCACTTTGTCGACGCTCACCGGTGTAGCCGGCGCTGCCCGCAGCCGCTCGTAGACCGCGTCGAGGATGCTGCGTCGTGTTTCCTCGGCCGCCTCCGCACGCAGGCGCTGCTCATACTTCCTGGTCGCCACAGGCGTCACTCTAACATTTTCACTTGACATGTCGTCTCGTGAAGTTCAGGCTGGTAATCGAAAGACATACTGTCCGGCGAAATTGGGAAGTGGCTGAACACCTTCCTGGTACCGGTACAACCAGCCTTCCGACGATGGAGCTGACGTCATGAACAGCCTCGGCACGACCCCCCGCCCGCAGAGTCCCCCGGCGTCCACGCCCGTGCTCGTGGTCGGTGCGGGACCGGCGGGACTGACCACGGCCATCACCCTGGCTCGCCACGGGATCGAGGTCGTGGTGGTAGAGCGGCGACCGGCCCCCTCGGGGCTGCCGCGGGCGGCCTCGGTCAGTACCCGCACGATGGAGTTGCTGCGTTCCTGGGGCCTGGAGCGGGAGATCCGGGCGGGCGGGGTGGACGTCGAATGGAAGCAATGGGTCGGTCCCACGCTCACCGCGGCCGGTGACGCACACCTGACGAGTTTCCCGACGCGTGAACAGAGCGCGGTCCTCAGCCCGACCGCCCCGGCCTCGGTTCCGCAGGATCACCTCGAGCCCGTGCTGCTCGACCACCTACGCTCGTTCGGCACCGCGCGGGTGGTCATGGGCACCGAGGTGGCCGGAATCGACCACCGGTCCGACGGTGTCGAGGTGACACTGCGCGACGTCGAAAGCCGCGAAACCCGATCCGTCCATGCCCAGTACGTCGTCGCGGCGGACGGCGCGCGCAGCACGGTGCGCGATGCCCTCGGGATCGCCATGCGTGGGCCGGGCCGGCTGTCCCAGGCCATCGGAACCGAATTCCGCGCCCCGCTGTGGGAACTGCTCGGCGACCGCCGCTTCTGCATCTACGCCGTCACCCACCCCGAAGCCGCGGGGGTCTTCGTCCCGGCCGGCCGCGGTGACCGGTGGGTGTACGGCGTGGAGCACGACCTCGCCCGGCAGTTCGTGTCGAGTCCGACGAAGGATCAGGCCGCCCGCCTCATCCGGCTCGGCAGCGGACTGGCCGACTTGGAGCCGCGAATCGAACGCATCGGGACCTTCACGTTCGCCGCGCAGCTCGCGGACCGCTGGCGGGACGGCGCCGTGTTCCTGACCGGCGACGCGGCGCACCAGATCACGCCGCGCGGGGGCACCGGCATGAACACCGCCATCCAGAGCGCCCACGACCTCGGGTGGAAACTCGCCTGGGTACTGCGCGGCTGGACCGGACCGCAGCTACTGGACACCTACGAAACCGAACGCCGACCGGTGGCCGCGCACAACGTGGCCCGCTCGGCCGATCCGCGCGGCGGAACCCGGCTCGCCGCGCAGGAACTCCCTGCGGACCTCGGCGGCCGAATCCCGCACGTCTGGCTGCCCTCCCACGCCCACACGGTGTCCACCCTCGACCTGCTCGGGCCCGGGCTGACGCTGTTCACGACCCGCCCGAGCGCGTCGTGGCAGCGCGCCGCGACCTCGCTTTCCGGGCCGCCGCTCGTCGTCCACGACCTCGACGCCATCACCGCCCGCGGAATGGGCATCCACCACGGCGGGGCACTCCTGGCCCGCCCGGACGGGTCGACGGCCGGATGGTGGCCGGCAGGCACCGAACCGGGCGCTGCACTCCGCCTCGCGATCCAGGCCCTGCCGGCCCCGTCGGACACAGCGGATCGAATTTCCGAAGTCGCTGGCTCATAGCGTCGACAGCCCCTAGCGCAGGGGGAACCCGAGTCGGATCAGCGATTCCTCGAGCCGATCGCGCCCGTTCAACCGTGCTGCCGAGGCGAGTCGGTCCAGAACCCGTGCAGTCCACGAATGCTCGAGCTGCTGGGTGCCGTAGAAGGCGGCGATGCGCCCCTCGTAGGCGTCGACGTGGTCGCGCTGGGCGGGCAGGTCGTACGTCTCGTGGTGCAGCACGGCCTGCCGGGGCAGACGCGGCTTGATCTGGGCGTCGGCGTCCGGATGGGGTTGTCCGACGACGAGCCCGAACACCGCGAACACGTGAGGCGGCAGCCCGAGTTCCGCGGCGACCTCCTCGGGCTTGTTACGGATCGCGCCGATGAACACCGTTCCCAAGCCGAGGGACTCCGCCGCGGTCACGGCGTTCTGCGCCGCCAGGGCGGCGTCGATGAACCCGAGGTAGCTGCTCTCGAGGTAGTCGGCGCCCTCGATCGGCGCGCCGCGGTCGCCGGCGAGTTGGCGGACGCGGGCGAAGTCGGCGAGCCAGACCAGCAGGACCGGGGCCTCGACGATGTGGGCCTGGTCGCCGGCGAGCGCGGCAAGGCGAGCCTTCCGGTCGGGGTCGCGGACCGCGACGACGCTCCACGCCTGGAGGTTCGACGACGTGGCGGCCGACTGTGCCGCCGAGACGAGGACGTCGAGGGTCTCGTCGGTCAGCGGATCGGGCAGGTAGTTGCGAACCGACCGGTGCGAATGCAGGGCTTCCAGAACCGGATTCCACTGGGCGGGTTCGGTGAGCGCGGGGTCCCAGTAGCGCTGCTGCAGTGCGGTACGAGGTGCGATGTCTGCGATGGTCACCGGGACAGGAAACCCGACCCCACTCCCCCACTCCAGGGTTCGGCGCACCATGATTCCTGCGGGCACCACGAACAAGTCGGCCGAACAGCCGCTGTCGAACACCGGCGATCGGCGACAGTTCGATCGTTACCATCAGTTGTTCGCGAACCATATGTTACCGATCGAACTGAGGAGTGAACGTGACGGAACGGGTCATCGTCGTGACGGGTGCCGGCTCGGGAATCGGGCGGTCCATCGCGACCGGACTACTCGATGCCGGACACCACGTGGTGCTGACCGGACGGACACGTGAGGCCCTCGATCAGACAGCGCACGGGCACGACCACGCGCTCGTGGTGCCCGCCGACGTTTCTTCACCGCAGTCGGTGCACGGCCTCTTCGCCGCCGTCGCCGAACGGTTCGGCCGCCTCGACGTACTCGTCAACAACGCCGGCACCTTCGGACCCTCCGGCGCGGTCGACGAGATCGAACCGGAGGACTGGGACCGGACCGTCGCCACAAACCTCACCGGGGTCTTTCTCTGCTCGCGCGAAGCAGTCCGAATGATGAAGGCGCAGACACCCCGCGGCGGACGCATCATCAACAACGGCTCCCTGTCCGCGCACACACCCCGACCCGCCAGCGTCGCCTACACCGCAACCAAACACGCGGTCTCGGGATTGACCAAGTCGATCGCACTCGACGGACGCGACCACGACATCTGCTGCACCCAGATCGACATCGGGAACGCCGACACCGCCATGACCGCCGGCATCAGCCACTCCGCGCGCCAAGCGGACGGGTCCATGCGAGCCGAACCCACCTTCGATCCGCGGTACGTCGCGGACGCGGTCACCCGGCTGGTCGAACTCCCCCTCGACGTCACCGTGCCGACGATGACGATCATGGCCTCCCGCATGCCGTACGTCGGCCGCGGCTGACCGCGGTTCCGGCGGCCTTACCGCGCCCAGTCGACGCGGGCGGCCAGTGCGTGCAGCGAGCGTTTCCTGCTCTCGTTCGATTCGCCGACCCAGGCGATGCGTCCGTAGACGTACTCGCGAAAGTGCGGTCTGCCGTCACGATTCTGCGAATCCGGTCCGTGTCGAATGCAATTGAACAGCAGTGCCTTCACGTCGTCGTACTCGGCGCGGGCCGCCTGCGGACGAGTGTTGACCACCAGCCCGGCCAGGTGCTGGCGCCGGTGTGCTCGCATCACCCGGGTCTTGCCGGGGTGGACGGCGAAACCTTCGTCCGCCACGATCCGGCCGACGGCGTGGATCAGTCGATCCACCGCAAGGTCCGAGCCGGAGAACGCGAGGTCGTCGGCATACCGGGTATACGCGACGCGGTGGGTGCGGGCGAGTCCGGTCAACCTGCGATCGAGCCGGTGTGCAACGAGATTCGCGAGCGCCGGCGACGTCGGCGCCCCCTGAGGCAGGTGCGCACCCCGGAGCCGGCTCGCCGCGTCGAACGGAAGCTGCGCGAGGACACCGGGTGGGGTCGACGTCGTGCAGAGCCCGGCGAGCACCCGGGACACCCGGGTCGGATAGCCGAGTGCGTCGAAGACCGCCCGCACCCGCGTCTGCGAAACCGACGGAAAGAAGGCGCGAAGGTCGATGCGCACCACGACCTCGTGCCCCGCATGCGGAGCGGCGAAGGTGTGGACGCTGCGACCTCGGACGAATCCGTGCGCCGCCGCATGAGGCGGAACGCGGTCGAGGACGGTCCGCAGCATCCGGCGCTGCACCTCCCGAAGGCGTTCCTTGGGCGCTTCGAGCAGGCGGTTGTCCGACCGGATCCGATAGCGGTAGTGCTGCAACGGCGGCGCCTTCGTGCGCAGCCACCCGCCGGGATCGGCGAACCAGTCGAGTTCGGCGGGCGTGAGGCCGACCGCCTCGGCAACGGCCGCCGTCCGCGACCATTGCGGGACGTCGAACTTCCAGTCGTTGCCGGATACGTCGTCGACGATCGGCTCTGCTCGCTCGATCAGCGGGAGTTCCGACAGCAGCCGAAAGACGCTGTCGGCGCCGTCGATCGGCGGCGTGGGCATGAGGTCGTGGAGCCGTATCGCGATCCGGCCGGCGTCCGGCACTCCGGTTTCCTCGAAGCGGAGGACGAGGCCGGCCCTGGTCCAGGCTCCGTCGATCGCCACCGCCGCGAGACGACGAGCGACCTCGGGCGGCAGGGCCGGGCGGGCCGTCATGCGTGCGACGGTGCGAGGTGACCGATATCTGTCGTCTGCGGCGCGCCGGAGCACGCGGAGCATGCGGTCGCGCGTCGGACGGTGTCTCCGATGAACACTGTCGAGCCAGGGGTTACCCCTGACGTGGTCGCAGCCGGCGAACCGGCCACACCACTCTCACCCCGCCACCGCCGCACTTCGTGAGAATGCCACACGCTCTCCGATCGGGTGGGCCCTATCGGGTTGAAATCTCGAGTCGAGCTGAGGTCCAGCATCTCGACGACCCGTGTCCAACGGTCAATGCGCCACGGTCGTGACGATCCTCGGACGAGTCATCAGCTCTCGCCGGAGTATCTTTCCGCTCGGAAGTCGCGGAACCTCCTCGAAGGAGATCGACCGTGGTGCCTTGTAGTGCGCGACGTGATCGCGGGCGTAGGCAATGAGTTCGGCTTCGAGCGCCGGACCCGGAACCGCGTCGGCGGCAGGCTCGATCACCGCGTGCACACGCTGGCCCATCTCGTCGTCCGGAAGTCCGATCACCGCAACGTCCAGGACCGACGGATGCAATGTCAACGCGTCCTCGATCTCCTGTGGATAGATGTTGACCCCGCCGGACAGGAGTATGCGAGCGATTCGACGTCGATCGCCGCCGGTACCGGCAGATGCTCGGACAGCTTCAGCACCTGGCCGAGCACCAGCGAGGAATGCACGTTCTGCCGCACCGCCGCGTGCAAATCACCGATTGCGGCCTCCGGATCGTGGGCCGCGACGGAAAACCGCTCGGCCGGTGACGACTGCGCCGCGATTGTCGTATCCAGCGCCGACAGCAGGTCCCACAGCGCCGGCGACGGCTCGCCGCGGCCACGCCGCAATCCGACCAGCAGCCGGTCGCTCGCCCACGCCCGCTCCCCAGCTCGGGCACAGGTGACGGCGTCGACGTCACCGTCGAGGTCCACTGTCAGGATCGGAACGTCGACGGCGGCACCCTCGGACAGCAGCGGAGCGTCGGCGGCCCCGTCCGCCAGAGCCTGCGGGGTGATGGTCAGGTTGTCGCTACCCATTCCCCTACATTGCCAGCCCCACATCGATTGTCGGCAGCCGGGTTTCACACTTCGCGCCCGGGGTAGCATGGCGCCGTGTCCTCCCCCGCCCCGGTGGCCCCCTCCGATCCGGCCCGGGATTGGGCCGAGAGCGGGGTTCTCGCCCTCACCGGGCACCCCGGCGGACCCTTTGCCATGCCGCCCGGGCGGGCCGCGACCGTGGCGCGCGAGCTGGCCTCGTGGATCGCGGAGGTCACGGCGGACGGACCACACCCGGTGCGCGTCGACGGGGCTCGGCTCCTCTCCGAACGTGCCGCATTCACCGGACACCGGCGTCGAGGCCGCATCTCGGTCGGAGGGAGTTGCCGCCTGCTCCCGACCGCCGACGGGTGGGCCGCCGTGTCGTGCGCCAGACCCGACGACCCCAGCCTTCTCGGGGCCCTGATCAGCGCGAACATCGACGAGGCCGATCCGTGGCCGGCCGTCGGCGACTGGCTGCGCGCGCACCCCGGAGCGGAGGTCGGTGAGCGCGCCGAGTTGCTCGGGATCGCCGCCGCACCCGTGCAGGCGGATCCCATTCCGACGCCCCCGCTCGAGCCCCTGACTCCCCGCGCCGTCGACGGACTGTTGGTCGTCGACTTCAGCGCACTGTGGGCCGGGCCGCTGTGCGCGCACCTCCTCGGACTGGCCGGCGCGCGAGTGGTGAAGGTCGAGACACCGTCCCGTCCCGACGGCGCCCGACGCGGAAATGCGGACTTCTACGCCCTGCTGCACGGCGGCCACTACTCCGTCGTACTCGATCCGGGCGCCGAGGACGGCCGACGGGCGCTGGCCGAACTCGTCGACCGGGCGGACATCGTCATCGAGGCGTCGCGGCCCCGCGCGCTCGAACGGTTCGGGCTTTCCGCCGACGCGACCGTCGCGGACGGCACCACGTGGATCTCGATCACCGCGGACGGGCGGGCGTCGGGGCGCATCGGCTTCGGTGACGACATCGCGGCCGCCGCCGGTCTGGTCGCGCGGGACACCGACGATTCCCCGTTGTTCGTCGGGGACGCGATCGCCGACCCTCTGACGGGGCTCACCGCCGCCGCGCTGGCCCTGTCGGCCCCGGCCGACGGATCCGGGAAGCTGTGGGACATCTCGATGTCCGCAGTCGTCGCGTCCACGCTGACCGCGGAAGGCGGATCGGTTCCCGACGCGGTGGCGGTACCGGAGCGCCGGACCGCGCGCGGCCCGGTCGCCGAGTTCGGCGAGAACACCACGGACATCCTGCGCGGGTTGGGAATCCGATACCCATGACCGGCATCCTGATCCGGAATGCGGAAGTCCACGGCGCCCCGGGGACGGACGTGCGGGTGTCGGGCGGCTCTGTCACGGCGGTCGGCCCGGACTTGACCGCCGAGGGTGCCGACGTAATCGACGCCAACGGCGGGGCGGTGTTGCCCGGTCTCACCGATCACCACCTGCATCTGCATGCGATGGCGGCGGACGCAGTCTCGGTCCGCTGCGGACCGCCGGATGTTCGGGACGCGGCCGGACTCGCCGATGCCCTTGCTCACGCCGTCGCCGACGGCCACGGCTGGGTGCGCGGAGTCGGCTATATCGAAACCGTGGCAGGCGAACTCGACTACACAGCTCTGGACCGATTGCACCCGCAACGGCCGGTCCGCATTCAGCATCGCAGCGGTGCGATGTGGGTGCTCAACGGAGCAGCAGTCGCCGCCGCGGGGCTTGCCGAAGCCCATCACCGCGGGGTCGAACGGGACGCGAGCGGCGCTCCGACCGGCCGGGTGTGGCGGGCCGATAACTGGCTTCGCGAACGTCTCCCCGCCTCGCGCCCACCGGCATTGGCGCCCATCGGCCGATCGCTGGCCCGCCTGGGAATCACGTCGGTCACCGATGCCACCCCGGACCTGCATCCGGACTCGCTGCATGCGATCGTCTCGGCGGCCCGTTCCGGCGAGCTTCCGCAGCGGGTGCACCTGCTCGGTGCGCCGCTCGCCGGAGAGTCCGAGTCGACGGGACGCCTGACTGTCGGGCCGCACAAGATCGTGCTGGCCGATTCCGGGCTACCGGACCTGACGGAGCTGGCCGACCTGATCCAACGGGTGCACAACACCGGCCGCGCCGTCGCCGTGCACTGCGTCAGCCGCGAGGCCCTGCTGATCCTGATGGCCGTGTTCGACGATATCGGCACGATCCGGGGCGACCGCATCGAACACGGCGCCCTCATACCTTCCGAGACCCTCGATGAGATTCACCGACTCGGCCTGCGCGTCGTCACCCAGCCCGGGTTCCTCGCCCACCGGGGCGACGACTACCTGCGGCACGTCGACACGGTCGATCTACCGGACCTCTACCGCTGCCGGTCCCTGATCGATGCGGGCATCCCCGTCGCGCTGTCCAGCGACGCACCCTACGGGCCACTCGACCCGTGGCAGGTCATCGCGGCCGCCGTCGAACGCAAGGCACCCACCGGCGAGGTCGTCGGCCGCGACGAACGCCTCAGCGCGGCAGAGGCACTCGACGCCTACCTCCCGCCGGCAACCGATCCAGGAGGCCGACCCCGCAGCATCCGACCCGGCACACCCGCCGACCTCGTGGTGATGCACACGCCCCTCACCGAGGTCCTCACCGACCCTTCCACCGCGCTCGTGCGACTCACTCTGATCGACGGATCCGTCGTCGGCCCCGGTTCGTGATCAACTGCACTGGCACTGAAACGTGACCGTCGCGGCCTGCACGCCGGGCGCCGGGAAAGCGAGAATGACCAGCGCCATGGCGCCCATGACGAGGCCGGCGAGAAAGGCCGCGCCGCCTACGCTCGCGCGAATCGTGTGAAGCAGTCGATAACTTCGGCCTCTGTGTTCACTGACCATGACGATCTCCGTGTGCTGGTGCCCATGCCGCGGCGGTGGCGGCGTGAAAGCCAGCATGGCGGGTGCTCGCCCTGCTCACATCGGCCGAAGTACGCGTACGCATACCTGGTTTCCGAAGGCCCGCACCTATTCGACCGTGGCGTGTTCGACCTTGGCGTGCTGAGGCGACCGGACGCTCAGTCCGGCGGCCGCGAGCGCTGCGGCGAGGACGATACCCGCGGCGACGAGCAGGGCGAGGTGGTAGCCGTCGGACAGCAGTGGTGTCACGACGAGCGGGCCCGCGATCTGACCGAGGCTGTATCCGCTCGTCAAAATCGCGACCGCGCGTGAGAACTGGAGGTGGGCGCCGATCGCGAGCGACATCTGACTGATGCCGAGGAACGTTCCCCCGAACAGGAAGGCGGAGATCAGTGCGGGCCCGATGCCGCCTGCCACCGCGGGCAGCGCGATACCGGCAGCCTGAACGGTGAGGGCGATCACCAGCAGGACCGGACGGGACCATCGTCGACCGAGCGACGCCCACAGCGGACCGGACGGCAGCGCCGCCAACCCGACGAGCACCCAGGCGCCGCTGCCCGCGAGGCCACCCGCGGTCCGGTCGATCGCCGCGACGAGGAAGGTGCCGGCGATGATGTAACCGACGCCCTCGAGGGAATAGCTGAAGAAGAGTGCACCGAACGGGCGGATCCCCTGCGCGGGTGACTTTCGACGCTCGCCGGCCGCCGCGGATGCCGGGTGTTGCGGTGTGAGAGTCCACGCCGCGAGGGTGCAGATCGCGGTCAGCACCGCGGCTGCCCACCACACCGACTCCCACGTGCTCATCGACCGCAGGATGAGGACGACGAGACCCGACAGGGCGATACCCGCTCCGATTCCGCCGAACGCCCACCCCGACAGGTGCGCTGCCCGACCGCTCAGGTGGGAGTGCATGGCGCCGACAGCGACTACGAACACCAGCGCACTGGCGACACCTGCAGCGAATCGTAATACACCCCAAACATTTTCGTTCGATGCGACCGGCATCAACGCCAGCGTGAGGGTCAGGACAAGCAGTGAGACACGCAGGGTTGCCGCCGAGCGCATCACGCCGGGTAGGGCGATTCCGGCGAGCGCCCCGACGAGATAGCCGAAATAGTTGGCCGTCGCCAGAGCGGCGCCCGCTGAGGGGGTCAAACCGGCCTGGGCCTCCATCAGCGGGAGAACAGGGGTGTAGACGAACCGTCCGATTCCCATGCCGGCCGCCAGTGCAGCCCCCACCTGGCCCACCGTGATCCACGGCGAGGTCGGGGTTCGGAACGAGATTCGCTCCTCGGTGCTACCTAAAGCGTTCATGCCTTCTCTTCCAGGGACGTTCGCCGCCGAACCTACCGAGCGACGGATCTCAGCGACGCCGGGCGGCATCAGACTTGCCGCGCTTCTCTCCACAGGTCCCGGATGATCTCTTCGGCGGGGGCCGACCGGGCCATGCGATACCCGACGCCGGCCCACAGTGCGAGGCCCTGCGGGTCGTCCGCGGCGCCCGCCGCGGCCCGCAGCCCGCTCGTCAACAGGTGCACCTGCGGATATGCCGTCACCGCGTACGCGTCGAAGTCGGTGATGAAATCGTTGACCAGGCCGCGGGCGGGACGGCCCGAGAACGCGCGGGTGACGACGGTGTCGGTGAACCGGTCGTCGTGTAGCGCGGCGCGGTGCGCGGGCTTGGTGCCCGCCTCGTCGGCGCGCAGGAGAGCGGTACCGATCTGGACTGCGGTGGCGCCGGCCGCGAGCGCCGCAGCGACGTCTTCGCCCGTCGCGATCCCTCCCGCCGCGACGAGGGGACGGTCGACCGCAACGCGGGCAGCCTCGACCAACTCCCGGGTCGAACGTGGGTCCGGCTCCGCGTCCGGGTCGAGCGTCGCCCGATGCCCACCTGCGTCGACTCCTTGCAGACAGATCGCATCGACGCCCCGCTCGGCGGCGGACACGGCCTCGTCGACATCCGACACCGTCGCCACGACGGCAGTGCCTACCGCGTGCAGCCGATCGACGACGCCTCGCGGCGGAAGGCCGAACGTGAACGACACGACGGGAACGGCAAGCTCGACTGCGAGGTCGACCTTGGCATCGAAGGCGTCGTCGTCGCGGTCGACGACCTCGGGCAGCACCACGTTCCGGCGTTCGGCGAGCGGCTGCAACCGATCCCGGTAGGCCTCTACGGCCGCGCGGTCGGCCAGGGGGCGGCCCGGGACGAAGAGATTGAGTCCGAACGGTGCATCCGTCAGAGCGCGGACCGCGTCGACCTCACGGCGAACCGCGTCGACGCTCTTGTACCCGGCCGCAAGGAAACCGAGGCCACCGGTGGACGAGACCGCCGCAACGAGTTCGGGTGTGCTCGGCCCTCCCGCCATGGGCGCACCGACGATGGGAATTCGGAGGTCTTCCTCGAAATCGAACACCAGGATCCTTTCGGTCGATGGGTGGCGTGACGGACGCTGCTCACGCCCTTCTCACGCTTCCGTCCACCATCGTGCACCGCTGCATCGGGGATGCGGAAATGCCGTTTCGGCTGGATCTATGCTTGGCAGTTATGACCATCGAACTGCGGCATCTGAGGGCGGCCGTGGCGGTCGCCGAGGCGGGTTCGTTCACTGCCGCGGCGACCGCGCTCCACATCACCCAGCCGGCGCTCACCCGGACGGTGCAGCAACTCGAGGCCTCGCTCGGCGTGCGATTGTTCGACCGGACCTCGCGTGCGCTCGCCCTCACCGAGGACGGCGCCGGTTTCGTCGAGAAGGTTCGCGTCATTCTCGGCGACCTCGATTCCGCGGTGGCGCTGTACACCACCCGAACCCTCGCCCTCGGCTTCAGCTGGCTCCTCCCCGACCCGTGGGCGCAGCAGGTGATCGACGACGTCGAGAAGAACTCCCGCGCCACCGTGGTTCCGCGTCGCTGCGACGACCCCATCGCCGCACTGAACAACGCCACCGTGGACGCCGCAGTCGTTCGGCGGGACGTCCCGGGCGACGAGTTCGTGCAGCATCCGCTGTTCGAGGAGCAGCGGATCGCGGCGGTCTCGGCTGCCTCGTCTCTCGCGAGCCGTGAGTCCATCGACTGGGCCGAGTTCGGAACGCTTCCTCTCGTCATCAACACCCTCAGCGGCACCACGTCCGAGGATCTGTGGCCGAACCACGACGGCCCGGTGGTGACGTGCTCGAACTTCGACGAGTGGCTCGAACTGATCGCCGCGGACCGCGGTGTGGGCACGGTTCCGGAAGTCGCCCAAAGGCGAGTGAACCACCGCAATGTCCGTTTCATCCCGCTGATCGGTGCGCCGCCCGCGGTCGTGAGGTTCGTGTACCGCCGCAACCGGGTGACGCCGCTGCTGCGGGTGTTGCGGGACGCCGCGATCCGCAACTCTCCCCCGCCCGGCGGCGTCGCCGTCGCTCAACCCCGCTGACCGTCACCGCCGCCGCGCAGTTGCGCGATCTCCCGCTCCAGTTCGGCATTGCGGGACTTCAGGACGTCGATCTTTTCCTGTTCGTCGGGCCTGCCGACGTTTTCGCCCTGCGCTCGCCTCCGCCCGCACCAATGGATGCTTACCGCATCGAGGAGGACTTCTACTCACCCTTGACTGACAGGTTCACGCGTGGACGGATCGGCACTCAGCAACGCACGCGCTTGGAGGATGTCCTGTTCGACCTCGCCGGTGACATCTGCGGCGGGGAGTGAACCGATTTCGCCGATCAACAGTCCGACATCCTTGAGCAGCAGGTCGTACTGGACATCGACGAGGTTGTCACTCATCCAGCTCTGGCCGGTTGACACCCCGATCACTTCGAACAGACCCTTGGCTGGTACCCCTTGCTGCGCTGCGAGATTGAGCATTCGTGCGGTGGCGGCCAAATTGTAGGTGGCCAGAGCGTTGTTGAGAAGTTTCACCAGTGCCGGTTGTCCGTAGGACTCCGAACGGAATACGCGGCCCGAGATGTCTGCCAGCAGCCGGTCCTCCGCCGGGGTTGCGTCGGGCCCGGCCAGGAAGATGGTCATCGAGCCTTGACGTGCACCCTGGGGGCCACCCGACACGGGAGCCTCGAAGACGCGCCAGTTGTCGGGGGCAGAGGACAAGATTCTCCGAGCGTCGTTCGGCGCCAGGGTGGTGTGGACGAAGACGGTCAGCGGCCGCGTCGTGTGCGCCCGGAGGGCCTCGAATACCGACGAGACCTGATCCGCCATCCGCACCGCAACGTGGACGCTGTCCACGGACGGCCACTCGAGAGCCGCCAGGTCGCTGCCGGCCGACGACCGGGTCTCCTCCGCCCATTCGCGGACGCGCTCTGCGTTGAAGTCGTAGCCGTACACCTTCTGTCCCAGCTGGGCGAGATGTGCACCGATATTTCCACCGATGGGTCCGAGTCCAATTATCAAGTGCATGAGCGTTCCTCGAGTGTGAGTGCGAAGGGTATGAAAACGAATGTGCCGGACCAGGCATGGTGAGTCGTCGAGCTGCCGGCGGGATCGGCGGGCGCCACGAGGGCGCCATGGTGAGACGGAATCGCCTCAGTCCGTGGAAGACTCCGGTACGAGACCGCGCTCTGCCATGACCTGCTTGACGAGAGTCAGACTGTTGAGCACACGCGGGAACCCGATGTACGGGATGCAGTGGATCAGGGCACCGACGATCTGCTCTTTGGTCAGGCCGACGTTGAAGCCGGTGTTGATGTGCAACTTCAGCTGGGGTTCGGTGCCCAGGGCGACCAGCGTGGAGATGGTCACAAGGGTCTGCTCCTGCTGGGTCAGGCCCTTCCGGGAGTAGATGTCTCCGAAGGCGAAGGAGACGATGTAGTCGGGCAGGTCGGCGTCCAGACTCTTGTAGGACTCTACGAGCTTGACGTGGTCGAAGGTGTTGGTGTGCTCGGCGGAGACGAGTTCCGTCATGCGGTCGAGGCCGCGCTGGTAGCGATCTGTGGTCATGTGGGATGTTCCTTTTCAACTTGCCGGAGGGCGATGGGCCGTAGCCAAAGAAACGCTACGTTGCGTAGCAATGGTAGCATTTCTCGACCGGCGAGCGAAAGGGCAGTCGACATGAACATCTCGAGAGCGGGCGACGGCGGAACACCCCCGAGTGAGGGATCCGGGTACGACAAGCGACGGGCCCGGACGCAACGGATAGTTCTCGATGCCACACGGGAATTACTGGCGGAGAACGGATTCGACAAACTGACAGTCGAAGGCGTGGCCGCCCGATCGGGGGTGGCGAAGACCACGATCTACCGCCGGCACCGGTCCAAGAACGATCTGGCTCTGGCGGTCCTGCTGGACATGGTGGACGAGGTGAGCACCCAGCCGTATGTCGCGGATACGGGCGCCGAACTGATAACGCTCGTCGATCGGACCGTCGAACTCATGACCACCACCCTCATGGGCCTGGTCATGAAGGGCCTGGTTTCGGAGGTGGCTGCCGATCCTGAGCTCGCCCGTGTCTATCGGGAACAGGTGGTGAGCAACCGGGTGGCGGATGTGAGTGCCCTGGTCGAACGTGGAGTCTCCAGAGGCGAGCTGAGGCCAGACCTCGACCCCGAGATGGTCACCGATCTGTTGCTCGGCCCCATCTATTACCGGTTCTTCCTCAGTGGCGCGCCCATGGACAGCGGATTCGGTAAGCGGCTCGTCTCCACTCTGCTTCCCTCTTTCACGACGCCGGGGGGAAGCAGTCCGGAGTGACCGGACCGCTTCCCCCCGGCTTGGCGCGCCGCCCGGGAAACCAGGGATGATTGTCATCCTCGAGGTTTGCGCACCAGCTTCTTGTTGGCGAACTCGTTGAAACCGAACCTGGCCAGCTCGCGTCCGATGCCGGACCCCTTGACACCGCCGAACGGCAGATCCGGCGAACTCTTGCTGGTGCTGTTGATCCACACCATGCCGGTTTCGAGTTCGGCGGCCACGCGGTCACCCTTTTCCGGGTCGGATGTGAACACGCTCGCTGCAAGGCCGAACGGGGAGTCGTTGGCCAGGTCGATCGCCTCGTCCACAGAGCCCACGCGGTAAACGACCGCCGCCGGGCCGAACAGTTCCTCACTGAACGCCCGCATCTCGCGCGTGACTCCTGCCAGGACGGTGGGCGGGTAGTAGGCGCCGGTCCCGTCCGCTCGGCTACCGCCCAACAGCACCTCGGCTCCGCGGGAGATTGCCTCCTGCACAATGTCGTCGAGTTCTTCGACTCCCGAGTTCGATGCCAGCGGTCCGAGCTTCGTGTCGGGGTGGGTCGGGTCGCCGGGCTGCCAGCCGGCCATCCCGTCGATGAATTTCCGAACGAACTCGTCGTACACCCGCTCATCGACGAGGAACCGCTTCGACGCGGTACAGGTCTGCCCGCCGTTACCGAGCCGGCCGACTACGGCAGCGGCCGCCGCGGCGTCGACATCGGCGTCGTCGAGCACGATGAACGGGTCGGAGCCCCCGAGTTCGAGCACGCACTTCTTCATGTGCCTGCCGGCGATCTCGCCGACAGCGGACCCGGCCTTTTCCGATCCAGTCAGCGAAACACCCTGCACGCGCGGATCCGCAACGGTATTCGCGACCTGCGCGGAGGAGATGAAGGCGTTGAGGTACACACCCGCGGGCAACCCGGCCTCGGCAAGGACCCGCTCGATGGCGAGCGCGGACTGTGGGCAGTTCCGGGCGTGCTTGAGGATGATCGTGTTGCCCAGGGCGACGTTCGGGGCGGCGAATCGTGCCACCTGGTAGTACGGGTAATTCCATGGCATGACCCCGACGAGCGGGCCGATCGGCTCGGTGCGGACGACGGCCGTGCCGGACCCTGTGATGTCGAGGGGCTCGTCCGCCGTGAACTCCTCCACATGGTCGGCGTAATACTGGTAGATCGACGCGACCAGCGCCACCTCGCCCTTGGCCTGAGCGATGGGCTTGCCCATTTCCAAGGTGAGGAGCTTGGCCAGCTCGTCGGCCTGCTCGCGGTGGATCTCGGCGGCCCGTGTGAGAACGACGCGGCGCTGCTCGAGCGAGGTGGTGCGCCACGAGCGGTAGGCCGCCGTGCTGCGTCCGATGAGAACGTCCAGTTCCGCATCAGAAATCTCCGGGTACTGTGCGGTCTCTTCCCCGGTGACCGGGTCGATAGTGGTGTACACGCCCATGGGTGGTTCTCCTGTGTGGTGGTGAAAGGTGTCAGGCCGCGATCGTGTCGGCCGACTCGAATCCGCGGTATCCGTTGGCGGTGACATCGGCGAGGACGGCACGGTAGTTGCCCAGGCCGCCCAGGTAGAAGAGGACGCTGGGCTTCTTACCTGGAATGTTCGCGCCGAAGATCCACGAGTCGACCTTGGTGAACACCGTCATGTCGGCGATCTCGGTGCACGTCTCGGTCCATTCGGCCTCGGCCTCCGGCGTGGGCTCGATCGCACGCAGCCCGTTGCGCTCGGCGAAGTCGATCGTGTCGCTGATCCACTCGACCTGGGTTTCGATGCTCGGCGGCAGGTTCGTGAACGGACCGTTGGGACCCAGCACCATGAACCAGTTGGGGAAGTTCGCAGTGGCGATGCCCAGGTAACTGGTCGGCTGCCCGTCCCAGTGGTCGTTGATGTTCAGACCGCCCCGACCACGGATCTCCATGCGACGGTAGTTGCCGTCCACGGCGTCGAACCCGGTGGCGAAGACGAGCACGTCCAGCTCGTGCAGGACGCCGTCCTCGGTCACCACACCCTTGGCGGTGACCTCGCGGATGGGGTTCTCCTTGATGGCGACGGCCTCCACGTTCGGCCGGTTGAAGACCTGGTGGTAGCCGTCGTCGCACAGCGGGCGCCGGGCGAACAACCCCGTCGGCGTCAGCTTCCGAGCCGTCTCAGGGTCCTCGATGACCTCGGCGATCTTGGAACGGATGAACGCCGCCGCGGCCTCGTTGGCCTCCTCGTCCGTGGCGATGTCACCGAACGTGGCGAACATGAAGCGGAAACCGCCGCCGTGCTGCCAGGCCTGCTCGAAGACGCGGCCGCGCTCCTCCTCGGAGACACTCATCGCCGGCACGGTGGACTCCTCGAAGCCGAACGCCACGGAGGAACCCTTGACCTGCGTCCAGATCCGGTCGTAGTCGGCCTTGACCGCATCGATCTGCTCCGTGGTCACGGGGCGCTTGCCGACCGGAACGGAGTACTGCGGGGTCCGGACGAACACGGTCAGGTGCTCGACCTCCGGTGCCA